>JALHMY010000004.1 GCA_022843805.1 Fuerstiella sp.
CCCCCGGCTTCGCCGGGGGAGGAGGTTTCATTAACCTCCCCTCCCGCGAAGCGAAGCGGAGTGGGAGGGGTCGGCCGAAGGCCGGGGGAGGGCCCGCCGCGTGTTGTACTGAGCGCCGTCCCAATAACAGCGGCGTCCCGCAGTTCCCCATCCCCCTCCCGATCTCGCTGCCGCTCGCTCGACCTCCCCCGGCTTCGCCGGGGGAGGAGGTTTCATTAACCTCCCCTCCCGCGCAGCGAAGCGGAGTGGGAGGGGTCGGCCGAAGGCCGGGGGAGGGCCCGCTGCGTGTTGCACTGAACGCCGTCCCAAAAACACGCTCGCCCCGCAGTTCACCATCCCCCTCCTGATCTCGCTGCCGCTCGCTCGACCTCCCCCGGCTTCGCCGGGGGAGGAAGTTTTCCAGAATCCCTCCCGCGCATGCCCCTCCCTTTCCGGGTATTGGGACAGAGGACCTCTCATCATGGATCCGAAGATGCATCCACCGGGATCGTGATTTCAATCAGCATTCCGGGCAGAAAAACCTCCGGAAGATCATCGAGTTTGCGATCATCGATGATTCGAGCATTCAGATCGTGAATCCTGGCCAGCTCTTCGACTTTTCGAACAGCACTAACGCAGCCATAGGCCAGCAACATTCTACCACCGGGATTCAGATGATCCTTAACACCCTCCATCAGACTGATCATGAGTCCGAACCCGGGATCGTACAATGCGAAATCGGCGACTGTTGTCGGTTTCTGATTTTCCCAGGGTGGATTGGACACGATCACATCGAACTTTTCCTGAGGCTCGATGACGGACCATGCCGATGGAGCTCGTCGAGGCACCTGACGACAGTCAAAGCGGCTTCCGTAGCCCATATCCATGACGTTGTAGATCGCATTCCTGACGGCGTTCGGATTGATGTCTGTTGCCACAACGCGCGAAGCCCCTGCCTTCAGGCAACAGAGCGACAGCAACCCCGAACCCGTTCCAATTTCCAGAACTCGCTTTCCACGCACAAGACGCTGTTCACGAATGAGTTTTCGAAGACTGACCGTGTCATCCGGCTCCCAGAAGACCATATCGTAAATCACAATGGGGTTTGGAAGATCATCGACCTTCACCCAGCGAACCATCGGCACGGACGGCTCAGCTGCATTTTCGTCCTGGGCGTTTGTCGGATTCGCCTCCACTGTTCCTTTGACAGCATCATCCAAAGTCTTTTCACCAGAAGGGGCAGCAACAGTATCCTGACGCTGGCATCCGGCCGTGACCACCAGCAAGCAGGCGGAAATCACCCAGGCGAAAACCAGTCTGTTACAGAGTGTTGCCATGAGACAGCCTGCGAAGGCGAAAAACTGGTTCAACGACAAATGAAGTGGACTGCGATGGACTTTTTTAAAGCCACGAGTGCATGTGAATATACACGAATTGTGGCAGTGATCGAGTATGCAGGCCTTTGGAACGACTCGTCAACCGATACGGGAACGAATTTGTCGCGCGAAGTCCGCGCTTGATTGTCCGGCTCATTCGACTCAATTCGCGTTCATTTCGGAAGCATGCTGACCTGCGGACTGCGCAGCCAGTTGACACAGAGACCGGTCCAGCTGGATGGCAGTTTCTCATTCTGTCGCACACCAAAATCGTGGTCTCCGGTGGCGTAAATGTGCAGTTCCACTGGTATTCCGGCTCGCTTCAAAGCCAGATACATCACGGCACTGTGCTCGGCATTTGATCCACCCAGCTTTTCATTATCGTCTGTCGCGTGAGTTAGAAAAATCGGAGGTGTATTTCCTGGAATACGAAGACCAGGCCTCAAACCGTCACCATCTTTGGCCTTCAGGTAGCCCGAGTAACACATTACAGCAAAATCCGGCCGGCAGCTCAGTTTGTCCAGCTCATCAATCGGCGTATAGGTTTGTGTTTCGAATTCTGTAGCTGTCGCGAATGCCAGGTGCCCGCCGGCCGAAAAACCGATGATGCCAATTCGACCGGGATTGATCCCCCATTCAGCCGCTCTGGCTCGCACGATCCGCATGGCGCGCTGAGCATCAAGAAGAGGGCCCAGTGGCGGTTCTCCTTTAACATCCCCCGGACGCCGCGGAACTCGATACTTCAGGATGATTCCGGTCACTCCAATTGAATTCAGCCACGCTGCAACTTCTTCTCCCTCCAGATCCCAGAACAGATCCCAATAACCTCCGCCTGGGCAAATCAGCATGGCAGCTCCGGAGTTGTTATCTTCCGGTGCAGGACGCACCGTGATTGTCGGCTGACTGACGTTGGTGATCAATTTGGTAGGACCAACGATGGGGGACTGGTGAATCCGACTGGTTTCTTCACCCTGAATGCCCACGTCGCCTGGCGTTTTATCGGGCCAAAGCCTGACGACAATCGGCTCCTTCGCCATGGAGATCCCGGTGAACTGCAGGAGGATCAGGATAACAACGGTTCTGGTGCATCGAGTCATGGAAATTTCCTTCGAATACCGCCGAGCACCGGTCCGCTCGATGATCCGGTTACAATTGCTGTCTTGCCAGCCGGTTTGCGAATTCTACCATAAAGCAGCGGATCAGAATAAATGCTTTTGTCCCGTAAATGCATCTCGCCCGGCATACAAATCTTTGGAGCCTTCGGGCAGATAGATGATATTCAGACGCCGAAGTCGCGTAATCAGGTTGGAAATGTTAACCTGAGCAAGCGATGCAAGCTCGTAGAGCGCCGGCCACGAGGTGACATCCAGATCCCGGACCGCCGCCCTGATCAGCCAGTCCGGCATCAGCAGGGACGACTGATACCGGTCAACAGCGCTTCGGACTTCCGGGGAATCCTGTCCGGAGGTCAGCTGGCGATACAATTCAAAATACCGGTCATCTCTTGCGGCCCGATTCAGTACCTCCACCAGTACATGACGGTCCGCCGCCTGCCGACGGACAATGCTGCGCTGCATTTCAAATCCAGGCAGACGAGGATGGTGCAGGCTCGTTCGATCGATATCAATATCCCAGTGTCCGGCTTCATGGCCAATTGTGCTGCGCTCCAGTCCGGGCTTTTGTTTGAAGAGATCCAGATGTCGAACGTTGAGCACAATTCGCCGTTCTTCGGGAATCAGCCCCGCAAGGATTTGTTCGCCCGGCAACTCGTCAATTTCGGTCCAGTCAAAGCTCAACCCCAGAATGCGTTCCACAATCTTTTCCAGCGGGACTGGAAACATCACAGGAGTTCCGGTGAGCTGTTCGTACTGACGAATCCGCAGACCCGTAACGGCGTCGATGGAACGTGTTCGTATATTGGTCAGATCATGTCGTCGCATGACAACCGCACTCCATGCTGTTGTGTTGATGAATGGCGTCGTGGAACGGACTGTGCTGAATCAAATGGTCATCGCTGGTTAGCAGCACGATGGTGTTAACGAGGTTTTTTCCTTTCCTCAATGGCCTGAACCAGTTCTTCAAGCGCATGATCGGAAAGGTTCAGAAGTTTTCGAAATACCCCGGGACGCGACAGGATTCGATCACGGTAGGCGTCCGGAATTCGTTTGGCCAGCAGCAGCAACTCATCCGCGTCAGCATCAAGAGCTTTGGCGATCCTCTGGATCGTTTCTTCCCGCGGAGTTTGTTCGTCATCAAGACGGTCGTTCTCTACACGGCTGAGATATGTGAAATTGATTCCTACCCGATCTGCAAGTTCACGCTGTGTCAGATTTCGACTTTTGCGAATCTCACGAATCCGCTCACCCACGGTTGGCATGTCGCTCGCTCCCTCGTTCGCCTCTGGCTGTGCCCCACAGCTGTCAGCCGTCAAAAAAGTTTCATTCCTTCGAGAGAGTGCAGGATAGGATGTTATTACTGACTGTCAACATCAGAACAAGGGCAACAAAAAAAGGCATCGGAACCAAAGATTCCGATGCCTCTTGTTTGTTATATGTTTTTCGTTTGTCAGCACGTGCCACTGCCAGGTCGGTGGCATTGAGCCGGGAAGAGCAGCGTTGCGACAGCAGGCGATTCCTCAGGAGTCAGGAAACGCTCTGCCATACACATCTGCGATACCCAATACGACATACCTGGTCGGTACCGGTCGCGCCATGTTTTGACGTAGGCGGACTTCTGCAAAGATGCGCTGCGTGATGCTATCCTGCATTGCGATGCAGAGCAGCTGCATTTAAGGCATCGGTCCTGCGACGGGCTGCCGACGATTACTGCTGTGCCTTCAGCTGGCTCTGTTCCAGCTGATATTTGCGAGCAGCTTCGACCTGATTGGTCAGTTTGAATTCGGGACCGTGTGGGAAGTACTGGACATCGTCATCCAAATAATTTGGAGATGGCAATGTCTGACCGCCTATCGTGGTCTGACATCCAGTGAAGAGTGCACTGGAGGCACATGCTGCCACTAGTGACAACAAAATTCCGGATCGCCCTGCAGTTGTCTTCACGGATTTTCACCTTAGCTCAGCAGTTATCAATGGGGAGGGTCCTCGCCGCTCACCGTGGCAGCATCACCTTTCGGCGTGCTCACCTCGACCACATATTTCATCGACATCGGACGCCGTCAGATTCCGTAGAATCGATTTCATCGCTAAAGCTTTCAAAACTGTTCAGCGCTGAACGTTCCTGATTCGGCCATTTTTGCCGCCCGGCAGCCATTGGACTTCAGTTTTCGCAGTTTGTACGCTGCGAAAATCACACTTGTGTCTGACCGCGTTCGACCAGGGATTTCGGTCTCTGTAGTTTTACCCCTTTCAACTCGGCCACCGACAGGTGCCATTCAGGAACGCTCATGCAAATCGCCGGAATTCAAACTGACGTCAGCCTGATGAATATTGCTGACAATCTTCGATTGCTGGAAACCACCGTACGTGCTGAAGTGACTCAGGGCACTGGACTTACGGTTTTTCCTGAGTGCTTTACAACCGGATATTGTTTCGAATCACTTGACGAAGCAATGCCGTTTGCCGAATCAATCCCCGGGCCGACAACGGATCGCGTCTCCGCACTCTGCTCAGAACTCAACACGCACGTGGTTTTTGGAATGCTGGAGAAAGTCGGCGACCAGATTTTTAATGTTGCCGTTCTGGCTGGTCCCAGCGGAGTCATTGGCTGTTACCGAAAGGTCCATCTTCCCTGGCTGGGTGTGGATCGATTTACAACACCGGGAGATCGACCATTCGAAGTGTTTGAAGCAGCCGGCGTGCGTATCGGAATGCTGATCTGTTACGACGGCGGATTCCCGGAAGCCTCCCGCGTGCTGGCTCTGAAAGGAGCCGATCTGATCTTATTGCCGACCAACTGGCCTCCAGGCGGTGAATACATGGCTCAGTTTTCCGTGAACTGTCGGGCCATGGAAAACGGCGTTTACTTTGCCGCCGTCAACCGCATCGGAACAGAACGAGGGTTTCGGTTCATTGGCAAGAGTCGAATCTGCAATCCCGTCGGCGTAACGCTCGATTCGAATGATACAGACACGGCTGGCGTTATACGCTCGAGGGTCGATGTGAATATGGCTCGAACCAAACGACTGGTGCGAGTACCCGGAAAACATCTCATTGATCGCATGGCTGACCGTCGGCCCGAAATGTATGGACCGATCTGTGAGCCTCACAACCTGAAGCGACCTGGCCGGGATGAACCTGTCTGAACAGGTCACCTCGTCGCTCTTCCCGGCATCTCAACCAAACTAAGGCGAGCGGCAAAATCGTCTTTCCCGGGAGGGCGAGGCTCCTGCCGAGCCGAGCTTTTTTTGCCTCAGCAGGAGCTTCGCCCTCCCATCTGCCGAGTGTTTCTCTCGGCTCAGCAGGAGCTTCGCCCTCCCGTCTGCCGAGTGTTTCTCTCGGCTCAGCAGGAGCTTCGCCCTCCCGTCTGCCTCGATGATGGGGATGTTTTCAGCTGCCGCTCGCCTAAGCGAAGTACTGAACGGCATTCCGAAAAATTTGGATGCCGTCGCCTTCTCCCCGTAAACCTCGCCTTGTCCACTGTGGATGCTGAGTGGCGAACAGAAAACGCTCCGGATGTGGCATCAGTCCCAGAACCCGCCCCGTCGAATCACTCAACCCCGCAATATTGGCCAGGGACCCGTTGGGATTCTCCGGTTCCGGCAGCAGTTCAATTTTCGTTGGATCGCCTGTTGTGGCCATTTGAACGGCTGCCTGCGGTGACCAGTAACACAGGGCGATCGCTTCCTGTGCTCGAAGATCTTCCAGCAGTGAAGGTGTCCGGACGGCGATTCGCCCTTCTGCATGGGCCATCGGTGCGTCAAATTCGTCGATGCCTTTCAGAAACACGCTTTTCGATGAGGCGACCTTCAAACGCACCCAGCGATCGGTATATCGCCCGTTCCTGTTCCATGTCAGTGTGAACTGATCTTCCCATGCCTTTTCCGCGGGATTTTCAATGCCGCGACGCATGATCAGCCCGGCTTTCAGAATTGTCTGAAATCCATTGCAGATCCCTAAAACAAGCTTATCGGATGTCAGAAACTCACGCATGGCGTCGTTCAGCTGACCCCGCAGCTGCCGGGAAAAGACCACGCCAGCTCCCAGGTCGTCCCCATAACTGAATCCGCCTGGGATACACAGAATCTGATACCTCTGTAAAAGCGAGGGATCCTCCAGCAGCCGAAACAGATGAAGGCGGTCAGCTGTCGCACCCGCCAGTTCAAACGCATGAGCAGTTTCAATATCACAGTTCGTGCCTGGAGCACGCAGTACACAAACCTTAGGGGCAGTCATCATTCCTGATTCGATCTGAAAGTATTCTTTGCCTGAAAAAACCGGCTGACGCGGCTAAGTGTCCAAATTATTGGTTCTATGTCATGCAGCCGGAATCATGAGTATTACGGCAATGCCCGTCCAGCAACCATGCGTCGTTTTGTTCTCTGGTGTTCGTCTGTTCCATAAGACAGAAGGACTATCCTCACCAGAACCTGGAAATTTGCCTCTGAGAGATCTCTTCAGGTAATTCTGGCGTTCCGAGAATTGTCATCTCAGTGACAGGAAAGTCCAGACCTGCCCGCCCGGAAGTTGGGGCTCAGGAAAGTCGGAATGCCGACAGATGACCGGAGATGATAGAATAAGGAATTGCAAACTGACCGTAAGGGCGTCTGATATTCGATTTTTGCAGGGTCATTGAATTATGAATGCCATTCTGATTATCCTGGCAGTCGCCTTCGGAATTGCTTTTCTGTTTATTCTGGGTTCTTCACTTCTGACTTCCGCATGGGTCTTCAGAATGTTCTCACGAACGGCGAAACAAATGGAAGCACAGATGGAGGACGCTGCCGGTTCTGAAAATTCCGAACGCGGCCGGGCGTTTGATCTGATTGCCAAAATTCCGCAGAACCAGGAAGCATGGAAGTGTAGTAATTGCGGCGCTATTGTGGACAGTACTGCAGAACTCACCGCCAGCGGCAAAGTAAAGTGCAACTACTGCAACTCATGGTCCAGCATCTACCAGTAAACATGCATGCTCCGGCAATTCGTAACCGCTGATCGTTTTGTTTGATTCAAACAGGAGGTAACGGAGGAGACACTGGGAATGCGCTGAGTGGCTGCTCATCTCCGTTTCCTCAGTTACCTCCTGTTCAATTCCGAGTCACCGTTGATGGTATTAGCGGTTGAGGAGGGCTGACCACCGCGTTTCGTGGACGGTTACTCCTTAGCCGACGTTTGGACTCGCTGCCGACGAATCCCGATCACCCATTGATGTGCTCACACATGTGGCGACCACCAGATCACCAACAACATTAATCAGTGTTCTGGACATATCCAGCAGTCGGTCAACTCCCAGAATAATGGCAATTCCATCTCCGGGTACTCCGACGGACTTGAGAACTACGATGATCAGCGGAATTGAACCACCAGGAACTCCTGCAGTCCCCACGCCTGCAAGTATCGCCATCAGGACCACAGTGAATTGCTGGCCTGGACTGAGGTCAACTCCAAAGACCTGAGCAAGAAACAGCACCACCACCCCTTCAAACAGTGCAGTGCCATTCTGATTGCCAGTGGCGCCCACTGTCAGCACAAAGTTGGAAGTTTCAGGTTTAAGGTGCAGCTGTTCCTGTGCGACCTTGAGTGACGTTGAAAGTGTTGCACTGGACGACGAGGTGCTGAAGGCCACAAACATGGCATCAGAAATATTTCTGAAAAACGCCACCGGCGAACGTCCTGCAAGCGTCTTCAGCACTACGGAATAGACCACAATCAACTGTATTGCGAGTCCTCCCAGCACGACACCCATAAACGCAGCCAGAGCTTTCAGAATCTCCAGCCCCATCGATGACGTAACGCTGAATACCAGGCAGCCAGCTCCCAGTGGTGCCAGTTTCAGTGCCCATCCGATAATTGTCATCGAAATTTCATAAAGTCCTCTCATCGTTCCCGTTAGCGCCGAGGTCTGTTCCAGCTTCATGGTGGCTGCGATGCCGCACATCAGCGCAAACACCATCACAGCCAGCATTCCGTTACCTTTGGAGGATCCGTCCACAGCGCCGGCCATTTCCTGAATCGGGTTCTCCGGCAGCATATCGACAAGTGTCTGGCCCAGCGTTTTGGCCTGCTCGGCCTTCTTTACGCTGTCAATCGCCTTCCCCATATACTGTTCTGACAAAGTGGTCCGCGTTTCTTCAGAAATGGCAAGTCCTGGTTTGATGATATTCACCAGGGTAATACCGATCAGTACCGCAGAAAAGGAGAGAATGGCCGTGTAAAACAGGGTGGTCAGGCCAATACGCCCGAGCTTTCGCATATCTCCCACGTCAACCACTGCAAGAAACAATGCCGAAACGACGAGCGGAAGTACGACCATTTGCATCAGACGCAAAAACAGTTTCCCGATCGGCTCGGCGACACTCACCATCGCCGCAACAAGTGACTCGCCCCCAGGGCCGCTTTGACGAATTTTGTGAGCCACAATGCCCAGAACAATTCCCAGCACAAGTCCAATCAAAATGGCGGTGTGTCCGCCGCCCGATTTTACAGGCGTTTCGGATGTCTGGTTACCGAGCTTGGACATGTCTGCTGTCGCCTGAACAAATGCCGCATGAATCCAGCCTGAACAAAGCCGGGAGCTTTACGCTTTCGGATCAGCTGTGGGTCCATGGCGAACGGTATTGGCGGTCCGTCATCGCCTGTGCTTCAGCATCGCCAGTCATCGTCTCGGTCTTCGGATCCCACCGGACCGGTCGGCCCAGCCGGGCAACAATGCCTGCAAGATGACATACAGTCGCGGATCGGTGACCAGTTTCAACATCACAAATGGGAAGTTCGCGGCTGCGCATACAGTCAAGAAAATTCTTTGTGTGATCGCTGCTTCGATAGAGCTGAATCAGGCTGGATGAATCCAGGGGAGTTGTGGCAAGTTCCGGCGGGTCGGACTTCAGCTTTCCGCGAGTCACTTCAACGCGACCACGACTGCCGATAAATGTTACGCCTTCCGGGATATCCTTCTGGCCCTGCCCAAGTATCAATTTTGTACCATTGGCGTAGGTATACGTGATGCGGCAGGTTTCTGTAACCTCATGAACTTTTTGAGGATGAAATGTGGCCGTGCCTTCTGCTGCAATCGGCCCGCTGGAATCCATGTCCAGCGCCCACTGAGCGATATCGAGGTGATGGGCGCCAAAGTTTGTCATCTGTCCGCCCGAGTAGTCCCACCAGAATCGGAAATTGTAATGAACTCGCTTGCTGTTATAGGGCCGCAGCGGCGCAGGACCCAGCCACAGGTCGTAATTCAGTTCGGATGGTATCATCTCATCCGGTCCGATTGGCCCGGGATGATTGGGGTCAGGAATGCCGGCCAATACCTCTTTCACATCACCAATGAAGCCGTTTCTCACAAGCATGCAGGCTTTGCGAAACTCATCCGACGAACGCTGCTGAGACCCGGTCTGAACAATCCGCTGATTCTTCCTCGCTGCGTTCACCATCCGCCGGCCTTCTGCAATAGTCAGGGTCAGCGGCTTTTCACAGTACACATCCTTGCCTGCATTGCACGCATCAATGGTCATTCGAGCGTGCCAGTGATCAGGTGTGGTGATCACAACAGCATCGATGCCCTTCTGGTCAAGCAGCTCACGATAATCCTCAACCACCAGACATTTTGGGCCTCGATTTGCCACGACTGCGGCAGCATCGGACGCAACTTTGGAATCGACGTCACAGACGGCAGCCACATCCACGCCTGCATCCAGAAACCGCTTCAGGTTTCCGGATCCCTGGTTTCTCACTCCAATCGAAGCGACAGTGATCCGGTCATTCGCGCCAAAGACACGCCTCGGCAGAATCATGGGTGCCGCAAATGCAGATGCTGCAAGACTCGCTTTGCCAAGAAATGCACGACGACTTGTACGATCTGACATTTTGTGACTCCTGTTTTTCGGCCCTGAAATTTATCGTCGGGAGTATCTCGCACCAGGGACCGACTTGCAAGCCGCCGAGCATTTCATCAGTCGGCCGAATGACGACTTAACGCGGGCTCTGCCGGTGACATTCACTTTACGTCAGCTTGTGTGCCATCCATTGCACAGTATCCTCGTCAGCCGAATCCGTGTGTTCGAACTCCCGCTGATTCCTGTCACGTGAAACGAAAAGTACGGCTTTCCCTGATCTCAGGTTTGGCCGCAGATGGCGACCGACATTCACGATGCCCGTCCGAATTTCCTTCACGTTGCCGGTGCGGCTCATTAAGTCGTAGTCCCACACATGAACATCACGCGACCAAAGCGTCTCGACTGGGACAACATCACATAAGTCATCCGGCCACTCGGCATGCTGCACAATGCGACCGTCATTCTGAGCGAAGCCAAGTCCCACAGCTGCAACCGCTCCGACCACTCCGTCCTCGGTTCCGCCCAGTCCGCAAAGAAACAGCCCATGCTCTGCTGCGAGCTCTCTCGCGAGCTTCTGCGTGACAATTTCCTTCTGGCATCGACGTCCAAATTCAGCGATTTCTGAAGATACGCGGCTCGCGATACAGAGTCCCGGATCACTGCCGGAAACGAACCAGTCATTCATTTCCCGGATCACGGTTGCCGTCAAATGGTCTGTTTTCAAAGCGCTATCATGATTCCGTTCTGCACCATCACTGTCCCTGGACTCAAGTAAAATCGAAGCGGAGCCGTTTTTCGATGTGTAGGGAATGCGAGAATCATACAGCAGCTGATGACGTACAATTCGAATACATCGCCACTCAGCCGACAGAGTTCTCACAAGCCGCTTTGCCAGCTGATTCGTGCCCGGAGTGTCGACCGTGTCTGTATCGTCGATCCCGATGAGAATCAATGAGGCACCTCGGAAGTCGCGCCGGTATTGTTGTGTCGACCGGCTTTCGGACGTCCAAACAGAATCATGCCACTGATCAGACCGGCTGCCAGCCCACAGACCAGATAGGAAACTGACGCGCGAGCCAGCCATTCACCGAGTGGCCTGCCTCCCGCATGTTCCCATCCGACGGCTTTCGCCGCCCCTCGAACCAGCATCGCCAGCCCATTGCTTGTCAGCCCGGCAACCGCAAATGCCACATACTGCCGCCAGCCTCCTTTCGTCTTTCGCAGTGCCAGATCCAGGATCGGCCCTGTCATGGCAAGACTGGTTAATGCCCCCAGCCCCATCGGTTCGGCCTTCATGCTCTGAAGATCCACAACACGCAACAGCACACCCGAAACGAATGCCGTTCCCCCCATGACCGTTCCAGCTCCTCGACGTGGAACCAGCGCCAATCCAATGGCAATGGGGAAGACAACTCGCAAAATCGCCTGTCCCGGAATTCCCCGAATGCCGGTGTTCAGAAAAGTTGATGACAATGCTGCAAGAATGCCAAAAGATGCCAGAATTGCCCAGTCGCTGAGATCTGCCGAAGTTCGCTCTGACACAAGCCGGCGTACTCGTGATGTCGATACCAGACCTTCGTGCAGTGTCAAACTGATGGATTTCATTGATCGGACGGGGCCTTCACGGACAGTGGCTGATCTTCTGAACAACCATAGACGATGAGAGTCACAGAAGGTCAGTCGACAGAGGTAACAACGCGAATTTCAGTTTTTGAAGCTGGCAGCAGATTCCTCACAGTCTCGTGCTGCGGATTTCAGCTAATCACTGCATGAGCCACGCTGCCATGGACGTCGGTCAGTCGGAAATCACGCCCCGAATAACGGAATGTCAGTTGTTCGTGATTGATCCCCATCAGATGCAGGATGGTCGCATGCAGATCATGCACGCTCATGCGATTCTCAATCGCCTTCACACCCAGATCGTCAGTCGCTCCGTAAGTCATTCCACCGCGAATTCCACCGCCGGCAAGCCACATGCTGAACCCTGTTGCATGATGGTTTCTGCCAGTGTCTCCCTGAGCTGTGGGAGTGCGACCAAATTCTCCGCCCCAGACAATCAGGGTCTCATCGAACAGACCACGAGCTTTCAGATCATGAATCAGCGCCGCAATGGGCTGATCGCTTTTCAGTGCGTCGCGGCGATGGTCCATAATGTCGCCATGGGCATCCCATGGCTGTCCGCTTCCATAGTATAACTGGACCATTCGTACCCCTCGCTCGACAAGTCGCCGTGCGATCAGACAGCCATCTGCAAACTCACCGCTTCCATAACCCTTTCGAGTCGTCTCCGTTTCACGACTGATGTCAAATGCCTCCTGAGCATCTGTCTGCATTCGGTAGGCAATCTCCAGCGACTGGATTCGAGCTTCCAGCTGAGTGTCCTGAGGACGCTTCAGCAGATGGTCGTGATTCATTTTCTGCATCAGGTCCAGCAGTCGCCGCTGAGAACCGGTACTGACCGCCGAGTTTTTCAGATGCCCAATCACACGGGCCGGGTCAATGCTGGAATTATTGACATGCGTTCCCTGAAAAATGCCCGGCAGGAAACTGTTGGACCATAACGCCGGACCGACGACCGGCTTGCCGGGACACAACACCACAAAGCCCGGCAGATTCTGGTTCTCTGTTCCCAGTCCGTAGGTCAGCCATGACCCCAGACACGGACGGATCGGCTGCTGCGTTCCGGAATTCATCATGAACAGCCCCGGCTCATGATTCGGGGTGCTGGTATACATTGAACGGACAACACAAATGTCGTCAATACACCGTCCGACATGCGGATACAGTTCACTGACTTCGATACCGCTTTCTCCGTACTGTTTAAAGGTAAACGGAGAGGGCATGTAGTTTCCACCCGGTCCCGGCTTACCTGCCTGAGTCTTCAGCTCCGGCTTTGGATCAAATGTGTCCACATGAGACGGTCCGCCATTCATAAACAGAAAAATGACGTGTTTCGCCCGAGCCGGGAAATGCGAAGGCTTCGGGCTGAGTGGATCAGCAGATATCGGCATCGCTGCGGTTTGCTGCTCTGCAGCACACACACCGGCAAGCCCGACCATGCCAAAACCGGCCGCAGTTCTCGAAAGTACATCACGTCGCGACACATACGGATTAATATTGCTGGCCATCTGCTGTTTCCTAATTTTCAGTTCACCTGAGTTTCAGTCTACGTAGGCAAATTCGTTTGTGCCCAGCATCGCCAGACAGTACTGCTCCAGCGGTGAAAGCGTATCACCCGCTGCACTGTGTGTTCCAGCCAGAAAATCGAGCGCCGCATGCCGCTCGTCATCTGCTGGTTCCCGACAATAAAGCAATGCATAGGTACGCTGGATTCGTTCATCGTCAGTAGATGCTTCACGCTCCAGTCGCGATGCGAGTGCCTTCGCCTGAGCAATCATAAAGTCACTGTTCAGAACAAACAGCTGCTGTAGCGGAACTGTCGTCACACTGCGTTCTCCGGCTGTAATGTTCGGATCCGGAAAATCAAAGAGTCGCAGCAGATCGTTCAGACGATGTCGACTCACGTAACCGTACAGCGTACGTCGACGATGACTATCGTTCAGCTCGGATGACGGACCACCAACGTCAGCGTTGAGCTGGCCTGAAACGGACAGCACGGCATCCCGCCACGGTTCAACTTCCAGTCGACGACGATTCATTCGCCACAACAGCCGATTTTCCGGATCAGTTTCCTGACCAGCCGGGTCTCCGGTACTGCTTTGCTGCCAGGCAGCGGACAACAGAATTTGTCGATGCAGTCTTTTGAGTGACCAGCCCGATTCCATCATCTCCACTGCCAGAAAATCGAGCAGTTCCGGATGGCTTGGCCGTTCGCCCAGCTGGCCAAAATTCCCAAGTGTTCGCACCAGGCCATATCCAAAATGTCCGGCCCAGATACGATTGGCCATCACTCGGGCAGTCAGCGGATTCTCCGGCGAAGTTAATGCATCGGCCAGTTCTGCCCGGCCACTTCCCGTTGACGCAAACGGTCGTCGCTCACCTGATGTGAGAATTGCAGGCAATGCTCGCGGTGCAGTGTCTCCGTGCTTCTTTGGATCACCGGCCAGATAGACTTTCAAATCGCGTCCACTTCCATCCATCAGAGAATGAGCCATTGTGATCGTGATGGCGGCAGCTGTCTTCTCGCGCTGTTTCAGTTCGTCCTTCAGAGAGGCGAGTGTCGATGCCGGTTCGCCTTCCAGAAGCGAATCAATCTGATCGGGAGCCAGTCCCAGCACGCCGCGATCATCAAACATCTCGGACAACAGCGTCGCCTGTACGCGACGCTTTGCCTGTTCAGCCTCCGGCAGCTCACTCAGTGGTACAGCCGCTGTTCGCCGGGCTTCATCCGACGGCGTTACGGAGTACTCAATCCTCGCGCCAGACAATACGGCATGATCGCTGCTGATCGTGTTCTCTGAGTCGGAAAGCTGTGCGCCCGTCACAACAATCGTCAGATATCGGGCTGTCGCTTCGATCGGAACATCAAACGACACGAATTGACCGTCCGACAGAATGGGTGGATTTGTCACGCCCTGAAAATAGTACACCTTGTCGTTTTCTGCGATCTTCGCAGGCTTGCCATTGAGGTATCCGGCGATCACCGCATCGAAGACATTCGAACGCTGATGAGCCTTCGACAAAATTACTCCGATATGAACACTGGAACCGTTGCCAAAAGAATCATCATTGATTCCTGCCCGATCCACTCGAAACACCATCGACTGATCCGCAGGTATCAGTCCCGAGCGACGGATTTCTTCAAGGTCAAACGTAATCAGGGCGTTGGCATGCATTCCAATGCCCTGTTCAGTTCGACCGATATGAGCGTCACACTTTTGCCCGAGCGTTCGCAGACCACCTTCTGAAGACCAGCCGTCATTTGTGATCTGACCATGCTGTCTGGTATCACTTCCCAGTGAAGTAAAGTCAAAATGGATTCCTTCCGCGATCTGAGTCGAGCGACCCCAGCCCTGCACGACCCTGTTAACCCCGAGACTGTTGCCAGTGGCGGACGATTTGAATGGGTCCGATGTGACAGCCGATGACAGTGACGCCCCCTTGCGATCGTCAAACAGATTCCCGAGCGGAATTACGCCCGGCTCGACCTGCACTCGATCCTCGGCCGAGACAAACGCATAGCTGTCACCGAACTGACTCAGCAGCGTCCCACGTTCACTGATGAGTTGTTCCACGTCCTTCTGCAGCTGTCGGGCGACCTCGGACAATCCTGCGTCGGTCGCGACATCGCTGCCTTCTTCGGCAACACCGGCACCAGAGCTGTTCTTTCGAAATTCCCGCCAGCCGTTCAAATATGGTCGATCGCTGCCAATGGCTCCGGAGCCGGATTCCTCAGTGAGCCACGCCAGCCAGCGTTCCAGCAGCTCCCGATTCAATCCGGCATCCTTTGCAATTTTGTCAAGTCGCTTCCGTTCCGGTTTTCCCTCACCCTTCGCCTGCGATTTCAGAATCCTGTACGCCGCCTGCATGTAGTCGGGAATTTTGCTGGTGAGCTTCAGTCTCGCGGCCGGAGCATGTTCTGTAAGCAGCCGGCTGATGTGAAGCTGCTGATCCTGTACGGCCTGGTCAGCCACACGACGCGCCTGCACCATATCGTCAGAGACGGACGGGAGTTCACGGTATTCAGAACTTGCAAAAATCCCGGCGAGCCCATAGTAGTCGGTCATCGAAATGGGATCGTATTTGTGGTCATGACATCGGGCACAGGAAACCGTCAGTGCCTGAGTCCCACGCATCAGCGTATCGATGCGGTCATCCCATTCATCCGCCAGTGCCTTATCCTGTTCGCCATTGTCCTGATAGTAAACCGGTCCCAGTGCGAACAGACCAGTGGCAGCTCTGTGGCGCCAGGGCTGATCTCCCCCCAACTGCTCACCAGCGATCTGCAGACGCAAAAACTGATCGTAGGGCATATCGTCATTGAATGCCTGAACGACCCAGTCGCGATAAAGATATCCCTGCGGATAAACTCGTGCCTTGAACGTGTGTGCCTGGTCTTCTGCGTATCGTGCAAGATCCAGCCAGTAGCGAGCCCACCGTTCGCCATAGTGCGGCGAGGCGAGCAAATCGTCAATCACTTTCTCAAAAGCAGACTCCGACGAATCCAGCACAAACGCCTCAACCACCTTTGGTTCCGGTGGCAGACCCGTCAGATCAAACCAGGCTCTGCGAATCAGAGTTCGACGATCGGCTGGCGGTGCTGGTTTTAGCTGTTTCTGCTCCAGCGCATGCAGAACAAAACGATCAATATCATTGTTGGGCCAGCTGACGTCTGCAACAGCTGGTACCGTTGGACGAACAGGTTTTTGAAATGCCCAGAATTCCAGCCCCTTCTGATAATTGACCTCTGTCGAACGTTTTGGAACTCCCGCATCAGTTCTCGGATCAGGTGCACCCATCTGTATCCAGTGTTCGAAATCATCAATCACCGATTCAGGCAGTTTTCCCTGAGGCGGCATTTCAAGACCATCATAGCGCAGAGCACTCAACAGCAGGCTCTCGCTCGTCTTGCCAGGAACAACGGCCGGACCTGAATCACCACCCTGACGAATGCTCGCCCGGTGATCCAGACGGAAATTCCCCTTCGGCACACTTGAATCGCCCGCGTGACACTCATAACAGTGTGCGACGAGCACCGGGCGAATCTTTGATTCAAAAAATTCAGTCTGCTCTGCGGTCAGCAGCTCCTCTGAATCTGACGATGCTTTCGTAACGCCCTGAAGCACTACGGTCTGGAGCACAATGATCGGAAGTAACATCATTGCGAACTGCAGCGGAGCTAACTGCAACGGAGCCAGGCGATACCGTGGAACACACTTCATTGTTCACAATGCCTGAAGAGGAGAAGGTAAGTGGTGAGGGGCGAGGACGAAGAGTATAGCACCAGCAATTTGAGAATTGCGAGCAGAGAATCACGAATTTAGGTGTCTGAAAGATGAGTGACTGACCCCGGAATTTGCCTCCCGGTCAGTGGGCGAGCAGCCGAACATGCCTGTACAACAGTCGGCCAGCGAATGATTCGGATCAGACAGGGCAATCGCCACCTGACTTGAATCTGCTCAGGATCCCGGCTAATCAGTCAGTGCAGGGCTGAGAAGCTCTCGCGTCGCTGACGGCATAACGTCCCTCTTCTTCAAGGAATCAGACGATGGAAACCATGAATCGCCGACCCCCGCTTTATTTGATGACCGTCGTCGTAATCCTCTCGCTTTCTGCCAGCTTTCTGAACGCTGATGAGGCATTTCGAATCCCGGTTGAGTCAAATCTGCGAGCTGCGATGACCAAGGTGGATATTACACCTCCACCGGATACTCCTGTTGTCGGTCATGTGCGGCCAACGAATGGTGTGCGGGATCCCATCAGGGCTGGAATTCTGCTTCTCGCCAATGCTGACACCAGAGCGGCAATCGTGACGCTCGATCTGATCAACGCACCGGCAGACATGGTAAATGCGCTGCGCGAGGTCGTGGCCGACAATACCGAAACTCCCCGTGAAAATATCATGATTGCGGCGTCCCACAATCACTCGGGACCGGGCTGGTCGAATGAATCGGCATGGAGTGTGGAAACGACAAAGAAGATCGGGATGGCCGCCGCCGATGCTGCGAAACAGATGCGACCTGTAACGGTCGGATATGGTGAAGATCAGATTGATTTCAACATCAATCGAAGAAAAGTGATCAATGGACGAGCCGTCGTTCGGCTCGACCCGGACGGTCCCTGCGACCACCGCGTTCGTGTGCTGAGATTTGATGATGGTCAGTCGCTGGAACCGATGGGAGTGCTGATGCACGCTGTCTGCCATCCCTGTGTTTTCACATGGGGCGATAAGCTGACTCCCCCATATCCGGCAGGTTTCCCAAAAATCAGCGCGGATTTCCCTGGCGAAGCTCAGACATTTGTTGAAATGGTGTACGGCCCGAAAACCAGTGCCATGTTCCTCCAGGGATGTGCCGGAGATATTCGGCCTAACCTTCCCGGTGAACCATACCGCTGTGGCGATGAAGCGGATATCAAGTGGACGGGCCGCAGCCTGGGCTGTGCGGTTGTGCGAGCATCCGATCGGGCAGCCGTGCGGGAAGAAGTGAAGAAACGTCGCACCATTTACCCGCTCAAGTGCGCTTCCAGCATTATTGAAGTGCCTGGAAAGAAGGAGAAACTGAACTGTGAAATGCAGGCACTGCGAGTAGGCGATTTTCTGCTCCTGACGATCCCGGGAGAACCGATGGTCGAATACGGGTTTCAAATCGAAGAGGCGATCGCGGACCGTGCAATACCCATTGTTGTCGGCTATTCCAATGGCAGTCTGGGCTATATCTGCACGGCAGATTCTTATCAGTTCGGAGGTTATGAGCCCAACATGTCTCCTCTGCTGCCCGAAGCAGAGCCACTCATCCTCGCGGAACTTGGGCGACTTGCCGACAAAGTTCTTGCCGACGTCTTCGAATCCTTCAAACCGGCAGACAAACCTGCCAGATAACAGTACGCAGCCGCGGTTTGAAAACGAGGCATGTGGCAGGATGGCGCTGGCAACGTATGCGTCGTTTCCGTACTCTCCCTGCGTCGTTCATCGTTTTATCAATCCGAGAGTCAATTATGGCATCAAACTGGCAATCGAGTTCGCTGCGTTTCATGTTGAGTCGTCGGGACTGGCTCACCAGCAGCGGAGCCGCAGCGTTTGGGTGGCCGCTGTTGTCGACGACCGCGTCTGCCACGCAGCTCGTTTCGAATCCCCGGGCAAAGTCCGTGATTTTGATCTATCTGCCGGGCGGATTGGCACAGCATGATTCCTTTGATCTCAAACCTGAGGCTCCCGTCGAGATTCGAGGTGAGTTTCAACCGATTGCCACGGAAGTTCCCGGCATGGACGTGTGCGAGCTTCTGCCGAAACTCGCTCGCCGCACGAAGCAGTTTGCGCTCGTGAGGACGATGTCTCATAAAGAGAATAATCACTTTCCGGCGACGCACTATGCGCTGACCGGGCATGTGATGCCAAGACAACTGCCAGGGGATGCCGTCAATGCGGCGTCGCGGCACGACTGGCCTTCTTATGGTTCCGCCTGTGACTATGTTCAACCTCGCAATGATGGCATACCCAATAGCGTTGCACTCCCCGGCATTCTGGCGGGTGGAGCGACAATGTGGCCTGGACAAAACAGCGGCTTCCTTTCGCCACGACATGATCCATGGCAGGTGAACCGTGATCCGAATCAGAAAGCGTTTCGTGAGGAGACTCTCGAATTTCCGACGGGCGTTACGATCGAACGAGTTAATCAGCGGCAGCGCCTGCTGAAACAATTGGAATTGAATCGCCAGCAGTGCCTGCTGCCGCAATCGGAGTCTTTTGATGATCTCCATCAGTCAGCCGTCACGCTGCTGACGTCCGGAAGGATGGCGCAGGCGTTTCAGATTGAAAATGAACCGGATCGCCTCCGCGACAACTATGGTCGACACACCTTTGGTCAGTCGCTGCTTCTGGCTCGGCGTCTTGTTCAGGCCGGCGTAAAGATTGTGCAGGCTAATATGGGGCCAGTGCAGACGTGGGACACGCATGAGAAAAATTTCGTCCGACTGCGTGACGAGTTATTGCCAAAACTCGATCAGGCACTATCTGCATTGCTGGATGACCTTAGTGAATCGGGGCTACTTGAGGAAACAATGATTGTAATGACGGGTGAGTTTGGTCGCACGCCGGCGATTTCGACGTTGCCCGGTGCTCAGTTTGCCGGACGCAATCACTGGGCTCATGTGTATACAGCTCTGTTTGCCGGCGCTGGTGTACAACATGGCCAGGTCATCGGTCGATCGGATGCGATCGGAGCTTATCCGGCAACGCGATCATATTCACCCGATGATCTTGGAACGACCTTGTTTGAAGCGATGGGCTTAGCTGCGACGTCGGAACTTCGAGACCAGTTCGGACGCCCCATGCAACTTGCCAGCGGACAGGTCATCGACGAACTTTACGGTTCATGAGCGAAGTCCGGCTTTTCAGCCAGCACCCGGAAGTCAGCCTGGAAAGGCTGACGTACGTCCGGCTTTCCAGCCGGACCCGTTACTGTCATCGACGCCACAAAACCGGCAGAATTTATCGACCTTTGCGATCGTTTCGCAATCGTGATTGTCTTTGCGTGGCGTCAAACCGTTTCAGTGATAAACTGTGCTGGCTTAGGTGATGCAAACGTTGGCCCGTGGGCGTCCCGTTCGTTTAGAAGAGCCAATACCACTCGAATTCGAATTGGTCTTCAGCAATTCCAGCGTATGTCTGACCTCAATCCCGAACAAGTCGCCCGCCAGCAGATTGACTCGCAGCTTGTTTCTTGCGGCTGGATTGTTCGGGATTACAAGGCGATTGACTTCACTGCCGGACGTGGAACTGGAAAAGAAGTTGCAGCAGGAGAATCAATTTGGCCCCGACCCTGTCAGTTCTCTGTGGCGTGCATTTGAAGTAGCGGCAAATCATGTAACCGCGGATTTCGCGGATGACGCGGATAAACACAACAAACCCAACTGCGATTCATCCGCGAAATCCGCGGTCAAAACGCCCCTGTTCGAAACCGGCGAACAACTCCTCCAACTCCTCCAACGCATCCACGCCACAGAACGTGACGCTGCATCTCAAAGCGATCTTTGCCAAGGGAGAATTGCCGGAGGCTGCAACTTCTAAGGATTGCTTACAAGTTCGAACAGAAGGCGGACGTGCAGTCACCAGGAAACTCCGCCACTACCGGCTGACTACGTTGAGCAGTTTGTTGGACCGTATTCCCGTTTACTAAGTTGTACCGGGTGCAGGTCCAATTTTCGAACAGATCACCCGCGACAAGTCAGCCTGGAAAGGCTGACGTACGTCCGGCTTTCCAGCCGGACCCTGGTACTGTGACTGGAATCCATTCAGGCCACAAACAGATCGGAATACCGCGAAGACAAAACAGTCAAACGACTAACTTCTCTTCATTTTTCAAATACCGGAGGCGGGGGTCGAACCCGCACTAGATGTTACTCTAACTGGATTTTGAATCCAGCGCGTCTGCCATTCCGCCACTCCGGCAATGCTGTTCCCTGAAAAAATCCTGATTTCTCCGCTTTTTGGCGATCGGCAGGATTTGGATTTACCAGTGTTCCCACTCGCTCTGTGTAACAAATGCGGCATCACGCTGAACGTGATAAGCGCATTCGTTCCTGTCGCTCGCATTTTTGCAGAGATGACACAGAACTTTCAGGGAGGGAGACGGTAACCGATGTGTTTTCCCTTCGCAAGTCCCGGACATCACAAAGTGGCATTTGAAATTTGACAGGGATTTGCGAACAATGTTCGGCACACTCCCGCCATTTTTCCGTTGATGGGAGGTCAAAGCAGTGATTTCGTCAGTTTCCTCGCTGGAACAACTTCAGCGTCTCGTCAGGTTCAAAGGATTTTCACTATGCATCGCGGTTTCCGAGTGGCCACCCTTGTGGCCGCATTTGCAGTTCCATGCTTGCCCGGCTCAATGCAATGTGGCTTCGTCCACGCTGATGAAAAGGCAAAGACCGAAAATGAAACCGTTGAAGTAAAGCTCAAGGATCTGACTCTGAAAATGCCCAAAACGTGGAAGCAGCTCAATAATCCCTCCACAATGCGGCTCGCAACTTATGAAATTCCGAAAGCAGAAGGCGATAAGGAAGCGGGCGAACTGACGGTTTCCAGCTTCCCCGGCGGTGGTGGTCCGGTCGCCGATAATCTGGCTCGATGGGTTGGTCAGTTTTCCCAGGAAGGACGCATGTCTGCCATTAAAAAAGGCAAAGCCGGTGATAACACCTATTACATTGCTGATATTACAGGCACCTACCAGAAACCCAAAGGACCACCTGTGTTGCGACAGACTCAGCCTGCTCCGGGATTCCGGATGCTTGGCGTGGTCGTGGAGCTTGAGGGCAAGGGCGTCTACTTTCTGAAACTGACGGGCCCGGACGCGACCGTGAAAGCTCAGGCGGAAGCTCTTCGAGCATCCTTTGGCGCTGCCAGTCAGGGTGAAGAAGACTTTGAAATCTGATCGAATGCTTGTAGTGATCTGCAAAGCAGAACAGCCTGCAGATTGCTGACGGCGAATTCGCAAATGGGAAAGCCCGGCTTTGAATAAGCCGGGCTTTTCTTTTTTCAGGACTGAAGGAACGTGCCGGAGATCAGTGCTGAGCCACCTGAGAATCTTCAACAGCAGGAAGCTGAACGCAGGCGGCCTCCAGTTCGCTTCGGACCAGGAGTTTGGACCCGTACAGACACAGCGTGTTCCAGCAGACTCCGCTGACCGTGGGCAGAGATCCCAGTTCGTTGTAGTCCTTCGTGCTCGCTTCCACCAGATACAGCACACCCTCTTCACTGTGCACCAGCAACATCTGATCCACCAGAAGCATCTGACCATGTCCGAAACGTCCTCGGCGTTTCCAGAGCCGCTGGCCGTCGGCAAGGTTCGTGCATTCAAGAAATCCATTCGAAAACGAAAAGGCGTGTCCGTCGTGTATTACCGGACTGGTGAGCTTCGTTTTCAAAACGGCCGGATTCTTCCAGACGGAGCGAACAGTCAGTTTCCCGCCGTCATCGGACAGTTCCAGGAGTTCGCCGCCGCCGTCGGGATAGCCTTTTGAGGTCAGTAACTGATTTTGGGAAACGACCGTTACCTGCGACGTGTTGGCAGCTCCGTCACTCTGGCCCGGACGAGGATGCTCCCACAGGACATTTCCGTTAGCCGGATCGAAACTCATGATTTTGTTTTCAGTCACCAGCATGATCTGCTCCCGACCGGCGACAGTCGCAAGAACAGGCGAACCGTATGCGATCATCTCGGATCCGCCCTTCCACCGCAGTTCACCGGTTGCCAGATCGAAGGCAAGAAGAGTGTGTTTTTCACCCTGCGCGGGACCGCCACCGGGAATGATAACCGTATCATTGACGATCAGTGGCGATGCAGCGCGCGCCCACGACAGAGTCGTGTTTTTTTCGTGCTGAAACGTAAATCCATCCGCATCGGTTCCTTCTGTCAGTTCGATCCCAAGCAGCGGATTCAGATTCTGCTGCCAGACCACGGTGCCGTCCGCTCCATTAAGACAGACGAAGTTTCCCACCGCCCCAACGGCGTAAACTTTTCCATCGTGAATTGTGGGAGTTGACCGCGGTCCGACTCGGCCGAGATTCATTGCATCTTTGTGCCGGGCAGCATGCTGATAGATCCACTGCAGTTCGCCGGTATCGATTCGGCAGCACGTGACACATTCTTTGTCTCCTCGCTGTTCCATGGTGACGGCGAATCCATTGACAGCCACAAAGCCAGCCCAGCCCTGTCCAACGGGCTGTTTCCACAATACAGAGGCCTTGCTGAAGTTCTCTGCGTCAATACGGATTCCGGTTGTTACTACGCCATTTTGACCGGGGCCGAGAAATCGCGGAAAGTCGAACGATGTTTCAGTGGCTAAATCTACGTTTGATTTGATATCCGGCACACTGGTCTCCAGCGCTGGTGGCTTCGTGGCCCAAACTGGTTCAAATCGGACGATATTTGCATCGCCGCCGTTGACTGGTCTGAACAGAAGGAACAGTCCGGCCGGGATGGCGAAGAGAACGGCAGCGCTGCACAGACGAGCCCACCACTTCCATCCGCTGAAAATCAAAAACCATCCGGCCCATGCGGCGATCATCAACAGGCCGGCGAACAGGCTGGCAACGGTGATGACATCCAGACCGACGGCCAGTGCATCATCGAGATCACTGATGAAAATATGCGCCAGGGCAATGATCGTCATCAGCAGGAAAGTGGCAGCCAGCATTTTTCGAGGCATACGTGATCGAATCCTGCTGGAATTGCCAGACGCATCAGAAAGGTTTGAAGACATGAAACAAGCATCCCTGTTGTGCGGTTCCGTAAACGTCATCGGCATTTTTTACTGCGACCTGCCGCCACGACTTTTACACCAATTGCGCTCAGTGTATGCCACGAAAACGGGCTGACTATGGCGAAATGAGGCTGAATCGGTTCAGATTCATCAACATCAGGGCCGCATTCGGTCATCGCGAACGAAATTTTGAACAGGAGACTCTCATGACGGCAGCTGTTCGATCGATCAACGGAATTAAAGTTCCTCGAATCCTTTATGGCACTGCATGGAAAGAAGAATCCACTCAGACTCTGACGGAACTGGCGATCCACAGAGGGTTTCGAGGTATCGATACGGCCAATCAGCGTCGCCACTATTATGAAGCTGCCGTTGGAAACGCGGTTGCGGCAGCCATTCAGCAGGGGCTTGCACGTCGAGAAGACCTGTTTCTGCAGACTAAGTTTACGTTTCGCAGCGGTCAGGATCAAAGGCTTCCTTATGCGGCAGATGCGGCTGTTTCCGATCAGGTAAAGCAATCGGCATTAAGCTCTCTGGAGCATTTGCAGACAGATCATATTGATTCCTACATCCTCCATGGGCCATCATCGCGAGGATCGCTGAAAAGCGATGACTGGGATGCATGGAAGGCGATGGAAGAATTGTACGAAGCGGGGACAGTTCGCATCCTGGGTGTCAGTAATGTGACATCCGGCCAGCTGCTGGAACTTTATGAAGGTGCTCGTGTTCGTCCTCGGTTTGTTCAGAACCGTTGTTATGCCACTCAGCTCTGGGATCGGGATGTTCGTCGATTTTGTGCGGAGAACGACATTGTTTACCAGGGGTTTTCACTTTTGACGGCGAATCCTGCGGTTTTGAAATCCGGTTTGATTCATGATCTGGCGGCTGGAATGAAGAAGACGCCGGCGCAGATTGTTTTTCGGTTCGCCATGGAAGTGGGAATGCTGCCGCTGACAGGTACGACCAATCCACAGCATATGGACGAGGATCTTGGTGCAATGGATTTTGAGCTGGTGCCTGATGTTGTTGAGAAGATTGAGAAGCTTGGGGTCAGCTGAATGAATCAGCGAATGGCGGTTCTCAGGATGCCGACAAGAATTCCGCGTATCTCGACACGTCCGGGCGGGAGTGTGAGCGGTCTCATGCGGCGATTGGCTGGCTGCAGGATGATCAGCCGATTTTTTTCGATATACCGTTTTAAAGTGGCTTCGCCGCCATCGACCAGCGCGACGACGGTCTGACCGCTGATGGCTTTTTGAGCATGTCGGATGATGGCGAGGTCACCGTCATTGATACCGTCGAGGATCATTGAGTCGCCTCGAACCCGAAGCAGAAAATGATCACGAGGATCAAAATGTTCTGTCAGGTCGAAGGTCTCAATGTCTTCGACTGCATCAATAGGTGTACCGGCGGCGATGTGCCCGAGAATTCTGAAGGGCGGAGACCGGTGACCTGCTTCGGAAAGGAGCAAATCCGGGTCCGCGCCCAGGACTTCGGCCAGTCGAATCAGTGTATCCCGGCCGCAGGGCTGTCGGCCATTTTCGATGTGAGACAAGTGTGTGAAGTGAATCCCCACACGCGGCGCAAGATCCCGCAGGGAGATCCCCCGGGCCTTGCGCAGCCTTTGCAGAGTGGCTCCAATCGTGGACGCTGAACGACCTTCTGAACTGCCCCGGGATGGCGTCATTCCCCCAGCTCCAGAGCCAGGGCCGTCCTGACCAGTAGTTCTTCCTCGCGTGGCTGCAGTTCACCGCGACGAATATGTTCCGTCTGCGGTGCCTCGATTCCGATCTGACAGTTGCCCGAATTCAGTTTGAGCACCCGAATTCGAGTTGTTTCGTTGATAATGATTTCTTCGCCTTCACGTCGTCGAATGACCAGCATCGAAAAGTCCTCCCCACCATTTTCCATGGATCGCATGTCGTGTAGTGCTACAACACAACGAGGATGTTAACAATTACCGGCAACTTGCCAAGAGCAAATTTTCAAGTTCATTTTTTAGTTCCACTTCCGGCCAGTCAGCCGCCATCATGGACGGACATGCAGAGAGACAATAGATTACCGATGGACTGATGCTCAGAGTGAATGGTCTGAGCAGTATGAGTTTCAACTATTACTATGCGAATTCACGGTGAATTCACTGTGGAAATGCTTTCGCAAAGAGCTCTCTGTTGCTGGAAGGTCGCCTGAATGCCACAAGTGGCTGTCACGGATTATTCCTTTGATTCACTGAATATTGAGCAATCCATTCTGGAGCCGCTGGGTTGTACGATCACCGCGTTGAAGGAGAAGAGGCCTGCTGCAGAGCTGGTGCCTCTGGTATCCGGTGCCGATCATGTGATTACACAGTTTGCTCCCGTGAACAGCGATGTGATTGCGGCCATGCAGAAGGCCAAAGTCATTGTGCGTTACGGAATCGGGGTCGACAATGTTGATCTGGCTGCTGCTCGCAGTCGAGGCATTCCGGTCTGCAACGTGCCCGATTACTGTATTGACGAAGTGGCCGACCAGACACTCGCATTCATACTCGCGTCAACCCGTCAGGTGCAGACCAACTCACTGTGTGTTCGTTCGGGTCAGTGGAAACTTTCTGTGCCTCTGTCAGGCATGAAAACTCTTCGGGACCTGACCATTGGGCTAATTGGCTGCGGTCGGATTGGCAGAGAAGTTGTCCGTCGTCTTCTGCCGTTTCGCTGTCGCGTCGTTGTCTTTGATCCGGCGTTGTCAGCGGAGCAGGTTGCCGAACTTGGGGCAACTCCCGTTCAGCCGGATCAGCTGTTTGCAGAAAGCGATGTGGTGTCGCTGCATTGTCCCAGCAATGCGAATACTCGCCGAATCATCAACCATAAATCTTTACAGGCAATGAAGCGTGGAGTGATTCTGATCAATGTGGCTCGAGGTGATCTGATTGATTCTCAGGCAATGGTCGACGGACTGACATCGGGTCATATTGGAATGGCGGCGCTGGATGTCTTTGATCCGGAGCCAATTCCGACGGACAGCCCGCTGCTGAAAATGGATCAGGTCATTGTGGCGTCTCATGTGGCATCCTGCAGTGAAAAAGCCGTGCGCAAGCTGCGGGAGACAGTCGCTCAGATCGTTGCAAAGTCAGTCCGCGGCGAGCCCTTACCCAACATCGTGAATCCCTGATTCCGGCTTCGCTGGGCAGCGTGCCTTCAGCAGATATCGGTGTTATCAGGGATACAGCCAACAAAATCAACAGTTCCTTCTATGGTCGTGGGAGTCTATTCGGATGAAAGTTCTGGCGGCGGATCTTCAGGAGTTCTGCGAGAGGGCACTCACCGGTATTGGTGTTTCGGCGATTGATGCGAAGACGACGGCCGATGCACTGGTGATGACAGACACCTGGGGCGTGTTCACTCACGGTACGAAATTGCTGGCGGGCTACATGAGACGTCTGGAAGGCGGTGGCTGGAAGGTTAAGGGAGTACCTCGAATTGACCGACAGGGGCCGGGCTGGGCAATTGTTGATGGTGACCATTCACTGGGTCAGGTGGGAGGTCGTTATGCCATTGAACTGGGGATTTCCAAAGCAAAAAATACGGGAATTGCCTATGTCGGCCTGAAGAACACGGCTCACATCGGAGCGGCCGGGTGTTTTGCTGCCGCGGCTGCTCGGCAGGGTTTCATTGGTATCGTGATGGGTAACGATATCCCCAGCGTGGCTGCTCCGAATTCCCGCACCGCTGTTCTGGGAAGCAATCCGCTGGCTTACTCGGTTCCGGCAAAACGCCACGATCCGATTTTGCTGGATATGGCAACGGCGGCGGTAGCTGGCGGCAAGGTTTATGCCGCTCATCAGCGAGGCCAGGCGATTCCGCCGACATGGCTGATCGGTCCGGATGGCCGCCCAACGACGGATGGCAGTTTGTATCCTCAGTCAGCTGCTCTCGCCGCGATGGCAGGCCATAAAGGCTATGGTCTGGGAATGCTGGCCGAAATTCTGGCAGGGGCCGTCACCGGTGGCGCGATGACGTGGACGGTTGGCAGCTGGATCTTTGATGAGCCTTCCAAACCATCTTTTCACAACGCGGGATTCATTGTGATCGATGTCAATACGATTGCCCGGGAAGAGGAATTTCTGAATCGAATCGACGGGCTGATTGATGAACTGCATGCTGCCCCCAAAGCAGATGGCTCCGACCGAATTTTTGTGCCGGGAGAAATGGAATGGGAGCGTCGACGTCATGCACTGAGTCATGGTATCGATCTGCCGGCGGACGTCGTCGAAAAGCTGATGATTGTGGCGGAGAAGACAGGATTGACTCTGGCTTAAATACCTGTAACCGAGTTACCAGAATTCATGGAGATGACGATGCCGTTTAATTTTGCTGTCAGGGGTAAACATCGAAATCTCACCAGGTCTGCCGCCATGTTTGCAGACGGCTCTTCGCCACCCGCGAACAACTGGTCTGCCATCAATATACTGCGGCCCGGCCTGACGATGATTATCATGCTGGTCAGCAGCATGTGGGCATCAGCAGCGTATTCGGCAAACGTACTTGACGAAGATCGATCTGGCCAGGTTCAGTCGGATCACGGTGGCGAGAAGTCCGCTGAGGCGTCAGTGGCGAGTCCGCGTTTTATCGATCATTCGCTGCTGGTTTCGCCCGAGTATCCGAGCACCTGGCCGACGTCTCCGTTTCCCAGATTTCAGATCACTCACGAACGGGCACCGGGACCGAATTCTGTTTACCACGTGGATGTGTTGCTGATCGACGGCAATACGGGTACTCAGCTGGACGTACCGCCTCATTCGGTGGCCCGACCGGAACTGAAGCGTGAAAAGTCAGGTCCATTGGGACTGGCTTACACCGAGACTATCGAACCATGGCAGTTTGGCGGCGAGGCGTGTGTTGTTGACGTTCGCGACCTGCTGGATCAGGCGTCGAAAGGCGTGAGTCCGCTGGTAACGCCGGAGCATGTACGTCGTTTCGAGGCAAAGCACAGGCAGCTGCAGTTTGGGGACGTTGTGCTGTTTCGAAGCGACTATTCGGACTTATATTACCGTCCGCTTCCTGAAGGCCGCCGATTCATTGCCGATGTCATCGATCGGAAGGCGGTCGGGTATCCGGATCCGAACCCGGAATGTATGGAGTTTCTGGCAACTCGCGGTGTCATGACACTGGGAACCGACAGCGCCAGCATGGGGCCTCTGCCAAATCTCGCAGAACCAACCCATTACGCGGGCCTGAAACACGGGATGATCTGGACGGAAGGGGCAACGAATCTTGGGGAATTGCCAGCCACCGGGGCTTTCTATTGCATGCTGAGCCCAAGGCATCGGGGCGGCCCCTATAGTGCGGGACGAGCATTTTCGATCGTTGATGCGAAGCTGTCGAAAAGGCTGATTGAATCCAGTCGGGCGAAACGCGTGATCGATCTTTCTCCTGTTCTGTCGCCCGATATGCCATTGACGTCACCAGGTCATTCGACCGGTGAGCATCGACAGGTCTATCTGAAAATTGACTTTCTGTATTCCGAATATCTGGATATGTGGCATCACACTCATCTGATGGATTCCATGGCGGGAACTCACCTGGTTCCTCCTTCATTTGCGTTACCTCCGGAGGGAGTTGTCCCTGAATATTCGGCGGAAGTTCGCGGCTGGCTGAATGACTATGAGGGACGTTTCGGTGCTCGGGGCCACAGTTCAATAACGACCGACAAAGTTCCTCTTGAATGGACATGCGGACCGGTGCGAGTGATCGATGTTCGATCGCTGGTGGGAACGACGAAGAAAGAATCATGGCCCGCGTCACCTGTGATCACCGCTGCACATATTGAGGCAGAAGAAGCCCGATCCGGAGCGTTACGGCCTGGCGAGATCGTGATCTTTCATACCGGTCACCTCGACCGGCATCTGAAAGCTCAGCCTGATGACGGCGGAGTTTGGACGGATCCGCTTCAGGGGAAGAGCGAAGGGTGGCCTGCTGTGAGTGCGGACGCTGTTGTATATCTGAAGAGCCGTGGCATCCGGTGTATAGCCACGGATGCGCCTGATCTGGGTGGTGTGAATGCTCGAGATGCGGCGATGACCTACTGGGCTTTGGGCAGTCGTGAGATGGTGGGGGTCGAATTTTTGCACAACATCGGCAGTATTCCGAAGGGAGGCTATTTTGTATTTGCCGCTCTGAAGATTCGCGACTGCCATGGAGGACCGGGCCGGGCGATCGTATTCGAATAGTCAGACCTGATTCCGGCGGAGTCTGGAAGACGTGTGCCGAGACTTATAACCCGAGAAATTTACCGTTCAGCGATTTGAGTCCTCTGAGAAGCACAACGCACTGATGCAAAACCTGCTGAATGCAAACACAATCCCGGAATGGTCGGTTGCGGATCTGCCTGAACCCACGCCTTTGCTGTGGCGCAACTGGACGAGTTTCGTTGGTCCCGGCATTGTGATGATGGGCATCCAGATTGGAGGAGGCGAATGGCTGTTCGGGCCTGAGATAACGGCTAAATATGGCGGTGGTCTGATGTGGGTGGCCACTGTCGCAATTGTTCTGCAGGTATTTTACAACCTTGAGTGTGGTCGCTACGCGCTTTATTGCGGGGAGCCTGTATTTACCGGGTTCATGAGAATTCGCCCCGGACCTGGTTTCTGGATGGGACTCATGCTGCTGCTGAACGCAAGTGCTCTGATTCCAGGCCTGTCAACTCATGGCGCAGCGATCATCGCATCGCTGTGGCTCGATCGACCTCCGGGTGAAGCCGACAAGACGCTTGTGACGGTCCTTGCGTATGCATGTCTCCTGGGAGTATCGCTGCCCGTTCTGGTTGGAGGCAAAGTTTACAATATGCTGCAGGCGGTGATGACGGTCAAAGTCCTGTTTATCCTGAGCTTCTGCCTGCTGGTTGGGATTTTCTTCGTGGAACCGTCACAGTGGTGGAGCATTTTCAGTGGCTTCCTTCGGTTCGGCAATGTTCCGGTGTCGGACGGCGAGGGTGGCGAGAAACTGGTGAATGCGATTGGTCACTATCATCAGAACGGAACATGGCCAGTCATTGAGCTGGCGAACATAGCGGTGCTGGGCGCATTTGCCGGCTATGCGGGAGGCGGAGGGCTTTCAAATTCCACCTACAGCAACTTTGTCCGTGACAAGGGCTGGGGCATGGGCCGTCATGTGGGAGCGATTGCAAGTGCTGTCGGCGGTCGCAGTATTACTCTGAGTCATGTTGGTTCAGCCTTCCCGCTGACAAAGGAAAATCTGCGACGATGGTCCGGATGGTGGAAGTACCTGATTACTGATCAGGTTTTCGTGTGGGCTCCGGGATGCTTCATGGGAATGGCGCTGCCCGCTCTGATGTCCATCCGTTTCGCGCCGTATTCGGAACTGAAACAAACAGGACTCTCGTGGGCACAGGCGATTGTCACCGCGGATGGGATGAGGCTGGCGCCGGAGCTTAATCCGGCAGTGAGCCGAATGTTGTGGATTCTGGCATTGCTCGCAGGTCTGGCTGTCATGCTACCCAGTCAGATGTCGATCGTCGACGACTTCAGTCGCCGCTGGACAGACGCACTCTGGACCGGCAGTGCTCGCATCCGACGCACTTTTCAGCCGGGACAGGTCAAATGGGTTTACTATACAATACTTGCGGTCTATGTGGCGTGGTCGCTGTTCTGGACATTCGTCTTCAGTACCTGGGGCACGCCCAAGCTCATGACCATCGTGATTGCCAATCTGAACAATCTTGCTATTGGAGTGACATCGCTGCAGTTATTGTGGATTAATCATCGGCTGCTGCCTTCTGCGATTCGTCCTTCCTGGTACCATTCCGCCGGTTTACTGTTATGTGCACTGTTTTATCTTGGGCTTTCTCTGCTGGTGTTTATTGAAAAACAACTGCCCCCTTTAATGGACTGGATGTCGTCCTGAATCGGCTGTTCGCTTTGCGGCCATCGGTTCCGGGGTTTAAAACAACGAGGATTCACAGACACGCGTATGACTTTCTTTCTGGGAATTGATATTGGATCGTCTTCGATCAAGGGCGGAGTGCTGGACAGAGATCGGGGAACTGTGGAGCACGTTCGGCAGCGGCCGTTCCCATCGCCTGCTGCAGGTCTTCCGGCCACATTTTTTGAAGTGGATCCTCTGGCCATTGTGCAGGAGACACGTGCAGTGCTGGAGGAACTCGCTGCACAATGTAAAGCTGCCCAATGTAAAGAAGTGTCGGGCGTTGTCTTTTCCTGTCAGATGGGCGGCGTGATTCTGACTGACTCGGCGTTTCAGCCGGTCACTCGCTATCTCTCATGGCGCGATCAGAGAGTGACTGAGAAGTCGGCTACAACGGGTCGTACTGCATTTGAGGATTTGCGAAATCGGTGTACGGCTGATGATCTGCTGAGTACCGGCAATGAACTTCGGCCAGGATCGGCAGTGAGTCTGATGTACTGGCTGGCCCAGCATCGGTCCATTCCGGCAACCGCCGTGACCGCGATGAATCTGGGTGAGTTCGTCATCTCTCAGCTGTGCGGTTCGACTCCGCGAACGGAGCCGACAATGGCGCTGGGTTCGCTGAATCTGCGAACTCGACAGGTCCATCGTGACTGGTTTGAACGTCTGGGATTTGGTCAGATTACATGGCCGGCAATCACATCGGTATCAGAATGCGCCGGGGAAGTTGTGTTGGGTGCTAGACGGATACCCTGTTATCCGGCCGTGGGAGATCATCAGTGTGCTCTGCTGGGGGCGGGGCTGGAAGAAGGTGAACTTTCGCTGAACATTTCGACCGGATCGCAGGTCAGCATGCTGACACAGTCGCTGGTTCCAGGGGACTATCAGACTCGTCCGTTTTTTGACAATCGTTTTCTGAATACGATCACGCACCTTCCGGCCGGCAGATCATTGAACGCACTGGTGGATCTGCTGAGCGAACTGAGTATTGCGGAAGGCCGGCCGTTGCAGGATCCATGGACATCGATTGTTTCTGCCGTCGATCGTACTCCGTCAACCGACCTGAAAGCTGACCTGTCGTTCTTTGCCGGATCAATGGGGGACCATGGAAGTATTGGCAACATACGGCTGGAGAATCTGAGCGTCGGTCATTTGTTCATTGCCGCTTTTTCCTGTATGGCAGATAACTATGAATTGTGTGCCGGGAGACTTTCTCCTGATCGTGCATGGAAACAGGTGGTGCTTTCGGGCGGATTGCCGCAGAAGCTGCCGCGGCTGAATCAGATTCTGGCCGCACGTTTTCCCGGCCCGATTCGTTCGCCAAAGGTTATCGAAGAGGCATTGGAAGGGTTGTTGCGTCTGACACGCAGCATTGAGCGTTAACTGACGGTGGTCATCGTACTGAAATTATTTCGGGAGGAATTGGATCATGAGCCTGTTTGATCTGCACGGCCGCGTTGCAGTTGTGTCGGGTGCTGCAAGCGGTCTGGGGCGAGCAACCTCACTTGCGCTGGCGGAACACGGCGCCAGTCTGCTGCTTGCCGATCTGAACAGCGAAGGAGTTCAGAAGACGGCGGACGACATTTTTCGTATGGGAAAAAAAGCGGTTGCGTTAACGTGCAATGTTTCAGACCCATTGCAGATTCGTCAGCTGTTTGAACGACTGGATGCCGAATTTGGACGCATTGATTTTCTGGGGAATATCGCCGGAGAAGGCATCCTTGAGAAACCTGAACTGATAACGCTGGAACAGGTACAGGAGGTTTTTCAGAATCTTGTGTTCGGTCGATTTTGCATGTGTCAGGAAGCTGGACGAAGAATGCTGGCTGCGGGTCGGGGCAGTATCGTGAACATTGGCTCGCTGGCCAGCACAACCGCACTTGGCCGCGGTCATATTGCCTACAGTATGGCGATGGGAGCTGTGGTTCAGATGACCAGAGAGCTCAGCACCGAATGGGCAGCTCGCGGAGTGAGGGTCAATGCAATTCTGCCAGCGCAGGTTGTGAACCCCAGTCTGGAAAAGCGAATGGCGGCGGATCCATCGATTCAGGCGAAATGGCTGTCCGGTATTCCGTGTGGTCGTCTGGGGAAACCTGATGATATTAAAGGTCTTGCAGTTCTGCTGGCATCGGACGCCTCGTCATGGATCACCGGTGCGCTGATCCCCATGGACGGCGGCAATATGGCTGTGAACGCTGGCGGAACAATTGGCGTAAAATCAATCTGAACGTACAGCACTATCCGCTGAACCATTTCATGAATGAATTGTCTCATGAATTCTTCAACTGTTAAACCTGAAACTGTGAACCCGGATGCTGTGAACCCGGAAACACTCAATCCGGAAACTCTCATCTCCCTTTATCGAGCTATGGCCATAATTCGCCAGTGCGAAGAACAGCTGGCTCGATCTCATCAGCGGGGTCTGGTGCACGGGGCCTGCCATACTTATGTTGGGCAGGAGGCGATTGCCGCGGGAGTTTGTGAGCATCTGGGCGAGCGCGACGTGGTGTTTAGTACTCATCGCGGACATGGACATGCACTGGCGAAGGGCATGCCTCCGCGGGAACTGATGGCCGAATTGTTCGGACGGTCGACCGGATGTTCGCGCGGCCGGGGTGGCAGTATGCATCTGTTCTCTCCGGAGATCGGAATGATGGGTACGAGCGGCATTGTCGGACCCTGTATTTTGCAGGCTGCGGGAGCCGGATACAGCTTCAGGCTCAGAAAATCCGACCAGGTAGCGGTTGCCTTTTTTGGCGACGGAGCCGTCAATAACGGAGCGTTTCATGAGGGATTGAATCTTGCCAGCATCTGGAAACTGCCGGTGCTGTTTATCTGTGAGAACAATCAGTTTGCCACAGAAGTCCCGTTTGCATACTCAGCGGGGAACCCGGAAGTGGCATCCCGCGGCGCGATGTACGGTATGCATGGAATCTGCGTGGACGGCAATGATGTGCTGGCCGTTCACAGGGCTGCGGAGGCTGCGGTAAAGAGAGCAAAAGCCGGGGAGGGGCCAACTCTGATTGAATGCCGAACCTATCGCACTCGAGCGCATGCAGAAGGCATGGGGGACTTTGGGTATCGAACGCGAGAGGAAGTGGAGCAGTGGAAACAGAGGTGTCCTCTGGAATCACTTCGACGTCGGGCAATCGCTTTGGGAAAGGTGACCGAAGCCGATTTGAATGCCGTTGATTCAGAGGTGGCTGCGATCATCGCTGAAGGGCAGCAGTTTGCGGAATCAGGTCCATGGCCGGAAGCGGCATCGGCCACCACTCATGTTTATTCAGCTCCGTGCGGAACGCAGATTCAGGAGCCGGAAATACCGGCAGTTGGAACACGTGACATCACCTGGATGAAGGCCACATGGGAAGCTCTGGCCTTTGAAATGGAACGCAACCCCAACATTTTTGTGCTGGGAGAAGGAATTGGAAAACGGGGCGGGAATTTCAAAACCACAGAGGGTCTTTTTGACCGCTATGGAGCTGAGAGACTGAGAGACACGCCAATTGCGGAGCGGGGTTTTGTGGGCCTGGCAGGTGGTGCCGCCATGACAGGCGCTCGCCCGGTGGTCGACTTCATGTTCGCTGACTTTGTTCTGGATTCGGTCGGTGAAATTGTGAATCAGATTGCCAAGATTCAGTATATGTCGAGCGGTCGGATTCCGATGCCCATTTTGCTGCGGGGATGTATTGGGATTGGCCACTCAGCTGCCACACATCATTCGGGCAGCTACTACACGATGTATGGCCATTTCCCGGGACTGCGGGTGGTGGTGCCTTCGTCAGCGTACGATGCCAAAGGATTGCTGACGCATGCACTTCGGTGTCAGGATCCGGTATTGTTTCTGGAGCACCGGGAATTGCTGTCGGTCAAAGGTCCTGTGCCCGAAGGAGATTATGAAATCCCGTTTGGCAAAGCCCGAATCGTGGCTGAAGGAACCGATGTAACTGTTGTTGCCATCGCCCATATGGTGAAGTTATCCGTCGAAGCTGCAAGGTTGCTTGATGCCGAGGGAATCTCCGTGGAAGTGATTGATCCCAGAACGATCTCACCGCTGGATACGGTAACGATCCTAAGTTCCGTCAGTAAAACCGGGCGGCTGCTGATTGTGGACGAAACGTTTGCACCGTTTGGTGTGGGAGCGGAAATTGCGGCTGTCATTGCCGACGAGGGCTTTGATGAGCTCGATGCTCCCATTCGCCGACTGAACGGAGCATTTTCTCCGACTCCTTATAGTCCCGCCCTCGAAGCTGCCGTGGTTCCTGACGTCAGTCAGATTTCTCGAGCAATACGTGATTTGTGGAGTGAGTGACGGTATGCCTTTAGAAGTTACGGTGCCCCGACTGGGCTGGTCAATGGACGAAGGCACGTTTGCGGAATGGCTCATCCAGGAGGGGGAGTATGTACGCAAAGGTTCGATGCTGTTTGTCCTGGAAGGCGATAAGGCCGCTCAGGATATCGAAAGCTTTGATGAAGGATTTCTCAGGCTGCTTCCGGAGAGTCCCAGGCCTGGCGATAAAGTCAAGGTGGGACAGGTACTGGCCTGCCTTGTAACAGCTGATGAATTGAAGCAGCCGAATTTGACCGCTGGGTCAGAAGTGAATGAAAATTCTTCCGGGAGACCTGCGGAATCGGCAGTCACGCCAGTGAATGTCGTTTCAGAACGACCAGCCGCGAGTCCCGCTGTTCGGCGACTTGCGCGTGAGCTTGCGGTCGATCCGGGTTTAGTGTCAGGCACTGGTCCGAAAGGCCGCATCACGGAACAGGACATTCGCAGTGCTGCCGCAACGTGTGTGAAGCAGGATGTGTCGGACGTTGGTACTCAGCCCGTTGCCAGTCCGCGAGCACGTCGCCGGGCGGGTGAGCTGAAACTCGACTGGACCAGGCTTCAGGGTACCGGACGAAACGGAAGAATTCGGGAGCGAGATGTTCTTTCCGCTCAGGGGCATCCGGTTTTAAAGCCTGCGACTTCGCAAGCCCCTGCGACGGCCGGCGCGGAAAGTTCCGAAGGTATCCGGCAGCCATTCAGCAGCAATCGCCGCACGATTTCCCGGCGAATGCTGCAGAGCCATCAGACAACTGCCGCAGTAACACTGACAACAACTGCCGATGCTTTCAATCTGGTCAACCTGCGCAATCAGTTCAGGCAGGCGATGGAGGGTGCAGACGCTGCGGTTCCCACCTTCAACGATTTTATCATCAAATTGACGGCCATAGTGCTGCGTTCGCATCCCGAAATGAATGCTCTTCGTGACGAGGATGGAGTCACAATATTTTCCCATGTTCATATGGGAGTCGCGGTCGATACGCCTCATGGGTTGTTCGTTCCCGTCATTCGCAATGTTGAACGCTTAAGTCTGCGAAAACTGGCTGTCACCCTGGCGCAGCAGGTTGAGAAAGCTCGGAATGGCCGATTGTCGGCAACCGAGATGCAGGATGGGACATTCACGATCACAAGTCTTGGCAGTTTCGGAATCGATGCCTTTACCCCGATCATCAATGGACAGCAATGCGGGATTTTGGGAATCGGGAGAATTATCAGGCAGCCGGTTTGCGTCGATGATCAAATTGTGGCGCGGGAACAAATGACACTGAGCCTTACATTTGATCATCGAGTTGTCGACGGAGCTCCCGCTGCCAGATTTCTGAAGTCTCTGGTTGTGGCGATTGAGAATCCTGCGCAGGCTCTTATCGATTGATGTTTGTGATCAGATCGTGTTGCAGAGACAGGGCCGCAAAACAAGATAACCACGGTGCTTCTGCGAAGTACCGTGGTTTCCAGTTTTGAAGGATTCAAATTCCGCCGACTTATCGAATCAGGAAGGGCTTGCTGACGATTGAGTCGTATTGAATTGGACCATCACCCCGAATAATGGTTTCACCGTCGGTGTATTGAGCCGGCTGAATTGTTACATGTCGTCTTCCCGGGCCTCCACTCAATTCCACTGCCACGATCCTGATACCAACAAATTTGACAATTCGGTAAACGGCGTTGTTTCCGGGTCCGCTTACCGACGCAAAAATCGGCATACTGCGAGGATGACCGATGATCTGTTTCAGAGACGCTTCAATTCCGGCGCTAATTCCTGTATCGCCGTTTAGAAACAGATTTCCATCGTTGTTCAGGCGAATTTCACTGTTTGGGAAGAAACTCAGATCATAGGCGTTGAGTCCCTGCGTGATTTGTCTCTTCAGGTCGTTGGTACTGTTGTTTGGCGAACCAAGGTCGACAGTGCCGCGATTTCCGGATGGCATATTTGCATTCTGATCCGGGTAGATGTTCATTTCCAGAATTCCGTCGGATCCCCGGCTGACGGAAACACCGCCTTCTGTGTGCGCATACAGATCCTTGAAGACGCTGCTGTCATCATTGGCGTTGGCTGTTACCAGTTGATCCCATGTGGGAAGATCCACTGCAATCGGCAGAATTCCGAGGAAGGATGACTGATTTGATGAACGGCGAAAACCGACGGCAGGGGCCACACCGGCAACCGCTTTTCCTTCGATGTTATGAGTGCTGACGCCGAAGAGTTTGGTGAATGTCATTGGAAGTGCACTGTTGGTGGCCGCAGTTCTGCGAACGGTGACTTCCGCAATATTGAATGGTGACACCCCCCATGTTTCCTGCCAGGAGTTCGATCCACTGTTCCAGACTCGTCGTCCAAGTCGAACATCGCGATCCGCAATTGCGGCTGTTGATTCGAGATTGCCTGTCCGGAAACGTGCCACCATATCAACAGCCTGTGTTCTGGCATTCGTTGCGGCCGTGCCAGCCGTAACTGTGCTGCCAGGTCCGAATGATCGGCTGAGTTCCAGTGCCGCGGCATGTGCCGCCGAGTCGGCCGCATTTTGAATCTGTCCCTTCGTCACCGTGATCATTCCAAAGTCTACGGTGAATGCCGCAAACGTCAGAATGATCGTCAGCACGAACGCTGACAACACAAGAATTGCACCTTTCCGAGTCTTTGGCAGACGCTGGCAGACGCCGCTCAGTGACTTTTGAACTCGAAATGTTTTCATACAAGGCTCCATCGGGTTCACGGGTGAATGATATAGAATTCGAAGATCAGTCCCTGACCTGCTGACAACTTTACAACTCAATAACAGGGTTCTGTCTGACACTCTGATCCAGTGGTTCATCTGGAACAGACCCAACAGGTTTATTCATGTCGCATGACACACTTTCCCCTCAGCGTCTTTCCGGCTAACCAGCGGCTTACCGAATAGCTCACTGCAGAATGCGGAACAGTGATATTGATGGTGATCGTATCTCTGGGCTTGACGTTCGCCATCGTTGTCGCTGTATTTGTACTGCCGACAGTAACGCTGATCTGTACGGTTACCGCCTGGGTTGGAACATTCACAGTGTTGGCCACCTGCTGGACGACAGCCGTTCGGACGCTCGTTTCTGTTGCACCATCCAGGATGGCTGCTCGACAGCCTTCCCGCGCGGCTGCGTTGAGCAGTTGCGACACAGACATTGCCCGACCAAATTCGATAATTCCCAGCAGCGTCAGCATGAAAATTGGCAGGCAGGCAGCCATTTCAACCAGTGCAGCACCGCGACGATTCCTGTTTTTACCGAAATCTTTAGTTCGACGCGTCTGTCTCATGGATTGGATCTCCAGGGATTTCCCTGCCATAGGGGGTTAGAATTCGCAATCGTTACAGAGTCCAGCCGGAACAATCTGCTGCAATCTGCAACTCCTGCAACTGTTGATTGCCGATCCAGATCCGCTTGTGAAAGTTGTCGCCGTCGTGACATTTATTTCGACCGGGACGAATGAACAATTGGTAAGGCCGTGAGGTTGTTGTCGGAACGCATCCGTTGCGTAACGGGTACATGCTGAATGATGCGATTGCTCAACAGACCACGATTTGTGTGTTGCTCCTGAGCAACATGGCTGCGTAGAACTCCCAGCCGCGTTTTCCCGCCCGGAACAGAACCTCTAAATCTCGAACACATACACTGACCTGCTGAATCAGAAGAACTCATGAATCAGAGAAATTTCGAAGCCGTCCCCGGAGATGATCTAAGCTTCACGGAAGGCTCTATCCAGCGTGTATTCTTCCGCACCGTGGTTCGCATCGGTCGGGTTCAGGACCTGAGATCGAAGACAGCACTTAATACAAGGCAAACATGCAATGGACCAGGTTCAGAAACCAGTTAAGCGGCTTTGTCACTACGTGGATCCTGAAGTTCAGCGACCAATGCTGCTGCAGTGTGCGAAACACTCCTTTCTGTTTCTTCTGACGGCATTCGTCCTGACGTTTATGATTCAGGTCAACTCCGGTCCGGGAGACGTTGATCTGCTCTGGCATCTGCAGGATTTCTGGAATCAGTACGGACTGATTTGCGTCATTCTGTTTTGCCTTCTGCCTCTTTATCTTTTGGATATGGTCCGAACCACCAATCGTTTTGCCGGACCAGTGTCACGGTTGCGGCGGGCATTAAGGTCCGTGAGCAGCGGTGAAGAAGTCCGGCCACTGACTTTCCGTCGGAGCGACTTTTGGCAGGAAATGAGCAACGAGTTCAATGCGGCCATGGCAACCGTAAACCGAGATCGTCAGAATATGACGACTGGCGTTCGCCAAAATCATGGGGCAGGATATGACCAGACGGAAACACGTGGGGCGGCGGGGATAAGACCGACTGAAACCTCAGTTACGCAGACTCAGACCGTATCAGCGGAACGGAATGCTGTTTGTGTCATGTAAACAGACGGCCGCTGCTCCATTTGTGAGTTTGCCGAAGACTACCAGTGTGATACAGGTCCGTTGGGCACTTTAACAAGGGCCGTGGCAACGGTGCAGAGCCGTTCTCCGTGTCGACGACGGATCTGTTCGACGATTTCATCGAACTCGGCATAAGACTCGAAGCGTCGCAGCCGGTCTTCCAGATCTTCCGGGATGCCGAGTCGTGAGCCATACCAGGCGGCGAATTTGCGAAACAGATGGCAGCTGAAGAGACCATGCTGTTCGGTCATCAGCCTGAAATGCGAAACAAGAAAATCGATCTGTTCGTCGGCTGAAGGATTTGCCTCCAGGTGGTCACCGGAGGCATGCGCTGCCAGACGACGAAAGATCCAGGGATCAAGCATCGCTCCCCGTCCAATCGCAATGGCCGCACATCCGGTTTCCTGAAACATTGAGATTGCGTCGTCGACGGTCCGAATATCTCCGTTGGCAACAACCGGGATTCGCGAAACGGCGCTCACTGTGTCACGAATTCCCTTGCGGTCCACACTTCCATGAAACCCCTGGGCTCGGGTGCGACCATGAATAGTGATTCCGGCGACACCGACCTTCTCCAGCTCCGCAGCAAGTTCCGGAGCCGTACATTGAGTCGCATCCCAGCCGAGCCGCATCTTTACGGTCACAGGAACCCTGACGGCCTCCACAACACGAGCGGCAGTTGTCGCGGCTGCATCGACATTGCACATGAGTCTGGCTCCGCCCCCCGTGCCATTGATCTTGGCCATGGGGCATCCCATATTGATATCAATGCCTTCGTAATCATGGTCCTGAAGCCATTTTGCAGCGGCAGCAAGATGTGAGGTGACGCCACTGAATATCTGAACGGATAGCGGACGATCATCTGGCCGAGTCTCCACAAGCTCCAGGGACTTTTTGCTGCCTCCGACCAGCATTGTCGCCTGCACCAGATCGGTCGTTGCCAGGCCGAGGCCACCCAGCTGACGAAGTACCATTCGAAACGCCAGATGCGTATAGCCGGCAAGTGGAGCCAGAAAGAACCGAGTTGGCAAAACTCTGCTGCCAACACACACAGATCCGCTCATTCGGCTCAGCAACTCAGGGCCTGACGGAGCTCCGTGAGGCGTAACTTTGACGTTTCCTGTCATCCGGCGTTCAGGACCCTGTAAGACATTCTTATAAACCAGCGCGAGCACTGAGCAGGCCCGCCTGCTTCAGTGTTTCCCGAACCTCAAAAAGCGGCAGGCCAATGACGTTTGTCAGACTGCCCTGTAATCCACACACCAGTGCAGCACCGTATCCCTGAATCCCATAGCCGCCAGCTTTGCCGAGTGACTCGCCGGTCCGCAAATACCACTGAATCATTTCTTCGGTAAGGGGAACGAACGAAACTTCTGATCGAACAATATGGGTGAAGACAAGACTTCCCCGGCACACACAGAAACAGGTCCATACGGAATGAGTTGTGCCGGACAGAAATCTTCTGAACCAGTCGCCAACCACTTCCTGCCAGTTACTCGGATCGGGCTGCCCCAGCACAATTCGCTGTCCCGTCTTCTGGTTCGCAATTACGATCGTGTCGGCCACGACAATCCATGGTGGCCTCTGGGGCTGCAATGGTGCTGCCTCTTCATTGTACAGCGAGTTGTCGGGAATTGAAGTGCCGGAGATCGAGGACGAATGCGGTTGTGTCAGCTGATCGGACACATCCTGAAGCTTCATGCTCACAATTTTTAACAAGCGCTGTTCGATCTCGTAATCTGTGCTTAGACCGCAGAAACTAAGTTCGTCAGAACACCTGGGCGGAACGATTCGCAATCTCCCGTTTCCCAAAATAGACGACAGCAGCTCCTGCCTTCTGGGAGACCGTGATCCGAGGACAATGGGCTCAGCCCCGATTCCTTCGGGGATAGCAGGTTCCGGGTTATCAGACATGACGGGCGCCTTTAACTCGCCGAGCTCAGATGGCTTTTGAGCTCGGCAAATCCATCGGCGACGACAGTTCGAAGTTCCTTCAGCTGCCGAATCGTTTTCACGAATCGTCGGTGAGTATCCGGGTTCGCAAAGCGATTCTCACTTTGGATGAGGGCGATCTGCAGCTGATGCAGGACGTCGTGAACGTCATCTTCCAGCAGAGGAGCCAGTCCCTTTGCCTGCTGCCTGATTCTTTTTGTCAGTGCCTGAACCATTTCGCGTTCTTCGTCGCGCTGCACTTCATTCAGGATTCGACGGTCTTTGGAACGAAGGTTTCGGGAAAGGTCATCCTCATCCACAAGTCGTCCAAACGGAGAAGCCGATTTTCGAGCGTTCTTCTGAGTGCCCTGAGCCTGTTCGAGCAGAGCTTTCGCTTTTTTCGAGTTTGGATTGATCTTCAGAACAGCCATATAGCACTGCTGAGCGAGTCCCGCATTATTCATTTCCGCATAGAGCAGCCCAAGATTCAGGTGAGCGTCGATCATGTCGGGTTTAATACGGATGGCTTCCTTGTACGCGGAAATCGCCATTGTGGTCAGCTTCAGAGCTTTCTGGGCGATCGCCAGATTGTAATAAGCCTCTGCATTCTGTCGATCACGCTGCAATCCCTTCCGCAAAGCGTCCGCCGCTTTCTTGTGTTCACCTATGTGATTCAGAATGGCGCCCAGATTGATCCAGCCCGAAGCACGATATGGCTCAGCAACCGTGAGTTGTTCAAAGATCTCACGCGCCTGGTCAGGCTGTTTGTTAAAAAAGTAAACTGTACCCAGTAACTCCATGATTTCCGGGTCTGTCGGAGCAGCCTCCAGCATTTTTTGCAGCAAGTCGATTGCCGCCGGGTAATCACCTTTTCGAATCAGCGATCTGGCAACCTTCTCCTGAGACTGATTCGTTCCGCCTGCAGACATATCACTCGCTCCTGAACTGAAATCGGCGCTGACCGTAGAAGCTCCAAAGTCTGCCCAGATTACCAACGATTTAAAGGGGAGTGGAAGACCGGATTTTACCTGATGTTGGTCTGCCGGGGCATCCACAATTTCGAAAGCACAGAATTATCAGGAAATTCCCGCCCCGATGTGTCGGACCAGCCTGTTGATGATGTCCCTAAGCCATCAGTTTAGCCAAACGGAGGAGTTGATCGCTTTTACAGATCTTCCGGTTTTTCCGGCAAGAAATTCATCCCAGATTAACATCGCGATAAAACAGGAAGACTTTGCGTGGTGGATTCCTGCGCTTTCAGACTCAAAACAATGACGGTCGATTCACGATTGGGGGAAGCAGGCGCAACCGCGTCCTGTGCGCTCACGAAAACACCACACTCGTGAAGAATGGGCAGGTTCTGAATGTCAGGATCGATGATTCGAGCTACGCTGACAGCAATGTTGCTGAGTGCGGGGATCTGCCTGACGAGTGTTCGGTCCATGGCCGACACTCGTGAAACGCCTCTGGTCAAAGCGGTACAGCAGTGCCAGCGGTCGGTGGTTAATATTCACACCGAGCGAATGTCGGCTGATGACAAGGAATCACGGTTCTTTTCCGGTAAAGCCCGCAAGGTGACCGGAATGGGCACGGGCATCATCGTTGACGAACGCGGCTACATCGTGACGAATTATCATGTTATTCAGGATGTTGATAAAATCATCGTGACGATGGAAGGCGGGGCCACATTTGACGGACGCCCGGTTTCATTTGACCGAAAACAGGACCTTGCCATTATCCGAATTGATGCGAAGGAGCCGCTGACTGTGATGCCAATGGGCACGTCGACGGATTTGATGCTGGCGGAAACGGTTTTTGCCGTTGGCAACGCATTCGGTTATGAGCACACGATTACCTCGGGCATTGTCAGTGCCCTTCATCGCGATGTGGAAGTTGATGAAACTCAGTCTTATCAGAATCTCATACAGACTGACGCCAGTATCAACCCGGGTAACAGCGGCGGTCCGCTGCTGAATCTGAACGGCGAAGTGATTGGAATCAACGTGGCTATCCGTGCAGGAGCTCAGCGAATCGGCTTCGCGATTCCCATTGATGATGCTCGCCGCACGATCGCGCGACTGATGAGTGTAGAGCGTTTGAACGGCATGTCACATGGTCTGACAACCCTGGACATCAAGATGCCTGACGAGCAGAAACTGGTCGTCGAAAGAGTAGCGGCTGGCAGCGCTTCTGACATCTGTGGGCTGCGAGCAGGCGACGTGATCTGTTCCGTTCGCGGGTTGAAAGTGGCTGACGGGACGGATCTGGAGAGATCCCTGCTGGACCTGCCAGCTGGTCAGATTGTCGATGTTGTTCTGAAGCGGGAAGGACAGGAACAGACTCTGCAGTTTAAGGTTGGAGCGGGGAGATCGGGAACAACGGCTGTCGTGGCAGCGACTCGTGCCGATCCACCGATCGAGACCAAAACAGTTTCATCAAGTTCGCTGCCAGTTCTCCCGGCGATTGAGTCCGGTTCAGCGGTTCGACCTGGAGCGGTGCAGTCGACGCTGGCGGGTGATCCCGTTCTGGAGCGAACATGGGAGCTTCTGGGGTTACGGCTTGCTGAACTGGATCCTTCTGACATGCAGCAGGTCCGAGGCCGCTACAATGGCGGGATGAAGATCATCTCTGTCCGCAACGGAAGTATGGCCGCTCGATATGGCATGCGGACCGGTGATATTCTGGTGGGTCTGGACGAATATGAGACTCTTGGAGTCAATAGTCTGAGATTCATTCTGGGTGAAGAACGGTTAAAGACGCTGAACACGATGAAGTTCCTGATTGTGCGAGCCGGTACAGTTCCGCCACTCGCCGGCAACATGGATCTCAAAGCAGTACGTCGTTAACAGTTGATTGGGCAGCAGGTTATTCCGGAGCAGGCTCTTGGCACTGTGGATGTCACAGTTGACGAAGTGGGTGCAGACATCCTGCGCAATGGAAGTCATGTGCCCGAAGCCCGGCAACGTGCGACCTGGAGCGTCATTCGCCGACGCCACCGTGCAGGATTTTATGAAATCGGCGGCCATTGTCGCTCCCATCATCGCCAGGGCAGCAGTCCAGCCTGTCGGACTGACAATACTGCAGTCCGTGGAAGCGACTCGTGCGACTGTCGGCCACAACACAAATCTCGGTATCATACTGTTGCTGGCCCCGCTGGCCGCAGTTCCACCCGAAATCTCCCTGATAGACGGAGTTGAAACTGTCCTGGAGCACTTGTCCGTGCAGGACAGCATTCAGGTTTATGAAGCCATTCGACTGGCTGAGCCGGCCGGACTTGGAACGGCTGAGAAGCAGGATCTGGGTTCGATTCCATCTGTGGGACTGCGTGAATGTATGAATCTTGCAGCCGGTCATGACCTGATCGCAATGCAGTACTCGAACGGTTTTCGTCAGGTGCTGTGCGAAGGGATGGACTGGCTGCAGGACGCAGGTCAGCAGCTGGAATCTCAGCCGGACCGAATCCTCATGGTTGCTCTGAAGCTGCTGGCAACCTACGGAGATTCACTAATCGCCCGGAAGTGCGGATCTGAAATGTCCGAGCATGTCCGTGGAATGGCTGAAAAGATTATTCTGTCCGGCTGGCCCGAATCATCAGATTCTCATTTGCAATTGCAGCAGTTCGATGAATTCCTGCGAGCAGACGGTCATCAGAGGAATCCTGGCACAACAGCCGATATGATTGCCGCTGTGCTGTTTGCCGCTCAGCGTGAGGGCTGGCTGGCACCTGAAGGTGACTGGTGGAAATCGAAGGACATACATTAATGACATCCGGCCCGACTTCACCTCGTCACGAGAGCACACGAGAAGCTCAGTATGCGGTCCGAGTCATTAAAGACTCGCTGGTTTTCAGTGCCGCCCACTTTATCACGTTTAATGGCAACGTGTGCGAACGAATCCACGGGCATAACTGGCGAGTTGAAGCGGCTATCGAAGGTCCGCTCGACGAGAACAGCTACGTATTTGATTTTATTGCCCTGCGTGACGGATTGCAGACCATTGTTCTGGAACTTGATCACCATGTGCTGTTGCCCCTTCACCACCCTGAGATCATTGTTACTGTCATCTCACAGGAACGAGAGGTACAGGCAGTGTTTGATGAACGACGGTGGATTTTCCCTCGGGAAGACTGCGTGCTTCTTCCCGTGGCAAACACAACCGCTGAACTGATTGCCAGCTGGATTGCCGAGACCCTGATATCGCGACTTCGCCTGACGTCATCAAACGGTCTGCAGCGACTTCGTATCAGTGTGGAGGAGAACTTCGGGCAGTGGGCCGACTGCTGGCTGTCATTGTCCACGAAATGATGCCGGAGGCCAGGCATTTACTTCGGCGGGCTCAGCGTCGACTGCTTAAGACATGTCAGGTCGATCGTTTCTCCGGAAGAAACCGAGACATACAGCTTATTCAGAATTTCTTCATCGGGCATCCGCAGTTGTTCGGCGTTGAAGTCCCGGAGCCGTCCGGACGGCAAAAACCATGCGGAATGCTGACCAATCACTTCCGCCACAGTTCCCTGAACCACAATCGCTGTTCCTTCATCAATTCCGATTCCCAGCATGTCCGGATGTCTTTGGATAACGGGAATCAAATCGGGTTTTCTTTTTCGCTGACTGAAATGCTGATCGATGGCTGTTCCGGGAAGAAAAGCGAATCCCCGATCATATCCTTCGGCCATCATAACGGTATTTCCAAGCGGATGACCGCGAACAAGAAACTCCCCCTGAATGGTTGCTCCTGCAGAGCTGCCACCGATGACGCCTCCCCGTCGAAGCACGTCTTTAAACAGTTCGACAGCCGACGTGTCCTCATAGGCATCTACAAAATTCCACTGCCGTCCGCCACCAAACCAGACTCCGGTTGCACCTTTCAGAGCCTGTTGAAAATCATCCGAGGCGATTTCCCTGGGATAACTTTGTGGAAGTACACGAATATCGGCAACATCGGCCTTGCGGAGAAAACCGGGCACGCCCTGCGCAAACGCTTCCTGGCGGGGTATCGCCGTTGGAAGAATGACCAGACGAGCGGCTGGTCCGCCCGCCAGCTGCAGAAACCGATCGACGATGTCATCGGACATGGCGCCGCCACCCACGATCACCAGCGAGCCGGACGGAACATTCGGACTTCCGGAAGTCAGGGCACCAGGGTTCCGGTGTTCTGAGCGTTGACGGGCCGCTCGCCTCAGCTGCGTCAGATCAGCAAACTGTCCGGCTGTGATCGTCTCCTCGGAGGCTGGAAAATGATTCGACTTCGCCAGCAGTATCGTTGCCTTTCTCTCGCCCAGCACTTCCATGGATCGGCCTGTGACGATGACGGAAGTATTCTCATCGATGCCCAGACCAAATCGATCGGGATTCTCTGTAACGATTCGGCGCAGCAGAGATCTGCGGTCAGGTTGCGGGAGGCGAGTTTGGATCACGGAATTCGGAAGCAGATCCAGCCCGCTGAGGCTGACTGAATCGTCATCCCCGGCGGCGCCGGCGGTGATCGTCACCTTCGACATGACGGCGGAGGCGGCCGAGGTTCCCCCAATCACACCTCCGCGATTCAGGAGCCTGCGAAGTGCATGTTCCACATCTGTTCCGTGCAGGTCGACAGCCAAACGCGACGGCTGGTCGTCGCAGATCCAGACACCTTTCGCGTCTTTCAGCAGCATGGCCGATTCGCTGAGGAACTCATCAGATCCCGGAAGTGACGAGGCACTCACGCAGTTCATCAGGCCCGCTTCTTTAAGCCATGCAACAGTCTTGTCGAGGGTACCCGGCTGATCTGATGAGGTGCATAGGACAACGACGCTTCCGGCTTCCGGAATGGCAGCCACAAATCGCGATCGGGCGTCATCCGGAATTGCTCCACCGCCAGTCAGAATCAGCGTTCCGCGGAGACCTTCCGAGAAGCTTTGGAAGGAATTGTCGGGCAGGTTTAGCCCATCGCCGGCCCGAAGCATGGGCAATCCCGGCAGAAACGCCGGAAGCAGTAATGCCAGTACAATCGACCGGATCCCTAAGGACATCAGCATCGCTCCGTAAAGCACAAAAATCAGATGATCGCTAAAGACGGGGGCAGGCTCAGTCGCCATTTTCAGTTGTGAAACGGCAGGGAACCGCCCATACTGACGTGAAGTTTTGGGTACCGCAATGTTAGGTTCTGCTGAAAAATGCAAAAGCAATGGGATCGTCCGTCCGGATTGCGATCTCGATGGCAGATCTTCAAGACTTGCGCTCCATGGCGGGCAGTGTTGTCATAAACTTTTCCGACATCCTGTCGTGCATCATCCCGAATCGATCAGTTTTTGGGCGGAAGAAGGCTGTGTCAGAGACCCCACAAGAACAACGTCCGAGCGGCTCGTCGAAAGTTCAGCAGCTTGGTGATTTTGAGCTGAAGAAGAAGCTTGGCAAAGGGGGCATGGGGGAGGTGTTTTTGGCAAGACAGGTCAGTCTGGACCGTCTGGTTGCCCTGAAGACGCTTTCAAAGGAGCTTTCGCGAAAAGAAGACGCCGTCAGTCGATTTCTGAGGGAAGCGAAGTCGATGGCCAAACTTGACCATCCGAACGTGGTTAAGGTTTTTGCCGTGGATTCGTTTAAGGGCATCCATTTCGCGGCGATCGAGTACATTGATGGTCAGAGTATTCAGGACTGGCTGGATCAGCTTGGCCAGTTTCCTGTTGGTGACGCCGTGCATGTTGCGATCGTTTGTGCAGAAGCTTTGAAACATGCACATGACCACAGCATGGTTCATCGTGACATCAAGCCGGACAACATTCTTGTGACGAAGAAAGGTGTTGTGAAGGTCGCGGACTTTGGTCTTGCCAAAGTGGTTGATGAGGATGATGTTTCCGTGACTCAGAGCGGAACGGGACTGGGCACACCGCTGTATATGGCTCCGGAGCAGGCTCGAGATGCAAAGCATGTCGACAGTCGCAGTGATATCTATTCGCTCGGCTCCACACTGTATCACATGCTCACCGGAAAATTGCCGTTTCAGGGACAATCAACGCTTGAACTGATACTGGCCAAGGAAAAGGGCAGCCATCCGGGGATTCGCAGTATTCGCCCGGAAATACCTGAGCGTCTGGAGCTGATCGTCGACAAAATGATGGCGCGGCAGCCGGCCCATCGTTACAAGTCCTGTGACGAGCTGATTCGAGATTTAACGACACTCGGAGTTCACAGTGCCTGCCTGAGTTTTGTCGATGGAGCTGAGGCGCCGCCGGTCAGTCGAACCGCCATGGCATCGGGCACCGGGACAATGCCTGCCGGAATGAATTTGTCGAACCCATCTGGCAGGGTGTCGGCACCGTCGAAAACTCAGCCGGTTTCCATGTCGGCTGCGAAGACTCAGCCGGCGTTAAATTCTCGCAGCACGGTTCCGGGAACATCCCGAATGTGGTTTGTTCAGTTTGAGGACGAGAGCGGGAACACTGTTGTTGAAAAGCATTCCACCGGACGGTTGCTGAAGATGATCGCAGCTGGCACCGTAAATGCGAAGGCCCGCGGAAAGGCATCAGCAGATGGAACCTATCTGCCACTGGCTCAGTTTACAGAGTTCACTGAGGCCATTGAAAATCAGCTGGCCAGTCGGGCAGTTGCAGTTCGCAGAGAGGATATGAGCAGCCTTTATGAAAAGGTCTCAAAGGCTGAGGCCAGTCGACATAAGTGGCGAGGTGCAAAGAACGCTGTCCGGGGGATCGTCGGCTGGACATCTCTTTTGTTGTGGATAGGCGGCATTCTGCTGGGGGCTGCCGTCATATTTCACTTTGGGCCCTATTATGCTCGCAAAATCGCCTCGGGCTTTGGGCTTGTTGAAGACAATAGTTCGGCCGGGCAGAATGCCGACCCTTCCGGAAACAGCACGGTGCCACCCGATCCAACTGTTTCCGGCCGATGACAGCAGACAGCAGTGAGAGATCGCAACATCCATGCAAACTCTTGCGTCCGGCCTGATGTATGGAATAGACTGCCGGTTTCGCTGAGCTTGATGACTCTTCGTTTTCTGAACGGGATCCTTCGCCATGTTAAGTCTGGATTCACATCTGCTGCATGATTGCGAACGCGTCAGTCGCCGTGGCCTGCTGCAAATCGGCAGCCTGGCAGGACTGGGAGTCGGTTTGCCATCACTGCTGAATGCTCGCCGGGTTCAGGCGCAGGAAGGGCAGCAGGCAAAGGATGTCAACTGCATTCTGATCTGGACGCAGGGTGGAACGAGCCATCACGATACGTTTGATCCGAAACCCAATGCTCCTGTCAGTGTTCGCGGAGAATTTGGAGCGATCAGTACGGCTGTGCCGGGGGTGCAGTTTACCGAGATCCTGCCCAATATGGCTCGGGAGCTGAAACGATTCGCTCTGCTGCGAAGCTGGAACCCGGAAAACGGCAGCCATGGAATTGCCGATCAGTTTGCAATGTCGGGACGTCGTTTCAATCCTGCTCTTCACTACCCGACGTATGGTTCCGTTGTTGGATGGCACCACGGTTTCAAGTCGCCTCTTCCGCCGTTTGTTCAGCTGGGGAGTTCGATTGATCGCCGCTTTGGTGGTGGATCTGCGGGAGTTCTGGGACTGGAACACAACCCATTTGAAATCCTTGCCGATCCTGCCGGCAAGGACTTTACAGTTCGCGACATCAGTCCGCCGAAGGGTGTGGATCTGACTCGTGTGGATCGACGCAAGCGCATGCTGACAGCAATCGACAATCTGCAGCGAAGTGCGGACGTTCAGGCGACGGCATTCGATGCCCTGGATGAAAATTATCGTACCGCTTTTAATATGATCACTGCTCCGGAGACAAAGACAGCGTTCAATATTGGGGAGGAGTCTGCAGAGCTGCGTGACCGGTATGGACGTCACAAGTTTGGACAGAGTTGCCTGCTGGCTCGACGACTGATTGAAAGCGGAGTCCGATTTGTGACCATCACCGATGGCGGATGGGACACCCACACCGACAATTTCAACGCATTAAAGAAGTCCCGTATACCGCCCATTGATCAGGGGCTGCCCGTGCTCCTTTCTGACCTGCAGGATCGGGGCCTTCTTGATTCGACTCTGGTAGTATGGCTGACGGATTTCGGACGGACACCCACGGTCAATTCGGCCAGTGGGCGCGATCACTGGGCAAGTGCAGGATTTGCGATCATGGCGGGTGCCGGAGTTCCTGGCGGATACGTTCTTGGTGAAACGGATGAAGAAGGCGGAAGGCCCACTCGCAATGAGTATCTGACTGCCGACATTGCCGTAACCATTTACGAAAAACTGGGCATTCCCTCCGATCTGATTGCACAGGCACCTGACGGTCGCCCTGTGCGACTGGTTGAAGGCGAGCCGATCCGGGAATGGATGTAAGTGTGTCAGATAAGGAATCGCGATCTGAATCGTTAGTGCTGCTGTGCATCGTCTGCATGCTGGCAGCTGCCGTTCTGCGTGCTGTGCCGCTGCAAAGTGCAAACGATCGTTCGCGATGGTGCACTGTCTGGTCGCTGGTAGAACGCGGCACATACCAGATCGATGAGATTGATCGCAAGTCGCGGTTTTCGACGATCGACAAGGTGCGTCATCGGCTTCAGGACGACCAGCCGTGGCACTTTTATTCCTCCAAACCTCCGCTGCTGTCCACGATGGTTGCGGGGCTTTACTGGATCGAACGTCATACTCTGGGAATGGATCTTTTCGCTCAGACTCAGCAGGTGACCAGACTGTTGTTACTGATCGTGAACCTGCTGCCCATGGCACTGGCTCTCGTTTCATTGCGGAGCACATTGCGATTCCTTGGCATTGCGGAACCTGTCCGCATCTTTGTTCTGGCAGCGGCTGGTTTTGGGTCAATGCTGAACCCCTATCTGGTCACTCTGAATAACCACACACCAGCTGCCATCTGTATGATCTTCTGCATTTCGGCCATTGTCCGGCTGGAGGCTGTTCGACAAACTGCCACGTCCGGTACGGCGTCAGGCTCAGACTTGTTCCTCCTGGGGCTGTGTGCCGCATTCAGCAGCTGTTTCGAACTGCCATCGGCGCTTTTTGGTGTGATTGCTTTTCTGTTCGCATTCAGAGTAAGTCCATCGGGAACATGGAAATGGTTTGTTCCGGGCGCCTTGATTCCTCTGGCGGCTTTCTTCGTCACCAACTGGATTTGCACAGGCGGTCTGAAGCCGTTTTATACATGGTATGGAACAGATAAATATGTTTACGTACATGAAGGAGTGGCGAGTTACTGGAGCAATCCCAAAGGACTGGATGCGAACAATGAACCCTGGCACGTGTACCTGTTTCACTGCGTTCTGGGACATCATGGGCTGTTATCGCTGACCCCCGTGTTATTCCTGTCTGTCGCGGGTTGGGCAGTGTGCCTGTTCAGAGCTGAAGGACCTGCTGATGATGGCAGCCAGCAAAGCGAACCGCGTTTCCCTGAAGGACCGGGAACGGCCAGGCCGTTTTCTCGCGTGCAGACCGTCAGGCTGCTGCGCCCTGTGATTCTGTGCGGCATGTTTCTGACGCTGGTGACGCTCAGCTTTTATCTGACGCGGACGGAGAATTACAACTACGGAGGCAACTCGGTCGCGCTGCGATGGATGTTGTGGCTCAGCCCCTTTTGGTGGTATGCAATGCTGCCGATTCTGGATCGGGTGATGGCGGGAGGATGGAAATACTGGCTGTGCAGTTTGCTTCTGGGAGCTTCCATCATTTCTGCAAACTGGTCGCAGGATCGACCATGGCGTCCGTCCTGGCTCTTTGAAGCGATGGAGAGCAGCGGCATCATCAATTACCGTACACCTCGTGCAGCAACAGGCAAATGATTGTGCTGCTGTTTCGACGATCCGTTGAGAGCAGGCAGCGATGAGATCTGCCTGAGATGGTTAGCGTCACTCCGTACTCTGAAATTCAGGCCCGGATGCTGACCTAACCAAGGTCCCGGGAGCGGAAGTGTCGGCCCTGTCGGCAACGCTGTTAAGGATTCCTGCACCGAAAAACTGAGACGTTTAACCCGTGGCCGAGAGGCCAGGCCACAGCGAGTCTGAACAACCTGGCCTCTCGGCCACGGGTTAAACGATTCAAAATCCTTAACGGCGTTGCCCTGTCGGGGTTGAAAAAACGGACATCGTCTGGCCACCAGCGATGCCCAATGTTTCCTGACAAAAATCCTTCACAGCGTTGACCGCTGGGCCGGAATCGGATTCCTGTCTGCCGTTCTTCCGTTCCCGCCAATTTTTCTGCCCACCAAATTTTTCTGCCAACCCGGGTCTGCTCTCCCCCGCACACAGAACATTTTTCGCTCGATTCGCCGCCAGACGAGATGTGCCAGAAGACCGAGTGATTCTCGAGGGCAGCCCGACTATCGTGTGATTGATCCAGGAATGACAAGCTTTTGGCGGAAAAATTTCAGGGCAGAAAGATAAATCGCAAAGGAAATGAAGAGGACAACGGGGCGTCTTCCCTTTCCGCATCAAAAATCCTCTCGCGGTGGTTTTCGGAATTTCTTAGAATATCGATGGCCGGGATGCTCCGGATTCTCAGGAAATTCTGAACAAAAGTGAGACAGAACCATGTTCAGCAGGGATGCACGAGAACAGCGGGAAATCCGTTTGGCGACGGAACTGATGCAGTATCTTCGGACACGGCTCAATTCTCCCATCTCCGTCAGGCTTTGGAATGGTTCGGTGATTCCACTTGGTGACCGCGTCGTCCCTGGTTTTGAAATTTCGATCAGCGGACCGGGTACTATTGGCACTCTGCTGCGACGCCCGACGCCGGATACGCTGCTTCGGCTTTATGCTCGCGGAGAAATCGATTACGCGGGAACCGATTTGCTGACTTTGATTGAAACGGCCCGGGTCAAAGGCACTCGCGAGAAAACTCGGGGTCTGCCGCTCAGTCTGATTGCACGATTCGCGGCCACATTTCTGACATCACGCACCGTCAAAACGGAGGTTGCTCATTGTTACTCGGGCGATGAAACAGGCCACCATCGTCAGCAGGCTGAGAACGCCGACTTTATTCAGTTCCACTATGATGTGGGTAATGAGTTCTACCGACTGTTTCTTGACGAACGAATGGTTTATTCCTGCGCTTATTTCCGGGACTGGAACGAATCTCTTGAACAGGCCCAGCAGAACAAGCTGGAGATGATTTGTCGGAAACTGCAGTTGCAGCCGGGTGAACGTTTTCTGGATATCGGTTGTGGCTGGGGAGCACTGGTGTGTTATGCAGCACAGAATTTCGGTGTTCGTGCTCACGGCATCACGCTTTCCAAAGAACAGCTTGCAAAGACTCAGCAAAAAGTCCTGGAGCTGGGACTTCAGGACTGGGTCACCGTTGAACTCTGTGATTATCAGAACGTTGAAGGGACTTTTGACAAGATTGCCAGTATTGGAATGGTGGAGCATGTGGGCATCGACAACATGGCGGCCTATATGCGGAAAGTCAGATCACTGCTGCCGGACCGGGGACTCTTTCTGAATCACGGAATCACACGGCCCGGAAAAATGACGGATCGTGCCTTTCGTAAGCTGTCGCCAGAACGCAGACTGCTCGCACGGTACATTTTTCCGGGCGGTGAGCTGGATCACCTGGGCCACATGGTGCAGTGTATGGAATCCAGTGGGTTTGACGTGCACGATGTTGAAGGCTGGCGTGATCATTATGCCATGACCTGCCGCCACTGGAGCCAGCGGCTGGAGGCGAACCGGGAAGCAGCAATCCGCCAGATTGGAAGCGAACGGTACAGAATGTGGCAGCTCTATCTTGTAGGATGTGTTTTCGCACTTGGTGACGGAGGGGCACGGATTTACCAGACGGTTGCTACAAAACATGCCGCTCGGGGTCTTTCCGGAATGCCATGCACCCGGGAACACCTTTATCGGCCCGGTGCCGGGGGCGTCAGTCAGTCGAACACACTTCGCAAAGCGTCATAGCCTTTTGACACTGCATTAGTGGCAACACTGTGCACGGCAACATGGCAGCGCTGATTAACGATCACAGGAAACCGCTGATGAGACCAGTCATTTTGTCGGACCCGCTGCCACCATTGTTTGAAGAACTGGCACGCGGGCGGTTTGATGTACAGCCTCTGGACTCGCATGCCACTGACATTCGTGATGACGTTACCGGGATAGTCACCTACGGGCATCCGGCTATCAATGGAAAGGTGCTCGATCGATTTCCAAAGCTGCGAGTTGTCAGCAACCATGGAGTTGGTGTTGACCACATTGACGTGGCGGCAGCAACGCAGCGAGGAATCCCGGTAGGAAATACTCCCGGCTGCCTTGATGCCGCAACGGCTGATATGACCATGGCGCTCATGCTGGCGGTGGCCAGAAACGTCGTTATCGGTGATCGATTTGCCCGGGGGCCGGAGTTTACGCACCATGATCCCTCACTACTGATCGGTCAGGAAGTGTCCGGCAGCACGCTCGGGATTATCGGGCTTGGACGAATCGGTACGGAAGTCGCACGCCGGGCAAAGGGGTTTGACATGCGAATTGTTTACCACAATCGCAATCGTCGGCCCGATCTGGAAAAGCAGTTTGGTCTGGAATTTCGGACGCTCGGCGATCTGTTGCGGGAATCAGATTTCGTGACGCTGAACTGTCCTCTGACGCCCGAAACAACCGGGCTGATCGGTCATGAACAGCTGAAACAGATGAAGCCGACAGGAATTCTGATCAATATGGCTCGTGGTCCTGTCGTCCGCACGGACGACCTCTGCGAAGCCCTGTCCAGCAGGCAGATCGCGGCAGCTGCGCTGGATGTTACTGATCCGGAACCGCTGCCGCGTGATCATCCCTTGCTGAAGCTTGACAACCTTGTCATTGCCCCCCATCTGGGCAGCGCCTCCGGAAAAACTCGGAGGAGAATGCTGGAAATGACAATCCAAAATCTCGACGCCGGGCTCCTGGCGCAGGAACTTCCCTGGCGTGTTCGCTAGTGCAGAAGTGGACAGTTTTGCATACTGGAATGCAATCGCGGGAGGAATTCGTTAGTGTAGTGTCTCACTGTCCAGCCGCACTGCATTGTGAAGGAAAGAAGACCCAATGACTGCTTTACGAGAGTTCGCCATTCCTGTCGTTCTGCTCATGGCACTCTGTGGTTGTTCCGAACCCGGCTCGCCCGCTCAGTCGTCGCAGACGGCAGAAACGGCACCGCCTTCCAGTGCCCCCAAACCATCCGTGCAAATCGGGTATTCCGCTCTCACGCTGACCAATCCGTTCTTTAAGGTCATCGCAGATACGATGACGGAAGAAGCCAAAGCAAAGGGGTATGAGCTGATTGTTGTTTCCGGCGATCAGGACGTCAGAAAGCAGGCCGACCAGATCGAAGACTTTATCGTCAGGGGAGTTCGCGCGATCGTGCTGAACCCGTGCGATTCAAAGTCCATCGGGCAGGCAATCAAAAAGGCAAACGACGCTGGCATCCCGGTCTTTACGAATGACATTCGTTACGACGGTACCGAGGGTAAAGTGGAATGTCATGTTGCTACGGACAACCTGCAGGGCGGAAGGCTCGCTGGCGAGGCGATGGTCAAACTGCTGGGCGAATCGGGCGGAAAGATTGCGATCCTGCACTATCCTGATGTGGAATCATGTCAGATGAGAGTGCAGGGATTTCAGGAAATCATGGATGCTCACAACGCCAAACCGGATTCCGCGAAAATTCAGATTGTGGCAACTCTGGACGGGAAAGGCAGCCGTGATGCGGGTTTTGCAGCGGCCAAGGATACCATCGAAGCCAATCCGGATTTAGCCGCTATTTTCGCCATCAATGACCCCTCTGCTCTGGGCGCCCGAGCTGCCCTGGAAGCGGCTTCCAAAGCTGATCAGGTCACATTGATCGCATTTGATGGTCAGCTGATTGGCAGACAGGCAATTCTGGAAGGAAAGATCCTCTGCGACCCCGTGCAATTCCCTGATCGGATTGGTCGAACAACGATCGAAATGATCATCAAATACTTCGACGGGGAAGATATTCCGTCCGATGTACTGATTCCGTCCGAGCTTTATTACAAGGCTGATGCGGAGAAGGATCCGGAACTCAAAGCTCCCGGTGCAGCCTGATCATGGCGTTTGCATCGTCATCCCGTGTGTCAGATTCTGATGGCCGCACGGAAGTAACCACTCAGGACGCGGTCGCGGAAGAAACCACTGCCCCGCTGCTGCAGATGGTCGGGATCAGCAAGTCGTTTCCGGGCGTGCAGGCACTCAAAGATGTGAGTCTGACGCTGCATAAAGGCGAAGTGCTGGCCCTTCTCGGTGAAAACGGGGCCGGGAAGAGTACTCTGATTAAGATGCTGGGAGGAGCGATTCGGCCGGATGCCGGTTCGATTCTGATCGACGGCGAGCCGATGGTGCTGGACGCCCCGATCGATTCCATCAGGGCCGGTATCGGAGTGATTTATCAGGAATTCAATCTGATCCCCGGACTGAATGCGGTTGAGAATATCTTTCTGGGCCGGGAGGCTTCGTCAGGTTTTGTTCGGCGAAAGGAAGAGCAACAGCGTGCCCGCAAGCTGTTTGAGGGAATGGGAGTTACAATACCGCTCAACGTTGCCTGCCGACACCTGTCAATTGCACAGCAGCAGCTGGTGGAGATCGCCAAAACACTCGCTCAGGACGTCCGTATTCTTGTGATGGATGAACCGTCAGCCGCGTTGACGCCGTCCGAGGTAGAGCGGTTGTTTCATCTGATTCGAGAGTTGAAGAGTCAGGGAATCGGCATCATCTACATCAGTCATCGGCTCGACGAGATTTTCGAAATCGCTGATTCCGTAACCGTTCTTCGAGATGGTGAGCACATCCAGGATTCCCCAATCAGTCAGCTGACTCGACAGCGTATTATCGAATTGATGGTGGGACGGTCCATTCAGAACGAGTTTCCAAAGCAGAGACATTCGACTGGAGAGCCTCGATTGCAGGTTTCCGGGTTGTGCCGTGGCCACAGGGTGAAAGACGTTTCGTTCCATGTTTGTCGTGGTGAGGTTCTGGGCATTACAGGGCTCGTTGGAGCGGGGCGTACCGAAACCGTTCGTCTGATTTTCGGAGCGGATCCGAAGGACAGCGGGTCGATTTCCCTTGACGGGCGTGAAATTCGTATCAGCAACCCTCGAGATGCTGTTCAGGCGGGAATTTGCCTGTTGACGGAAGATCGAAAAGGGCAGGGGCTGGTTCTTCAGCGAAGCGTTCTGGAGAATTTTGGACTGGCCAGTCTCCATGAAATGTCAGTGATGGGGTTTGTTCGGCACCGTCAGGAACGCGAGGCGTTCGCGCATTATGTGGATTTACTTCGTATTCGAATTCCCAGTCAGCAGCAGCCAGCAAAAAATCTGTCAGGCGGCAATCAGCAGAAGGTCGTATTGGCTCGATGGCTGCAGCGAAATGCGGAGGTCATCATTTTTGACGAACCAACCCGTGGCATTGACGTGGGTGCCAAACATGAAATCTACCTGCTGATCAACCAGCTGGCTGCACAGGGGAAGTCAATCGTGATGGTGAGTTCGGAGCTGCCGGAGGTCATTGGAATGAGTGATCGAATACTGGTGATGCATCAGGGGAAGATCACCGGGGAAATTGACGACCCGACCCAGGTCACTCAGGAACAGATCATGGCACTGGCGGTGGGTTAAACCGATGACAAAGACGGATAGCGCACCAATGAACCTGGCACGAATCTATTTTCGTGATTATGGGATGTCGCTGGTACTTCTGCTGCTGGGGGCCATGTTCAGTTTTCTGACTGTTCGAGAGCAGCATCCCAGCGGGGCGGCGGCTGGCGAGCAGGTTGCCGATCTGATTCTGGAACGAAATGGCACCTCCGCAACGGTCTTGATTGCCTCCCGGGCTACGTCGGAAGACCAGCAGTTTGCGTCCGCTGCTGAGGCTCGGCTGACTTCGAACGGCGCTCAGGTGCTGGCGAGCGTTGCCGGCGGGCCGGGAGATGTCAGGAAGGCAATTGAAGAAATCCTTGCAAAGGGGCAGACCATTGATGCAATTGCCGCCAATGATGTTTCCTCAAAATGGAATGTTTATGACCGGTTCGAATCAGTGGGCAGTGAAAAGTGCGTTGTTCCCATGTCCTATACGTGGCCCGATTTTCTGAAGTTCAGCAACCTGCTCGGTATTGCCAGCCAGACGGCAATCTATGCAATCATTGCCGTCGGCATGACGATGGTGATTATTACGGGAGGCATCGATCTGTCGGTGGGTTCGCTGGTTGCGCTTTCATCGGTCATTTCCGCGATTGTCATTCGTGATTTCGGTGGTGGCATCAGCGCGGGCATCAGCTGGGTCCTTGCCGCATATCTGTCCGGCATCCTGACGGCCGCGTGTTTGGGCATTTTCTGCGGTCTGATGATTACGAGATTTCGAGTTCCCCCGTTTCTGGTTTCGCTGAGCGTCATGATGATGGCCAGCGGGCTGGCATTTCGTGTCTCGGAAGGCCGGTCAATTGCTGAACTGCCCAAATCTTATCTGTGGGTTGGAAGTCAGGTCACATGGGGTATTCCCAACCCGGTAATTCTGATGCTGTTCCTGTACGTCATCGCCCATATCGTTATGTCGCAGACGGTTTTTGGTCGTTATGTGTATTCCATCGGAGGTAACGCCGAGGCTGCCAGACTTTCCGGGGTGCCTGTCAAACGGATATTGCTGATGGTGTATATGATTAGTGGCCTGCTGGCGGGGCTTGGGGGGATCATTCAGTCTTCTCAGCTGGCGGCCGGTGATCCGAAGTTTGGAGACATGTACGAGCTTGAAGTGATTGCCGCGGTGGTCGTGGGCGGTACGTCACTGATGGGGGGCGAAGGACGGATCTTTGGCACACTGATCGGCGCTTTTATCATTGCGGTGATAAAAAATGGGATGAATCTCACCAACGTCGCACCATTCAATCAGAAAATTGTTCTGGGAGCTGTACTGCTGGTGGCCGTGCTGCTGGATCAGATGAAGCGTAATCACTCCTCCAGAAACTGATCTGCCACCCGTTGACCGACAAGGCGATCGGACGCTGCTGCTGACCTGCTGGATTGGCGATTGATTTTCGATTGGATACCCTGTCCAGTCGTCATTCATCGTGAATCCGTTGGGCCTGCTGTACTTCGGGGGAGAAAACCAGTGCCGAATCGTCTGTTAATGCTGCTGATTTGTGGATGTGTCTGTTGCCCGAAACTGGATGCGGCGACAATCATTCATGCCGGACGACTGATCGATGGTCAGAACGACGAGGCGCGAAAAGGCGTGACGATCAGGGTCGAGAACGGAAAAATCGTCAGCATTGCAGATGGGTTCCAGGAACCCGCGACTGATGACACCGTGCTGGATCTGAAGAGCTTCACAGTGCTGCCAGGCCTTATGGACATGCACACCCATCTGATGTCTCAGCATTCAAAGGATTCCTACACCGAACGTTTCTTCATGGAGGAGTCTGATTACGCTCTGCGGTCCACTGTATATGCCCGAGCCACACTGATGGCCGGTTTTACAACGGTGCGCGAGCTGGGAGACAATGGAATCAATTCGGTCTCTCTGCGAAAGGCAATCACGGAAGGCTGGGTTGTTGGACCACGTATTTTTACCGCGGGGAAATCGCTGGCAACGACCGGAGGTCATGCAGATCCCACAAATGCCCTGAAGGGACTGTATCGCCGAGACGCCGGTCCGCTGGAAGGTGTCATCAACGGAGCTGATGATGCCCGAAAGGCTGTTCGGCAGCGATACAAGGACGGCGCTGATCTGATCAAGCTTACGGCGACGGGTGGTGTTCTGAGTCTGGCGGCAAGCGGGCAGAATCCTCAGTTTACTGACGAAGAACTGCGCGCGGTTGTGGAAACCGCCAAAGATTACAACATGATCGTCGCAGTTCATGCACATGGTGCGGAAGGCATGAAAAGAGCTGTCCTGGCGGGAGTGGATTCCATTGAGCATGGCACGTACATGACGGATGAGATTATGGAGCTGATGAAGGAACGCGGCACATGGTGGGTGCCCACGAATATGGCGGGCGAATGGGTAGCGAAAAAAGCTGAAGAGCCTGGGTATTTTCCGGAAGTTGTGCGACCAAAAGCGGCAGCCATAGGACCTGCGATCCGGGCGACCTTTGCTCGAGCGTACAAGGCAGGAGTAAAAATAGCGTTTGGGACCGATTCGGGTGTCTCGACTCACGGAGAAAATGCTCACGAGTTTGAATTGATGGTTGAAGGCGGTATGCCTCCCATGAAGGCGATCCAGTCTGCCACTCGCGAGGCCGCCCGCCTGCTGCGTATTGAAGACCGCCTGGGTACGATCGAAGAGAAAAAAGTGGCCGATATCATCGCCGTTGAGGGTGATCCTCTGGTCAACATCAGTGCAATGCGTAAAGTTGTGTTTGTCATGAAGGAAGGCGAGATTTTCCGGAAACCGTAAGTCCTGCAGGTACTCGTGCTTTGTCAAGCATTGAAATTCGGGTAGTGGACCTTGCTAAAGGTCCTGCAGCCAGGGGATCTTTAGCAGGATCCACTACCTCCAACCCGAACGCTTTATCCTGACAGAGTACTGGTCGACGCAACCGTTTGACAAAATTCATGCTTACGAAAAATCCGACACCGGGATGTTGCAGGGGAGTTGTCGCGTGTTTAAACAATTGAAACTGGACAGAGAACACCAGTCAGCACGGACAGGTCACGTGCCGGATGTTCGCCTGCTGCTTTGTGCAACCCTGCGTTCTGTTCTGATGGTGTCTTCCATCACGACGGCCGTTGTCGCCGGCGTGGCTGCACAGATGTCGCTGGCGAGTGCAGATGATGCGGCTGCAGCCGTTACCGGCATGATCCGCCATGGGGCCGAACATGTGGATGGTCGTGCGGCTCATAGTTTCGATCATTCTGCATGGTCCGGGAATCTCAGCGAACTTCCGATCGGGGTGTTTGATTCCGGAATTGGCGGTCTGACCGTTCTGGAAGCCATCCTGCAACTGGATGCTTTTCACAACGATAATCTGCAGCCAGTCGCAGACGGCCGGCCGGACTTTCAGAACGAACGATTCGTTTACTTTGGCGATCAGGCCAATATGCCTTACGGGAATTATCCGGCTGCGGGTAAAGAGTCTTTTCTGCGAGAATTGATTTTGAAGGATGCCGTATTTCTTCTTGGTCGACGCTATTGGTCCAGCGCAGATGCATCCGAAATCACTTTTGACAAACCTCCTGTGAAAGCCATCGTCATCGCATGCAATACGGCCACAGCCTACGGGCTAAAGGACATCCGCGATGCTGTGCGTGAATGGAATATTCCGGTGATTGTGGTGGGAGTCGTTGAAGCCGGATCACGGGGAGTTGCAGAAGTGATTTCCGGCGATGGAAGTCAACATACGGTGGCCGTACTTGCCACGGTCGGAACCTGCAGCAGCATGGCCTGGCCCAAAACCATCGGAAGTACGTTTGGGCTGGCCGGAAAGCGATTGCCCGTCGTGATTCAGCAGGGATCTGCCAGCCTTGCCGGGGCAATCGAAGGTGATCCTTCATTTGTCAGGTCTGATCGTGCAGGCGACTCGTTGACCCGAACATCAGCCGATCCGCCATCCGGGTATCAGGGACCTGCCTCGGACAGTCTGACTGCCCCTCTGGATGTCAGCAGGATTCAGGAATATGACTTCGATGTGAATGGTCTGACTGGAGATATTTCCCGTCCATCTTCGATTCGTCTCAACTCGGTGGAAAACTATGTTCGTTATGAAGTGACCACACTGGTTCAGAACTATCATCGGGATGGTGGCAGTCAGGCAATTGATACGGTGGTCCTGGCATGTACTCACTTTCCACTGGTAGAACAGGAAATCCTGCGTTCGTTTGATCGCCTCAGAAACTATGAAAAAGACGGGAATTTTCCGTATCGCCGGCTGATTGCTGAGAAAATGTCGGTTGTTGATCCGGCGGAAATGACAGCGAAGGAACTCTTCCGCAGCCTTGCCAAAGCGAGACTGCTTTTGAAGGACGATCAGACGGCCATCATTTCGAACGATCAGTTTTTTATGTCGGTGCCCGCTCCGGGCTGGCCAAACATTCGACTCAGCACCGACGGTTCGCTCGACCGGGAATACAAATATGGCAGGTCCGTTTCGCAGCTGTCCGATGAGGATACTCGAAACGTCCCAGTGAAGACTTCTCTTTTGCCAGCCACCAGTCTGAACCTGATCCGTGAGCGGCTTCCGAAAGTCTGGCAGCGGTTGAAAGAGCATTGAGCATGTCAGCCCAGGAACAATTCCTGAATGTGATTGATCGCGACGAAGCCGAAGCTCGGTTTCGTGCTGCGTTACAGCCGCGGCCCGTGGGTACAGAAATCGTCAGTCTGTCGGCAGCACTGGAACGAGTACTGGCAGCGAATGTTCTGGCACCGCTGGATGTGCCATCGTTCGATCGATCGAACTTCGATGGATTCGCCCTTCGCGCTTCGGACACGTGGGGTGCCAGTGAACTCGTGCCCGTCTCAGTTCGGCTTCGATCCGAATCTCTAGAAGCAGGAATTGCGCCGGATTTCGAACTGGAAGAAGGGACAGCCGTCGAAATTTCCACAGGGGGAATGATCCCCCGAGGCGCCGACGCTGTGCTGATGACCGAACATGCTGACATTCAGAATGGACAGTTGCAGGTCAGCCGCCCCGTGACACCCGGCTTCGGAATTTCGTTTGCCGGTACTGACATTGCGATGGGAGAAACCGTTCTTCGCGAAGGCATGCTGCTCACCAGCCGCGAAACCGGAGTGCTTGCTGCAATGGGGCTGGAAGATGTTCTCGTCTTCCGACGACCCAGAGTCACGATCATGTCGACGGGCAATGAGATTATCGCACCGGGGCAGCCGATGCGGCCAGCACTGGTATTCGATTCGAATCGCCGAATTCTCAGTGATGCTGTCCGTGAACTGGGTGGTGTTCCCATTGATGCCGGGATTATCAGTGATGATCTCGAAACTCTTCGTCAGAAGTTGCACGCGGCCCTTGCGGAATCCGATGTTGTGCTGCTTTCCGGCGGGACAAGCAAAGGCCGGGGCGATCTTTGTTATCGTGCCGTGGCAGAGCTGACAGATCCCGGCATCGTGGCTCACGGCGTTGCTCTGAAACCCGGAAAACCACTTTGTCTTGCGGTGTGCGGACAGAAGGCGGTTGTTGTTTTACCGGGTTTTCCGACGTCCGCAATTTTCACGTTTCACGAGTTCGTTGCTCCCGTTTTGCGAATCATGGGTGGGCTGGCGGCCGAACGCGAAGAATTCGTCACTGCTTCGCTCGCCGTGAAAACGAATTCTGAAGTTGGCCGGACAGAGTATCTGCTGGTGGGACTTGTTGAAACGGAAGCTGGCCTGTCCGCCTTTCCGATGGGTAAGGGTTCAGGTTCTGTGACTACGTTCAGCCGAGCTGACGGATTTGTCACCATCGGACGGCATACGGAAATTGTTGAAGCGGGTGAATTGGTTCGAGTACGCCTGATTGGGCGGGGCAGGGAAGTTACCGATCTGATAGTAATTGGCAGCCATTGCGCCGGGCTGGACTTGCTTCTGACCATGCTTCAGCGACAGGGATTCAGTACCAAACTCCTGACTGTCGGCAGTTCCGCAGGACTCGCCGCTGCAAAGCGAGGCGAGTGCGATGCGGCAGGGGTTCATTTACTGGATCCGAACACGGGCATCTACAATCAGCCGTTCCTGTCGGAAGGACTTGACCTGATTCCCGGATATCAGCGGCAACAGGGAATAGTGTTTCGGATGGACGATGGCCGATTCACTGATAAGTCAGTGGAGGAGATCGCAGCAGTCGTCACGGCTGACAAATCCTGCGTGATGGTCAATCGAAACCAGGGCAGTGGGACTCGCATTCTGATCGACCGTCTGCTCAGCGGTGCCCGCCCGGCGGGATATGCGATTCAGCCCGCGAATCACAATGCCGTTGCAGCTGCGATCGTGCAGCGTCGAGCAGACTGGGGGGTGACGATACAGTCAATTGCTCAGTCAAACGGCCTTGCGTTTGTTCCCCTGCAGGACGAGCACTTCGATTTCGCTGTGCCGCGTCAAAGACGGGCTCGCCCCGCTGTGAAAGCGCTGATTGCTTTGCTGCAGACGGAGTCTGTTCGAGCCGAGCTGCAACTGCTTGGATGCCGATGAAATTCAGCGACCTGATATCGTGCAGAGCTCGTACTCGTACTCAGCATCGCGGTACTCGTACTCGTACTCGATTGACCCCGCCGAAACGGCCGTGGTTCGTGATGACCCCCAACCAGTTTCCGTGCTGATCCCCGAACGACTCTGAAGATTCAATTCCCGTCACCGATCAGATCTTGCCGTTGTCTTCTGCGTTGTTGATCATCATTGAAATTTGCCCTTTCCCCTCTGCGCCTTTTCGCTCTGCGTGAAGTTTTAATCTCACGCAGAGTCGCAAAGGCGTAAGGAAAAATAGCCTCGGCGACCTGCGAACGAAATTTTGGCAGAAAAATTTCAGGGCAGAAAAATGAATCGCAGGCTATGACGGAGCGTCCGGCAAGTTACTCTGCCGATGCGACGCAACGCCCAGCCAAACTGATCGTTCGAATCCTTCGAGATGTTTCTGAACAGATAATTTTTCTGCCAAAGAAATTTTTCTGCCGAAAACTGTCTGCTCGCCCACACAGCAGAACCAGGCTCAACATTCCTGCGAAACTCGCGACAACCGCGAATCACGCTGTTGCGAACCAACTACGAACGAAGTGCGTGATGAAAAAACCGACTGATTCTCTGCTGCGAGCTCAGAGCGGTTGCACTTTTGTCTTTTATCTGTGGTCATCTGTGTTATCTGTGGTTGAAAAATGCGATTCAATGACAGCTCACGGCGTGGAGGAACACTTACCCAGGCAAGGGGGCGCTGCCGTGATGTTCCAGGCCGGAACATGGATTTGGCAGAAAAATTTCAGGGCAGAAAAATGAATCGCAACAGAGCGAGGGACGGGTGACAAGTTCAGCTGACAAAGCTTTGTCACACCATTCTTCCATTCCGTCCAAATTTTTCTGCCAAAGAAATTTTTCTGCCGAAAATTGTCTGCTCGCCCACACAGCAGAACGTGGCTCTCCATTCCTGCGAGACTTGAGATGGCCGTGAAATATGCTGTTGCGATTCAATCAACCTGTGACTGATCTGCGAAATCCGTGGTCCACCTCACCTTAATTTCCTTTCACCGATCAGAGACTGCCCTTATTTCGGCAGAAAAATTTCAACACAGAAAAATGAATCGCAGACCAATACTTGGCGTCCGGTGAATTCCTTTTGCCAAAGGACGGTCGCGAATAATGCATCTTGATCCACTGTGATTCGTGTGGTCGGTCGACAGACTCACGAAATCAAACGGCCTGATGACGTTTAATGATTTCGCCTCGCCCAAGGGATACGAGGTCTCCCTGGTACAGGTCAAACGACGAATCGCACAGCGTCGCGTCGAATTTGAAACCCTTGTTCTGCAGGAACCGAAGCATCACCCTCAAAATCTGCGGCTGCAGAGTCGACGAATATTTAAAGGAAGGCAGAAGACGGGGTGTGTTGGCTCCGAACATACCAATGGTTCCTCGGCGCATGCCTGCGCCGGGACGGATGCCACAGTCACCAAAGACAAGCACGGAACCAGCCAGCATGTTGAATCCCAGCAGGTCTCCGGCTTCGCCACCCACGGCGATCATGCCGCGACGCATTGTGTGACCCACCTCGTTGCCGACATCGCCATCGATCAGGAGAGTGCCACCAGTCATGCCTTTGGCTGACCCTCGGTAGGCCGCTCCTGCCAGGTGTCCTGCGTTTCCATGCACATGCAGAAGACCACCATGCATTTCGGCACCTGCCCAGCCATCGGCATTGCCATACACATGGATTTCTCCACCGCGCATTTCGCTGCCAATGTGTCGCCCTGCATTGCCTTGAATCTGAATCTTGCCCGACTTCATGCCGGCACCAATCCAGTGGACAGATGACAAATGACCGTCCATTTCGAAGAACTTGTCAGCTGGATCGCCGGAAATATGAAAAAACTCGGCCAGCGGGAGTTTTCGGTTTCCATGATAGAATTCAAACCGTTCGATATCGCTCACCGATTTGTCGCATGCCCAGTCAGGTGTAAGGCCTTCAATTTCGACAGGAATCCGCGAATCGACATGACAGGTTAACTTCAGTGGCATCGGGACGATTTTCCTGCAAGACTGACTAGAGATGTTCCTGTGATTCGAAACCTGATCCAATGACTATCGTAAATCAATAGGTCCGGTGAATAAAGAGATCATCGGGGCTGCCAGCAGCTTTACGAGGAAACAGGTGTGAGCAAATGACGGCTGAGGTGATTTTGAACACGGAAAAAGACTTACCTGACCGTCGTGGTGCCGTCGTTCTGTGCGGGGGGCGGTCTACAAGGATGGGGCAGGACAAGGCATCGCTGCCGTTTGGCACTGAAACCATGCTGGCACGAGTAATCAGAATTGTGGCAGATGTCGTCCCGGAAAGAATGATTGTGGTGGTGGCCGCGGAGGGGCAGGAATTGCCGCCACTGAATCGCCCGGTCAGAGTTGTTTATGATCGGGAACCGGAACAGGGCCCTCTTGAAGGACTTGCCGTCGGCCTTCAGGAACTCGATGGGAAAGCTGACTTCATTTATGCGACGAGCTGTGATGTGCCGCTGCTGGTGCCTGCATTTGTCGAACACATGTTTCAACGGATTTCGTCCGGCAGCACCGAAACCGGTATTAGCGTTGATCCGTTTGAAATTGCTGTACCTCGGGATGGATCGCATTTTCATCCCCTGGCCGCCGTTTATCATTCTTCCGTACTGAAACATGTTCAGCAGCTGCTGAGCAATGGGCAGCGGCGTCCTCGAATGTTGTTCCAGGCGGCAACAACACTGGAAGTGGATGTGGAAGAATTGAGGACAGCAGATCCCGAGCTGCGATCTCTGATGAATCTGAATCATCCGGACGATTATCAGCGGGCAATCAGGCTGGCCGGGCTGTAAGGACCTGGAAAACAATAAGTAACTGCCATCGTCTAACGTCCGAATACCGGTCGGAAACCTTTCATCAATCCCAGATCAACTCCGGCAACAAGGTAACCGAGGGCACCGTTAAGTTTGCATCCGGCCAAAGCAGACCCATCGCTTCCGGAGCTCCATCGAACGACGCCGGAAAAACATCCGGAAGCAGACTTCATGTAGGTGCCGGGAACCGGATAGTTCCACTTTAACTGAAAACTGGACCCCGGTTCTGCTCGATGTCGAGTCTGCAGACAAATCCCGCCGCGGGAATAATTCAGAACGGTTGCCGATTCTTTAGTGGCGGAGTCGGTCCAGTAGACATCTCCCGGCACTTTACACTGAAACCGAATATTTACTCGCTGGCCGCCGGTGGAAATCACAATCAGTTCTTCCGCCACATGGCAGACAAGGACGATTCCGATTTCGAAGCGACCCAGTCGGGAAACGACGAAATGGACGACTCCGGGAAATTCCTCCTCGGACGCGGGGAAACCTGTGAGGGTTTTTACCTTGACGATTTGTCCTACCGGAAACGCACGGCTGGATAAAATCCTAAGGTCAAACCCCGATGCTTCCAGGACCGAAACCTGGGTTTGTGTGGTTTCATGCTGGACGAAAACAGGCAGCGGTGAAGACGGCGATGTTGAGAGTGAAGATTCTGTAGATCGACGTGACAAGGTTTGCATGCCAGAACTCCGTTGTATCGAGATTTGAAAAAGCTTCCGAAAGCTCTCGAGTGATTCTTTGAAAATTCGCTGCTGTTGCCGAACCGGTTTTTACGGCCTTCTGACAACTCTAAGTCACAGGGTGGGTAGCTGGCCAAAACATTTGGAGGAACGGACGCGATGGCGGGGGCACGAGCAGAGAGGAATCCCCGCATGAGGTCAGGGGGAATACCCTGGGGAGTCAGTGAACACTGTTCATCAGGACCCGCATGCCTTTGTCAGTACATCCGTAACGCCCGGAGTTTCAGATTTTGGCCGGGGCTTGCCATGTCTTTGGAACGCTGAGAAGTCAGGAGACGAATCAGACATTCACAGCATGTCAGGATTTGCGTGCAACCCACCCCAGTTTTTTTCCGGGTGAGCGCCGGTTTGGAAACGAAAAAAAATACAACACGGAACTCCGTCCTTGCCCGGCGTCGTGCCGGTCGACATGCGTGTATGTCCGGCTTTCGAGCCGGGTCACGCCCAGCAAGTCAGCCTGGAAAGGCTGACGTACGTCCGGCTTTCCAGCCGGACTTTGATGGAAAGACTCTGGTGGGGTGTCTGCTTTGCAATCTGCTCCGCTTGCATCGCCACCTGCTTCCAAAGATCCTCAATGATCTTGTCTCTAACAGCTATGTTCGAGATCCAAAAAATCTCCTTAGTTTGACCCAGGTCCAACTTGATACCGTGAACGGTTACATCACGCCTCTGTGCCAGGCGAAATTCCTTCAGCCATCAGCGTTCCGCAGGCTTGTCCTGACGAAATCGCTTAATGGCAAACCGCAAATTTTAATCGTTAAACTTGTGATCGATACGTCGGATAATCGCCTGAAGCAACGTCTGCTGCGTCATTGCGGATGAACAACAATTTGATGGAAAACCTGTGACCCCCACAGACAGCAAACGATTTTCTCAAATCTGCAATGTTTTGCCTGGACTTAAACACTCAAAGGCCTGAAACGCAACGCTGTGAAGCATTTCGATCAGCAAATACAGCGGCCTCTCTGGTGGCCAGACGATGTCCGTTTTTTCAACCCTGACAGGGCAACGCCGTTAAGGATTCCTGCACCGAAAAACTGAGACGTTTAACCCGTGGCCGAGAGGCCAGGCCACAGCGAGTCTGAACAACCTGGCCTCTCGGCCACGGGTTAAACGATTCAAAATCCGTAAGCCTTTAACGGCGTTGCCCAACGGGGTTCCACAACTCGAATAACGATCGATCGTGGCCTTGTGGAACCCTTTCAGGGTTCGGAGCGAACGAACATCACGAACCTCGGGTGCGCCGCTTCGCGTCGACCCCAGGCTTTGTTGTGAAACCCGTTCCGGGTTGAATCGCACTGTTTTTCACTCGAAAAAAACGCTTCAAAGCGTTGCCTTAAAGGCCGACACAAGCTTGTGGTGACGATAGGCTCTGTCATCTGTGTCGACCCTTTGGGCCTTTCGTTCCATCGGTCCATACGATTCCGGGGCCTGACGACCCCGGCAATGGTTGTGCCTGCCCTCCGGGCATACAACAAAGGAAATTGACTTTAATAAAATCCGAACAGAATTCGAATCCGCCGGATTCACGGAGCCTTAAAAATGCAGTTGCCGCGAGTTATCAGGACCTACCCGATCAGCACGTTCCTCATCGTGGTGTCCCCGGCAATCTGGCTGTTCGGATTGTTGTCTGTCTGTATCGGGGCTTTTACCGACAACCCTCTTTTGTCCCAAAGCGCCGACTTAATGATCATGCTCGCGATGAAGTCGATGTTGCCTGTTGGGATCTGTAGCGCACTACAAAGCTGGCGATCGTCACGAGCCAGCAACCCACCTTCTGATTGCCACGACGTTGTCGAATTCCTGCTCGGCGCGTCCGCTTTTGTCATGATCATTCTTGGAGCAGTCTTTTTCAGTTATTGAACGCTACTTTTCCGATTTAGGAACTGTCTCGAAATGAGTTCCCGATGTTCGTGTACCCCGCAGGCAGAAGCGAGGACGATTCCCAATACAGCTCGCCGGAGGCTGATTCGGCTGATTCAACAACCGCAAATTCGTAGTCCGATGTATCAACGAAAACAGCCCCGTGAAACGTTAGTTTCACGGGGCTGTAATTTTTTATAAACGAGGCCGACGGGCCTTGAACCCGCAACCCCCGGATCGACAGTCCGGTACTCTAACCAATTGAGCTACGGCCCCTCGTTCAGAGAAAAGGGTATCGAATTCGACTTCCCTTTTCAAGTTACTCTTCGCCTGAATTTCGACAGTTGGGGTTCACACTTTTAGTGGAACTCGCAAATTTTGCGGTTCAGGGCGTAAATCGCGTTAGCGTCGAGGACGAGATCCGCGATCTCCCTGACCTGTACGATCGCCACTGTTTCCTCCGCGTTCCGGACGTTCTCCGCCTGACCCGCCACGTTCAGTTCGCTCCGGACGACCTCCGGTCCGTTCACTTCCTCCGGCCCGCTCATTTCCTCGTTCCGGGCTTCTTTCACGATCCGGGCTTCGTTCGCGACGCTCACTGCCACGTTCGCGGTCCCCGCCACGTTCTGCGCCTCGTTCACGATCTGCGCCTCGTTCCGGGCTGCGTTCGCGATCACCAGTGCGTTCAGGCCCGCGTTCTCGATCGCCACTGCGTTCCGGTCGTTCACGTTCCGGGCGTTCAGCACTGCGTTCCGGGCTTCGTTCGGTCGAACGTGGTGCACTCCGCTCGGGCGATCGCTGAGGAGCTCGTTCCGGCCGACGTTCTCCGGATCGCTCGCGTTCCGGCATCCGCTCGCGTTCCGGTAATCGCTCACGCTCGGGCATTCGTTCGGCAACCCGTTCAATATTCTGATGTTCGCGTTCGGGGCGTTCTGCAATCCGCTCGGGAGCACGTTCGGCAGTCCGAGGAGCACCTCGATCACCGCCTCGATCGGGCCCGCGTCCGCGATCACGACCGCCACCGCCGCCCGGACGTCCTCCGCGGCCCTGAGGCCGACGGTTGAAGTCTTCGGTTGGATGTTTTACAGCAAGGCAGCCGATCGCTTCTTCCCAGGTCGGGATATCCGCAAACTCGGCAGCAACCCGTGGAACTGCGGGTTCCGCTTCTCGCGAAGCGGCGGGCCGACGATCGTCACGACGTCCACGAGAAGGCTCATCAGATGTCCGTGCATGATCGGGCTTTCTGGCGGGTCGTTCACGACCGCCGGAATCGGCGCCGGCTTCGCGAGCACGTCCGGAGTCCCCGGCTGGTTCGGCTGAGCGTCCCCGACCTCGGCCTCGCCCCTGGCGACTTCGGGGAGCAACTTCTACGTCGGTATCGGCATCATCTTCCTCAATGTCAGCGAACAGGGTCCGATCGTCATCTTCTTCGTCTTCAACATCCTCATCGTCGAAATCGACAGGTTGTTCATTTCGAGCTGAGGGGCGATCCTTTGCGGCGGGTGCTGTGCGTTCATCATCCCTACCCCGTCCCCGACCTCGGCGACCGCGCCTGCCACGACGTCGTCCTGCGGGCTTTTCTTCAGCATCCGCATCCACTGACTCGACATCTTCATCTTCATCGTCGTCGTCAGCCTCATCAGCCTCTTCCAGCACCGCTGCAAGAACATCGCTCACCGGATTGCGCTGCGCTTTAACGCTGGCAACGGAGACGCTCACGATGTCTTCCTGATCTTCTTCAAAAAGAATGTCAGTCAGATCGTCGTCATCTTCATCTTCATCACCAACATTTGCCAGCGGCTGTGAGGATGGCTGGGACTCTGCACCTTCCGATTTTCTTCGCCGACCTCGCCCTCGGCCGCCTCGCCGACGAGGACGTCGACGTTTTCCGGTGCGGTCGCTGTCGTCGTCGCTGTCATCAGCCGAGCCGGATTCGGCAGCGACATCAGATTCATCCAGCGCATCTTCCTCATCCGCGTCTTCATCGTCGAGTTCTGTTGCAGGCGAACTGGACTTACCAGCGTCTGCCCAGACCCAGCGATCAAGTTCTTCCCAGTAACTGTCGTCGGTACCAGATGCAGAACCAACTTTTTCCGGTGCCTTGCCTGGAGAGCCGACGGAAGCGTCGGCACTTGCTTTTGTGTGGGAAGACCTCGACGAGTTGCCACGCGACGGCGATTCGGAGACCCGTTCGGGCTTTGACTGCTCGGAGACAGCAGCGACCGGCCTCACGGGCTTTGGTGTGTCTTCCACCCGCGCCTTCACAGGAGCATCCCTGCGCGGAGCAACAGGGGCGTCGTCAAATACGAGGTCCTCGTCTTCTGCTTCGTCGTCAAATTCATCCTCATCATCGAACTCATCATCTGATTCAGCAACCATCTCTTCGTCTTCGAATTCTACCTCTTCCTCTTCTTCTTCGTCGTCTTCCTCATCATCATCGTCGTCGTCCTCGTCTTCTTCTTCATCATCATCGAAGTCGAAGTCTTCATCGTCCTCTTCTTCCTCGTACTCCTCGTCGTCTTCTTCATCTTCATCCGAGAAGATAATCAGATCTTCAATATCTTCTTCGAACTGAATTGGCTGAGGTGCGCGGGCCGACGAACTGCCATCTCCCGCCTGTACGAGAACTTCGGACAGAGCCGTATCGCCGGGCGAGCCCGATGCTTCCGTTGCGGATGCGGACTGGCCATCATCATATTCATCGAACAGCAGTTCCCCACCAATCGACGAGACATCCGCAGGGTTCAACCAGTTATACTGGTCGGCCAGCAGGTCTGTCTTTCCGGTCTTGTGTTTCAGCTGATCATCATCCTGTTTGGTCATTTGTATTACGTCTTTTCAGAGATTTTCGAATGCTTTTCCGTAGAAAGGCTATCCCGGAATCACTCAGATTGCAATCCGTCGGCGTTTCCGGGACAAATTCCTTTCCACATTCAACACGGGTGCCTTAACAGTCAGTGATCGTTGTGCAAATTTCCGAAAATAAAATCCCGGTCAACCTGATCACCGGCTTTCTGGGGGCGGGGAAAACGACTGCCCTGCAGTCTTTGCTGAAACAGCGGCCCGCCAATGAACGCTGGGCCATCCTTGTGAATGAGTACGGAATGGTTTCGCTGGACCATATCCTGCTGAACGACTCGGATGATGAAAATGGATCCTCGGAGGAAAACGGGGTTCACGTAGATGAGCTCGCCGGTGGATGCTTTTGCTGCTCCCTTTCGATGGCGCTTCCTCTGGCAATCGCCAGGATGATTCGAAAAACCAGGCCTCATCGCATCCTTCTGGAGCCGACGGGGTCCGGCCATCCCGCGTCAGTGATTGATTTGCTGAGAACCGGGCGACTTTCTGAAGTACTTCAGCTGAAAACCACCATTTGCCTTGTGGATCCCCGCGACTACCTGAATCCGCGGATTACGAATTCAGAGGTATTTCAGGATCAGATTCAGATGGCGGATGTGGTTGCAATCAATTTTACAGACAAATGTTCGGTGGAACAGATCCGGGAGTGTCGTAAATTTGCTGAATCTCAGGATCCGCCCAAGCTGATTATCGCGGAAACATCGTTTGGTGAGCTGCAGGTGGAATGGCTGGATCTGGATGATCTGATAATCCGTCCTCCTTTTTTCCCCGAAGCTCATCAGCATGCCGCAGTTCCGGCACAAGCAGCAGATGGTTCTGTGGCAGAAAGTTCTATGGTAGTGCAGGGTCCCGACCTGCAATCACCTTTTTCGTCCACCATTGCTTTGCCGAGCCGCCCGATTGGGGGAAAACCTGTTCGATTTGAGAATGAAGGACTGAATCAAATCGCCTGCGGCTGGATTTTTGCTGCGGACGATGTCTTCCGCCGAAATGATCTCTGGGACTTTCTTGGCAGTCTTCAGTCTGTTCTGCGGCTGAAAGGCGTTTTTCATTGTGAGGATGACTGGTGGAGTATTCAGCGACGTGGCCGGGACACCAGTGTCAGGCGTACCGCTTATCGCCGGGACAGCCGCATCGAGATCATTGCTGAAGCAAAGAACCTTGACTGGAATCTGATCGAACAACAACTGCAGCAATGTTTGCTTTCCATGAAAGCGTCTTAACCGAACACCAGCAGCCTGGACTTTTAGAACCCCTAACAAAACCTCCGTGGCCGCGTTGTGTCGAGAGTGGTTGAGCTGCAAGGAAGAGCGACGAGGCGACAAATGTCGTCGAGGAGTGATGACGCCGCAGATCGACCGCTCTCGACACAACCCTCCGGGGCGTTTGTGGTTGCGTCTCAGGCTTCGGCATTCGTCATCGACGGGGTGTCCCGTCTCTTCCTCACTCCTTGCCTGGAACGCAACCACAAACGTCGCGGCTCACGCAGGTTTTGTTAGGGGTTCTTAGAACCTTCCGGGAAAACCCGGCGGTACCAGTCGCGCAGATTGCGGAAGGTGCCCATTCTGCCATTGCTCAGGTTTGTTTCTCAGGAATCGGAACTGTCGCTCAGGTGGATATTGCGGTTGTAAGTGCCTTTGGAGAAAAGACTTACGATTGTGACAGTTCTTTGACAACGGTTTGACGACTGCAGGACGGTGTGGGATTGTGAGGATCCGATATCGACCGTACTGTTGATCATCTCGGACGAAAAGCCCGGGCGTGCTTCTTTGATGGGCACACGTTTTGTCGAATCCACCTGAAGCCTCATAGGGAAGAGAGAATCATCCATGAGCGGTACGATCGCAACTCTGGCGATTCCTGATCGACTTCTATCGCCAGCTGAACTCAAAAAGCAACAAACTCAGGCCGATACACAGGTTCTGGTAAATGCGTTTCATAAGGACCAGTTGCGCTGGTCTAATGTCGACTGGATTGTGAGTGGGTTTCTGATTTTCGTCCATTTGGGCGCACTTGCCGCTCCTTTCTTCTTTTCATGGACGGGTCTGGCCGTATGTGTGGCTCTGCACTGGCTGACCTGCAGTGTGGGGATTTGTCTCGGATATCATCGCTATCTGGCTCACAAATCGATGAAGCTGCGATCACCGGCTGAGTTTTTTGTGCTGATGTGCGGGTGTCTGTCGGGAGAAGGCTCACCGCTGACATGGGCGGCCACGCATCGACTGCATCACCATAAATCGGACCAGGAAGGTGATCCTCATTCTCCGATCACGGTCGGACCGTGGTGGTCTCACATTCTCTGGCTGTTCCCCAAACGTACGACTGAGGCCGGACGAGTGCTGTTTCGACGGTATGTGCCGGAACTCGTTGATCGGCCAATGATGAACTTCTTTGAAAAGACATTTGCGCTGTGGCTGTGGGGCAGTGGTCTCGTATTGCTCGGTATCGGCTGGTCTTTGGGTGGCTGGCAGATGGGCGTTTCGCTGCTGGTCTGGGGGATGTGCGTGCGAATGGTAGCTGCTTATCACAGCACATGGTTCGTGAACTCCGCCACTCACCTGTGGGGATATCGCAATTATGACACTCGCGACCATTCCCGAAATCTTTGGTGGGTCGCAATTCTTGCTTACGGCGAGGGCTGGCACAACAATCACCATGCCCATCCCAGTGTTGCTCCGGCGGGGCACAAATGGTGGGAAGTGGATATTACGTGGTGGTCGATCAGACTGCTGCGAGCCACCGGCCTTGCTTATGACGTGAAGGATCGGCTGCCAAAAGGACGTCAGGCCGATGAAAGCGCGGACGCTGAGCTCGACGGAATGACAGCAACAATCACAGACGTGGCTGCCTGATCAGGCAGATTCGGGCGATTAGTCGTCGGGTGAAGAAACCCCAAGCTGTTCGTTCACATCGTACCGGGTAACCAGTGCACTGTAGGCAGTGACCAGTGCACTGGATACCGTGGAAACCAGCTGGCGTCTCATCACCGGCTTTTTCAGTACGGAGTATGCATGGGCATTCTGAGCGTCCCGGCGAAGTTCTTCGCTGGTATCCGACGTGATCAGGATGCAAGGCCTGATGGCGTCCATCTGCTTTAGCACTCGCAGAGTATCCAGACCGGTCATGACATGCATATGCATGTCCAGCAAAACAATGTCAATTCGTTTGCGCTGCACCACTTCAACCGCTTCTTCGCCGGATTCTGCTTCGTGCAGCTGCAAAAGCGGACGGTCTTCCAGGACTTCACGCAGTACTTCTCTGAATGCCCGACTGTCGTCGGCGATCAGCAGCTGAAATGGTTTTTCGATCTTATTGACCATACGAAGAACCTATCTGTCCCTGAACAGTTACGGCGATCGGCCGACGGGCATCCCTGCACTCTCAGAGATCGTTAAAGACACGAAACTCTGCCGTAACTCTGCAGTGTGTCCAATTGTTTGAGAAAATTCCAGTCATTTTTTAGATTGGTTCAGTGTGGGGTCAGGCGTCGACAGCTCGTTCAGCTCTTCGCAGTCCGGATGTGTTTTACGCCAGTTTTCCCAGAATTCCGCCGGTGTCGTCTTTCGCCATAGTGCAAGAGAGTTGCCGACGTGCGAATAAAAAGTGTAATTTTCTTCAATGACTTCCTGCGGCGTCATCAGAACATCTTCGATCGCCCAGTCAGCCGCCCGGACCACCTGGCTGCGGTCCGGATGCAGCGATGGAGGGGCAATTGCCAGCCATTCCAGATGATGGCCCGTTGAAATTACCCGCGACTTCTTCTTTTCGGCCGGGTCAGTTTTTGCCGCAGCCTCGGCACCTTCCGTCCAGTTTGGCGGCCAGGATCCGTCTGGCGACTGGGCCGCGACGATCAGGTCGCGGACGTCGGTCAGATAGGCCATTATTCGGGCCTCGGTTTCATCTGACACAATTTGATCTCCGTACTGTTCATCCAGTCGAAGCAGCACCATCAGCGAGTAAACTCGGTGGGTTCCCAGACAGACACCATGCTTTTTATGGTTTCGCATCAGTCGATCGGCGAGCAGGTCAAAGCTCAGTCGTCGTCCCTGCCCATTGTGCCATTCGACGGTTTGCTGAGGAGCCAGCCAGAAGCCAAACGCCATGACGGACCATTCTGTTTCTCGCTCATCCAGCTGGAAATCCCGCATCGCCTGAGTCAGCACATCTCGAAAATGCAGTGAGCGGCGAGGCGTGAATACCGGGCGATCCAGTGAAACACCGGCTTCTGTCAGGCTGGCCAGTAAGTGATCGTGGTGGACACTGGCGGAGCGATCTGAACCCCAGCGAATGGAGATGCCATCAGAACCGGGCTGCAGGATCGGGTCCGAATCGGCTCCCCAGGATTCCCGATACTTTGATGTATCAGTGAGAAACTCACGCATCTGCGGGCCGGAAATGAGACCGGGGTCCGTAAATTCAATTTTGTCGCCCCAGATTCGCAGTGCATGTTCAATATAGTTGGGCCGCATCTGATTTCGACTGAAGCGTGGGAGCACTTTCTTCAGCACTGCGGCCAGTTCTTCATCGGACACGACATTTGGATCATCGTAGAGTGATGCAATTCTTATTGGGTCATTGCTCTCGATCCTGACATCGAGTGTGACCGGCTTATTTGAAAGTCGGGCAATGACTTCGCTCTGGCGATAATCCGGCAGCAGCATCCATGAAATCAGGAAGGCACCGGCGGCACACACCTGTGTGAGCACGACCATTCGGAAAGACACTCGCCCATTTCTGTTCAGCAAAGTCATTGGAACTGTCCGTCAAATGGGTTTGTTGCGACTAAAGACGATCGCCTGATTGTCCTGATATCGGGCCGTCCATGCATCACTTTCCGAGAGGCGCCTGACTAGTCCCGGCTGTTGTTCTCTGTCGGCCACAACGAGATTGATTCCGTACTGATCGAGCAGCGGTTCCCAGTCGCTGGGGCCGTTCATCAGTCTCAGATAATCAGTCCAGACGTCGACCGGAATGACATGCACGTGCAGATTGACCATTGGTCTGATCGAAACCGGACCCGCATACATGACGAAGCCCGCCCATTCTGCCGGTACGAAGCTGATTCCCTGCGGCAACTGTTCTTTACTGTTCAGCCACTTCACCAGCTGCAGCGGGGTTTGTTTCGAAACCATTCGAGAGATTTCCGGAGCTTTGCCATGGACGACCTGCACACCAAATCCAGTAAATGCAAACAGAATCCAGCAGAGGCCCAGATTAACGACGGTCCACAGGCCGGAAGCAGGTACGGCTTCACTGCGACGCTGCACCTTTCGGATGGAACGCAATGCGGCACTGAGATGGGTTGCGGTGACGAGTGCCATCAGGGGAGCCCACCAGTTAATCATGCGAGCTGACCAGAATGTCAGAAGACCGGTTGCAATCAGAGGCAGCATTTCAGTCAGGCGAACCCGGCGAGGTGTTAGCCTGATCGATACCAGTAACAGCAGCAGCATTCCGGCGGCCCACTGGCCCTGCTTCATTCTTAAGGTGAGCGCATTCCATTCAAACATGGAGTCCACATTGGAATTGGATGCCATCCCGAGGACTTCTGTATAAACGGCCAGCCCGGCCGGATTGAGCAGCACTGCGGCTGAGCAAAGCTGAATGATCAGGAAAATCTGGCTCACCTGAGGATCAGCGATCGCCAGCTTAAGGGACTTCGATCGCAGCCAGACATCTCCCGCTCGTCCGGCACAGGTCAGCCCCATGATCAGCAGGCCGATTGCAAACGAGCCATGGCAGTTTGCCCAGACAGCAAACATCAGTGGCAGTCCAGTCCATGACAACCGAGACACCCTGTTTGCGGCATGCGACCATGCGGCAACAATGCTGAAAAACAGAACGCCCAGCAGCTGAGGCCGAATGATCATGAACTGGTAATAGTTGAGTATAAAAAAGATGGCTGCGGCCAGCAGCCCGGCAAACATACTCGCTGCATTCTTCGTGGCTCGCCATGCGATTGTCGCCAGACTGCCGGCGATCAGCAGGGCATAGACAAACTGGAGTGATGCCAGTCCGGCGGTGTCTTTCAGAAACACCATGCCAGCCTGAGCAAGCCAGGGAATATTGATCATCGGCATTCCCTGACACAGGGGCAGCAGCGGCTCTGTTGATGAGATCGACTGATGGCTGACGATATGCTCGCCATAGTTGATATGATCCCACAGATCTGTGTGCCAGAGCGGGCGATTGGCCATTACGGCAAAAACGGCTCCGATGGTTAGTACAAACAAAGCAGATCCGGGAGTCGAACGAAACCAGATCGGCGTCTTGTCTTCCAGCACAGAGGCATCCGGCAACTGACTGGCACCAGCGTCTTCCGCTGTTTCCGCCTGTGCTGGCTCGTCAACCAAAGAGGACATGATCAGGGCTTTCAGGGAACGTTCAGTCGAGAGAAGTGAACATGCAGAGTCCGAGTTGTTGCATAAAGTCTACATCAACTACCCGGCTTCGCTTTCCGTTAAACCTGGAATCGGAAGACTGCAGTCCGCAGGATCCTGACGACTGGGAGATTCGTATGGATTTTTCGCTGCGAAGTGAATAGCCGGTCTGAAGGACTGATGCCGTCAGCAGCGGAATATTCCCTGTAACCGGGTCTGGAATCGGCTTCGGACCGATCACGTTCAGGGCAGTGCAAAGGCCTTTACGATTTGCTCCGGCAGCTGATATCCGATTCCGGCAGACTCCGGTAATTGAATCTCGCCATTGCGGACTGGAAAACCGGCCTGCTGCAGTTCCGTTCTTAAAGGGGAATCGAACACTTCAGCGGCGGCGAATTCAATGAATGGACTCACGGGAGACCATGCAGCCAGGTGCACGGACGCCGCTCCAAGAATTTGAGTGGACCAGTTACCTGGACAGACAATGGCACCTCGAGGCACGGCCAGTTCGACGATTCGTACCGCCTCTGTCAGACCACCACAGGTCGTCATGTAAGGCTGCACAACATTTACCTGGCCTCGATCCATCATATCGAGGAATTCCCAGCGGGTTACACCGTGTTCTCCCATGGCCAGCGGGATTGACGTCTGAGCAGCCAGCTTTGCCCATGGAATCGGCGAATCCACAGGAAACGGAGTTTCAAAAAAGAAGATATCGAGTTCCTCGAGCTGTCGGCAGACTCTGGCAGCCACCGGAACATCATTGAACAGATACCCCACATCGACCATCAGAGTCAGTTGATCGCCCAGTTCCCTGCGAAAACGCCGGGCCAGTTCCACAACATCCTCAGGTGTGCACATCATGGGTTCCACTTTGAATGCTCGATAGCCGAGCGATGCAAGATGAGTCGCCCGATCCGTCTGCTGCCGAAACATGGGCTCACCACCCCAGACATCGGAGACCAGCGTGCAGTAGGGCGTTACGACGGGGGAACTGCCGACCGGAGTCTGGAAAGGTCCGCGCTGAACACCGCCAAGCAGCTTCCATACAGGCTGGTTCAGCATTTGACCGTAGATGTCCCAGATCGCAACATCCAGTGCACCGAGGATAATAATTTCCCAGCCGCGACGGTTTGTATGCATCAGAGCATCCCAGACGAGCTGCCAGAGACGCCCGGGGTGAGTAATCTCCTGACCGATCAGCAGTTTACCAAAGTGGGTTTCACGATTGCCGACGGTCGCCTGAACAACACCCGGCGGGACCCGAAACACCTCAGCAAGACCACTCAGGCCCTGATCCGTATGCACACGAAGACAGGCAAGCGGCTCAACGCCTCCTTTATCGGGATCAATCTCCGGGCCATCTCCGATCACAAAAACTTCGAGCCGCGTGATTTTCATCTCAGTACTCTTCCCGAGTCTGCATAAAGACGGCTTTCTTTTCGCCAGGTAATGTAAAATCAAATCCGCAGGCTTTAAAAAATCCGTCGGCCGATGTGATCGCCATTACTTCCAGGATGTTTCGCCTTTGAGCAAGGTCAACGCATTTCTGCACAAGAGCCCGACCAATCCCCTGTCCCTGAAAATCTTCATGAACGGCCAGACTTCTGATTTCGGCCAGTTTAGCCGAATAGATCTCCAGTGCCGCGAAGCCGACAAGCTGATCGCCTGAGACTGCGACAAATCCGAACGGAATCAGGTCATAAAGTTCGTCTGTCGTTCGTGGTAACAGGCGATTCGCCTGTACAAACTTTTCGACGAACGATTCCAGCTGCGGAATATCATCCCGCTGAGCTTCGCGGACAAGAATCACCGGCGGTTTGGGCAGGCTGCTTTTCTGCGAACTGCCTTTTTCAGACGGCGCCTTTTCAGCAGCCGTTTTTCGACCGGCGGGGTTTGCTTTCTTTCTGGGCATCAATCCTGCTTTCAGTGAATCCGTGACGTAAATGGGAGCGACCTAAATGGGAGCGAGGAATTTATCAGGAATAAGTAACGGGCCGAAAACCATGCCGAAACAGATGAACCGGACAGATTGTCAGCGTCCGGTCCGTTACGAATTCGAAAGATTAAAGATTGATCAAATGCAGTCTCAGCTGGTTCAGCGCCGTTCGGGCTGCTCGCTGCCGGAAGATTGCCAGATTGCCTGACATACTGACGTCAAACGTCCTGAACAGCGATGGCCCAGCGATGGCAACCTGCCCCTGCTTCAGGATAACCCCCTGCGACGTGGTTGTCGTGATGTATGGTGAGGATAACAGGACAAAGTCAGCCGTTCCGGACTGCAGAATGGACTGTGCCTCGGCATGAGCGTACTTTTCCCATTCCGCCATTAGTGTCGATGCTTCTGTGAGTGACCGCCAGTCGGGCAGGATACACATGATTCGTCCAAACGACATACACGAATCACGAACCGTATCTTCAGTAAACCAGTGAGCCAGAAGACCACCGGTGGTGGCACCTTCAACAAAGGCAACTCGCTTACCTCTGGAGAGCAGCAACTGTCCGGTGACGTCATGCAGCTCCCGATCGTCTTCCGTGTATACGGCCGATCCCAGTCGTTCAAGAATCTGTGCGCGGACCACTTCCGACATCGTCCTGCACTCTTCAGCCGACGGTGCTCTGGCCGTTATGGAGAGTGAAATCACGGCTTCGCTTGCCGTAATGCCAACCTCCGGATTACGACCTCGGGCAGTCAGGTCTCCCAGGAGTCGTTCCGCGTCGGATTCTCCATATCCAAATGTGCGGATTACAGATCGATGAAGCGCCATTCCGCTTTCGGCAAGCAGCGGCTGAACCTGTTCCTGGAACATGGGCCTCATTTCCGCCGGCACCCCGGGAAGCACGGCGAAAAGAGTTTCCTTCGTGCCTGAATCCAGTTTCCCGGGATCTGTATCGGAATTGCAGTCTCCCTGAAACGAACGAGTGCGACCGGCAACTCGCAGCAGAATTCCAGGTGCTGTTCCACAACGATTGGGGATTGCCTCCGCAAGTTCCGGGCGAAGGGCCTGACGCTGATTGCGTTCCGGCATGTCTCTGCCTCGAGCTGCAAAAAGGGCCTGTATCTGCCTGAGAGAATCCGTATCCGTCACAAGTTTCTGGTAAAATGCGTCTGCCAGAGCGTCACGGGTAATGTCGTCCAGAGTGGGACCGAGGCCCCCCGTCACGATCACCACATCCGAACGTCCGGAAGCAGCTCGAAATTCCTCGACGATCTCAGCCATATCATCGCTCAGGGTGGTATGGCGATGGACTGTCCAGCCCAGTGCCTCCAGTTCGCGGCTTAACCACTGGCTGTTGGTATCGAGTCGCGATCCACAAGTCAGTTCTGAGCCAATGGCTATCACTTCGGCACGCATCATCCGAGTCACGAAAGCAGTCCCATTCAAATACACCGGGGTAAAACAGCACAGGCTTCCGTGATCAGCTGAGACCATCCGCAAAAACCTGATAAATCAGGGCATTCGGGTTCTGTCGGGGCCTGTTCCGGTGCCTTTCACAAAGCAAAGAAGCGTTGTAGTCACGTGACGGGAAATCTGCAAACTGCAGGAATACCACAATTTTCTGGCAAATCGGGCGATTCGGCTGCTAATCTATGGTTTTTCAGCATTTTTTGGCGATCACCAGAAACGCTGCGGACGTGAAATCGGGTTGGCTGTCGTATCAGCTGACACCAAACGTCACAATTTTACCCCTGGACTGATCTCTTACTTCCTGACGCCGCGGTGGGAAAGTGTCTGTTGCCCTGTTTGCGTTGGTGTGAGACACTTCCATGCTCTGCCAAACCTGCGATATTTCGGGTATGCCGGGGCAGATTACGAAGACAGGCAGTTAACGACGACAGACAGTATTGAATTAGTCGGAATAGAATCATTCGGACACAACCTGTCCGCCAGTGCATCGGAAGCAAGCAGTCATGACAGAACCTCTGCCTACGGATGAAAACCTGCGCCGAGTTCGCGAAAAGGTAATGCAGCTGGCTCGTGAAATCGAACAGATGTCCGGCCAGAATCTGCCACCACAGATCTATTTCCAGGAGTTCCTTAACCGAGTCGTGATGGCCATCGGCGCCCGAGCCGGAGCGGTCTGGATGATCGAGGATACCGGGCGGCTCGGACTGGCTGCTCAGGTCAATCTGGATCAGACCGGCCTTCGGGAGCGTCCCGGGGCCGTACAAATGAATGAAAAGCTGCTTTCTGATGTGCTTCAGACCGGGGAGGCCCGGACGCTGAATCATGAGGGTGGTGCAAAGCTGCCGACGGAACATGTGCTGGTATTGTCGGCACTGCATAAGGAAAAAGCGTGCGTCGGTGTGGTGGAGCTGTTTCAGCGAGCAGATGTTCCGACGAAAGCTCAGTCCGGCTACATGCAGTTTCTTGAACAGATGTGTGGATACGCATCCCGATTTATTGAAGGCAAACGGCGGGATACCGGAGAATCGGCAGATCTGAAGAATCAGTTCTGGACGGATTTTGAGCAGTTCACGCTTCGTATTCAGCGGACACTGGATGAACAGGAAGTTGCCGATGCGGCTGCCAGTGATGGCCGCAATCTGGTGGCTGCGGACCGTGTCAGCGTCGTTGTGCGCAAAGGGCGCAGTGTGCAAGTCAGGGCGGTGAGCGGCCAGAGTTCCGTCAATCCGCGAGCGAATCTGATTAGCGCCATGAGAAAGCTGGCTCAGCGAGTCGTAGAGATGGGCGAAACGCTGATTTATACGGGGAAGGTCGAAGGCCTGCCGCCACAGATCGAAGAGCCTCTCGCCGCATTCGTTCAGGAAAGCGGTTCTCGCATGATCATGATGGTACCAACGTTCGAAAACGAACCGATGGTGCGAAAGCAGGGCGAGGACGAAGAACGCAAACGTCGTACAAAACGCCCCAAAGCCACGGGTTGTCTGGTGATCGAACAGATTGCGGAATCGGAACCAGCCCCGCAGCTCGAACAACGTGCTGAACTGCTTGCCGATCATGTGGGAGCGGCTCTCTGGAACGCTCGTCAGCACAATCGCATTTTTGGGATCTCGCTCTGGAAACTGATCGGAAAACTGCTCGAATGGTTCCATGGACGCAAACTGGCAATCACAACCGCTGTACTGGTCGTGGTCGCAGGTCTTGTGGCCGCAGGAGCACTGATCAAAGTTGACTATCCGGTGGACGCCGAAGGCAAGCTCATGCCTGTCGACCAGTTCGCTGTCTTTGCGAAATGGGATGGCGAAATCACACGGGATGGCCTGAAGGTCAACGGCGGACAAAGAGTCAAAAAGGGCGACATTCTGGTAGTCATGCAAAATGACGAGCTGGACGAACAGATTCGTCAGGCTCAGGCAGAAATTGACAAGCAGAAGCAACTGCTGGTGATCAAGAAACGTGAGCTCCAGGAAGCCAGCAGTATTGCCGGAAGGTCAGTGGACGGCAGCGGCTTGGAAAACGTCAGCCGTCTGAATGTCGAAGCAACACGCATCGAAACGGACCAGCTCATTGCAACATTCCATTTGCAGACGCTGGAACGTCGAAGGGACGAAAAGCTGACATTGAGAGCACCTCGTGATGGCATCATTCCGAATTTTCAGCTTCGCCAGCTGCTGGAGGATCGACCGGTTCGGCAGGGAGACCATCTGTTTGATATTATGGATGATCAGGGTGAGTGGCACATGGAACTGCTCGTTGCTGAAAAGCGTATGGGACATATCCTTCGTGCTCAGCGAGAGCAGATTGAAAAAGGTGAATCCGGCGAATTGCCGGCCCGCTTCTATCTTGCGACACAGCCCGACGAAAAAGGTCTTGAGTGCCGCCTCACTCGCATCGCCACCCGTTCAACGACCGATTCTGAGATCGGTACAGCCTTTGAGTTAATCGCGGTTGCCAATGAAGGGCAGAAGCTGCCTGAGAAGCGTATCGGTGCGGAAGTGACTGTTCGCATCTACTGTGGTCAGTCAACGCTGGCATTTCGTCTGTTTGGGGACGTCGTAGAATTTGTGCAGAGATATCTCTGGCTGTAGGTATGCGGAATTCGGCGTAACTTGTCATCGGGTTCTCCAGACACCATCAATCGTCTCTCCCCGCGCCTCGGAGAGACGCCCACGTAGCCGAGTCTCTCCGAGACTCGCGCCTGCACCGCCGCCATTCGCCATCAATCATCTTTTCCCGCGTCTCAGAGAGACGTCCACGTAGGCGAGTCTCTCCGAGACTCGCGCAAGCAGGTCAGCAATTGGACATCAATCATCTGGATTTGCAATCGAGGCGTCTCAGAGAGAGGCCTCGATCTGCGAGTCTCGGAGAGACTCGCCTACGTGGGGGGCATTCCGATTCAATCTCGATTTTCATCCTGGAGCGGTTGTCAACGGAACGCTCAGGCGTGAAACTTATGAAGCAATTGCTGTGTTACCGGCGGCGAAGCTGCGGTGCCTAACTGGATCTTACCTGTGTTGGACGCTTGCCACATCAGGCCCGATATCATGCTGAATGCAACAGATGAGAACTGAATGCCCCCGCTGTGCGACGACCATTTTTCTTACGGAGCTCCCGGTCGGTAAGAAGGCAGAATGTCCTTTTTGTCGACACCTGTTTCTTCCCGTAGTTTTGGAACGGAACATCCCGGGCAAACGAATAGTCCCGGCGGTAGATCCTCCTGCGGATAGATTCCCCGTCACTACCGATATGGAAGCCGTCGAATCGCCTGCCAGGACGCTCGATGATTCGGCTATTGTCAGTCCACGCACACTGTCTTTCGGTCTGTTCATTGTGACCGCTTCGTGGATTCTGTTTTTCGCCAGCAGTTTTCTGGTGGTTGCGGGCTTCCTTGTTCAGTTCATACTTCATCAGCAAAAGAAGAACTCACCAGAACTGATGGCATTTGTTGCGATTCAGATGATGCTGGGGATGCTTTGGGGGCTGACTTATCTTTGGGGACAGTGGCGGTGTTTGAAGGGGCTTCGAAAAGGGAGTGATGCACGGAAATCACTGACGCACGCACTTCGATATGGATCGGCGGCCACCGTCATGCGAACCATGGCCATCGCCTTTCCCCCAATACACCTTCTTGCGGCCTGGTCAGCGTCACGATCATTCACAACATTTCTGAAATTCCTGTCCCAGCTTTCTTCAGCTTTGCACCGATCTGATATTGAAGCAGCCGCGGTGAAGCTGGTGCGACTCTATCATCGAATTCTGATACTGATATTCTTCGGCATATTCATTACTGCCGTGATCCGCCCAGGCGCGCAGATCGTAGTGGGAGCGATCGGTTCTGGTCTGGGCTGCTTTTTGCTGACAATGACGTTTGTTGCAGTGCGACAAGCCATCATTCTGGTTCGGCTGACAGCGGAGATTCGTCGAGTTGTTCGTGGAGCAGGGACACTGGACGGCCAGGCTCACGCCGTTTCAACGCCGGTGACGGACCTGAAAATTCCGGTTTGATGACAAAAACCGTCGTGGCCAGGCTCCGGATATCCACGTTCAGCAACCTTTATTCCTTAAGAACCATATCGATACACATGACGGCTGCCATAATCAGCTGTCGCACCGGATTGTCGTGAGGCACATCATCGGAAATCGCCAGCACATAATTGTCAGCCGACGTGAACATTTCTTTTCCGAGCCCTTTCCATTTTTTTGTGACTCGGGCGAGTTCGCGTTCTCCCGCCTTAAAACTGAAATCCCAGCCTGTCCATTTACCCTTCAGCACACACAGTTCCCGATCATCACTGCCCAGAACGCTGAAAGCTCCGCCGATTGAAAACAGCTTTTGTTTGAAACCACCAATTCGCTGTCCGAACTCGTCCAGAACATCCACTTTGGACAGGAACAGTGAAACACCACGGCGGACAGTCAGCACAGGTTCACCAGTCACCGTGGTGAGGTGAATTTCGAATGGTGTCATTCGTTTATAGTCTGTGAATCGCAGTAACTTCGTGAACATGCCCAGACGGTCTTCCCGACAGAAGATGATCATTTCGCCCGATGCAGGATCATAAATATCGTAGTTGTTTGCAGCCTTGAAAAAGCCGACATGCTCCTTAACAAGGAACACAGACTTATTCAGAACGGAATGCATGAAAAAATTCCTGCAGAGGTGATGATCCGGGTGATGTTTGGAGGACGCCCTTCCAAAACGAAACAGACTTCTCAACCTGACGATGCCTGAAGGAACCGCGACGAGTTCTGCTGAAGCAGACTATGTCGCAGGTGTGCTTATTGACAAGACCAGTCTGTTTTCCGATCGTTCAGTGAATCAGAGCCCGCGGGATGCTACGATTTCCTGTAAGTCCTGTCACCCATGAATCCGGCTGGACCCACGGTTTCAGCTGCGTCACTGCAAACTAACGACCAAACTTTCATGCATCTGAACAATCCTGCAGCAATGTTTTGGGCGGTAGTGCTCATTCCCATTGTTCTTTTGTATGCCTTTCGCGGTCGAGGACGACGCGTCAGTGTGGCGACCAGCATGTTCTGGCGACAAATTCCTGCAGTGAAGCAGGCAGGAGGCCGATTTAGCCGACCGAACAATATTCGGTCACTTTTGCTTCAGTTGCTGTTTGCGATGTTGCTGATTCTGGCACTGGCTGAACCATTTTCCGGCCAGCAGACTCGTCCAGCAACTCGCATGATCGTGGTGCTGGATAATTCGCTCAGCATGCTGGCTTCTGATCGGTCGGAAACTCGTTTTCAGAGTGCTGTGAGTCACGTAAAGGAAATGATTCAGCAGCTGCTGCCTTGCGATGAAATGGCCATTCTGACCGCCGCCGGTACTCCTCGAATTGTCTGTAACCCAACCGACAGTCAGCTCCTGCTGGAATCTCGTTTAATGGAAATCGGTGTGGTTTCTGATTCTGCTCAGATGAGCGGGGCTCTGGAAATGGCCCAAATAGTTTCTCAGTACCCCAGCACCAGTCAGGACCGCGGGGGCGGGGGCGGGGGCGGGGGCCGGAAACAGGTTTCACAGATTTTCGTCTTCACTGATGGTTGTTTTCGCGAAGTGGAAACACTTGTTCGTCAGTCTTCGGTGAAGTGGGTATTGGTTGGACAGCCAGCGGACAACGTGGCGATTCGTCAGCTTGTCACCCGAGTGAGCCCCGTCGATCCGGAGACTCATGAGATTCACGTGGACGTCAAAAATCATGGAACTGTCGGTATTCGATGTGAACTTCAGCTCAGCCTTGCCGATTCTTTGATCGACGTCATTCCGTTGAAGCTGGATGGCGATTCCAGTGTCGCGACGAAAGCTCAGGTCAGAACTGCCGATGGGGGTATATTGGTGGCGTCGCTGCATAATCTCCTTCCGGTCGAGGTGGCCGAAGAGAAATTCTCCCGGGCGCCGGTCAATGCTCTTGTCGAGGACGATTCAATGCGGACAACGATCCCGTCACTCCGAAAAGTTGATGTCACGCTGGTGTCGGAAGGCGGAGATTTTCTTCAAAGCGCAATCGAAGCAAACTCTGTCGCCAGCCTGACAACAACAGCAACGGTTCCAGTGAATTCGCCTGAAGATGGCCTGCTTGTTGTCGATCGCAGGCCACTGCAGACAGTTCCGAAAGGAAATGTTCTGGTCGTGTCGCCGGTAACGTCCAGTGAGTTGTGGGAAATGACAGGCAGTGTCCCCGGTGCCTCGCTGCTAAGTCAGAATCACAGTTCGCCGTTTCTCCGAGACGTGCGGCTGGAAGAGATCCAGACCGGTGAGATTGCTCGGATTCTACCCCAGGCAGAACATCAGATTCTCGCGAGCAATCAAAACAATGATCCGCTTTGTGTTCTATTCCCTCGCGAACAGGGAAATGTTGTTGTCCTGACAGTGAATCTTGAACAGAGCGATCTGGCGCTGCGAACGGCGTTTCCAATCTTTATCAGCAATGTATTGCAGACGGTTATGCATCAGATTGCGGAAAAGCCTTCGAATAAAGTCTCGTTTTCAGATAGTGATGAAGGCAATCTGAATCGGCAGGAAGTATTTCCGGATGACACCGCAGCCCGGTCCTCCGGTCCTGTGATTCCGATTTCCCAGTGGGCTCTGGTGGCCGCCCTTACCCTGACCATCTTTGAATGGATTCAATTTCATTTGCGACCGGTGGACTGAACTGGCCGAGCGACCGGATAACCGCTGCACCCAATGCAAACACGGCAATGCACTGGCGAGGTCATTTTATTCCGGTACCGAGGGAAGCAAAGGTTCATCAAAGATCAGCCCTGGGCGAATGCTTTCAAGTGTGACGGGCCCGATACCTGAAACACGCCGAAGATCATCGACGGAACGAAATGGACCATTGAGGCGACGATCAGCTTCGATGCGATGTGCAAGGGATGGGCCAATACCATCCAGCTGCATCCATTCGATCCAGGTAGCCGAATTGACATGCACCCGGAAGCTCGCAGAGAACTGTTCACCTCGCTGAATAATCAGAGGATCTGGCTTTCGAGTCACCACGATGATCCATTCGGCAGCAAAGAACAGAAGCGAAACAATCAGCAGGATTCTGAGGAAGCAGCGATCCCCTTCAGTGAAAACATGGCCGTGATTCGTCAGAGTTCGACTGATCGGTTGTGATGAATGTGTCTCAGTCGAAGACGTATTCTCAGGCAGCGGTTCAGGTGGTTGTACGAGGAAATCTGCAGATCGCTTTTCCGTCTCGGCACAGGAATGCGGTTCGCAGTTTGCCGCTGAAGCGATCATGCGTCCTGAATCTGTTGCAGCTGACGGCGGCGATTCTTTGTCGTTCAGCGTCGGTGTCATCCCAGCATGCCCGGTGATTTAGAGCGTATGAAGTGAGGACAATGCCCACGTTACGGGATCAATGACTTCGTACAGAAATCTTCAGTAGTAATACACAACCACTATGCAGGATGTTTATTTTGTGCTCCTCACGGCCAAACGTCAAGCGGCGGCAGAGTGTCACGACCGATGCGAACCGAACGGGGTTGATGGGCAAAAACCAATACCATGTAACGGCGAGTCGTCCGTCACGGAAAGCAGAAGACCGGCGAAATTCGCGAGATATCGCCGACGATGACGGCGGCAGAAGCTACGTTTAAGGCGGCTGATCGACGCCCCATTTCAAAATCTGCCGAATTTCTCGTCCGGAAAAATTTGCCAAACGAAATCAGCACGATGAAACGGCAAGCAGCTCAGAATTGGTTCGATAATCCTAACCGGGGTAAACTGCATTTCGCGTGATTCTGCTTAGGAAATCTCAACGTGGCGGTATCGCTGCAGGATGTCCTGAATTCGGAGCACCTGCCTACTCTGCCGGAAGTGGCAGTGCAGGTGCTTGAGCTTGCGCGCCAGGAAGAGCCTGATATCGAGCAACTGGTTGAGGTGATTCGTGCGGATCCGGCAATTGCTGCAAGAATTCTGAAGACCGCAAATTCCGCCCTTTTTGGGCTGCGTTATCGGGCCAGTTCAATTGAAACGGCCGTGCCGTTGCTTGGAATCAATCTGGTCCGGATGCTGGTCATGGGGTTTACGCTTTCCAGCCATCGCAGCGGCCGGACAGTCGATGTTCGCGGATGGTACCAGCTGCTCTGGAGGCAGTCCCTGCTGCAGGCCTCTGCTGCAGAAACGCTGGCGCACCATGTCTCGGACGCGGATCCCGCAAACTGGTTTCTGGCCGGGCTGATGCAGGATATCGGGCGACTGGCTTTGCTTGCTGCTCAGGAGGATCGATATATCGAAGAAGTGCTGACCTCCATGGATGAGACTGCGCTGATCGTTCGGGAACGAGCGGCATTCGGGTTCACCCACGTGGATGTAAGTACAGAGCTTTGTCGGCGATGGAATCTGGATGAATCGTTTGTGCAGGCGATTGCCGGGCATCACGATTTTTCTGCACTGAGTACTCGGACCCCTGCCCGGGCCTCTCTGTCGGCCGCAGCCTCAACGGCTTCACTGATCGTGGAGTATTTCGAACATGTTGTTGGAAATCGAGCCTTTCAGCGAGATGAGCTTGATCGGATTTTGACGTTTGTTTTTGGATTTACACCGGACGAGATAACACCGGCACTCGCGGACATTGATGCTCGTGCATTTCAGACGGCCGGCAACTTTATGGTTGATATTGGTCAGTCGCGGTCGCTGGAGCGAATTCTCGAGGATGCTCAGAACACTCTGGCCGGTCTGGCTTTACAGCATCAGCTGTGCATCGCGACGGGAATGCCAGCTGCCAAAGACACCAATGGGCGTTCTTCGAGAACGGGGGTTTGTCAGGATGAACGACCGCCCGCAGCCTGGTTTGATGTCCTTACAGGAGTTTATAGCCCTGTGCTGCTGGAAAAGCTGGTTGGGAAAACATTTGAGGCCGCTCAGCGAGACGGTCAGACGTGTGGATTCCTGCTGATCGACATCGACAATTTTAGGCACCTGAATGAGCATTATGGGACAGCATTTGGAGATGAAACACTGCGCCGGACAGCAAGTTTGCTAAAGTCATCGGTGCGTGCGAAGGACTATGTGCTGCGTCTGGGTGATGATGATTTTCTTGTGGCGATGGCGGACGTCAGTTCTGAACTGGTTGCACGAGTAGCGGAACGCATTCGTGCCAGAATTGCGGGGATACGGCTTTCCTGTACTGAAGACATTGTCGTCTCTGCCAGCATTGGTGGATTGACGGTGATTCCGGACCGGCGTCCGGTGCCAGTTGAACGGGTCATGGCGGAAGTTCAGAAAGCCCTGCAGCGAGTGCGGAAAACCGCGGGCAATCAGGCTGCATTGTATTGTCTGAACGCCGGACGGATATCCTCCGTAAGGACGCATGAGTTGTCAGGTGTTGTCCGTCCGGGGTAGGGGGGATGGAGGCGGGATAATCGTCAGGATCTGACTGATCTCGAATACTCGTCCACTTGCAGGGGGTAGGGAAATCCAGCGGTTGTCGACGAATCACCACAACTCGTTCTGTGGTGAGCTAACCTCAATGAGGTCGGCGAGCAAACATCAGGAGTTTCCCGCCCGGTAAATCGTCCCCTGCACCCTGGAATCCTGGATGTCGACAAGTCTCCATCCCATGCACGCAGCGAATGCCTCGAGGATCCTCGTTGTCGATGACGAGCGAACCAATCGCGAGATCCTTGCGCGCCTGTTGCAGCGGAATGGATATCAGACGGAGTCGGTGGGATCAGCGGAGGCGGCACTGGAGAGGCTGAAGGAGCAGTCGTTTGACGTCGTTTTGCTTGACGTCGTTATGCCTGAGATGGACGGTTTCGAATGCCTGCGACGAATTCGCAGGTCACTTTCCGTCAGCGAACTGCCGGTGATCATGATTACTGCGGAAGCAGATCGTGACCGAATTATCGCCGCGTTCCGCGACGGAGCGAACGACTATGTTACCAAGCCAATTGACCGGGACGTTACTCTGGCTCGAATCGCAACTCATGCCCAGCTGCGGCAGACAATGCGAGCACTTCGTGACAGCGAGGAACGATATGCGCTGGCGGCCCGTGGCTCCAATGACGGACTTTGGGACTGGAATGTCCAAACCGGTGATGTGTACTACTCACCTCGCTGGAAGTCCATGCTCGGTCTGCAGGATACAGAGCTGGAACGTTCATCAAAACCCTGGATTGACCGGGTACACCCCGACGATCATGTCCGATTCTGCCGCACGGTCAGTGCCGAGCAGGATCAGAGCCTGACACATCTGGACTGCGAATTGCGGATGCTGCATCAGGACGGCAGTTATCGATGGATGTTATGCCGGGGAGTGTATGTACGGAACGCGCAGGGGCAGGTTTATCGGATGGCCGGCTCGCTCACAGACATTACCGAGGGAAAAGTGGGTGACGCCCTGACCGGACTTCCGAACCGACTGCTTTTCGTGGATCGGCTTGAGCGAACCATTGAACGAGCTCGTCGATTGCGTCAGGGTCGTTTTGCAGTGCTTTTTCTGGATCTTGATAACTTCAAACTGATTAACGACAGTTTTGGGCATCAGGCCGGAGATCGGTTGCTGGTTGAGATCGCGCGAAGGCTTGAACAGAGTATTCGGTCAGTCGACTGCATTTCCCGCTGTGAGTGTAACAACACAGTTGCTCGCCATGCCGGGGACGAATTTACGATCCTGCTGGAATCACTCAACAGTCCTGAAGATGCAGATGTTGTTGCCGACAGGATCCTTCAGGCATTTGCTGTTCCCGTCAATCTGGATTCTGTGAAGCTGTTCCCCACGTTCAGCATCGGACTCGCGGTTGGGGACCAGAATACAGTGTGTGCGGAAGACCTGATGCGTGAAGCGGATACGGCGATGTACTACGCCAAATCAGAAGGTCGCAATCGTCGCCGCAAGTTTGAACATGGAATGCAGCAGCGAGCGACGGAGAGACTGGCACTTGAGCACGATCTTCGTCGAGCATTACAGGCACAGGAATTTGTGCTGCATTATCAGCCCATTGTTCAGCTTGATAACCTGCTTGTCACCGGATTCGAGTCACTTGTTCGCTGGCAGCATCCGATTAAGGGCCTGATTTCGCCGATGGCTTTTATTGGAGCCGCGGAAGAAATGGGGCTGATTGTTCCTTTGGGGTGGTGGATTGTCGAAAACGCCTGTCAGCAGGCGGCATTGTGGCAGGCACAGTTTCCTGATCGCTCGAATGCCACTGTCAACATCAACTGCTCTGTTACGCAGCTTTATGAGCCCGAGTTTGTAAAGAAATTTCATGAGATCATTATACGAACGGGCGTTGTTCCACACGGTATTTGCATCGAAGTAACTGAAAGCACGCTGATGGATCGTCCCGATGCCATTCGGCCTATTCTTTGCGGCCTGCGTGATTTGGGCGTGCAAATCAGCATCGACGATTTTGGTACCGGATATTCCTCACTTGCCTACCTGCACCGTTTCCCGCTGGACTCACTGAAGATCGACCAGTCCTTCGTTAACACGCTTCACGATTCACAGGAAAACTCGGAAATCGTTCGTACCATAATCAACCTTGCGCACCGGCTTGGGCTGCATGTGGTTGCCGAGGGGGTTGAGACGGAACGTCAGTGGACAACCCTCTCTGAATTTGGTGCGACTCATGCACAGGGCTTCCTGTTTTCTCCTCCGGTGGGTGCCTCGTACGCATCGAAGTTTCTTCTCGACTGCCTCGGCAGTGGCCTGTTCTCCAGCCCTCTTCGATCGGTTACAGAAAGATCTGCTGCGGAAATCCTTCCCATGCGAATCGCCGAAGGTCGGTCAGCGACGTCCATTCGTTAAGACCTGATTTTCCGATCTGTCGAAGCCGAACATGCATTGACGGAGCATCATCTGCTGCTTATCTCCCGACACCATTTCAGCCTGATGAACACTGATTAATTATGCTTCACTTTTTTCTGCAACATCAGCTCGACGTCTTAATCTTTATCATCCTGAATTTTGGCTGCCTCTGGTATATCGACTACCGCTGTCTGAGGCGACTGACGGCCCGCGGGCTGCGCACACGGGTCTGGCTTAGTACTGTCCTGCTGACAGCAATGGGCGTTTGGGGCATGACACTTGTGGATGAGCATCAGCGCAAACAGCTGCGAGCCAGCATTGAAGGATTTGCGCCGACTTATGCACTGGAAATGCAGGACGCCGGGCATGCCACGATTTCTGTCGAGTCGGCTGAAAACGACCCAGTGTATCTTCGTCTTGTCGAAAAACAGAAACAGTGGCTGTCTGTGAATCCTGCTGCCAGTGATGTCTATACGATGAGGCTAAAGCAGGACAGCAGCGATGTCATTCTGCTTGTGGATTCTGAAACGGATTATGATCGGGACGGACAGTTCGTCGGTAATCGCGAAGGTCGAACGGATCCGGGCGAGATCTACTCAGAAGTCACCGAACCGATGACGGAAGCGTTTAAGGGAAAATCCGTATTCGATGACGTTCCCACAACCGATCGCTGGGGCACCTGGGTCAGCGCCTACACTCCGCTTTACAATTCGAATCAGGAGGTCGAAGCGATTCTGGGTATTGATTTTGACGCCCGACACTGGGTCAGAACGATCCTGCTGGCGCGTTCCGCCGTTCTGGGGCTGGCAATGACAATCATCATCGGCTCCGTCCTTTCAACCAGTGTATCCACAATCCTGCGTTCGGAGCTGGAAACTCGACGAGCGGTTGCTGAAGAACTGCAAAAGCAGGCGGAAACGCTGCGACAGGCAAATGATAATCTCGCCCGGGCTCGCGATATGGCTCAGAGTGCAAACCGGGCAAAAAGCGAATTTCTTGCCAATATGAGCCATGAAATTCGCACACCAATGAACGGGATCATTGGTCTGACGGAACTTGTTCTGAAGACGACTCTTTCGGCTGAACAGCGAAAACATATGGAGCTGGTTCAGACATCGGCCGATGCGCTGATGACAGTACTGAACGACATTCTTGACTTCTCAAAAATTGAAGCGAACAAACTGACACTCGATCCTCAGCCCTTTGACCTGCGTGAAATGCTGGGCGATACAATGAAGCTGTTTGGGCTTCGAGCTCATCACAAAGGTCTTGAACTGGCTTATCGGGTTCCGAACGATTTGCCGTCCTTTATCGTCGGAGATTCCGGTCGTATCCGACAGGTTCTGGTAAATCTTGTTGGGAATGCCGTCAAGTTTACTCATCAGGGTGAGGTGTCTGTTTTCGTTGAACCGGTGGAGATCATCAACGACTCGATAACGCTTCGGTTCTTTGTTCGGGATACGGGAATCGGCGTCGCTCCTGATAAAGTCGGCCGGATCTTTGAGCCCTTTACGCAGGCCGACAATTCAACCACCCGACGATACGGCGGTACCGGACTGGGGCTGACGATCTGCAGCCGACTCGTTGAAATGATGGGTGGTCAGATCAATATGGTGAGTGAGGTCGGCAAAGGTTCGACAGTTGTGTTCACCGTAAATTGTGGCATAGCGGCAGAAACAAGGCGCGAAACGGTCGTCACAGACTCTGTGCTTCTCGAAAATGTTCGCGTACTCGTCGTTGATGACAACGATACCAATCGACTGATCCTGAATGAAATGCTGGACAGCTGGAAGGTCGGCTGTAAAACCGTGTCACACGGTTCTCAGGTGATCCCCGAAATGGAGCGGGGTCTGAAAGAAAAGAATCCCTATCATCTGGTACTGATGGACCTGCAGATGCCCGATCTTGATGGATTTGATGTGACGGCTCTGATTCGCTCTCATCAGGCTGTTTCCAGAACGAACATCGTGATGCTGAGTTCCGCAGATGCGATCAACTTTGAAGAGAAATGTCGAACTCTGGATCTTGGCGCTTACCTCACCAAGCCGGTGAAGCAGTCAGAATTGCTGGAGACGATGGTCGATGTATTGCAGAGAAAGCCCCGCCAGCTGTCGTTAACGTCAGACCGGCCTGCGAACCCGGCGAAAGCCTCAGAGACATTGGCGCGGCCGACACGTCCGCTCAGAATACTGGTTGCCGAAGACAACTTCGTAAACCAGCAGCTGATGCTGCGAATTCTGCAGAAGGACGGGCATGAGATTCTGCTCGCAAACCACGGTCAGGAAGCCGTCAGCGTGCTTGAGAACGAACCCGTGGACATTGTGCTGATGGATGTGCAGATGCCCCATCTGGACGGATATGAGGCAACTGCACTGATCAGACAGGCGGATCGCAGAGATCGATCGGGCCACCGTCTGCCGATCGTTGCCCTGACCGCCAACGCTATGAAGGGAGATCGCGAAAAATGCCTCGAAGCCGGTATGGATGACTATGTCACCAAACCGATTGTGTTCTCCAGTCTGTTTGAGACCATCAGCCGATGGGTTCCGGCGGCACCTCTGCCTGACGTCTCTAACGGGTCTGAATCGCATCTGCTGTCCGCCGAATCTGAAGTCTCATCGAATTCGCCGGAGGCTGGTTCCCCCGATCGCGTTCAGGCAGAATGTTTGCCGGTTTTCGATTTACCATCACTGCTGATTCGAGTCGACAACGAACTGGATCTGCTCGAGATTCTGCGAGACGCATTTCACGACGATGGCAGTAAGAACCTTGCGGCACTAAAGCTTGCAGTGGCGAACAACAGACATGACCAGGTCAAAAAACTGGCCCACACGCTCAAGGGGACAGCCAGCAATCTGAGTGGACTGCAAATGGCGGCCATTGCTCTTGAAATGGAATCTGCCGCACAAACTGGAAATGTATGCCTTGAACAGCAGTTGCTGAACGAGCTGGAAGCATGTTTTTCGGCCTTGTATCAGGAATTGTGCAAGGTCGAATGCTCAGGCAGCGTGTCCTGAAATCGGTCCGAATCGGATCTCAATTTTGTAAAGCAGGAACGAAGATGGAAAACGGGGATTGCGGTCAGACGGCAATTGGCTAAAGTGATTATTGCTGCTGACTGCCCCTCCGTAAAATCCCTCCTTACTGTCACTGGTGCAAAGTCATGAAGTGCCAGGCCGTTCCCGATTGTGCTGATTGCCATGAAAACTCGATCCGAAATGCCCGGCCTGAATGCGGGCTCGTCGGATCCTGCAGGGTTTCGCACATTCTGCCTTTATTCGCGGTTCTTTTATTCTGCGCAACCGAAAGTCGTGGTGCGACAGGACCGGAAACCGAACTGCGATTCGAACAAGATGTTCGCCCGATCCTGAAAGCTCATTGCTGGCATTGCCATGGTGAGGAGGCTGAACTCAAAGGCGGACTGGATACTCGTCTGGTGCGGCTGATGATGAAGGGGGGCGATTCGGGCCCGGCAATCGTGGCTGGAAACCATTCGGACAGCCTGCTCTATCAGAAGGTAGCGTCAGGCGAAATGCCTCCGGCAGACAAGAAACTTTCGGAGGCGGAGACGGATGTTCTGGTTCGATGGCTTGATGCCGGTGCGCCAACATCTCGTCCGGAACCCGAACACTTGCCGCCAGGGGAAACACTGATGGAAGAAGACCGTCAGCACTGGTCTTTTCAGCCTGTGGCACGTCCGGAGATCCCGGCAGTCCGGCATGCAGAACTCGTTCGTTCACCAGTCGATGCCTTTCTGCTTTCAGTGCTGGAATCGCAGGGATTGAGCTTTAATGTTCCAGCCGATCCCGCAACGCTTGTTCGGCGGCTTTACCTTGACCTGACAGGACTGCCTCCGACTCCTGAAGTCGTCGAGAGATTTGTTTCGTCGGAATCGGGGAATGCATGGGAACTTCTCGTTGATGAAGTGCTGGCATCTCCGGCGTATGGTGAACGCTGGGGACGGCACTGGCTGGATGTCGCCGGATATGCGGACAGTGATGGATATTCGGAAGCGGACCCGGAACGTAAATGGGCATGGAAATATCGCGATTACGTCATTCGTTCGTTTAACAGTGATAAGCCGTGGAATCAGTTTTTGACGGAGCAGCTGGCTGGAGATGAAATGCTGGCTCCACCCTATCAGGATTTGACACCCGAACAGTCCGATCAGCTGACCGCCACCGGTTTTCTTCGGATGGCACCTGATGGGACAGCTGATTCTGCCTCCGAACAGATGCTGGCTAGAAACGATGTGATGGCCGACACAATTCGCGTGGTGTCAACATCGCTTCTGGGGCTCAGCGTTGGTTGTGCTCAGTGCCATGAACATCGATATGATCCTGTCACGCAGGAGGACTATTATCGCCTGCGGGCTATATTCGAGCCGGCGTATGACTGGAAGAACTGGCGAAACCCAAATGCGAGGCTTGTGTCGCTCTGGTCTGCTGAAACACGCACGGCGGCAGCGGCTGTCGATGCGGAACTGGCAGAAATCGCGGTTAAGCGAACGACTGAACTGGATTCGATTGTCGCTGAGACCTTTGAACGTGAACTGACAAAGCTGCCCGCCAGCGTGCAGAGTCTTGCAAGGCAGGCCCGTGAAACGACTGCCGACAAACGAACGGACGAGCAGAATCAGCTGATCAGACAGTACCCGTTTCTGAATGTCGATCGCGGCTCAGTTTATCTGTATCTGCCGGATCGGCTGACGGGTTTCACCAAAAAGTGGGATGAGCTGACTGAAGAGACCCGAAAGAAAAGGCCAGCCGAGGATCTGGTCATGTGTCTGACAGAAGAACCGGGAAAGATTCCTGTCACACATTTGTTCTCCCGGGGCGATTTTCAGCAGCCACGGCAGGAAGTCGCACCTGGTGAACTGACCGTGCTGAATACATCCGGTTCGTCCATTCCCCTCGATGATCCCGGTCTGCCAACCAGCGGCAGACGCCTCGCGTGGGCTCGACGTCTGACCAGCGGCGACCACCCGCTGCTCGCCAGAGTACTCGTGAATCGTTTCTGGCTGCAGCATTTTGGCAGAGGGCTGGTTGGAACACCCGGTGATTTCGGAGTCAAGGGAGAACGTCCTTCTCATCCCGAACTGCTGGACTGGCTGGCTCGCACGTTCATGGAAGAAGGCTGGTCACTGAAGAAATTCCATCGAATGATTCTGACTTCTGCCGCGTGGCGGCAGTCATCGGTTCGACGACCTGAGCACGATGCGATTGATCCGGAGAATCGACTGATTGGCAGAATGTCAGTTCGTCGCCTTGAGGCCGAAACAGTTCGAGATGCCATGCTGGCAGTCAGCGGGCAGTTGACCACACAGATGTATGGTGAGCCTGTGCCTGTCAGCCCTGATGATGTGGGGCAGATTGTTCTGGCAATCGATACACGCGATTCAGCCGGACGGCCTTCCGGTAAGATGATTCCACTGGGAGACCGGGAATTTCGCAGAAGCATTTATGTCCAGGTCAGGCGTTCAATGCCTCTGGGAGTGCTTGAGCCGTTTGATCTGCCCACTCTGACACCCAACTGCGAACAGCGTTCTTCGTCAACCGGACCTGGCCAGGCCCTGATGATGCTCAACAACCCGTTTGTTCAGCAGAATTCCAAAGTCATTGCCCAGCGCGTGGTGAAGGAGGCGGGTTCGGATACGGCAAGCCAGGTACAGCGAGCATGGCAGCTGATTCTTGGGAAGAAGGCAACCGAAGCCGAAGTTCAGCAGGCCGTCGCATTTCTCGCTGACGAAATCGCAGCAGCCGAAATGGCGGAAGAAGTGACTCCGCAGCCCAGTGCCCCGACGGAAGGCGCTGCGAATCCGGAGGCAGTTCCAGTTGAGGAGAAACACAGCCAGGCAGCGCTTTCCCTTCTTTGCCATGCCCTTCTCAGCTCAGGCGGGTTTCTCTACGCCGATTAGGACGATGCCCATGTTTCATTCAGATATTTCTCATTTCAGTCGACGGCACTTACTGGCTCAGTCAGCCTTTGGATTAAGTGGTCTTGCGGCCTGCTGGCTGCAGCAGAGCCAGCAGGCCGCTGCGGCCCCGCCCAAGCCGGATCTGACACGTCGAGCCTTCGACCTGAAGCCACGGCAGTCAGCTCAGGCTCCGCAGGCGACCGCTATGATTTCGATGTTTATGCAGGGTGGTCCGAGTCACATCGATATGTTTGACCCCAAGCCGGAACTGACGAAACGGCATCTGCAGTCATTCACAGGTGACATCAAGTATGACAATGCGGGAGAAGCCAGCAGTCGGCTGTTCGGAAGTCCATGGCGTTTCCGAAAATACGGTCAGTGCGAAATGGATCTCAGCGAGCTGGTCCCGCATCTCGGGAGTGTCGCAGATGAGATTTGTCTGATTCGTTCAATGCATACCGGGGTCAACAATCACGGAGAATCGATCAACGCGCTGAACACTGGACGCCAGTTGCGCGGTCGTCCGTCTCTTGGCTCGTGGCTTTCCTACGGTCTTGGGACAGAATGTCAGGACCTGCCAGCATTTATGATTCTGACAGATCCCACAGGTCTGCCTGTGCTGGGTGTGGAAAACTGGCAAAACGGCTGGCTGCCAGCGGTTTATCAGGGCACGGTTGTGCGTCCGCAGGAACCGAGAATTCTGAATCTGGATGCGACTCCGGAATTACGAGGACGCCGGCAGGAGCATCTGCTGAACTATCTTCGGCAGGTAAATCAGCAGTATCAGGAACAACATCCCGGGGAACTGGACATTGCCGCTCGCATTCAAAGCTATGAACTGGCATCACGCATGCAGACCGCTGCAAAGGAAGCCATGGATATTTCTAAGGAAAGTGAGTCGGTTCACAAGCTGTACGGCATCGATAATCCTGTTACCAAAGACTATGGAACACGCTGTCTGATTGCGAGAAGGCTGGTTGAACGAGGCGTAAGATTTGTGCAGCTGCACACCGGCAATCAGACATGGGATCATCACGGGGGAATCACAACGGCACTGCCCGATGTCTGCAAAAAAACGGATCAGCCGGCAGCAGCGCTGATACAGGATTTGAAGCAGACCGGGTTACTGGATACCACGCTGGTTCACTGGGGCGGTGAGATGGGCCGATTACCAGTGATTCAGAATGAAAAGAACATCGGTCGGGATCACAACACTTATGGTTTCAGTATGTGGCTGGCTGGCGGCGGAGTGAAAGGCGGCTGCATCCATGGTGAAACGGATGAGCTGGGCCATAAGGCGGTCACGGATGTCGTAAATCACTATGATTATCATGCGACGCTGATGTATCTGTTTGGCCTGGATGCTTCGCAGTTGTCGTTTGCCCGATCGACCGGCCTCGGAAGTCTGCTTGACGGACAGCCAGGAAGAGTCGTGTCGGAAATTCTGCGACGTCCACCGGAATCCACATAAGCCAGCGGTTATCGTCCGCCATAGCCACTTCCATATCGATGGACGTTCAAAAGGCAGCAAACTTGAGACTCTGCATCACCGTGATCTTCGTATATGTGTCGTTGTTACTCGCCGGTACTTCCGTTGCGCAAACTCCGGAAGCCGATCGCCTGCTGCACCAGAAGTTCCTGCAGCGGCTGGCGCATGTTCTGCGAACTGACGATCACGATCCTCAGACACTCGCAGAATGGCAGGAAGTTCGTCGGAAGCTGCAGGAAAATCTCCGGAGTGCGATGGGAGAATTTCCGGATCAGAAAGTTCCTCTGAATGCTCAGGTACTCGGGCAGCTGAAATTTGACGGATATCGGCTGGAGCGAGTCGTATTTCAAACGATGCCGGAAGTGCTGATGACCGCCAGCGCTTACATTCCCGATTCATTTGACGGGACCAGCAGACTGCCGGCGGTTTTATGTGTACACGGTCACTGGCCAGGTGCCAAACAGGATCCGGTGGTGCAGTCCCGCTGTATTGGGCTTGCCAGACTGGGCTTCTTCGTACTGGCAGTCGATGCATTTGGTGCCGGCGAACGCGCAATAGGCGAAAAGCTGGGGGAATATCACGGCGAGATGACCGGTGCTATGTTGTTGCCGGTCGGGCGTCCCCTGAGCGGAATTCAGGTATATGAAAACATGAGGGCAGTCGACTATCTGCAGTCACGTCCGGAGGTTGATCCAGATCGAATTGGCATCACAGGGGCAAGTGGTGGCGGGAATCAGACAATGTATGCGGGTGCTCTCGACGAGCGATTTCGATGTGTGGTTCCAACCTGTTCGGTGGGCACCTATCAGGCTTATCTGAGTGCCGCCTGTTGTATGTGCGAAATGGTTCCTGGCGGACTGACTTTCACAGAAGAGGGTGATTTGCTTGGAATGTCTGTGAATCGCGGACTCATGGTCACCAGTGCGACAAAGGATGCGTTTCAGTTTTCTGTCGACGAAGCAAAGAAATCTGTGGCTCGTGCGAACGCAATTGGCTCGCTGCTGAACGGTTCGAGCGTGCGTCACACCATTATCGAATCACCCCATCATTATAATCAGCCGATGCGGGAAGCCATGTATGGCTGGATGACTCTGCAGCTGAAGGGTGAAGGTTCCGGAGAGCCGATCGCCGAGCCTGCGATTTCGCCTGCCGACCCGGAGTCCATTCGCTGTTTTCCTGGCGAAACACGTCCGGACGACTTCATGACAATTCCCCGGTTCGCAGCTCAGGAGGCTCGTCGTCGGCTGCAGGAGCGAAAGATGGCGGATGAACGGTACGTAAAAGCGGTTACCGAATCCGCCGGTTCCGAGCAGCTGTCTGAAGTTCGAAAAGCGGCAGTCAAAAACCTGTCCGATCTGCTGGGTGGCGCTGTGGAACCCTGTGAACCGAACCTGACGATCGAAGCGGCAGAGAATGGCGCCAGTGAGCTGCGCAAATTCAATACCGAAGAATCACTCCGCATTCTGGCATACTGCGATAAAAAATCAGCCACAGTGAAAAGTGGACTGAGTGAGCCGGTCTCGGAAAAACTGCTTATTCTGGCAGATGCCGATGCCGGTGCCGAGCTGACTTACCGAAGCCCTCTGGCGGATCAGCTGAGAGCTGCCGGATATCGAGTCGTTGTTCCGGAGCTGCGAGGTACCGGAAGATTCTCAAATCCCGGTGACCGTATTGGGAATGCGCCCGATCACAATTCGGCGGAATGGTCGCTTTGGGTTGGCAGGCCGCTGTGTGGTCAATGGGCTCTGGATATCAGTCGAACGATTGATGTTATGTTGTCCGGCAGTGATTCTGCTGCGGTCGCAGACATTACCGTGGTGGGAGTTGGGGCATCGGGCCCGATTGTTCTGACAGCGTCGGCGCTGGATGAACGGATTACTGCAGTTGCAACGGTAAACTCTCTGGCTTCGTTTGTCAGCACGGTGCCTTATCGGGGACAGCGACTTGGAACGATGGTTCCCGGAATCCTGAACGCTGTGGGCGACATTCAGCATCTTGCGGCCCTTTCTGCTCCTCGCCGTGTGATCATGGCAGGCGGCGTCAATGGTGGCGGAGAGAATGTTGCATCGCATGATCTGGCAAAAGAGTTTTCTTATGCTGCAGAAGTTTTTCGCGTCATGGGCCAGCCGAAGCAGCTGATATTGGCGACGCCTGCAGAGCTCATTGGTGAACTCGGCCGTCCCTGATTCCGTGATTCTGAGCAGAATGCAGTCGACAGATGAGTGTATCAGCCCGCCATGTGTACTCAGCGGAGCGTCATCACGCGCCGAGCTTCCTTGAGTATAAATGAGAGGTGATTGGGGATTTCATATCCTTCCGCCAGTCGCATCTGCTCTTCATCGACCAGGCTGCAAACTTCGTCCAGAGCCATGGCCCTGCACTGGTGGTCGACCCGTATCAGCTCATGGAACCCATTCGTTACCTGGTGCATCTGATCAGGCAGCATTCCGGAAAGAGCTACCGGAAACAGTTTGAATACTTCGGGGCCATGATCTTCGAGCGTGAACGTCAGTGAATGGTGGTAATAAATCGCACAAAGCAGATCGTCCGGGAAGTGCCATTTTGAGGCAAACCAGGCACCTGCAGAAGCGTGATCCCATCCAAAACGTTCGCGTTCCCAATCCACAAGTTCGCGGCCGTCTTTGGCGTCGTTATCAAGAAAACTGATGTAGTCTCTGTCGAAATAATTTGTGAGTACCGGAAGAAGATAGTCCTGCAGCAGTCCGCCCAGGAAAGCAAGACCCATATCAAGTTTCATTTTGCGAGCGATTTCACGCGCAAACAGTGCACGCTGAAGTGATTCGTTCCAGAAGTTCCTCTGGTTAATCAGTCGCGACTTAATGGCCCTTGTCGCAGCCCTCATTCCGACGGCCAGAAGATGAGTCTTGGCCGCATTGATCCCGATGTGCAGGATGGCATCCTTGACACTTCGGATGGGCGTTCTCATGGAAAATGCTGCGGAATTGACGTGTTTCAGCAGTTCCACGGTCAGAGCTGAGTCCTTCTCCACAATGGCAGCAAGGACCTTGACATCAAAGTTGGGGTCTGAGGCTTTCTGTACGAACTCGCTGACTGCATGAGGCAGCGCAGGCAGTTCAATTGCTTTGGGCAAATTGTCTGTGTTGATAGCCGCGACTGCATTTTCACGCAGAGAGGCCCAGTCAGATTTTGTTAGGTCAGCTGTTGTCACTGCTGGAAAGGTCCGTCCGGCCAAGTATCCATCGGAAAACAATTACTGAAGAGCCAGTGTGAGTGATTCACCGAAACCCCGATAATCGTCCCTGACCTCTGCAAATCTGAAAGAGCAATTGAGGCTTTCACCTCAATTTCCACAAGGACGATTTTTTTACTCCCCCAGTCGCCAGAGGATCACTGATTGCTTATCGCTGCTTCATTAGATTTCTTGCGACATTCATGCGGTGTGTTCACTCGATCTCCGCTGTTGAGCATTGTTGTTCCACAGGCATCGGTTAGTGCTGCTGTACGGTATGCCGGATTTTTGTCGAGTGCGTCGATTATTTGCAGTTGCTGCTGAATCTGCAGATCGCAGCCGAACATGACCGAATCAGAACCTATACTGCAAAATCCCGCGCAATCGCAGATGTGGCTCAGACGAATTTGCGATGTCCGGGGGGTGAAACCCTCCCCATCCTCTCATAATAGACAAAATTCCATGAAAGATATGCGACGAATTTTTGCGGAATGGCCCGCCAGCATCGCTCGTCAGGGATTGCTGATCACTTCATTTGGTGAGTCGATACCGTTTTGCAGTTACATGCTTTGTGGCGATCTGATCCTTGTGGAACGAAAAACACCGGACGCATCCGGAGCTCGTCGAGTGATCATGCCTCTGGAATGTATCCACGCCATTAAGATTCTTGAAGCAGTGGAAATGCCACGATTCACGTCCATGGGATTTCAGGGGCTCAGCTGAGCCACCCGTGCAGGCAATCCCGTCGGCGGAGCGACGGGCGTACCGTACACCCGTCGCTCCGCCGACGGGATTTTGCCTCGGTTGAGCTTCCGTCAGCGCAAAACACGAACCCCTCGGCCCCCTGGGCGACTGAGCCGCTGCCTTCAATCGGTCCCCGCGGCTGACAAATTCTTCGCACTCTTGTCGCGATTGTCTTAGTTGCCGCGGCGTTCATGAAGTTGCACGAGTTGCCTGATATTGGCTCTGGATCTATCAGTCCTCGCGCTCACCCTTCTCCTTAGACCGAGAAGGCGATCGTGCATCAACAGGAAGTTGTGTATTATGTCAGGCATTATTTCACATGTGACCACACATGTGCCCAGCAAAGCGAGGCCAAACCAGGATTTGGGGAAACCATGAAGACACTTGTCGTGTTACTCGCTGTGCTCCAGTGGGCGCTTCTTCACCGTCCGCAGGTGTATGGTGATGAAGGATCACCAGCGAATTCGCGACCGCTCACGTCTCCACAGATTGTGGCTATTCCGGCGGGAGAAGATGACCCTGCCGTTCGCAGTCTGTTTGAATCACAGTACCCGGAGGCGTACAAGGCGCTAACGGGAGCAGTCGCTCGAATAAGAGGTCGGATATCGATTTAAGATCAGTTCCAGCAGGGTGCCGCCGGGTCGGGCAGCCAGGTCCAATTGTTTTCGAGATTTGACGACCACGCGATCTTTCGGGCTGCAGAGTCGACCGATGGTGCCGCCTTTTCTGGCCAGGGAGCACTTCTGGAATCGACTGCCGCAGTTCGAGTTGAGTACGCCGATTCACCTTTGGCTCTCGTGGCCTTTGTGGGTTCGGAGTCGAATCTGAAACTAAAGCTCCTGTACAGCGATCGAATACGGAGCTTCGTGGACGCGACATACGCATGTTGCGGGGAGGAGGGTATTCTCGATGCCATCGACCGTGGAACACTGAAGTATCAGGCGGGCTACCTCCATCCGGACAATCCCGATTGGGTGGTTGTCCGCTTTCGCTCAACGTTCGATGGGCATGTTTCGGGCACTATGGGGCAAGGGACCACCGCTGTGATTTTTGACACCGCCAACGGGTGGGTTATCAGTCAGTGTGAAGACTTCAGGGAGGCTCCCACGAAATTCGCCATAAGGTCGCAGGTTGAGACCATCGCATCTGGCGACCTCGGTCATGTCCCGGCACACGTCGTAGTCGAGCATTTCTATGATCTCAGCCCGGATAGTCAGCCAGGCAATCTGACCAACGTGAAACTGTTTCGTCGCACGAACGCTTTGGTATCAGATGTTGAACGGATTGACCAATTCTCCGATGCTGAGTTCTCCCTTGTCGCACTTGGAATCAAAGACTTCAATCCGAATCGAGGGATGTTTGTCATTCTGGCTGGAAATGTCGTATTGCTGCTCGCCGTGGTAACCTATTTCATTATGCGTCGTCGTTTCCGTTCTGCGGTGTAATGTGCCGCCGTGGAGGTCTATGGTCTTTCTGCGACGGAGCCGTGGTTGTGAGTAACTCAGACGACAGCGTGGCACCATCTGGTGCCAGCACAACGTTGATTGGCGCAAGCAGGGAGGGCAGCCCCCCGGACTTCCCGACAACGGCCCCCGACATTAATACGTTGTCGTCATCGTCGCTGAGTATCACGCCGCGACCAGGCACAAACTGGCGTCGCCAACGAATAGGGTGGGCGAGGCTCCTGCAGAGCCGATCACTCGCATCGTTTTGCTCCTGGGCAATAATCCGCTTTCCCGCAAAACGAAGGGGCGTTCGATAGTGACGTGCGTCCACGGCTCGGCAGTACGCTCATCAACCGATGATGGGTACAGTGAACAAAGTAGCCGTCACTCTCCGAGTGACGAAATGCGATTCCCTGTTATCTTCGGCGTCAACTTTTCGTTCAAACCATCTTACTGGTGCTGGATCAGCTGAATTCCTGGCTGGTCAGACCGACCAGCACACGTAGGCGAGTCTCTCCGAGACTCGCGAATGCAGCGGCCGGACTCGCCATCAGGCGGCGAAGTTTGCAGGTCAAACGTCTGTTCCGGCGTCTCTGAGAGACGCCGGAACAGCGAGTCTCGGAGAGACTCGCCTACGTGTTTGCGGATGAAGTGCCAGTATTGGGATAGGGGCGTGCGCGTGATCTATTGGCGGAAGGTCGGCCAGCGAACAGTCAATACAGCCGCCGTGGACGCACTCCGAGCCGTACAAACAGCTAAGGCGCTGCAATTTAGGGCGGGGCTTCGTGGTAGTGACCTAGTCGTTGTCGGTGCCGTGCTTTCCGGCGGCATCCGATTTTAAGGTCGTCAGGTATTCGATCAGGTCTCGAATTTCTGATCGGGTCAGGTTTTTAGCGATGTCAGCCGGCATTCCGGATTGTCCACTGCTTCGCTCATCAATCTCTGACTTTGAAATCAGAACCGTGGCACCTTCGGGCGTCATTAATTGCACCACAGAATCATCTTCACGTCGAAGAATCCCTGACTGAATTCTGCCGTCTGTGGTCACGATGATGACAGTTTCAAAGCCTTTCGCAATCTTTGCACCCGGGTCCACGATGGACTCCAGCAGATACAGTCTTTCTTTGTCTCGGGCGATGGCCGAAAGATCCGGCCCAACTTCGCCACCACTGCCGCCAACCTTGTGGCAGCGGCGACAGGAGGCTGCACTACGGCCAAAGAAGATTTCCCGCCCGCGTTCTGCGCTGCCTCCGCTAAGACATTCTGACCATAGTGCCGTAGTCGTACCGACTTCCTGTTGTCGCAGTCGAAATCGACTGACTGCGGATTTCAGATCAGATGTACCCAAAGAAGTTGCAGCCTCAATCAGATCCAGTGCAACTTCCGGAGGCAGCTTTCCATCGAGCAACTGCTCGCCCGCGTCAACCAGGAGCTTCTCTGCAGGTTCGCCTTTCATCGTTCCCAGGAGTTTTAGTGCGGCCTGCCGGGCTGTCACTGTGCCGGAATTCAGCATCTTCTCCAGTGCCTCGATCGCTGCATCCGGGTTCGTTTGAACCAGCATTTCTGTTGCCACAATTCGAATGGCTTCGGACGAATCGTTCCGTCCGCGACTGACCAGATCGGTGAGATTTTCGGAGAGTGTGGTCAGTGCGCGAAATGCGGAGACGCGCAGGGCGTCCGGCTGCGACTGGTCCGCCAGAAGTCGCTCCAGAGATGGTACCACATCTTTAATACCCAAAGCAGCCGCCATCTCTACGGCCTGTTCTCTGAGCTTTTCAGATCCCGCCATCAATCCAGGTAAGACGTCCTGCACTTCTTCACCAAGCCCCTCCACCTCACGTTTTGAAAGCGGTCTCCAGCGGCCCGTTACCGTGTCGAGTTGCTGAGGATTATTCCAGGTTTTCAGCATGACTGCCGTGACAAGTCTGAGTTCATCGCTCGTATTCGGCTCCGCGGCAAAACGGGCAACCGCCCGGATGTGTTCCACTCGACCAAGTCGATAACAGGCGTTGAGTACCCTGCGAGCCACGGGTTCGCTGAGTCCCGGTGTATCGGCCAGTGCAGCAAGTTCCTCCTGTGCCGACTCGATCGGTTCGTCGTTAACCGCACGGGCTGCCTCTGCCATGACACCGGGATCGGCATCCTTCAGAAAAGTGGCCACTGCCGGGTCGCCGAGACGTCTCAGCGCCAGTACAAGACCGAGGCGACCTGCAGCTCCAGGATGCCCTGATGCCGCGGCCAAAAGCCCGGGTGAGCGCTTTCCAATTCGATACAGTCCCATTGATGCCTGATGGCGCAATACCGGGTCCGTATTATTGGTGCGGTCGAGCAGTGCCAGCAGCCTGTCTGTGTCAGCCGCACGTCCCACCGAGCCCATCGCGACGGCAGCGAATCCGGCAGCCGATAAGTCTTGTGACTGCAGGATGGTTGCCAGTCGATCTCGCAGTACATCTCTTTGATTCTCGCTGATCAGTTCCAGCAGCCCATGTCGTGTAATCAGGTCATCAATGACTTTTAACGTCTGAATCAGCGTGTCCTCGGAAGTCGCTGCGGTCATTTCTGTCAGCGATGCAACGATCTCGCGCGCTTCTGCAGATGATTGCAGTCCCGTTTGCCAGAGTCCCCATAACGCATGCCTCCGGGCAACCGGATTGGCGGCATCCGCTGCAACCTGCAGCAAATCCATCGTGGCTTTTCTTTTGACAAGCTCAAACTGAGCCTGCTGTCGGATCCGACGATCCGCGTGGGACAGAAAACTGAGCAGTTCCGCATGACCAGTCTCCGTCATTCCAGCCGAAAGCAGTGCGGCGACATTCGAACCTGACGTGGCACCGATCTGCTGTTCATGAGCAAATCGATAAATCCGACCGCGTCCCTCACCAACCCATCCGTTGACCCAGTCACTCACATAGAGGCTTCCATCCGGAGCAAAATCGACATCCGTGGCAAGAATTGACCAGATGAATTCGTGCGAGTCCGTCAGTTCGAAAAACGCGCCTTTTGGTGTTACAGCAAAACTGCGGATACCACTGTTGCCCGGCGTTCCTCGAAAGTCGGCCATAAAGAAATGATCTTTGTATCGATCAGGCAGCCCGGTACCTGGATACCAGGTAAGTCCGGAAGGACCATCACCCAGGTTCGCCACCGGAGGGATGATGCTTGCTGGCTGCAGTTCCTTCGTTTGTTCGTCGGCCTGCCATGGATACCACATCCGCTCCCGGTTCCATGGACCCCGATCGTTCAGATACTGAAAATGCATGCGCCAGCCAGTGTCGCCATCCTGAACAACATAAACCCAGCGAGCCTGATCGCCACTGTCGGAATTGTTGTCACCGGTGAATAGTCGTCCATGATCGTCGAAAGCCAGTTCCTGAGGATTTCGCAGTCCCCATGCAAAGACCTCCAGATGACTTCCGTCCGGATCACATCGAAAGACAGCTCCTGTATCCGGCCGCTTCAGGCGATTACCCTCGGTCGTAACCACGTTATATCCGCGATCGCCAAGACTGAAATACAATCTTCCTTCTGGTCCCACAGTCAGGCCGTGTAAGTCATGACCTCGAAATGCCACTCGAACGCCATAGCCGTGGTGCAGAATTTCCTTCCTGTCGGCGATGCCGTCATGGTTGCTGTCTTCCAGCAGCCAGAGATTCGGAATGCATGCATAGTAGACCCGGCCATTCAGTTCGATGACACCCGCACCAGTTCCATCGAGAGGATCGTTGAATCCATCGGCAAAAACGGAATCCGTTTCGAAACGGCCATCGCCGTCGGTGTCTCTTAGCAGGCGAACTCGGTCCTGCTCGACTGCCCATTTGCTCACATCGTTGCCCATATACCTGCGAAACATGGCCATCCGCTCTTCAACAGATTCCAGCTGCAGGTCATCCATCAGCCAGTTCATATGGCTGCGGTTGTCTTCAACCCCAACTTCCTGCCGAAAGGTCTCGCAGACATAAATTCTTCCGTCGGGAGTTACCGAGAATGCAACAGGATTCGCCAGCGAAGGTTCGGCAGCAACGAGGCGACCATTCATTCCTTCAGGCAGTCGAAATCCGTTCAGGGCGATTTCCGCGTCACGCGATGCCTCAGCGATTTTCGGATGATATTCGCTGTGGGAGGCAGACTGCGTCCCGGCTGGTGGTGTCTGCGAGACGGCCTCCTGAGCAATGCTGAGGTGACCTGAAGCGGCTGTCGAGATGAAAATCACCAGACTGATTTGACCGGTCGTACGGATAAGACGCCGGATTCCGACTGAGAAACGAAAAGCGTTGTTCGACAGGACAGAGCCCGAATGGCGCACTCCCTGCACACCACGAAATGTCGCCATAATATTGCCTCTTTGTACAGCGCTCAGAAGAATTGAAACTGAACAAAATCACAGGAGTTGCCGGGCTAACTCACGTCTCTTCGGTTAGGAAAATGCGATTGCAGAGCTATCCGACTCTGTCGGTCGCTTTTTTTCTTCCAAATTCTGACAATGGCAATGAGCTGTGAAAACCCTCCGAAACGTTTTCTGACACTGAATATGCGGGTTCCAAAGCCAGCAAACCGTGCAAACCTTCATGAAAGGGAATTCTGTTCCATCGTGGCGTAAAATATTTGTGAAACTAATGTTCAAGCACCGGCTGTTACCGGAAGATGCGGCAGTATACTTGCAGAAAAATCCGACGAAATCTGAAACCGAACCACAGAGTGAATGACCTGCAGAAGTCCCCTGACTCATGAAGATCCAGCAGTTCCTCGAACATTACGGCGTCCGCATCAATCCATTTAGCCAGGAGGATGCTCAGTCCGACCATATTTTCCAGCAGCACTGCGCGGAGACGATTTACCATCCGGCATGGGACAAGGTGCTGGGTGACTGCAGTAATCCCAGCACCTCCATCGTGTTTGGAGAAAAAGGTTCCGGCAAAACGGCGATTCGGCTGCAGCTGATCAACTGCCTCAGGGAGCACAACAAGAACGCTCCTCAGGATCGTGCTTTTATCATCAGCTACGATGACCTCAACCCGTTTCTGGACACATTTCGGGATCGACTTCGCGGTCGAAAGCGGCATGCCGATCATGCTCTGCAGGAATGGCGGCTTTGGGACCACATGGACGCTCTGCTGACACTGAGTACTCGCCGATTGTGTAATGTGATCGCTGATCAGAACTCAAAGGATCCTGACATCGATCTGCAGCAGATTAAGGAAATGCCTCGGCTGCGAAAGCGTGACCTTCTGATGCTGGCTGCGTTTTATGATCAGTCATCAGATCAGTCGCACTGGAGACGCTGGAATCGGATTCGCCAGCGAATTGGCTTTATGAATCTGTCGGCCCACTGGCGACTGGCCGTGGGAGTGCTGACAACGATCATCGCCATCCTTTTTGCATTTCGCAATATCAGCACGGAAGGGATCTCCGCGCTAGCTGTTCTTAGTTCACCGTGGCTGTATGCCGTACTTATCGCTGGCTGGGCACCGTGGGCCAAACGTTTTCTCGAAATGTGGTGGCGTGCCCGGCAGATTGCCAGGCAGGTGCGAATTCTGGAACATGGTACGAACGCCCTCCGACAGATCCTTTCCTCGTTCCCTGCCCAGGAACTGGACGGGCAGCCCATGCCTTCGCGGGATCGCAGCGACGACCGCTATGAGTTGCTTGCAAAGCTTCAGAGGCTTCTGAAACCACTCGGCTTCACCAGCATCGTGGTTCTTGTTGACAGAGTGGATGAACCTCATCTGATCAACGGGTCTGCTCAGCGAATGCGAGATTTCCTGTGGTCCATGTTTGACAACAAATTTCTGAAGCATCCCGGAATCGGCTTCAAGATGCTGTTGCCGAAGGACGTCGTGTATTTTCTGAATCGCGAAGAGAGGGAGTTTTACGAGCGATCAAGACTGGACAAGCAGAATCTGATCAAATCGCTCGAATGGACGGGCGAATCGCTGTTCGATATGGCGACCAATCGCATTCGAGCGTGTCTGGTGCCGGACGCTGATCCGCAGATTACGATTCGCTCGTTCTTCTCCGATGATGTGACCAGCGAGGATCTGGTGAGCCGATTTGCCCGACTGCGAGTGCCGCGACACCTCTTTCGCTTTCTCTATCGCCTTCTGACTGAACATTGTAATCGGGCAACGGAGGATAATCCGTCGTGGACGATCAGCCGTTCAGTTCTGGACACGACGCTGGAAACTTACGCTCGTGAACTCGAAGCGATGGACCGCGGCCTTGGGACAGGCTAGCCCTGGAACCGGCTAAGCGCTTGCGGCATCCCGTCTGATCAGATTAAGATGTTGTCTGTGCATGGCGATGATTCATAAATCCTTTTCTGAGGCATCTGACCGGAAAATCAGAGGTCGTCGCTTTCATTTTTTAGCTCCTCAGATTCGTTCTAACCCTCCGACCCTTTAAAACCCTCCTCGCCTGTTATCTTCCCCGATGTACATCGCCTGCGTCTTCCAGACCCGATTCATCTGAATTCCGTCTGGCGGCACAAGCCGGTGAATTCTGCCTTAAGCCTCAGCCTCGTTCCAGTTCTGCAGATGAGGTGCGTAAACGATGTTCCGTCGAAATTCTCATCGCGTCGTCAGTTGTGTTGCATTTTGTCTGCTTCTCACGGTGACGTCTTCAGAAGCTGGTGAACTTCCCTCTCCGCTTCTTGATGTCGTATTCCCGTCCGGTGCGCAGGCGGGCACCACTACCGAACTGACGCTGACTGGCCGAAATCTTACGACGATTCGAAATGTGCACTGCAATGCAACCGGCGTGCAGTGCCATCCGACCACTGACAATCGGATTCAGATCACGATTCCGGAGAATACGATTCCAGGCGATTATGAGTTATGGGCTGAATGCGAAAATGGAATCAGCTCTTCCCGCATGTTTCGAATCGGGAATCGGAAGGAACTGATGGAGAAGTCAGCAAACGATTCCATTGGCAGTGCCTTCCCTGTGCCACTCAACTGTGTAGTGAACGGACAAATCGAATCGCCCGGCGATCAGGATTGTTTCGCATTTTCCGCGGTGAAGGGACAGCGGGTGATTATCGAGGGCACCGCGGAACGCATTGATTCGCGGCTGAGAGCGGTGATCGAGCTCTATGACGAAAACGGTCGGCGTCTGGCCGTGAATCGGGGATATTTTGGCAGCGATCCGCTGATCGACTTTTCTGTAGCTGAGGATGGCACTTATGTTGTCTGTATTCATGATCTGATTTCAGCGGGAGGCGGTGATTACGTTTATCGTCTTGACATTGATGCCGGACCTCGCGTGGCATTTGCATTTCCCTGCGTTGTTAAGCAGGGGACGACGGCGGAGGTGACGCTCTTTGGCTGGAACCTGAGACCGCCTGCCGGAGCATCCGCCCAGCTGGATTCCCTCGAACCGGCTTCGCAACCCGCAGATTCTCCATTAGAGAAAATCGTGGTCAGTATGACTGCACCTGGCGAACCGCAGTCAGAACAAACGCCCGGGCTGAAGTATCCATATCAGGCTGTTCTGGACGGTTTTCGCTGGCATCTCGCCGACAGTCACGCGGCAATTCTGCAGTCCCTGACAGATCTTGATGTTGTGACTGATGAGACCGCTAATCGTTCGGCGGATCGCGCACAGCTGATTTCCGTTCCGATTGAAGTGAGCGGACAGCTGACAGAGTCTGGTGAATGCGACTGGTATGCGATTGAAGCAAGAAGGGGAGAAGTGTTCTGGCTGGAAGCCTATGGTCAGCGCATTCAGTCACCCGGCGATCTTCAAATCGCAGTATTAACGGAGAACGCCGATCGAGAACTCGCACAGTTTACAGACGAACTCGAGAAGAGAGGTGACCTGATTCTGAAAACAGGACATCTCGATCCGAGTGGACGCTGGATTGCACCCAATGACGGTCGTTTCCTGATCACAGTTCGCAGTATTGGCGGTGGATTGCCAACGGACCCAGGACGCTGTTACCGGCTGAGTATTCGTCGTGAAGACTCGTCGTATCGTGTCATTGCGATGCCGCGACGGGATTCCGCCGGTCGAATCAATGTCAGCGCAGGGGGACGAGAAGTTGTCGACATCGTGGTGATGCGAGAGAGAGGTTTTGCTGAAGCGATTCGTCTCGAAGCAAAAAACCTTCCACCCGGTGTTGAGTGTCCGGAAGTCTGGATTGGCCCGGGCGAAGAACGAGCTGCTCTCGTCGTTTCCGCCGATAGTGGAGCGGAGCCTCGTATCGGCCAGCTTCAGGTCACTGCTGTTTCAGAATCCGGGATCACGTGTGACGTGCAGGGGGCAACGGCACTGCGATTCGGTACTCCTCAGAAAAGTGCTCGACTTACATCGAGCATACCGCTGGCGGTTGCCGGGAAAAACAGCTTGCGTATTACGGCGGTTGGAGACGAAGCAGTGCAGCACCAGCTTTACGGACGACTACAGGTAAAACATTCACCCGGCAGTATTATTGATGTGGCTGTGCAGATTGAAAGTCAGGATCAGCAGCATCGGGCGGATGTTAAGTTAACGGCCACTGGTTTACCGGGGATGTTGCAAAATGAATCCGCCATTATTCCGGCTGGTCAGAACAAGGGGTATCTCAGTTTTCATCTGCCTCCCACAATGCCCTGTGGAAAATGGTCTCTGGTGATCAGGGCAGAGACAGCAATCCCCGCCGCAGATGGGAAAACCGAACCGGTCACGCTTTACAGCAATGCAGTCAATTTTCATTTGCAGCCAGCCGCTTTTCTGGTTCAGGCGGACCCATTTTCTCCGACCAGAGCACGCCGGGGCGAAACCATTCAGGTGAGTTATTCGTCGGTTCGCCGAAACGGATTTATTGGCAAAATGCATACAGAGCTTGCCGCTCCCGGAGTCGTTACTGATGTGCCCGGCATTCGGGGACGTGGAGAAACATTTACGGGCCAGACCGAACGAGGATCTTTGCAGATTGTTATTAACGACGATGCCGTGCCCGGACCGAACCGTTTTTTAAGACTATTTACGGTTGGAGTCGTGGAAGACGAACCGGTATTCTTTGGCAGTAGTCCACTGCCCCTGGAGATTATCGAATGATGGCAATGAAATCCGGGAAAACTGACAGGAGTCGTCCCATGTTTCGATTCCAGCGAAAAGCTCGCCGGCTTCCAATACGGATGACGTCGGCGATTTCACTTTTGACTTGCTGCATTGCAAGTCTGCTGTGCGAATCAGCAAATTCACAGAACGTTCAATCGGCGACGGAAAAGACGACTGTGCATTTCGGTACGGAGATTGTTCCTCTCCTTACCCGTCTGGGCTGCAACAGCGGAGGATGTCATGGAAAGGCTACGGGCCAGAATGGGTTCCGCCTCTCGCTGCTGGGTTTTGAACCAGGTATGGATTATGACGCGATCGTGAGAGAAGGTCGCGGCCGGCGAATCTTTCCTGCGGCGCCTGATCAAAGCCTGCTGCTGCTGAAGGCCACGTCACAGATGCCTCATGGCGGAGGCAAACGGCTGGATTCGAACAGTACAGAATACCAGATGCTGTTCGACTGGATTGCTGCTGGTGCCTTGTCTCCCGGTAAAACTGACCCAACATTGCAGCAAATTGATCTGACGCCTGAGACACAGGTCCTGACTGCCGGTTCGACTCTGCAGTTAAGCGTTCGGGCCAGGTTTTCGGACAATACGTATCGTGATGTCACATCAATGTGCGTCTATCAGTCAAATGAACCGGAGATCGTTTCAGTTGATACCAACGGGCTCCTGACAACAGGCACTCAGCGAGGGCTGGCTGCTGTCATGGCAAGGTTTGGTGACCAGATTGCAACCTTTCATACGGTTGTACCGTTCACGTCCGATGCCTCCCTGCTTGAGGTAACCGATCGGAAACTGAACGAACTGGACAAACAATTTGGTAACTCCACAATCGACCGCCTTCTGTTACAGCAATGGAGACGTCTCGGCATTGTTCCGTCCGAACCTGCTGACGATGCAACATTTCTTCGCCGGGCAACCATCGATATCTGTGGAACCCTCCCGACGATCGCTGAGGTTAATGAGTATGTCGCAGACCAGTCGCCTGACAGGAAGGAAAGACTGATACAAAGACTTTTGAATCGTCCCGAGTATGCATCTCTTTTCGCGCTCAAATGGGCCGACATTCTGCAGAATCGGGGAGCTGGCTACTCGACCAGTCAGCAGCGGGCCGGGACAACTCTGTTCGCCGGCTGGATAAGGGATTCCCTCGCAGCCAACAAGCCGTACGATCAGTTTGCGACCGAAATAGTGACTGCAACTGGCAGTCAGAGCGAGAACCCTCCGGCAATCTGGTATCGGACGGTACGGAAGCCGACGGAGTATGTGGAATCAGTTGCTCAGGCCTTTCTGGGTGTTCGAATCCAGTGTGCTCAATGTCATCATCATCCGGCAGAACGCTGGAGTCAGGCAGACTACTATGGTCTGGCAGCCGTCTTTTCACGTGTCGGACGCAAAGGCGGTTTTGCCGATGCCGAAGTCCCCACGGACGAAATCATCTTCGTTAAATCTTCGGGAAAGACGGTCCATCCTGTTACTGGTGAGATACTGCATCCAACAGCGCTGGGAGGCCGGGTGCTCAATGCGGGGCCGTATGATGACCCTCGAGCTGCGTTTGCTCACTGGATGACCGCACCTGACAATCCGTTTTTCGCCAGAACAATGGTGAATCGAATGTGGGCACATTTCATGGGTCGCGGAATTATTCATCCGATCGACGATGCTCGCAGTACCAACCCACCCGGTAATCCGGAACTTCTGGATGCTCTTGCAGCCGACTTTGCTTCCGGCGGATACGATGTCAAAAAACTGATTCGGCAGATCACAAACAGTTATGCGTATGGTTTGCAGTCTGAACCTGTTCCGGGCAACGCCGGAGATTCGCAGGCCTTCGCCCGATATTATCCTCGAAGACTGACAGCCGAAGTTTTGCTGGATGCATTCAGTCAGGTGCTGGAGGTACCGACGGTGTTTAGTGGCGGGCCGGGAAAACTGCCGCTCGGCACTCGGGCGATCGAACTTCCGGATGAAAACATCCCAGCCAGCTTTCTCGATGTCTTCGGACGGCCTGGCCGTATGTCAGCCTGTGAATGCGAACGAGTTGATGCACCTGCTCTGACCCAGGCGCTTGAACTGGTAAATTCTGCGGAGATTCACCGTAAACTGACGGCTTCTGAAGGTTACGCGGCCAGACTTGCGGTCGACGGTCGCAGTCATGCAGAGCGGGCAGCCGATGTGTTCGTGAAGGTCCTGGGACGTCCTGCCCAACCGGAGGAGCTTGAAGCGGCAATCAGCTTTCTTTCGGGTGAATCCGACCAGGCTGAGGCTTACCGATCACTTCTGTGGTCGTTACTGGCAACAAACGAGTTTATGTTCAATCACTGACGGTCTGGTCAGGATAATGTCGCGTACTAACCGGATTTCTTGCAGCGAGTTTTGATCGGGGCAGATCTTATGAACCAGACTGACGGAACATTATCTTCTAAACGAGTCGGACAGCGAAAATCCTCGACAGGTCGTCTTCATGTCAGTCGTCGGCACGCTCTGCAAATTGGTGTGCCGCTGCTTGGTTTAAGTCTGTCGGATATGCTGCGATATGAAGCAGCCGCTGCGGAAAATGAACGGCCTGCGACTCGCCGATCATTGATTGTCTTCTGGACAGATGGTGGCCTGAGCCAGCAGGACACGTATGACCTGAAACCCGACGCGCCATCAGAATATCGAGGTATGTATTCTCCAATTCAGACTTCCGTCAGTGGGACGGTCGTGAGCGAACGTCTTGTCCATCAGGCTCGAGTGATGGACAAAATTGCTCTGGTGAGGTCCGTGCATCATGAAAATGGGATTCATGCACCTTCGTCACACTGGATGCAAACGGGCTATTTTGGACCAACTCTTGCCCGAAACGCAGCGCAGAAACCTTCACTGGGATCTGTGATCGCCAAAGCTCTGGGATCGCACAAGCCGCCGATGCCGGCCTATGTGACAATTCCCAAATCAGAAGCCTTTGGATATCAGGGAGCCGTGTATCTGGGAAAGGCTTACAACCCTTTCGAAGTCAGCGCGGATCCAAATGCTGCGGATTTCAAGGTTCCCAACCTTTCATTGCCAGCGGGGCTGTCGTCCGGAAGCGTTGATTCTCGCCGAACACTGCTGGCAAAGTTCGATACCCTGCGGCGAGACATTGATCAGGCGGGCGTAATGGACGGCCTCGACACATTTAAACGTCAGGCTTTGGAAATGGTTGCTGGTGATCAGATGCGAGCTGCCTTTGACATCAGTGCCGAAGACTCGGCGCTTCGTGACCGTTACGGTCGTCACCGTTACGGACAAAGTGCACTGCTGGCTCGTCGACTCGTAGAAGCCGGTGCACGCTGCGTGAATATCAACACAGGAAACTGGGATCATCACAATGATATTGAGAAAGGCCTGGATGAACATCTTCCGCCACTCGATCAGGCCATCGCCGCTTTGATCGAAGACCTCGCCAGCAGGCAAATGCTGAACGATGTTCTCATTTACTGTGTTGGGGAATTTGGTCGCACACCAAGAATGAATGGCCATGCAGGACGCGACCACTGGTCGGATTGCTTCTCCGTCATGCTGGCCGGTGGTGGAATTCAGGGCGGCCGGATTGTCGGGGCCAGCGAACGCTGGGGTGGTGGAGTTCATGAGCGGCTGGTATCGCCGCTGGATCTTCTGGCAACGATTTACAAACAGCTTGGCGTTCCACTGGAGACCCATTTCAACGATGCGAGCGGTCGCCCCGTCAGCATTGTTGGCAGCGGGCATGCAATTCATGAATTGCTGTGATTCATGAATTGCCCGGAGCTGCCGTCAGTTTCCAGCGGTGCAACACAGAGTATCGGGAGCCTTCGGAAGTCAGCACAGACTGAAACAGTGTCACTTCGTCAACCGGCACTTCGACAGGCGGAAGTTCTTCCTGACACAGCTCGGCTATGTTGCTGTATTGAACTGTTCGATGATGATTTCGAGCAGCTCTCGCGACGGTCAGATGCGGCCGAAATACTTCGTTCTTTTCCGTCGGCACAAATGGCTCGATCGCCTCGTAAAGCTGCTGAAACTTAAGTTCCGGCCCTGTGCTCAGCCAGATCACGGACGGCTTTCGGGGACAAGGAAATGCTCCGAATCCGCCAATTGTTGCAACAAATGGCGGAATGTCGGCGAGTTGCTGTGTGCAGCATTCTACGATTTTCGGCAATTCAACAGGTGCCAGCTGCGGCATAAATGCCAGGGTGACATGCCATTGATCGGGTCTCGTGAGACGAAACCCTGCCAGGTTCGAGTCGGCATATTGCAGACGATCGTTTACTGCTTTCGAGTCAAAAAAAGAGACACCCATAAAACAACGAATCGTGCTTTCAGCCATAAAGTTGAACCTGCGGGTTGTGCAGACAGTCGTTTGCAGAGACTGACATGTGTGTGGACCGTCGTATGAGTGTTGTATGAACTTTCCCGTCGAGACGGTTGACAGCTCAGTGCAGGCAGATCATATCTCCCATGGATGAATAAACCATTCCTCCTCTCAGCCCGTTGCCGCTCCACGGAAACTCATTCAATGATTCGCTGTCTCAGATTCTGGTCTTTCGAATTATCGCGATTAGCCGCAGTCCGGTTTGCTGTGCTGTTCTTCATTGCAACGGGTGATGTACGTGCGGTCGACACGACAGTCATTTCGAGGATTTCGTTTGGCTCCTGTGCCAAACAGGATCAGCCTCAGCCGATCTGGGATACCATTGTCGCCGGCCAGCCACAGATTTTTCTTTTTCTGGGTGACAATATCTATGGTGACACGAACGACATGAATGTGCTGAAGGCGAAATATGAGCTGCTGGGCCGGCAGCCTGGATTTCGAAAACTGAAGCAAACCTGTCCTGTCATGGCGACGTGGGATGACCATGATCTTGGTGCGAATGATGCAGGTGCTGAGTATCCGTTCAAAAAACAGTCGCAGCAGATCTTTCTTGATTTCTTTGAAGCGGCTCCTGATGACGATCGTCGTACGCGGGAAGGCATCTATTCTTCCCGCGTCTTTGGTCCGCCGGGCAAATCGGTCCAGATCATTCTTCTGGATACTCGTTACTTTCGCAGTCCGCTGAAAAAGGGCTTTAATGGTCAGGAGCCCGGAGATGGATATCGGGGAGTTTACGTTCCAAACACCGATGCCGGTGTGACTGTGTTGGGTGAAACGCAGTGGTCATGGCTGGAAGAACAGTTGAAAGTGCCAGCAGAAATTCGTGTGATCGGATCAAGTTATCAGGTGCTTTCGAACCAGCACGGCTGGGAAATGTGGGGCAATTTTCCGGCGGAGCGTGAACGACTTTTTCAGGTGCTGAGAGCCTCAAAAGCGGGAGGCGTTGTGATGCTGAGCGGTGATCGCCATCTGTCCGAAATTGCCGGCCTTCAGGCCGATGATCCGGCAGGTATCGGCTATCCGCTGTATGAAGTGACCAGCAGCAGCCTGAATGCACCAAGTGGCAATTTTACGAAAGCAGGCGTTCGTTTTGCAAACGAAATTAACCCATGGCGAATTGGTTTGACTTTCTTTGATGTCAATTTTGGAAACCTGCTGATCGACTGGGATTCTCCGGATCCTGTGATTCGTCTGCAGGTTTGTGATGAAAAAGGAACAGTGGTACTTCAGCAGCGTGCTCAGCTCAGCCAGCTGCAGATGAAGCCCTGAAGCAGGGGACGCGCCGGTGGAACAGTAGCTCGCCATGGATGCAAGACTCGCGGTGACAGTTCCACCCTGAAAGATTTGGTCGCTGGCAGGACGACAGGGCGTTGATGTGATTCATCCGCGGTTCATTTCTTGACCACAGATGACACAGATGACACAGATTACACAGAGAACACAGAGAACACAGATGAAACGCAGGAATTTCTAACTGGGGCCGGCACCCAGAGGCACTTTGATCGTTGGCAGAAAAATTTCAGGGCAGAAAAATGAATCGCAGTGGAAGACCGGATGTCCGGTGAGTGAGGACTCCCACAGAAATGAAAGAAGGAATTCGCGGAACGGCCCAGGCCGTCCGATACCAGGAATCCAGACGGCTCGCTCGGCCGCGACTTTCGAATCCCTCAGTGATTTTGAAGGAATCCTCACTCGTGATTTGTCCCGCTTTGAATTTCGGGTAGTGGACCTTGCTAAAGGTCCTGCAGCGAGGGGATCTTTAGCAAGATCCACTACCTCCAACCGGAACGCTTGATCCTGATGAAGCACCCGGCTGGAGTTCTCTCAGGCACCTTGTCGGTTCCTTCCCAATTTTTCTGCCAAATAATTTTTCTGCCAACTTCCGTCCGCCCGCTCAAACGGTGGAACCGTGGCCCCATTGATGCAAGACTTGCTGTGACAGTTCCGCCCTGAATGCTGTGGTCGCAGGCAAACCGACAGGGCGTTGGTGTGATTCATCCGCGATATCCGCGTCATCCGCGGTTCATTTTTTTGACCACAGATGACACAGAGAACACAGATGAAACGCAGGAATTTCTTATGTGGGGAGCCCGGAGCCAGACGCACTTTGATCGTTGGCAGAAAAATTTCAGGGCAGAAAAATGAATCGCAGTGGAAGACCGGATGTCCGGTGAGTTGGGGCTCGCTCGGAAATCAGAGAAGGATCTAATTAGCGGAACGACGCAAGCCGCCCCGTGCCAGGAATCCGGAGGACTCGCGCCCTGCCCTTTCTTTCGAATCCCTCAGTGATTTTTGAAGGAGTCCTTACTCGTGATTTGTCCGGCTTTGAATTTCGGGTCGTGGATCTTGCTAAAGGTCCTGCAGCCAGGGGATCTTTAGCAAGATCCACTACCTCCAACCGGAACGCTTGATCCTGACGAAGCACCCGGCTGGAGTTCTCTCAGGCACCTTGTCGGTTCCTTCCCAATTTTTCTGCCAAATAATTTTTCTGCCAACTTCCGTCAGCCCGCTCAAACGGTGGAACAGTGGCCCCATTGATGCAAGACTTGCTGTGACAGTTCCGCCCTGAATGCTGTGGTCGCAGGCAAACCGACAGGGCGTTGGTGTGATTCATCCGCGATATCCGCGTCATCCGCGGTTCATTTTTTTGACCACAGATGACACAGAGAACACAGATGAAACGCAGGAATTTCTTATGTGGGGAGCCCGGAGCCAGACGCACTTTGATCGTTGGCAGAAAAATTTCAGGGCAGAAAAATGAATCGCAGTGGAAGACCGGATGTCCGGTGAGTTAGGGCTCGCTCGGAAATCAGAGAAGGATCTAATTAGCGGAACGACGCAAGCCGCCCCGTGCCAGGAATCCGGAGGACTCGCGCCCTGCCCTTTCTTTCGAATCCCTCAGTGATTTTGAAGGAATCCTCACTCGTGATTTGTCCCGCTTTGAATTTCGGGTCGTGGATCTTGCTAAAGGTCCTGCAGCCAGGGGATCTTTAGCAAGATCCACTACCTCCAACCCGAACTCTTTATCCTGATGAAGCACCCGGCTGGAGTTCTCCCAGGCACCTTGTCGGTTCCTTCCCAATTTTTCTGCCAAATAATTTTTCTGCCAACTTCCGTCAGCCCACTCAAGCGGTGGAACCGTGGCTCGCCATTGATGCAGGACTCGTTGTGAAAGGTCCACCCTGAATAATGTCGTCACCGGCAGAGTGACAGGGCGCTGGTGTGATTCATCCGCGCTATCCGCGGTTCATTTTTAACCACAGATGACACAGAGAACACAGATGAAACGCAGGAATTTCTAACTGGGGCCGGCACTCAGACGCACTTTGATCGTTGGCAGAAAAATTTCAGGGCAGAAAAATGAATCGCAGTGGAAGACCGGATGTCCGATGAGTGAGGACTCGTACAGAAATGCGAATGATAGAAATCCGATGATTCCCGTTGACAGTGGTCAAAACACAGAACTCATTAAACCACAGATGACGCAGATTTTCACGGATGACAGGGACGATTGCGCTTGTGCATTGCATCTGTGGCCATCTGTGTCATCTGTGGTAAAAAAACTCGACGACACCTGATGTACCTCGCATGGCCGTGCCCGTGAAGGCAGAAAATCGCCCATCACGTCACCTGTGCTCGCACCTCATTTGTCGTTGAACCCGATTTGATACCGTGAATGGTTACGACTTATTTTGCCTTTCCGCTCTTTATTGACCCCAGCTTTTCTTCAAAGTCTTTGATTGCCATTCTGTCCGAGTTGGATTTTCCAACATATCGAAATCTCTCGCTGCCCTTGCCATCAAGAATAATCAGGGCAGGATAATGAACGATCTGACCGTGGAATTTGTAACCGTCGGGGATTTTGAACTGATCAGCGATTTTTGCGTCAGCGTCGCGATAGATTTTCGGCAGGTCTCTGAGCCCTTGATTGTCGAGGCCGGCTGTCCATTTTCTGATTTCTTCTTCGCTGTCGGGTTTGAGGAAGACATGAACCACATCTGAGTCTTTCTCTGCCAGTGCTGCGTAATCGCGAGTGTACCGCAGGCAGTATGGACACTCCGTCTTCAGCAGAAAATGCAGCACAACGATTTTGCCTTTATGTTCGGACAGTTCAAGTGTTGAATCATCTGTGGCGCACTTCACTTTGAAATTTTCCGGGTTCTTCGCCTCGGCAACACCTGAAAAAATGATCAGACAGAAAAACAATAGTGCTGAAACCTTCGTACTCATATCGGCATCCTTTTGGAATGTGGAAGAACTGACCAGCGGCAATTAACCATCAACAACGACAGTGTTTGAAAGTGGCCGAGCCTGGCAGGCCAGAATCCAGCGGCCAGCCTTCTCTGACTGACTCAGTGCGTCATCGCAGTGCATTTGAACGTCCCCGTCGAGCAACCTCATCCTGCATTGACCGCAAAATCCGGATCGGCATTCAAAGGGCAGTTCGACAGACGCACCTTCTGCCGCCTCCAGAATTGTCGTGTCTGAAGAGACCTGCGTGTGAATATTCGATCGAGAGAATGTCACGGTCGAAGTCGTATGTTTCACTGACGACAGGGTTGGTGGGGTGATGATGGCCTCACTTTTCTCGGCGGTCGACAGACGGCCGGAGACGGTTGCTGATGTACTGTTGCCGGACGTCCTTCCCCCAAAGGCTTCGGTCCTTACGAGTGAATCCGGAACGCCGATGCTGCGGAGAACTTCGCGAGTCGAATCCATCATGCCAGCAGGACCGCAAAGAAAAACGGGAACCGAATTGAGACTGGGCACGAAATTCTGAATCAGAGGGCCGGTTACGCGGCCTCGCGCACCAGTCCACATGCTCGAATCACCACAGCGAGTCAGCGTGATACAAACATGCAGTCGATTAAACCGCATTTGCAGGAAACGGATCTCGTCGCTGAAAATCAGATCCTGTTCCGTTTTTGCAACGATCAGGAAGTAGATATCGCCCGACCACGCTCGGTCGGTCAAATATCGAGTTATTGACATCAGTGGCGTGATGCCAACGCCTCCGGCAATCAAAAACACCGATGACGCTTCGTCGCCCTTGAACGTAAATTTTCCTGAAGGTCCGGAAATGCTCACCAGATCACCAGCCTGCAGTTGGTCGTGCATGAATCGCGACGCGGTGCCCATGGGCTCGCGCTTAATTGACAACTCGCAGCCGGCTCGGCGAGTCGGCGAAGACGCAAGTGTGTAGCATCGATTGACTTGCTTACCATCAATGGTCAGATGAATATTGATGAACTGTCCGGGCTGATATTCAAACGGCAGCGAACCGCCGTCCACTGCCATAAGCCGAAAGGTTCTTACGTCGTGAGTTTCCTGAAAAGTGGCAGCGATCCGAAGTGTCCCTTTCCACTGTGTTGCAAGCTTTCCTGACGAAGCGGATTTTTTAGCCTTCTCAACCCTCAATTCGGACATGAATGGCATCTTTGCTGCCGGAATCGCGGATTTTCCGGATGCCGATTTTTTTGCTCCCTGCTGCCGTTCATACCAGTGCCGACCGATGCGACCGCTCAACAGAACTGTGAGAACACCGGCAAACGCCAGTGGCTGACGAACGTCTGACTTCACCAGCATGTAGTAGTGCAGGACCCCAAGAACGGCAACGGCGTAAGCCGTACGATGCAACAGCTTCCATCGCTTTGACCCCATTCGTCGGATCATCGCGTTCGTTGATGTCACTGCCAGTGGTATCATTAGCAGAATGGCCATGATCCCAACCTGCAGAAACCGTCGCATCAGAATTTCGTTCAGCGTACCAGACAGACTAAGTGCTCTGTCGAATCCAACGTAAATGAGCAGGTGGACGACTGCGTAGAAGAATCCATACAGTCCCAGCGCTCGGCGAAATGCGATCCAGCCTCCCCAGCCAGTGGCCCATTTCAGCGGCGACATAAACAATGACAGAAAAAGGAATACCAGCGACAGAATTCCCGTAATGTGCAGCGCATTGTTGACGGGATTCGCGCCGAGCTGAGCGTGGTACGCATCCCACAGCAGCATTGCCAGCGGTACGACGCCATTGAAGACGACGAGCGCTCGGAAGAATTGAAGCTGGTTCATTGGAGAATATTGTTCCGGTGCAACAGGTTCTTCTGACTGTAAGCGATACTCAGGTTTTGTTAGGGGTTCTAAAAGTGCTGAGTCAGATCCATACCCTTGTAGAGCTCGGCGACCTGTTCTTCATAACCATTAAACATCAGTGTTTTGCGGCGACCCGATTCGCCGATCCTCTGTTCCGTTGCCTGGCTCCAGCGAGGATGATCGACAGTTGGATTGACATTGGCATAGAATCCGTACTCGCGAGCCGAATAGCGATTCCAGCTCGTCGGCGGTTGTTCGGCCAGCAAAGTAATTCGCACGATTGACTTGATCCCCTTGAATCCATACTTCCATGGGGTCACCAGTCTGACCGGTGCGCCATCCTGAGGCGGCAATAGTTTTCCATACAGTCCCGTTGCCAGCAGAGTCAGTGGATGCATGGCTTCATCGATTCGCAGTCCTTCCACATAAGGCCACTGCAGGACATCCGTCAGCTGACCGGGCATTCGGGATGGGTCGAACAGGGTCTCAAAGGCGACATACTTCGCGCTCGGCATCGGTTCGACGGATTCAAGAATGTGAGCAAGTGGAACTCCGGCCCAGGGAATCACCATCGACCACGCCTCAACACATCGCATTCGGTAGACCCGTTCCTGTGGAGGACTGATGGCATGAAGATCATCAATCGACCAGTTGCGCGGCTTGGCAACCATGCCATCCACGAGCAGTTGCCAGCCGTCCGTACTGAAATCCTTTGCCGCGGCTGCAACACCTTCTTTTTCGGTTGTGAACTCGTAGAAGTTGTTGTAGCTGAGGACGCTGGATTCTGGAGTTTTTTCCTCAGCCACGCGCCATCCGCGGGCCATCAGGTCGGATTCAGTTTCTGTCGACTGCTGCAGGCCGGCAAGCGGTGTGGTTGTCGCGACCTTTGTTCGTGCCGGATTGAAAAGGCGATAAGCCGATACTGACGAAATCGTACTTGCGGCAACAAGCCCCGCCCGCATAAAGCTGCGACGGTTGAAGTAAACATTCGGCGGCGTGATTTCGTGATCCGGAATCTTTGGAACAGTTTCCATATCGAATTTCCTGATGAGCCATCAAATTCCTGAACACACTCTTTTGTCGTTTCCCTGCATCTTTGATGTCACTTCAGGTGAATCTCTTACCTGATCTTCACTTCAAAATCGCCTCTGGTTCCTGCAGAGCTTCCAGCAAAGTCGTATACTCGTAAGCACAGCAGGGACACTGGCTAAAGTGAATTCTGACGGCTTTCAGAGCTGCTGTTAGTTCATTACCGTGAATCTCGGCATCTGCAAACTCGGCCATCAGTTCAAAGCAGTCATCACAGCTCAACTGATCGGGCACCGTTTTCGAAACCGTGGTCAGAAGTTGTTTCGCCTGTGCGAAGGTTAGTATTGTCATGGGACACCCTTTATGAAATCACGGCTGCTATTTCTTCTGCAGTCACACCATTTGACTCAAAGCCTTCACGAAGCCTGACGCGGGCATCATGCACAAGTTTGTAAACGGCATTTCTGTTGCTGTTCAGACGCACTGCAATCTCCTCGACTGGCAGCCCCTGAAGTGTTCCACGAATCGCGATCCTCTGTCTGTCGCTCAGAGTCTCTTCGATCAGCCTTTGAAGCAGAGTAAGAACTTTGTTTCGGACTTCGGCATCGCCGAAATAATCGGGCGATGAATCGGCGAAATCCATCCTGAGTTCAGAATTTTCGGGCGTCACGTCGAGTGAAACATCGCGATAATAGTGGCGACGAAGCTGACTGATACCTATTCGAACTGCGATTGAACTGGCCCAGGTCGTGAACCGGCTCTGCTGGCGGAATGTGTCAAGAGAACCCAGAACCTTCATCATTGCCTGTTGAACGATATCTTCGACATCAATCTGGCCACCATACCGATGAGTCAGCGATCGGCTCATCGCGCGAACCAGATAACTTCGCAGTTCGCTGATCGCGATATCCCGATCATCTGCACCAGGCCGCAACCGCTGAACCCAGTTTTCGGCGTGATTTGGTTTGGATTCGTCCACAGTCTTCCTCTTACCACCGATCAAGTTTCCACTGATCAGGCCAGTTCTTGCGCGGCAAACTTCCATTTTAAGAATCTAATGGCACAAAATCAGGGCATACGATCTCTTCGATAAATGCTGCATACCGGAGGATTCCTGACGTTGCTCGCGCAGTCGCAGACCGCACTTCAGCTCTTCCAGGAACGTCTGACACAGCGTAGACATCCCAACGGAGTCGAATCTTAGCCGCAAAATCTCACGCAGAATTCAGTTTGTAATCACTTCAAACTAGTCGGCAGGTATTGGGGGAAGGCCAGCTCGCCGGCAAAACTTCAGAAGGTCGCATTCGGTACATTTTGGACGTCGAGCAATACAAATGCGTCGGCCGTGATGAATCAGGCGATGAGAGAAATTGATCCACTCTTTTTTTGGCAGAACCTGCATCAGTTCCCGTTCGATGATCTCGGGATTCTGAGATTCTGTCAGTCCCAGAAGATTGGAAATTCTTCGGACATGAGTATCAACAACCACTCCTGATGGAATGCCATACCATGTTCCAAGCACAACGCTGGCAGTTTTTCGCCCGACCCCGGGAAGCGTCACCAGCACTTCAATATCTGTGGGGATTTCGCCGTTAAACTTCTCGACAAGCATCGAGGCCATTGCCCGTATATTGGCTGCCTTATTCCGAAAGAAGCCCAGAGGCTTTACGATTCGTTCGATATCTTCCTGAGTGGACAGCGACAGAGAGTCGGCGTCAGGGTACTTTTCGAACAGCTCCACAGTTGCCATATTCACTCGTTCGTCGGTGCACTGTGCCGAAAGAATTGTCGCTACGAGCAGTTGAAAAGCCGATTCATGTCGCAACGCGCATTCTGCCTGCGGATACAGCGTTTTCAGCATCCGAATGATGGAACGCACCCGTTGCTGTCGTGATTCAGCATCTTCGGCAACGAACTCGACAGCAGTTTTTGTCTCCGCCTGCGCGGTTTTCTTTACTCGGCCTTTTTCAGCCGGTTTTTCGGAATTCTTTGCCACGGTACTCTTGCCATCAGGCGTCTCAGGAATCGAAATTCAGACTGCGAAACCGAATAATACCAAAAGTGTTGGGCACCTGGATTGCTGTGAATCGTGTGCGCGTGAATTTTGACGATCGCGGGCAATTGGCCAGTCGCTGGGGTGCCATAATTTTATGCAGCGGGAACCACAGAACGCATTGAACCACAGATGACACAGAAATCTACAGATGCCATTGACGTCGTCGCTTACGATTTTATCTGTGCCCATCTGTGTAATCTGTGGTCAAAAAAATGCCTCTGCGACAAACGATGGGGTGCGGATAAACGGTTGAAGTTTACCGATGAGCGAGCAAATCCCGGGAAATGCCGTTTCATCGTGCCGGATTGGAAAACGCTTCATCGCATTGCTGTGCCGGGTGACGGCTCGGAATCGACCAGTTCGTCATTCGGAAGTCGCACTTCATTTCCTGTTGAACGTGCATTAAGCTGACATGGAGCGAAAGTCAGAGTTTAGCGGATTCTGTGAACTTATTTTTTCCGTTTATTCCTGCTACGATTTCTCCGATGGTGATTCAGAACGCCTTTCAGCAGTGCTGATTCATCTGCGAATACGATTGAATGGTGTTCAGCGAACGTCAGCATTCGTGAATTCATCCTGTTTGTTCCAAGAGGATTTCTTCAGATGTCGATTTCTCGTCACAAAGTTTCCCGCCAGACAACTCGTCGCAGTTTTATTCAGGGTATTGCAGCAGCCGGGGCGGCTGCAGTTTTGTGTCCATCGTCGAATCGTGCATTCGGATATATGTCTGCGAACGACCGGCCCGTGTTTGCGACAATCGGACTGCGGAACCAGGGCTGGGCCATCACCAGCAAGTCGTTTAAGTTCGCGGATTTTGCGGCTCTGGCAGATGTTGATGCCAGTGTACTGGCGGAAAACGTTGATAAAACTGAGAAGGCACAAAAGAAAAAGCCGGACGCCTACAGCGATTATCGGAAGATTCTCGATCGAAAAGACATTGACGCCGTGATGATCGCGACTCCCGATCACTGGCACACGAAGATCGCGGTGGAAGCGATGTACGCAGGCAAGGATGTTTACTGCGAAAAGCCTCTTACGCTGACGATTGCCGAAGGCAAGCTGATCGAAAAGGTCGTGAAGGAAACTGGCCGGGTCTTTCAGGTTGGTACCATGCAGAGAACGGAATCTGACCAGAGGTTTCTTCAGGCCGTCGCGCTGGTCCGACACGGACGCATTGGTACCGTTCAAAGAGTTACCTGCGGCATCAACGGCATGGAAGCTTCGCCTGTAATACCCGTCGCTCCTGTTCCGCAGGGACTTGACTGGGAATTCTGGCTGGGACCTGCACCAAAGGTGGACTATCGGGCGCTTTCCGAACTTCGTAACGGTTATGGAGGTGGGGTTCCACTCTTCAGTAATTGCCACTATTCGTTCCGAAACTGGCATGAGTACTCAGGTGGAAAACTCACCGACTGGGGTGCACACCACGTTGACATCGCCTGCTGGGCGATCGGTGCCAGTGACACCGGACCCAGCAAAGTCACGCCCGTGGAGTTTCAGTTGCCGGTTGAATACAGGGATGGTCATCCTGTTGTTCCGGATCAGTACAATGCGGCGACCAGCTTCAAAATCAAAGTGGACATGCCGAACAATGTCGAAATGATCATCACGAGTGAAGGCGACAACGGAATTCTGTTTGAGGGCACTGAAGGTCGGTTCTTCGTTAACCGAGGCAAGATCGCAGGCAAACCTGTTGAAGACCTGAAAGAAAAACCCCTGCCCGAAGGAGCCATCGAAGAGGTTTATGGTGGGAAAGTCAGCGAGAACCATACCGCTAACTTCATTGAAGCAATGCATTCTCGCAAACAGCCAGTCTCCGACGTATGGTCGCACAATCGGATGCTGGAAATCTGCCACCTTTCCAATATTGCAATGCGATTCAATCGAGCGCTGACCTGGGATGCTGTCAAACGAGAAATCACTGGTGATGCTCAGGCAAATGCGTTTCTTTCTCGTGAAAGTCGCAAAGGGTACGAGATTCGGATGTAAGGGATTGTGTCCGGCCGCGAAATCGGCCTGCCACCAACGTCCCTGGCTCCATGTCAGTTACTGACTATCGTTTCTCTTCGGCTGCGTTGTAGTGACGGGGCAGAACAATTCGAAAGGTGGTGCCTTCATTGGGAGTCGATTCAACCTCGATGCTTGCGTCCAGCAGCTCGCAAAGGCGTTTGACGATGGACAGCCCGATGCCCTCGCCGCGTGACTGCTGACCGGCTCGGGTGTCAGGCGGATTGGAACGAGTATCGACTGACACGGCAGAGTCTGCAGCAGAAGAGTCTGGTGCATTATTCGGCTGCTGTTCATCCACATGCCGTGATTCGGTTGTCGCGCCCTGCAGGGCTTCCACGAGTGGAGCCCCGAGGCCGGCATGAATGCCGGGACCGGTGTCCTGAATCGAAATCATCCAGCGTTTGGGATCATTGTCGCGACTGTCTCCCCAGCCGAGAGTGACTCCACCGGACAGCGTATACTTCAGAGCATTGAGCAGAAGATTTTGAGCAATTCGTCGTATTTTGACCGCATCACCCTCGACAATCAGCGATGCCGAACCGCTGGCTTTAAGAAAAAGCCGCCGCTCACTGGCCAGAGGTTGCATATCCCCAAGCAAGTCATTGAACAGGGAGGCGACATCGAATGTTCTCAGATTGCGCAATTCATAGCCTGCCTGCAGTCGAGCCAGATCCATCACATCATCCAGCATTGAATTCAGGGACAAAACACTTCGTTCCAGCAGCCGCAAAAACTCGTCCCTCATCGACGGAGGCAAAGTTGACTGTGTGAGACCTGTGGTGACATTTCTCACAACTCCCACGTTTCCTCGAAGGTCATGTGCAGCCTGCCGGAACAGTTCTGTCCGTCGGCGTTCAAGATCTCGCACTTCTGTCAGAGTCTTTTCCAGATCCCGTACATGACCGGCCGCTTCAACTTTTTCAAGCTGGAAATACTGCGTGGTGCTTTCACTGACTCCCTCGCTGCATAGTACGGCCAGTGCCCGCCATGCCGTTGTCATCACACTCGGTTCCAGCTCAGGATGTTCACCACTGTAGGTTCCAAGTTCGTCGGCGAGGCACATTTGAAGGTGGCCCCACTCACGAGTCACTTCCCGCAGGCGATATCCCTGTTGCCAGCGCTGCAGGCCATGGCTGGCAGCATCCTCGGTTCGTTGCTGCTCCGAAGCTTCACTCTCCGTTTGCGGCCAGACCTGTAAATGCTTCTCGAAAGCATCCAGGAGACTTGGGATATGGTCATTGAATTGCGTACGGGGAAGGGAGGAGGCGGCTGTGAGTTCCCGATCGTTATCCACCGACGTTCGCCACGCCAGCAGAATCTCGGTTCGTCTTCCTGCCAGATGCTTCGCCAGTGCCGTCAGCTGAGCATCCGACTTTTGTGTGCGGTCCATGATTACTGCCCTGCCCTGTACATGATGCTCTTTCGTTTACTTTGTCCGCATTGTCTGCACAGGCTGCTCGTGCCGTGCGGTTGTGCTGAGTACGTTACCATACGGAACCGAACAATCAAAAGCCCCCCTCGGGACGGTTCTCTGCAGGAATTCGCCCAACTGTGAAGGCCGATCATCTGATGCTGAAATGGTTGCTCAGCCGCATTTAAACAGTCGGGAGTATTGTGCTACGATCAGGGACTGCCGATTTCTTATGTGTATCGTGTGTTCGTATCCTGGAAGGCACCAGCGAATGACATCACCGAACTTCAGCGATGCCAGAATTGAGGAAGGCATTCGGCTGTTCAATGAATGCCAGTTTTTTGCCTGCCACGATGTACTGGAAGACTACTGGTCTGAAGTGGTGGGACCTGAAAAGTCATTCTTTCAGGGGCTCATTCAGGCGGCCGTCGCCCTTTTTCATTTTGAAGGCGGCAACTTTGGGGGCGCCTGTCGGATGTATGCGTCCAGTCGAGAATATATGAGTCCTTCCGCTGAGGGTATCGCCGGTATCAATGTTGCAAAGCTGCTTGAAGACATGAAAACCTGTTTTGCCGAACTGTGTGTGCCCCGGTCCAGCTATCCAACGGACGTTCAGCTGAATCCGAATCTTATTCCCAGAATCGATCGGGACAATCAGCCATATTCGCAATCCGGCATTGCGGACGATTTCTGATTGTTCCGGCTTCCATTATGTTTATGCGATTGCCCATGACGTGCCGCATGATTTCGAGACCGTCCACAGAGAATGAGAGCTGTCGATGACACTTCATACCCGCCGACTCAAGCCAATGATGGCGATCGTTTGTGTCTGCCTGACCTTCGCACCGTTTGCCCGCGGGAAAGAGCCAGCCCCGCGGCAGTTGCTCGCCGGGGCAGCAATGACAGACATCACTCCGCCTCACTTCCCCGTGATAGTAAACGGTATGGTCGAGGAACGTACGGCCACAAAAGCTCACGATACCCTGATGTCGCGTGCACTGATACTTGATGATGGAACAGAACGCATTGCGATCGTTGTTGTCGACAGTTTGATGCTGAGCAGAGCGATGCTGGATGACGTGAAAGAGCAGGCTTATCAGCAGACGGGCATTCCCGCCAGCCGCATGCTGATTTCCGCAACGCATACCCATTCCGCACCTTCTGCAATGCCATGTCTTGGAAGTCGCGAGGACGCTGATTACGTCCAGTTTCTTCCCGGGCAGATTGTTCGAAGCATCGTTGAAGCGAATGAAAAGCGAATTGCGGCCAGGGTTGGCTGGGCAGTGATCACCGACGATCAGCACAATCATTGCCGCCGGTGGATATTTCGTTCTGATCGCCGCACGATGACAGACCCGTTCGGTCAGCAGAATGTCAGAGCCCATATGCATCCCGGGCATCTGAGCAGCAGTCACATTGGCCCGTCCGGCCCGGCGGATACGGATCTGATCGTGTTTTCGGTTCAGACAATCAGTGGTCAGCCACTCGCTGTGCTCGGCAATTACGCCATGCATTATTACGGTTCTCCGCTGGTCTCCGGGGACTTTTGCGGAAGATTTGGAACAAAACTGGCCCAGCTTATTGGTGTCACGCATCAGCAGCCAGCCTTCGTTGGGATGATGTCCCAGGGCACCAGCGGCGACAGCATGTGGCCCGACTATGGCGCCCCCGCCAAATCGAACGATCTGGATGCGTATTCGCAGGCCGTCGCTGAAAATGCGTATCGCGCTTATCAGTCGATCACATATCAGTCTGATGTATCCCTGGCAATGGCAGAAACAACGTTAAAACTGCAGCGACGAGTCCCGGACGAATCCAGACTGAGCTGGGCCAGAGACCTGACGAAAAAAATCGGTGATAGCCTGCCTAAGGGATGGGCGGAAGTTTATGCATTTGAACAACTGAGGCTTCACGAAGACCCCGTCGCAGATATCAAACTGCAGGCAATCAGAATCGGTGACTTTGGCATTACAGCAATACCGGATGAAGTCTTTGGCATCACTGGGATCCGACTGAAGAATCGCAGCCCGCTGAAACTTACGATGAATATTGAACTGGCCAATGGTGCCGAGGGCTATATTCCTCCTCCCGAACAGCACGCGCTGGGCGGCTACACCACATGGCCCGCCAGAACTGCTGGACTGGAAGTTCCTGCCGAGCCGAAAATTGTAGAAACGCTGACAAAGCTGCTGGAAGAGGTATCTGGTCGGCCACGTCGTGAAACAATCGATGAACCCCATGCCTATTCAGCAGCCGTCGCCGATTCAAGACCAAAGGCTTTCTGGCGACTGGGCGAGATCGAAGGCACTCGGGCGTTCGACTCGACTGGAGTACATCACGCTGAGTATGAAGAGGGCGTTGCGTTTTATCTTCCAGGACCTCGTGGCGACGGGTTGAGTCAGGCTCCGCGAGGTAACAGAGCCGTTCACTTTGTGGATGGGCGCGTTTGTGCGAATGTGCCAGGTATTTCGAATTCCTACAGCGTCGAGTGCTGGATCTGGAACGGGTTGCCCAACGACGCACGAGCTGTGACCGGTTACTTCTTTTCTCGTGGGATCGATCGGCGAACAAACCACGAAGGAGCGGCCGTGGCTGATTCGGCTGTTGCCGGCGACCACCTGGGAATCGGCGGTCAGTACGAAAACCGTGGCTGGAACGGTCACCTGCTGCTTTTTAACGGCAATGATCGCAATGAAGTGCTTACTGGCCGAACCGTACTTGAACCTCGGATGTGGCATCATGTGGCGTTCGTTCGAGAGGACAGGCAGGTACGAGTCTACCTGAACGGAAACCCTGACGCGGAAATCGAAGGGGAACTGGAGCCGACTTACTCGGCTGAATGCAGTCAGTTCTATCTCGGAGGTCGCAGTGACGGGATGTTTGGCCTGGAAGGAAAACTGGATGAGGTTGCCCTTTTCGATCGCCCACTGTCTGGCCAGGAAATCGCAGCCCATTATGCGGCAGCAAGGCTCGTGAGGCTGCCTCAAACGGGTGAGGCCGTGCAGCAGCCGGACCCCCCGCCGCGATCTCCGGAGGAATCCATGAAGGTGACCCATGTGCGGGAAGGATTTGAACTTCAGCTGATTGCCTCTGAACCGATGGTGGTCGATCCGGTTGCGATCGACTGGGGACCGGACGGTAAATTGTGGGTGGCAGAAATGGCTGATTACCCTTCCGGGATGGATGGACAGGGCAAACCCGGAGGTCGCATTCGATTCCTTGAAGACAAAGTGCCGGATCCCGCAGGAGATTACGACACTTCCACATTGTTTCTGAGTGATCTTCCGTTTCCCAATGGAGTCATGGCGTGGGGCAAAGGAGTTCTCATTACGGCGGCGCCGGAAATTATTTACGCCGAAGATACTGACGGAGATGGCAGGGCCGACGTACGACAGACACTGTTTTCCGGCTTCCTGGAAGGTAACCAGCAACTGCGGGTCAACGGACTGCGCTGGGGACTCGACAACTGGGTGCATTGTGCGAGTGGAAGCCATCATTCCGGGTACGGCGCCGACAGCCAGATTCTGTCTCAACTGAAAAATCAGCGGATCAGCGTGGGCAGTCGTGATTTTCGTTTTCGTCCGGACGAGGGTTTACTTGATCCACAAAGCGGGCCATCCCAGTATGGACGAAATCGCGATGCCTGGGGAAACTGGTTCGGTGAACAAAACAGCTATCCACTCTGGCACTATGTGCTTGAGGACCAATATATTCGTCGCAATCCTTATTACGCCTCTCCCGACCCTCGGCAGTTGCTGACACCTGCCAACCCGCCGGTGTATGCGGCAGCCGCGCCAGAGAAAAGGTTTCACAGTTTCGAACAGTCCGGGCGTTATACGTCAGCCTGCTCCGGCATGGTCTATGTTGATCGATTGCTTTTTCCCGAGGAGACAGAGGGAGGAGAGATCGTATCGGGGGAAGCCATCTCGGGAACTCTGAAAGAGCGTCTGCCTCTTCAGCATGCGTTCACATGCGAACCCTTCAGCAATCTGGTGCAGCACAATCTGCTCATCGACGACGGTGTCAGTTTTCGACTGGAACGAGACCCCGCGGAATCCGAGACTGATTTTTTTGCGTCAGAGGACCGATGGTGCCGGCCGGTGATGGTGCGAACGGGGCCGGAAGGGGGCCTGTGGGTTGTCGACATGTACCGATACATGATCGAACATCCTCACTGGCTTCCCAAAGAGGGGCAGGACGAGCTTCGTCCCAACTTTCGCTCAGGTGACGATAAAGGACGAATCTATCGAATCGTGCCAAAGGGATGGAAGCAGGCTGATGCATCACGACAGGGATCCCGGCCCAGTGGGAGCCTTCGAATGGATCAGCTGACGCCCGCGGAACTCGTCGCCGCACTGGAAAGCAGCAATGCATGGATACGCGATACTGCTCAGCGTCTGCTGGTAGCCGCTAAGGAAATCTCGATTGTGCCGGACCTTGAGCGAATGGCTGCCAGCAGCCATGAACCTCTTGCAAGGCTGCAGGCAACTGCAACCCTTGACGGACTGGGAGAACTGTCGAAATCTGTTGTCGAAAAAGCTCTCAGGGATCCTCACCCGGGAGTACGACGTTATGCCGTTCGCATGGCAGCGAGTGCAGGCCTGCAGTCTGAACAGCTGGCGTCGCTGCTGACCGATCCGTCCGCAAAGGTTCGATTTCAGCTGGCAGAATGTCTTGGCGACTGCAGAGATGCATCGGCTGGGACCGTTCTTGCCCGGTTACTGGCCGCAAATGACGATCGGTGGATTCATGCGGCCGCCATGAGTTCTCTTTCGAAGACTAACATTCGTGCGGCTGTTGAAGAGATTGCTCTGGCCATGGCTTCGCCTGAGCAGACTGCCGCTGCAGGAAACAGCTTTGCTGACCTGTCTGGTCTGGTACCCCATCTGGGTGACGATCATGACATTGTCCGGGCACTGATGCTGGTAGCTGCTGACCAGAAAGCTCCTCCGAAGATATGGCAGATCAGCGCCCTTTCGAGAATGCTCGATGCCCTGACTGCTCTGGAATGGTCCGTTGACCGGCATTTGTCCACGGATCAGCGTGATCAGCTTTCATCAGCCATCGAGACGTATCGAGATCGGGCGATGCAGACGGATACTGATGAAGCGACAAGAGCGGCCTGCGTGACTCTGTTGTTGCGACAGCCGGACAAAGTTGATCATGACAGAATGCTGTTGCAGTCACTGCTTGTGCCGCAAACTCCGCTAAAGGTCCAGCAGGCAGTGGTCGCTCATATCGGGAAACAAACAGGGGAGCAGGCTGGGGAGATCCTGTTGAGCGGCTGGTTTTCGCATTCTCCCGCACTTCGTGCCCAAATTCTCGGAGTGTTGTCGAGTCGAGCGGAATGGGTGAGCGTACTGGCGCGGTATCTCGAAGAAAACGCGGCCGTAATTTCGGAAATTGATGCGCCGGTGCGACAGCGGCTGCTGACCACTCGCGATCAGAATCTGCGACAACGACTGGAAAAACTGTTTGCTTCAGGGATGACCGCTGATCGGCTGGAGGTGCTCAGGGATTTTCAGCCTGCCCTGAAGCTTCAGGGCGATGCTGCGCAAGGCGCCATCATCTTCGGGAAGAAATGTGCCACGTGCCATAAGCAGGACAATCGTGGATACGAAGTTGGTCCCAACCTTACGTCGCTGACAACACGAACTCCGGAATATCTCTATTCTGCGATTCTGGATCCCAGTTCCTCAGTCGAGGCGAAATATCTCAATTTTGTTGTCGTCACAAATTCCGGACGCAGTGTGATTGGGATGCTTTCAACGGAGACGGGAAGCAGCCTGACACTGCTGGCAGCAGAAGGCAAAACGGAAGCAGTGCTTCGGAACGAAATTGAAGAGCTTCGAAGCACTGGCAAGTCTCTGATGCCGGACGGGCTTGAAAAAGACCTTTCCCCTCAGGACCTCGCGAACTTGATTGAGTATGTCAGAGTCCTGAAAAAGTGAATGCCACTACTGCGCTGGAGTTACACTACTGCGCTGGAGTAGTTTGCGGTGGAGTATTTGTCAGTACGATCCGAAAGCCAAGACCAATATAGCGGGTTTTTGGCGCATAGGCGTCACGATGACAGGATCGCGCATTTTCACCCACATAGAACCATCCGCCTCCTCTGAGAGTTCGCATTTCCCCGGATTCCGGCCCTCGAGGATCAGTTACCGGTTCACTGGGGTAATCGCCATAAAAATCCTCACACCACTCTGAAACGTTGCCATGCATATCAAAAAGGCCCCATGGGTTGGGTTTCTTTTCCGCGACAGGATGAGTTGTCCGAAGTGAATTTTTGGTGAACCATGCGTAGTCTTCCATGCCGGTTTCGTCACTTCCGAAACTGAAAATCGTGGTTGTGCCCGCACGGCAGGCATATTCCCATTCGTATTCCGTGGGGAGACGGAAGTTGTTGCCTGTCTTCTTTTCCGGTGGCAGTTCTGACAGCCGACGGCAGAATTCCCTTGCCTCCAGCCAGTTCACGGAATCAACAGGATGCTGATCCCCTTTATGAAATGATGGATTGACTCCCATCAGAGCAGAGAACTGTTGCTGAGTCACTTCAGTCTGCTGCATCCAGAAGCCCTTTGAGAGCGTGACATCGACCGGTGCTTCGTTGAATTTGTGAGTGACTTCCAGTTCGTCGCTGCCGATTCGGAACGTGCCAGGCGGACACCAGCAGAACTTGATTTTCAGGTTCGTGAATTCACGAACTTCGCCCGGCGAAGCGCCCTCTGAGGCTGGTGCGCTTTCATAAGACGAGTCGGTTGAAAGAGGAATTTTTTCGAATGGTACAGGTTCGGCCACCGGCTGCTCGATCTTGACCCCGCTACTTTTTCCGGCAAAGTTGTCTGCCGAAGAAGCACTGTCAGATTCCTGTTCAGTACAGCCTGTTGAGAATGAAATGAGCAGTAGAACCATAATCAGGCGAAGCATAAACTGTACTCACATATAGGTTAAAATTTGTTTTAAGCGGAAAAAGAACGAGGAATGATGTAGTCGTCAACGATATGATCTGCGAGTATGGCGGAATTCTGAAAGATGATTAACGAACATAGCGATTTCACTGTGAAATTCGTTCAGCCGTTGTCTCCCAAAATCGCCATGTTCAATCATGCAGCTACATTTTTCCACTCTGCAGTATGACTTTCTGCCAGTTGATTCTCGAATACCCGCAGGGATGTACCGAATTCAGTGCGGAAATGGTGGACAAAACCCGGCTACTTTTCTATGGTCTGACAAAATCAAAAAATCTGTCAAGATTTTCTCGAACATTTAACAGTGATCATTTTCACCCGTTTCAACCTCTATCCGGAACCCCGGAATATACGACGCTGATCAGTTGCATCTATATGCAGTTTTATGAGCGGGGTTTGTCAGACTGATTAGCTGATTAGATTGTCTGGTCCTGATTTTTGCCAAACGGGCGACTGGAACAGCCTAAGTCCGCAAGGCATCACGGCCGTTCGATTGTTTCATGGTAGTTGGTGTTGTTCCTTTCACTTTGTTCTATGGGAGTTGCGAGTATGGTTCCCCATTCGTTTCTAAACCGAAAAAGGCGAGCGTTCACGTTGATTGAACTGCTCGTCGTCATCGCGATTATCGCGATTCTGATTGCGCTGCTGCTGCCAGCCGTTCAGCAGGCCCGAGAGGCAGCTCGCCGAACTCAGTGCAAGAACAATCTTAAGCAGCTGGGTCTGGCACATCACAATTACCATGACACCCACAAGAGCTTTGCTCCGAACATCAATATCATCTGGTCAGGTCCTCCATACACCACCGCACTTCGAGGTTGGGGCGGTAGCCAGGCCAGCCATCTGGTGAACCTGCTTCCATTCATGGAACAGGCTCCGCTGTACCAGGGCATCAACTTTGCCAACTCTGCAACCACAAAGCCATGGGCTCAGGTTGTCGGCGGAAAGATGTTGAATGAAACTGTTATTCCGGCTTATCAGTGCCCCAGCGAAGCTCGTGGTGCTCTGCTTGCAACCGGTTCCAATCCGGTCCGTGCGATGACGAACTACGCAGGTTGCACAGGCTCAACTTTCCAGGCCTCACATTTGGGTTGTTCGATGGCTGGAATCGTCGGCGATGGTGGTGCTCAGTTTGACCCGAATAACGACGGGGAAGACTGGTTTGGTCGTGCAACGATCGGCCAGTTCGCTCGAAGCGACACCGCTCAGCCAAACGGGATTTCCGGTGTTATTCCTCGAAGCTCATGGGCAGCCAACATTCGTGACATTACCGACGGAACTTCAAATACCATTCTGATGGGTGAAGTTCGCGGATGGTGTTCAGATGCTCTGGGCTACTGGCCACCCAATCAAGGCGGTGGATGGGCAGATTCGGAATCATTGTGGTTCTCCACAACGGCTCCGATCAACTTCCCAACGTGCCCTGGGGAAAATGGCAATCCGATCGTCAGTGTTGCAGGATGCCGTTCTGCAAATAACTGGAATACTTCAATGGGATTCAAGTCACTGCACGTTGGCGGTGCTCAATTCCTGATGTGTGACGGTGCCGTTCGGTTCGTCAGCCAGAACATTGACCACACCACCTACCAGATGCTCGGCGATCGCTGGGACGGTTATCCACTCGGCGAATTCTGATTGTGGAAGTCCGGATGTTATGTGTTGAGCATGTCGAACATGTCTAAGTCGAACATGTCCATGTTGTGCTCGTGATACTAATCGCGACTGTCGGAGCCCGAAGCGGGCTCCGACAGCTTGCTTTTAGTTCTTCAGTTTTTTTACCTGAATGAATTACATGAATTTTGCGGGGAAAGCTATGTCTTCGTTCGTCTCGGGACGCAATGCAGTTCTGGTTACGGGCGTTGTGTTTTTGCTGGCTGGTCTGGGCTGTTCCGGCGGACCGGTGATCCCACCGACGGTTGCTGTGAGCGGTAAGGTCATCTACAAGGATCAGCCACTTGCGGACGCGGAAGTCAGCTTTGCGTCAAAGCTTGATAATAAAGATATCAAGCCAGCTCGCGGTAAAACAAACGCTTCAGGTGAATTCACTCTGTCCACTTATATCGACCCTCAGCATGAAGTGTCCGGAGCTACTCCGGGCGAATTCAGTGTGACGGTGACAAAAGTCGAGGTAATGGATCAGGCGGAAGCGCTTAAAAAGTTTAAAGAGAATCCGGCGATGGAGTTTAAGCCTCTGATTCCGGCGAAATATACTGCCATGAGCTCAACGCCGCTTTCTGCCACCGTGAAAGCAGATGGTGAGAATAAGTTCGAGTTCAAGCTTGAGGATTGAAAGCTTAAACGAAAAGACCCGGCCATGGGGCCAGGGGAAACTCGGCTGCATCAGGGGACACTTCCTGATGCAGCTTTTTTTTGAGTTCGCACGTCGATTTCACAGAGCTGTGAAGTACTTGATGTTCAACGACAATTGCAGGGCGGAGGATGGATGAATCGTGTTTGAACACCGGCCTTAATGGCTGCAAAACGCAGCTTGCAGACCATGTTTCTCGCTGTCCCGGGTTTGCTCGGTTGTGTGGCGGTGACCAAATTATTCGCTGTTGAAATGTTATGGCGAGTTTCGCAGGAACGGCGAGCCAATGTTTCGCCGTTTGAACTTGCGGACGGAGATTGGCAGAAAGATTTTTTGGGCAGAAAAATTTGGGCAGCGCGGTGAACTGTTTGGCAGAGGACTGCGAGGAACGTCGCGGATTCCTTTGCGATTCATTTTTCTGCCCTGAAATTTTTCTGTCCAATCCATCTCCCGGATGTGGACAACAGCGACTCAACGTCAATTGAAGTTCGCCAGTATCTCGCAGGATCCGAGCGGCTCATCTGTGTTCTCTGTGCCATCTGTGGTTAAAAGTGAACCACGGATGACGCGGAAATCGCGGATGAATGATACTGTCACTCTGTCGGTTTACCTGCGAGCACATCATTTGCTGTTGCCCGGTCACAGCGAGTTTCAGAGGAACGTCGAACCAATGTTTCGCTGTTTGAACGTGCGGACGGAGATTGGCAGAAAGATTTTTTGGGCAGAAAAATTTGGGCAGCGCGGTGAACTGTTTGTCAGGGGACTGCGTGCAACGTCCCGCATTCCTTTGCGATTCATTTTTCTGCCCTGAAATTTTTCTGCCCAATCCATCTTCCGGACGTGGGTAACAGCAACTCAACGTCAATTGAAGTTCGCCAGTTTCGCGCAGGATCGGAGCGACTTATCTGTGTTCTCTGTGCCATCTGTGGTGAAAAATGAACCGCGGGTATCGCGAATGAATCCCACCGTCACTCTGTCGGTATACCTGCGACCACATCATCCGCTGTTGCCCGGTCACATGAGTTTCAGAGGAACGGCGAGCCAATGTTCATCGGTTTGAGCGGGCGGACGGAGATTGGCAGAAAAATTTTTTGGGCAGAAAAATTTGGGCAGCGCGGTGAACTGTTTGGCAGAGGACTGCGCGGAACGTCGCGGATTCCTTTGCGATTCATTTTTCTGCCCTGAAATTTTTCTGCCCGGTCTTTCTTCCGGACGTGGGTAAATAACGGCTTAACGCCAATTGAAATGCGCCAGCGTCACGGATGAGAAATGCGTGCAATGTTCCAGGGAACCATGTCCCATTGGTCGACAGAGCCTATTTGGAAGCGGGTTTCGCCTCTTCACGCAAATGCCATGCTGTCAGCCACGATTCGGCCGTCCGTTTAAAGCCAAACTCGCTGACCATACGTTCTTCCATGTCTGACAGATGGCCGGCTCCATAGAAGATGCCGATTTTCTTTTTGCCCTTGCCCAGTTCGCGATCGAGCACCTGCAGCGCTTTGATGTTGCGTTCTGTGATGATCGTCGAGGTACCGTCCGCACCCGCGAAGACTTCGCCTTCCCCTGCCTTCGCCAGCTGCACGGCCGCTATGCGGCGTACTCGGTACAGTCGATCATTCGACATTGCGGAAAGCATCAGGTCAAGATTCATTGCCAGAGGATTCTGTTCCTGCTGTGCGGTCATGGCCTTTGCCATTTCCCGAGCCAGCATCTGTGAAAATGATTCGCCCCGGCGAGCCATCGTCTGCTCGAATTCCTCCGAAGTCATGTCGGCATGGACAAAATTACTTCGGGAATAGTTGATTGCCCCCAGCTGAAACTGCAGGCCCAGAGCATCCTTCATGCCCAGCTGCAGCACGGAAATCGCGGTCAGCCCGACTTTTGCTTCCGTCCATTCTTCCTCATCCGACAACGCCCGCCGGGCACCGCCATTGCCGCCACCTGGACGCAGGTCCTGACGCACCGCTTCTTCCGGCATTACCGCCTCGAACAACAAAACCTCGTAGTCGTCAAATCTACGATTCAATGCGTCATAATATTCTTCTTCGCCAAGATGAATGGCCCCAATCAGATCCACCACCGCATTCGGGTATTTTTCCGAATCCGTCATGGAAACAATGGATGTTTCCAGAGCAACGGCCAGTCTTTTACTGTTGCGTCGAATTCGAACGTATTCCAGTTCCGGTTTATCTGACTCAGCACTGGATGCGGTCGAATCCTTCGATTCCTGCTGACTTTCTTTATTACCGGCCTTTTCAGGAGCTGATTTGTCGCCCTTTGGCTTCGTTGGTGACGATTTACTCTGCCCTGGTGCCTGTGCCACCAGGGGATCTGCGGCGATCGCTGGATCAAAGGCGGCCAGCAGACAAACAATGAATGGGACCAGCATCAGGCTGTATGCAGGCGGGCAGATTCGGGACATCGGGAATTCTCACGAAAAGGTCGTCTGTGGGGCCGGAGTGCGACTTGGTGTCGTCCGAATCCGAAATGGTTCCGTCAAATAATGCCGCAAACATGCAACGATCAATTGCGGCCTTCGTACACCATCATGGCACTGATACGACAATTCTTCCAGACGACTTTTTCAACAAGCTCGGATTTCATGAATTCCAGGTACAATCCGGCTGCTGCGACCAATGATTTTGGTCTGCTGGAACAGAAGATGATGATTGCTGTTCCGGAACGCACCATTCGAAGGCCATTGTACTGGTCGCATGTGCAGATTCATTTTGAGGGACAATGTTTGCCAAACTCGTTTTCAAAGAGGCAATGAGCATTCCTATGATACGCGCTTACAGGCGACTCAGGTTCGGGATACAGAAGTTCTGAAGAGTCAGGAAAGTGTCTGCTGATGACGATGTCAGTCGTCGAGAATTTCCGTATTTTCGACAGTTAGTATTGTTTTTGAAAGTCGACATGACGCAATCACTCGAATTATTTCAACTGCCAACGGGCTTGTCGGTGGTTGTGGAGCAAATGCCGGACGTTCAGTCGGCTGCCATCAATCTCATGGTTCCGGCAGGGTGCACCAGGGATATTCAGGGAAAGATTGGGACTGCTGCCGTATTGACGGAGATGTTTCCCCGGGGCGCGGGAGGACTTTCAGCACGGGACTATTGTTCCCGGCTGGACAATCTTGGGCTTCAGCGCAGTGTTTCCGTGGGAACAATTCACATTACATTTTCTGCTGCGACGACAGCCGATCGAATGTGTGAGGCGATTCCGGAACTGGGGCGAATGGTTTGTCAGCCACATCTGGACACCGAAGAATTCAATCCGTCGCGGGACCTTGTTGAACAGAGCCTGATGTCGATGGAAGATGAACCTCGGCAACGGCTGGGGAAGGCGTTGCGACAGCACAGTTACGCTGCGCCGTGGGGATATTCGGCCGAGGGTGAACTTTCTGATTTGCCGAACATCAGTGTTGAGGACATCCGTCACCATTTTGAGAAGTATGTGCGTCCCAACGGGGCCATTCTTGGTGTGGCGGGTAACGTGGATCCTGTGCAGGTGAGGAAGATTATTGAAGAGACATTTTCTTCGTGGCAGCCGTTACAGACGTCTGAGATTCAGTCGGGAGATCGTCCGGAATCTCGCTGTCATATTCCTCATGAGTCAACTCAGACCCACATCGGTCTCGCATGGGAAACAGTTCCCTATCGCGACGACGAGTACTACGAGGCGTGGGCGGCAGTGAGTCTGCTGAGCGGCGGCATGAGTTCGCGCCTGTTTACAGAGGTGCGTGAGAAGCGTGGGCTGTGTTATGCAATCTCGGCGTCGCTCAACACAATGAAGGACGAGGGCCGGGTGTTCGCGTATGCGGGCACAACAACCGAACGCGCTCAGGAGACGCTGGATGTCATGGTTGCCGAGATTCTGAAGCTGCATGAAGGAATTACCACAGAAGAACTGCAGCGCTGCAAGGCGAGGGCCAAGAGTTCTCTCATCATGCAGCAGGAATCAACGATGGGGCGAGCTTCTTCTGCGGCGCGTGATCTCTATCACCTGGGCCGCGTCGTCTCTCTGGACGAAATCAGCCGACGAATCGATGATTTGTCGGCGAATGCTGTTCGTGACTTTATTGTGGCCCACGCGCCGAAGTCCATGGTGCTGGTCACACTTGGACCAAAGCCGCTGGATGCCGCATGTCTGCAGCAGCTGGGCCGGTAGTCGAACGCCCGGGGCATGAGTTGAATGTCCGGGCCAGTGCTTAAATGTCGCCACTCGTCGGAATTCACAGACGGACAGGATCAGGTATGAAATTTCAGGAATACACGCTGGCCAACGGACTAAAGATCATTGGCGAGACAACTCGTTCAGTCCACAGCGTAGCTGCCGGCTTCTTTGTGCGAACCGGTTCACGTGACGAAAGCCGGGAAGTCTCCGGGGTTAGTCACTTTCTTGAGCATATGGCATTCAAGGGCAACGATCGGTTTACGGCCGAAGACGTCAATCGAGTGTTTGACGAAATTGGTGCAAAGTACAATGCGTCCACCAGCGAAGAGCTCACGATGTACTACGCAGCCGTGCTGCCCGAACATCTGGATGCCGCCATGGAACTTCTGTCCGCTTTGATGACGCCATCACTGCGACAGGACGATTTCGATATGGAGAAGAACGTCATCCTGGAAGAAATCGGGATGTACGAGGATCAGCCATCATTCATCTGTTATGATCTGATTATGTCTACCCATTTCAACAACCATCCGCTGGGGCAGAGCATTCTGGGATCAAACGAAAGCATTACTGCGCTGACCGCCGAACAGATGCAGGCATACCATCGCAGTCACTATCACACCGGCAATATTACTCTGGCGGTTGCAGGAAACTGTGAGTTTGAAACGGCTATCTCCATCGCTGAACGATATTGCCTGAACATTCCCATGGGGCGACCTGATCGCGAACTGCCTGAACCTCAAAGTACTCCTTCAACCAAACTTCAGTTTAAGGAAGGAAGTGTCCAGCAGCACATAATGCAAATGGGCACAGGACCATCGTCACACAGTCCACTGCGATTCGCCGCCGAACTGCTGTCCGTTGTGGTCGGTGATGACACTGGCAGTCGGCTGTTCTGGGAACTCGTTGATCCAGGTCATGCCGAAGCAGCCGACCTCGGCTACAACGAATACGACCACTCCGGTACCTGGATGACGTATCTGAGCTGCCAGCCCGAACAGGTCGCTCAGAATCTCGAAGTCTTTCAGCGAGTCTTCGACGACGTCAATCAAAACGGAATTTCGGCCGACGAACTCGAACAGGCTCGAAACAAGGTGGCATCACGCATCGTTCTCAGAGGTGAGCGACCGATGGGGCGAATGTCATCACTCGGAAGCAACTGGGTGTATCGAAATCACTATCGATCAATCGCCGATGATTTGAAGACGATTCGAAGTGTCACGCTGAACGATATTCGTGATGTTCTGGAACAGTTTCCGCTGAAGATGATCACAACAGCCGGAGTAGGACCGCTTCAGGAGCTATCTCGATAAGTGCACCGTTGCAGGGACTGCCGAGAAGGCAGGAGGTCTTTATAACCTCCCCTGCCGCTAAATCCTCCCCTCCCGCGGAGCGAAGCGGAGTGGGAGGGGTCGGCCGAAGGCCGGGGGAGGGCCCGCCGGGTGTTGCACTCACCGCCGTCCCAATAACGCCCTCGCCACGAAGTTCACCATCCCCCTCCCGATCTCGCTGCCGCTCGCTCGACCTCCCCCAGCTTCGCTGGGGGAGGAGGTTCTTATAACCTCCCCGCCCGCGGAGCGAAGCGGAGTGGGAGGGGTCGGCCGAAGGCCGGGGGAGGGCCTGCCGCGTGTTGCACTCACCGCCGTCCCAAAAACACCCTCGCCCCGAAGTTCACCATCCCCCTCCCGATCTCGCTGCCGCTCGCTCGACCTCCCCCGGCTTCGCCGGGGGAGGAGGTTCTTATAACCTCCCCTCCCGCTATAACCTCCCCTCCCGCGGAGCGAAGCGGAGTGGGAGGGGTCGGCCGAAGGCCGGGGGAGGGCCCGCCGCGTGTTACACTCACCGCCGTCCCAATAACGCCCTCGCCCCGAAGTTCATCAGCCCCCTCCCGATCTCGCTGCCGCTCGCTCGACCTCCCCCAGCTTCGCCGGGGGAGGAGGTTTTATAAGGTCCCCTCCCGCTATATCCTCCCCTCCCGCGGAGCGAAGCGGAGTGGGAGGGGTCGGCCGAAGGCCGGGGGAGGGCCCGCCGCGTGTTGCACTCACCGCCGTCCCAATAACGCCCTCGCCCCGAAGTTCACCATCCCCCTCCCGATCTCGCTGCCGCTCGCTCCACCTCCCCCAGCTTCGCTGGGGGAGGAGGTTTATGTATCCTCCCCTCCCTGCAAAAACCGCCCCGGCGGCGCAGCGAAGCGGGACAACCGGTATTTCGATGGTACATTCAGGTCATCGACGGCAAAAGCTTTTCCCGGAGTGAATCGCATCGCTGCTTCATTGTGATTATCTGCTGACACTGCTGCGGTGGCAGTATTGCCGTCATTAACCTTTCAGCCAGCGATCGAGCCATTGCCATGCCTCAGACTGCATCTCAATATTGAATTCGTGAGGTGTGTCGTACCATGAACCGCGAAAACGGTCCGGTATGCCTGCTTTTTGGTAGCACATGGCCAGTTTGTCAAAACTGGCCTGTACCCCGTTCGGTTCGAACAATCCATCCCGACGTCCATTAATGACAAGGATGGGTGATGGCATCGCCAGCGCAGCGATATCCGGATAATCCAGCCAGGCCGTAGCCCCCGGAATCAGCTTGGTAAATCCGATCGAATTTCGAAGGTGAGACTTCAGCTGAGCAGGGAATGAAGCCATCCAGCCACAGATCACAGATGCTCGGATACGCTCATCCAGTGCGCTCAGGTACATAGAGCGAAGACCGCCGACGGACAGACCAACACATCCGATGCGATCTGCGTCGACTTCCGGGCGAGTCAGCAGATAATCGACGGACCGAATATCATCCCACAGCATTACTCCGGGCCATGTCAGGCCGGCTGTCATCAGAGCACGAGCGGCAAGCTGTTCGTTTTCACCGGATCGTCGGTTGAATGCCTGGACTCGCTCTTTGCTCATCTGCACGGGACGGTCCCGCCAGTCCTGTGGATCATCATCCAGCAACAGCCGACGTTCGCCCCAGTAAAACATATCAATCGTCAACACTACATACCCGCGTCGTGCGAGTTCGGCAGCGGTACTCCTTCCTGAGTAGTAAGCATTTCGGAACTCGGTGAGCGACGGATGCTCGGATTCGTTTTCAAGGATTTTCTCACGTCCCCAAAGATAATAGCCACCATGATCGTGCAGCGCGATGATACCAGGCGCAGGACGCGATCCATTCTTTGGCAGCAGTAAGCTTGCGGGTACTCGAATATCAGGAGTTGTCTGAAATGAGAGCTCTTCCTGAACGTAGCCGTCCCGTTCGATTCGACGAACAATCTCCGGTTTCGGATCACAGGGGGCGGGAGAATAGTGCAGCAGTTCCAGAACCTTGCCGCGCGCCCGGGATTTCCATTCGGCCAGATCCTGAAACTCATCCCGAATAAACGACAGCGGAAAAGTCAGTTTTTCAGCCTGCGTTCGAACAAATGAATAGATGGAACCCAGAGTTGACTCAGACTCTGAGGGCAGTGGCAGAACGCGAGCTCCGGGCGTCAGTTCCTTTGGCTGATCCTGAGCCAGCAATGGAATCCCTGCTGTCGCCAGAGTTGCGGCCGATGCTTTGCTGAGGAACTGACGGCGATTGTCCATATTCGTTTTCCCCGAAACAACCCTGAGATCCCGCTCTTAAAATCGAACTGCATGGGAACGAACGACCAGCAAAACCGGCGATTCCGCAGATGCGGCATGAGATGCCATGCATGAGAATTCCGGCTTGCTCGACAGTTTTACGGCCTGTGACTTTTCTGAACTGAGCCGATAGAATAGCGTTTCGAATATCAGAATCACAGTCGTATAAATCACAGTTGAAAGATCAATACCGTGAAGATGGAACTCATTTCACCCAGTCAGCATCGTGGCGGGGCCTCTGCGGGTACTCAGGCTGTTCGAGCCGGAAATCTGATCTTTGTTGGCGGTCAGATGTCACTGGATGATCAGGGCCGTGTTCTGGGCTCGGACATTACAACTCAGGCGAGAAATGCGTTTGAATCGCTGAAGCGGGTACTTGCTGAAGCGGGGGCCAGCATGGCGGATGTTGTGAAACACAACGTCTATATTCACTGCGATGGTGACGATGCGACCGTTGCAAAATTCATGGAGGAACTTGATGCCGTTCGGCTGGGGTACTTTTCCGATCCGGGCCCGACGACAACGGAAACTCGTGTCGGTCTTGATCGCGAAGGGGCGCTGATTCTGGTCGATGCATGGGCCGTCGTGGGAGCAGAGAAGCAGCAACTGATGCCCGAAAATCACTGGGGCTGGGAGAAAAAAGTTCCGTTTTCGCATGGATGGAAAGTAGGCGACCTGATCTTTGTTGGGGGCCAGCGATCTCTGGGCGCTCATGGTGAACGTCTGGGTGTTGGTGACATCGAAATTCAGACGGACCATGCATTTCGCAACCTTGATACCATGCTGCGAGCGGCCGGAGGTGATCGTCACAGTCTGATGCGACAGAACACGTACTTCCGATTCTTCGGTCAGGGGCGTGAGGTCACAGAATACTGGGAGAAAATGACAAATGTTCGTCGGCGTTACATGTCAGTCCCGTCCGCCGCAGGGGCCGGGCTCCGCATTACCGGATTTCCTCATTCGGAAGAACTGATTCAGGTTGAGGGTATCGGGATGCTTGGTGAAAACAAGCAGCGATTACAGCCGGACAATCACTGGGACTGGAGCATCCCGAATACGCAGTTTACGCAGGGATGGAAGATCGGCAACCTGGCATTCATCGGAGGCCAGATCTCTGCTGACAACAAGGCCAAAGCTGTTGGGGCGGACATTGAAACTCAGACTCGAAATGTGTTTCACTTCATCCGCAGTGTTCTGCGTGAAGGCGGACTGGACGAACGTGACGTGGCAAAACTGTATATCTATTACTACGCCCCTGATAACTGGCAGCAGATTGCCGCAGCATCCGCTGCGATTGCTTCCGTTCAGAAGGAATTTTATCCCGACCCGGGGCCATGTTCGACCGCCATTCGCGTTTCCGGTTTTGCGTTTGAAGATCTGCTGATCGAAATTGAAGCAATGGCAGTAACCAGAGATTAAACGTAACCGTTCACGGTATGCTCCGTAGAGCAGGGCTGACCACCGCTTTTCGGCTACGGTCGAAATGCGGACTGTAGTGTTCAACTCAACGCTGTTGGACGTCTCAGGGAACCCGGCGTCCAGGAAGCGAACTGGTCACCGTTGATCGTTGTGTTGGATTGAAACAGGAGGTCACAGAGGAAACGGAGGAGTTACTCAGAATGCGCTGAGTGATTGTTCATCTCCGTTTCCTCCGTTTCCTCCTGTTCAATTCTGAGTCACGGTTTCAGCCGTTGAGGAAGGCTGACCACCGCGTTTCGGCTACGGTCAAAATGCGGACTGTAGTGCTCGACTCAACGCTGTTGGACGTCTCAGGGAACCCGGCGTCCAGGAAGTGAACTGGTCACCATTGATCGTTGTGTTGGATTGCAACAGGAGGTCACAGAGGAAACGGAGGAGTCACTCAGAATGCGCTGAGTGATTGTTCATCTCCGTTTCCTCCGTTTCCTCCTGTTCAATTCTGAGTCACGGTTTCAGCCGTTGAGGAAGGCTGACCACCGCTTTTCGGCTACGGTCGAAATGCGGACTGTAGTGTTCGACTCAACGCTGCTGGACGTCTCAGGGAACCCGGCGTCCAGGAAGCGAACTGGTCACCGTTGATCGTTGTGTTGGATTGAAACAGGAGGTCACAGAGGAAACGGAGGAGTCACTCAGAATGCGCTGAGTGATTGTTCATCTCCGTTTCCTCAGTTTCCTCCTGTTCGATTCTGAGTTACGGTTTCAGCCGTTGAGGAAGGCTGACCACCGCTTTTCGGCTACGGTCAAAATGCGGACTGTAGTGCTCGACTCAACGCTGCTGGACGTCTCAGGGAACCCGGCGTCCAGGAAGTGAACTGGTCACCATTGATCGTTGTGTTGGATTGAAACAGGAGGTCACAGAGGAAACGGAGGAGTCACTCAGATTGCGCTGAGTGATTGTTCATCTCCGTTTCCTCAGTTTCCTCCTGTGCGATTCTGAGTCACCATTCACGATTAAACTGTGGCAAGCGGTGTTGGAGAAACAATGCTGCGGACAGAAGGTCGATAAGCCGGGTTTTGTCGAGGGCGTTCATTTCTCTGCGATGCTGATTACTCAGCACCTGTAGCAGCCGACCCGGAGGTCAAACGAATCGGACCGATTCGCCAGCGTCCGAAGACGCTGATTCCTCCTGCTTGGCCTTGCTCCCGATGGGGTTTACCCAGCCAGCCCGGTCACCCGAGCTGCTGGTGCGCTCTTACCGCACCGTTTCACCCTTACCTCCTGAAGGTCGACTGGCGACCTTCCGATCGGCGGTTTGCTTTCTGTTGCACTTTCCCGATCCTCGCGGACGGTGGGCATTACCCACCATCGTGTCCTGCGGAGCCCGGACTTTCCTCCAGACGTTTCCGTCCAGCGAACGCCTGACCTTCTGCCAGCAGCAGTTAAAGAATAGTCGATTGGCTTCTCAAAAGCCTTCATTGACATGCGGAACACCTGAAATTCTTCCGGAACTTCCGCCAAACCCACGTTTTCGGACTGAGTCGGCGTAATCAATTTGACCATCCGGAATTCCGTGATTAGAGTCTTGATCTGTCTTGCTGACATTTGGACGCCATTTGACAGCTGGCATATTCAAAGATGGAATCAGAGTGTGGTTGTGCCCTCATTCCGAACAGGCGGGGCAGTAAAAGCACTGGTTTGAACTCTGTGGGAGGCTGTGTTCAAAATGTTGGGCGAACTTGATCCCTGTGGTGGTGGTGACCCCATACCGTTGCGCGGGAAAAAACTCATGGTAGGACGTCGACCGTCCTGTGACATTGTGCTGCCATTTCCCAATGTTTCTTCCCATCATTGTGAACTGGAGTACAAAGACGGTCACTGGAATATCAAGGATCTTGGCAGCAGTAACGGTGTCCGAGTCAATGGAGAACGCTGCACAACTCGGGTTCTTTACCCGGGGGACGAAATTCTTGTCGGCAAGCATGGGTTTAAAATTCAGTACACTGTTGTGGGAGAATCGCCGGACGAGGAGGAGCCGGTTGAAGCAAATCCCACAGCAATGAGCCTGCTGGAAAAGGCCGGACTCGAAGCAGAACGAGTTGCCACCCGGAACACGGCTGAGGCAGCCCGGGAAAAACGCCGCCGCAAACAGACTCGCCGCCTCACATCAGAAGACGACTTCCTCATGGAGTGGTTTCCGGACGAATAATACGGATCCCTGAACCCTGATCACCTCCCCCCTCAATCAAAGGCGGTTTGTTTTTGGTTGAAGAAGCATTGGCAACGGATTTCCGGACAGGCCGTCAGCGGTCAGATCTGGTTTGGATCCACTTTCTGATTCTGCAGAGCTTCGATAATTTCATCGGTGCTGCCTGGGTCAACTGCGCGACAGGAATCAGTCAGGATTGCCGCCAGTTCTGAAAGGTCGCGGCGCCATTCCGAAGGATCGATGCCTGGCGGCTCAATCTGTGAAAATTCGCCGCACAGCAGAATCATTCTCAGGCAGTGGCGGAAAATCACGCCCTCCTGTTTTGTCAGATCGCGTGCGCGAACGTACTTGTCGAAGTTACCTCCGAAACGCAGTAAGTCTCCGACGCACCAGACGCTGGTGCTTAGCACATCGTCTACGCCTGGAAATTCACTTCGAAAGATGAGCTTCATCTTTTCGCCGAGTGTCATTGGAGGAATTCGTCGTCCGGTTTCTTCATCCCGAAATCCAGTCAGATCCTCGTTGCCCACAAGGCCTCGCGACAGTAAATGGGGATTCAAAAACTCGGTCGCCAGCGGGCCGGGCGGCATCTGTTCAGGAAACGGAACTCGAACAGCTCCGGAAACCGATCGCGGCATATCAAGGATGGCTTCCAGCAGCTGCAGCCGCTCTTCGTAGTTCGCGCGGTGCATGTGTTCAGCCAGAAACAGTGCATAGATGGAGTTCACGCTTCGAAAGGCAAACAGCAGCGACATCTGTTCGGTCGCCGCTGCCACTTTCGGCTCGTACTCCATCAAGACTTCGCTGGGAACGCCCGGCACGGTTCTCTGTGACCGATCAGCATGTTCGGGATTCACTTTTCGTGAAGTTGCAGTCCCACCGGACGAACGAGCTTCGTGAATCAGTTTTCCCAGCAGGCCCGATGCCGCACCTGATGGCGAGACCGATTCTTCCGAAGATTCCTGAGGCTCGGGACGATCACCTGATCGATCGGTCTGCTGATCATCCGAAGCGGGAAGCGTATGAGCGGTGACATCATCGGCAATATCCGTGTCAGCCAGTTCATCGGCCTGCTGCATCGACTTAACGGTATCTGCAGAGCCGCCGTCAGGGCCAGTCGATTCTGGATCGGCTGTGCCTTCCGACGGCTCGAAAATGCCAAGTCCGAAAGCGTCAGCATCTTCCGGGCTGGCCGTTTGTGTACTGAAATCCCGAATCTCACCAATCAGTTCCAGGGTTGTGAGTTCCGACGATGTCCAGCGCGAATGTGCTGCCGTAAACTGTGTTCCGTCTTTAGGAAGCAGCGAGGCTGCCGAGAATCCGGCGAGCCTGGAATGAAAGATTTCGCCATCATCGTCTTCAATATCTTTTGTCTGCGAGTCTGTCGAACTGGCTTCGGATGAAGACGACTGACTGCCCGAAGCAGCAATTCGCATGGCGGCTTCACCAACGGGAGGCGGAGTTGGTTCGAGGCGGATGAATCCGGCGGCGTGCAGAGTCAGCAGCATTCGCTTCAAGTGCTTTTCTGCATCATCCTTCTGATCAGAGTCGAGCAGCCGTCGTCGAACAGCTTCCTGAAGTGAGATCACTGTGCCGGACTTTCGGATCAGAAAGGCCAGCAGCCGCCATGGAAAGCGACCACGACTTGCCAGTTTTCCGGGAGGGGCCGCACGAAGCGTCTGGAACTGCCGTTCAGTCCAGTATTGAAAACCCTCACGTCGTTTGGGCATCTTCTTCTTCATGTTCTTTTTGGCACGGATCAGCATGGGATCCCGAGTATCTTCCGGGATGGCATCGTACTTTTCCTGCCAGCGAAACAGGCGCACATCATCTTCGTGAGCAACTGCAAACACGTAACCACGGCTGTCAAACTGCGGACGACCTGCGCGACCAAACATCTGATGGGCCGAACTGGCTTCGATCAGTTTCATTCGACCGGGCGGGCCCTTCAAAAGCGACGTCATCACCACAGACCGGGCGGGCAGATTGATGCCGGCTGCCAGCGTTTCTGTACAGACGCAAATCGACAGCAGCTTCTTTTGAAACAGGGCTTCAATAGCGCGACGATACTTTGGCAGAATTCCGGCATGATGAATTCCCACGCCGCGAATCAGAATCTGTCGCAGTTTTCCGCCCGCTCCAACACTCCAGTCGACCTGATCCAGTTCCGCCTGAAGCTGTTTCTGCTGACCATCACCAAGCAGGCGTTTTCCCTTCAGCTGTTCCGCGACGGACCAGCATTCATTTCGATTGAAGCAAAAGACAAGAGCGGGCGTGTATCGAGCTGCTTCGTCGCCGTCCGCCATCTTCTCAAGATGGTCAGACAACAGTTCATCAGGTACCCAGCGAAAGTCCAGCGGAACGCGTCGTTCGTCACTCTGAAGAAGTCTGAGCCGGCGACCATGCTGACGTGCCAGCCACATCACGAAATCGGGCGCATTTCCAACGGTTGCACTGATCAGAAGAACGCGGACCGATTTGGGCAGTATTCCCAGTGAAAGTTCCCAGACGATACCGCGTTCAATATCGTTGAAGCTGTGAAATTCGTCCATGACAACTGCGGAGACATCATCAAACGGAAATTCTTCCGGGGTCAAAAGCCGGTTCAGCAGGATTTCGGCGACAACAACCAGAATTCTTGCATCGCTGTTGATGCGGCGATTTCCAGTCACCAGACCAATGTCTGCCGCGGAAAATCCCCATCGAACAGCAGAATCCTGAAGCTCCCGAAATTTCTGTTCCGTGAGGGCAATCAGTGGCGTTGTGTAGTAAGCGCGACGTCCGGTCATCAGCGCTTCGTAAATGGCGGTTTCCGCAATGACCGTCTTGCCACTGCCGGTCGGCGCGCACACCAGCAGTCCGTCATCAGGCTCAAACCATGACAGAATAGCCTGTTCCTGAAACGGATACGGGGGCCACGGCAACTGTTCCAGATACCGCAGAGCAATTTCTTCAGACGAGACTTCCGGAACAGACATGGTTGAATTCAATCGTGTGCTAAGGCGCTGTCAGACAATAAATGTCGCCTTTTGCTCCGCAAAAGAGTGCTCTTTCGCGGAGCGAAAGGCGACTATGGCGGTAACTTATTGTTTTCCAGGTCCTAACTCGCCAGCGGGCCGTCCCTGCGAAACATCAGACTGTGCGTGACTAAACCGGATCGTTACCAACATCATGAAACAGTAACCGCAAGTGCTCCGTCAGGATAAAAAAATCGGGTTGGAGGTAGTGGATCTTGCTAAAGATCCCCTGGCTGCAGGACCTTTAGCAAGGTCCACTACCCGAAATTCAAAGCTTGACAAAGCACTAGGCAATAATTCCGTGGATCACTTTGCCTTCATCCGTTGGGCCAATCAGCCGGTTGTCCAGCCCCTGATAGCGATAGCTGAATCGGTGCGGATCGATTCCCATCAGATGCAGAATTGTGGCCTGCAGATCGCGGATGCCGACTGGATTCTCAGTAATGTAATATCCAATATCATCCGTAGCACCCCAGGCAGTCCCCGGTTTGATGCCGCCGCCAGCCATCCAGATGGAATAAGCGTACGGATGATGATCGCGACCGATAAATCCCTTCTGCAGTTCTGACCGCACATTGTTTTGCATCATTGGTGTGCGACCAAATTCGCCTCCCCAGATTACAAGCGTGGAATCCAGCAGCCCTCGCTGTTTCAGGTCCCTGAGAAGTCCGGCGACGGCCCGGTCAATCTGGCCGGCCTTGATCGGCAATGTTTCATCGATGGATTCACCGGGAGAACTTCCATGATGGTCCCATCCCCAGTCGTACAACTGCACGAATCGCACGCCCTTCTCCACCAGCCGCCGGGCCAGCAGGCAGTTATTTGCGAATGTTGGGTCATCACCCTTATACAACACTCGGGGATCGTCGGCCGACTCTGCGTCGGATGTATAGCCTGGCACGGCCCCGTAAAGATCCAGAATATGCTTTGGCTCGCGGCTGATGTCCATTACTTCCGGCACGGCGGTCTGCATTCGCCAGGCCAATTCATACTGGGAGATGCGAGTCTGAGTCTCCACATCCTGCTGCCGTGAGAACTGAATCTGATTCAGATCGCGCATTGCATCCAGAGTCTTCCGTCTCAGGCCATCGCTCATGCCCCGGGGATTGGAAAGGTACAGCACGGGATCGCCATTCGTACGACACTGAACTCCCTGATAAACAGTGGGAAGAAAGCCGGTTCCCCAAAGTGATTTACCGCCATCCGGCGTTTTTCCGCCCGAGGCCAGTACAACAAATCCCGGCAGGTCGGCACTTTCGCTTCCCAAACCGTAAGTTACCCAGGCTCCCATCGAAGGATTTCCAAAACGCGGCTGGCCTGTATGCATCAGTAACTGGGCCGGTGCGTGATTGAACTGATCCGTATTCACAGAACGTATAATGCAGGCGTCATCGGACACAGCAGCAAACTTTGGAAGCAGTTCGCTGATCCATTGTCCCGCGGCACCGTGCTGACGGAATCGAAACTGCCCCGCCAGCATTTTGGGTACACCTTTGATGAATGCAAAACGCTTGCCTTCAAGGTACTCCTTCGGCGACTCTTTATTGTGGAATCGTTCAAGCACCGGTTTATGTTCAAACAGCTCCAGCTGTGACGGTGAACCTGCCATGTGCAGATAGATCACGGATTTCGCTTTTGCCGGATGCATGGGACGATGCAGAACTCCCGACCTGGCGTCGGCGGGCGTTGTGCCGGGGGCAGCCGAGTCTGCAGTGTTCTCCGTTCCAAAGGCACCGGTCTGGCTAAGCGATTGCAGTGCCATCGCACCAAGCCCCAGACCAGCTCGACTCAGAAGGCAGCGGCGAGTCTGCAGAAGCAGATTTTCATAATAAGGATTCATCTCAACAGTTCCTGGCAACACTTTTGTACGGGTGAATTCCGGAAATAAGCAAGTTCTGTGAGCGGGGAGGCGATCTGTTTGAACACGACTCCGGATTCGGGTTTGATGCTCCGGGCACTTCTGCCGGGAGGCCGCAGGAATGCAACATCAGTGCCTCATCAATGCTTCATCCAGGTTGAGAATCACACTGGCCACGACAGTTGTCGCAGCCAGTCGAATCTGCGACTCCCGAGCTTTGGTATCTGCGGGATCGGCGATGTTCGCCAGATTGGCAGACTTCAGCAGCTCAATCGCTGCGTCGGGTGTCGAACGAAACTCGGCCATCGTTTCCTGCAATAACTGTCGCATTTTCTGCATTTCTTCGTGATTTGCTGGTCGAATCAGAACACGTCGAAACATCAGCTGAAGCAATTCGTCATCCTGAAGGTTTGCCGTGGTTTTCGAAGCCAAAGCACCAGCCGCTTCGAGGTAAACCGGATCGTTCATCGTGACCAGAGCCTGCAGTGGAGTATTTGTCTGAATGCGGCGAATCATGCAGACTTCGCGACTGCCCGCATCGAATGTGATCATTGATGGATAAGGACTTGTGCGTCGAAGAAATGTATAGATACCCCGGCGATAACGGTTTTCAGTGGCCGGAGTTTCCCATCGCAGAGTACTGTAAGTCGTGCGCCAGATTCCGTCAGGCTGAGGCGGCATCACCGAGGGTCCCCCCACTTTGGGAGACAATAATCCGGCAGCGGCCAGTGCCTGATCGCGAACTGCCTCAGCTGTCAGTCGGTATCGGGTACCGCGGCTGAGCCAGCGATTGTCCGGATCCTTATCCCGACTGGCTGCCCCCACTACAGAGCTCTGTCGATAGGCTGACGACATCACCAGTGTTCGGCACAACTGTTTCAATGACCATTTCTGACTCTGCTGATATTCGACAGCCAGCCAGTCCAGAAGTTCCGGATGTGTGGGCAGAGCACCCTGAGTTCCAAAGTCTTCTTCGGTTTCCACCAGGCCTCGCCCAAAAATGCGTGCCCAAATTCGATTCACCATCACACGTGAAGTCAGAGGGTTGGAATCTGACACCAGCCATCGAGCAACATCCAGTCGATTGCCAAACGACTTTTCTGCGGGTGACTCCGAGTTTACCGGCGTGGAGTCATCGGCGGTCGCGACGGCATTTGCTGAAGCACCAAAAGCAGCGGGCAGCGCCGCATACACGGTCTCTCCCGGTTCGAGAAAATTCCCTCGCACATGAATGCGGGTCACTCGCTGTTTTTCCGAGGGCAGTTCCTTCATCACAGGTGTTTTGGGAATTGATTTCTTCAATTCGTCCAGTTCTGACTGCAGCTGGCTAATTTCCTTCCACAAAGGAGCTGTTTCCGGGGCAACTCGTCGATACTCCTCGTCCAGCTGTCGTTCCTGTTCGGCAGATCTCTGTTCCACCGGAACAGATGCCAGTTCCACAGCGGACTGAAATTCGGGCTTCAGCGTTTCGAATGGTCGGCTGCTGACGGAGAAGCGAACATGTCCCAGCAACAGGCTGCCGCTGTATTGTTGCGAAAGCTCGAGTTTAAGATGCTGATCCGAATTCAGCGTCACCGGTTCAGTCAGTTCAAAGACAGCCACATGAGGCTGTCCCTGCCGCGGAGAAATCGCCCAGCCCGTCGAGCTGTTACCATCGAAGGACTTTGAGACATCCCAGCCATCCTGAGAAAAATCGGCTTTGGCTGTCTTGATGGTGAGTTGTTGAGCTCGCGTACCGTCGGAATTCAGAACATAAAGCAACAGTTCGCTGAGCACAAAATTTGGATCACTGGCGTTACGTCCGGGACCCTGCTTTGGAAGAGATGGGTGATTTAGTGCTTCGAGGCGGATGGCGGTCATCGTACCGGCACGTCCCGCGGCGTGGGGAGGAACCGCCACTTTCAGATGGTAGATGTCTGTTTGGGGAAGTGTGCCGGATGCCAGCACGGTTCCACCTGCCTGAATCTCAAGAGCCGAACCATTTTCTGATGCGGCACTCAGTGGAATTGTCGGACGCCAGACGGGATCGGACAGAAGTCCTTTTTCCCACTCACGACGGGCCGCAGTGAATTCCGGCGATGATGCTTCATAAACTTTTCGCCGTTCCGCAATCTGTCCCAGAATTTCAGCCTCTCGGCTCGTTTGATCGGCCGTGGGTGTCAGTACTCTGGGAGCGTCGTCATAACGATCGGCATCCTCAGTCTGATTGAAGTAGGCCATGAACTGATAATATTCCTGCTGACTGATCGGATCGTATTTGTGCGTATGACACTTCGCGCATCCCATCGTCAGTCCCATCCAGACCTGCACTGTCGTATCAACGCGATCCTTGACAGCGGTCAGACGAAACTCTTCGTCATCCGTTCCTCCTTCATCATTTGTCATCGTGTTGCGATGAAAGGCAGTGGCGAGAATCTGGTCCGTGGTGGCGTCCGGCAGCAGATCGCCTGCGAGCTGTTCGATCGTAAACTGATCGAACGGCATGTCGGAATTCAGGGCATTGATCACCCAGTCTCTATAACGCCAGATTTCGCGCGGCTGGTCCTTTTCGTAACCTTTGGTATCCGCATATCGGGCAAGATCCAGCCACATCCGAGCCCAGTGTTCACCGAACTGAGAAGACTGCAGCAGCTGATCAACGATCGCCTCATATCGGGCCTCAGATGGATCGGCGGCAAACGCGTCTGCCTGTTCGGCGGTCGGCGGCACGCCTGTCAGGTCCAGTGAAACTCGACGAATCAAAGTATAAGGGTCTGCATCCGTCTGCGGATCGAGGCCCCGATCCCTGAGAGCCTTCAATATAAATCGGTCAATCTCGTTGCGGCTCCAGCGATCGTCGTCAATCACCGGGGCTTCTGGTCGCACAGGTCGAACGAACGACCAATGTGTTTCATAAACTGCCCCGGAAGAAATCCACTGTTTGAGGATCTCGATTTCCTGCGGGCTCAGCTCCCTGCCGGAATCCATCGGCGGCATTTTCAGTTCCGGATCGGCTGAAGTGATCCTCGCGATCAATTCACTTTTATCAGGATGACCGGGCACGATAGCGCGAGCCTCTGCGGAATCGGAGTTTGCAGTCGTCGAGGGGATATCCAGGCGCAGGTCTCCCTTTCGGCTGTGCTCATCAGCCCCGTGGCAGGCGAGACATTTGTTGCTGAGAATCGGCCGAACATCTCGCAGAAAGTCGGGCGAATCCTGAGCAACAGCCTGCCCGTCGATTCCACGACAACAGACGATGACAAACAGCAACAGGCATTGCCCGGCAGAATTTCGCCAGACAGAAAACAAAGGGCTGTTAAGCCCAAAATTTGAAAAATCCATAGCAGTCATCATTTACAAATTATTCCAAAACGGCTTCCGCCACACAGGACGAGATATGACAATCTGAAACCGGTCAAATGATTGTCCCAACCTTTTTCTTTATTGTAAGGCACAACCGGAAAAAACAGGTGTCACCCGACAGTTTCTGAAGCCGCCACCGCCTCGGCGACATCCCGCGATGCAGCCGTGTCATGGTGCGAGCGTCGGTGAACCGGCAGCAATATTCGGCTGCAGAGTCCGCAGGAAAAACTGGATTCTGCGACGTGATCCCCAGGGCGTCTCACAGGCGCCGTGCCCTGCACCGGGTATCACCACAAAATCAAAATCCCTGTCAGCCGCCATGAGTTTACTGGCCACCTGCGAAGTGGAGGCCGGATCGACGTTGCGGTCAAGTTCCCCCACGACAAGCATCAGCTGGCCTTTCAGAAGTCCCGCGTTTTCCATATTGGAATTGACTGTGTAATGATCTCCAGGCTGGGGCAGCCCCAGCCATTGTTCATTCCACCAGATTTTATCCATGCGGTTATCATGACAGCCACAGTCAGCCACTGCTGCTGAATAGAAGTCGTTGTGCCACAGCAGAGCGGCCATGGCGTTTTGCCCGCCAGCTGATCCGCCGTAAATCCCCACTCGACTGATATCCATCTGCGGAAATCTGACAGCCGCAGCTCGGATCCATGCAATTCGATCAGGGAATCCTGCATCCTTCAGATTGCGGTAACAGATGTCATGAAACGCCTTTGATCGCCATGCCGTACCCATCCCGTCAATTTGTACAACGATAAAGCCGTTGTCAGCCAGATTCTTACAGCGATACTCGGCCTGAAATGCCTTGGGCACATGAAAGTTATGCGGACCCGCGTAGATATTCTCGATCACCGGATAAACTGACTTGTCATCAAAGTCCTTTGGCCGATGAATGATTCCCCAGATGTCCGTCTGACCATCACGTCCTTTGGCCACAAAACGTTCAGGAAAGCGTCCCCGCTCCTGAAGAACCTCACTCGCATCCGCAGACTCCAGTCTGCAGATCAGACTGCCATCGCTGGCCCTTCTCAGGTCTGTGACCGGTGGAAGATCAACCCGGGACCAGCGATCAAGAAAAACGGAGGAATCCGGTGACCACTCGATCCGATGCGTGCCGTCTCCATCCGTCAGAATTGTCATCCCGGTGCCATCCAGGTTAACTCGACAGAAGTGTTCATGATAAGGATCCTGATCGGATCGTATGCCCACAGCATAGAACCAGACCTGACCTGCGGTTTCGTCAATCCGGTCGATTCGGCGGACGTTCCATGTACCCTGCGTAACGGCATTCATCACATCGGCTGTTTCAGTATTGTACTGGTACAAATGATTCCATCCGGACCGTTCACTGGCCCAAAGCAGCTGATTGTCCCTGAGCCACCTCAATTCAAATTTTCCATCTGACGAATAATGAATAAACGTCGAGCTGACTTCTTCCACGATCGGCCGTATCTGTCCGGTTTCTGCGATCACTTCCAAAACTCGCATTGCCTGATGGCCTCGCTCGTTATAGAGCAGCCAGAATCGACCACTGTCGGCACTCCATCGCAGAAACTCCATCGACCATGGATTCGGACACAGAGCACTGGAAACAGGAACTTCCCGATTCAGGACAACATCGAACAGCCTGGGTCGCTGAATGGGGATGACGTCTCCGGCCTTCAGGTACGGATAGGAATGAAGTTTCGGCTGCAACTGATCAGCAGGCGAAGATTCCACATAGGAGACTCTGCGTTCATCCGCGGGCGTTGTCTGCCATGCCATCACGAAACGCGAATCGGGCGACCAGAACGCTTCCGGCACCTGTTCAGGATATTCCGGGTGGTCATAGTCAAGGTTAATCAGCCGTGCTCGTGAGGAATCCCGGCGAAACGTGTTCTGATCGCCTGCATCTGTACTGAGTGCAAGTTCCTTCAGGTTGTCGGAACCGGTGGCCGATCGAATCCACAGGTTGTGTTCACGAACAAATGCCTCCAGTTTTCCATCCGGAGAAATCACCGGCTCAGACAGTTCTTTCTGATTGCTTCGACGACGATTTCTTCTACCCCGCCCGATTCGATTTCCTTCATCGCGGACAGATTCCGCGGCAGCCGTGTTGAGGACCACACGAGTTTCTCCGGACTGCGCTTCCACACAGGCGAACGATGTTCCGTCCGCTCTTTTGAACATCCAGACGTGCGAAACAAAAGTGTGCTGGTGACGAGTTGCACCGGCGGCAACAACTCCATAACTGTGTTCCACGCCGCCAGTATCAATCCACCAGAGCGATACTTCTTCAGAGAATTCGTTTACAACAATCAGTTGTGTGTCTGTGGAGGAGTTGCCTGAATTCCGCTGAGGCATAAACAGTGGCGGATTTTCGCCAGCCTCTGCCGCGCCGCTGCGTGTGAGTACTCCCGACTGCGCGTCCAATACAAAGGTACCCTCGGGCCCCTGCAGACTGACTTTCAAAATCGAATCGGAATCCGCTTGCATTTCGAATTCCAGCGTTTCAACAGGAAGCTGTTCCGGAACAACGGGCTTCTCAAGCAGTTTCGAAAGCTTTGCCGCGACGTCTGCATGATCAAACGCTGGGTCACGCTGCCCCGTTTTGATATCCACGGCAATAAATTCTTTCGCACCATCGCTAAGGTCCACTCGGTACCAGAAGTGGCTGCCGCCAGAAAACCACTTCGGTTCTACCCGATCGCGATAAATCCGTGGACGTTCTGCAGCTGTGCAGGATGCAGGAGTGCCAATGTCATCAGGAAGACCGACCAGCAGCCACAATGACAGGAACGGAAAGACTGCTGCACTTTGTCGAGATTGCATGTTGAACATTGTTATGAAGGGTTCGGTCAGGTTTGATGACAGCGCAGCGGTACGGCGCAAGGCCGTCCGGTGAGTCCATGCTGTTTACAGACATCAGGACTCTGTGAGTTCCAGATAAGGATCCAGCCCCATGTTTTCGTATTGTTCCAGACGCATTCGTTCCTGTTTGAGCAGATGTTTACGCTGTTTCCGATGAGAACGTTCCAGAAGACGCTGTACTCGACGGAAGTATCTCAGCCATGTACGACTCAGTTCACCCTGTTTATTTGGCACCGCCGATCGCTGTTTGCGGCGAACTTCGCGAGGTTCCCGGGATCGGAGCAGTTCGTCTTCCAGTGAAAGAAAGAACTGGTAAGAGCCCGGATCACCCTGTCGCGCCGAGCGGCCCACAAGCTGTCGGTCAATCCGCTTTGAGCTATGCAGTTCGGTGGCGATCACATGCAGTCCGCCAGCCTGCCGAACGTTTTCCGACAGAAGGATGTCAGTCCCTCGTCCGGCCATATTCGTGGCGATGGTCACGTGACCGGGATTGCCTGCCTTTTCCACAATGGCGGCCTCCTGTTCATGGTAACGTGCATTCAGAATCTGATGGTCAATTCCAGCTTCCTGCAGTGCCGCACCGAGCGCTTCTGATGCGTCGACCGATGGCGTCCCAATCAGAATAGACCGTCCCGCCTGTATCAGGCGCCTGACGTCTTCAATGATGGCATCACGTTTCGCCTTTTGAGTAAGAAAAATGCGGCAGGACAAGCCTTTGCGAATGCAATGGCGATTGGTTGGAATCCGAGTTACTTTCAGTTTATACGTCTTTTTGAGTTCCCCAGCAGCAGGTAATGCCGTGCCCGTCATTCCACAAAGGTTGGAGTACTGTCGAAAAAAGCTCTGAACTGTTATTCGGGCAGCTTCGCCGGTGGCTGCAGTAATCGGCACAAGTTCTTTTGCCTCAATCGCCTGATGAAGGCCATCCTGCCATTTTCGGCCATCCATCACTCGTCCGGTGCCTTCGTCGACGATGACAATTTTGTTGTCCACGATGACATAGTCACGATCGCGTTCAAAAGCATGCTTGGCCGTCAGAGCTTTTTCCACCTGACTATAAATACGTTCCGTATCCATCGAACTCAGAAGTGACGGCTTGGACATCAGCACCACTTTTCGGCAGCCCGCATCCGTCAGCCATGCGTTCCGACGTTCAGGTTCGTAAACGTAATCAGTCCGTGGTTCAAGCTGAAAGGTCGCCCGGTTGCTCCATCGGAACAGATTTACGGTGGCCGGATCATTAGGTTTAGTCAATCCAATGATCAGCGGCGTTCTGGCTTCATCGATCAGAATACTGTCGGCCTCATCAATGAGAGCAAAATAATGGCCCCGCTGCACCGGATCTTCCGTGCTGCTCATCGTGCGAACAAATCGCCGGAGTGTTGGTCCGTCTTCAGGGCTGGCACCCTTTCTCAGTCGATCTCGCAGAAAATCGAACCCCATTTCCTTTGAAGTCCCGTACGTGATGTCGCACGCATAATTCTGGCGACGTTCGTCCGGCTGCATGGGTTCGAGAATCTTTCCGACGGTCAGCCCCAGACGTGTGTGGACGGGGCCCATATGTTCAGCATCGCGGCTTGCCAGATAATCATTCACTGTGATCACGTGACAGCCCTGTCCGGGGAGGGCTCGCAGAAATGACGGCATGGTGGCGGTCAGAGTCTTTCCTTCGCCAGTTTGCATTTCGGCGATATGACCCTCAAAGAGGGCGATTGCCCCCATGATCTGAACCTCAAAATGCTGCATGCCTGAAGTTCGACGGGAAGATTCCCGCACAAGCGAGTACGCTTCGGGCAGCAGCTTTGACAGCGGAGTTCCTGCCTTGGCCTCCCAGCGAATTCTGCGTCCGGCAGACAGCAGTTCATCGTCTGAAAGTCCTTTCAGCCCCTCACTTCGCCGAATAATATCGCGAGCCATCGCCCGCCATCGTGACCGCCTGGCTGTCGCCGGCAGAAACCCGGACTTTGTAAGATGAAAAATTTTCCCAGGCAGGTCCATTTTGAGCCCACAGCCCTCAGATTCAGAAACACGGAAAATCCTGAAACTGCGCTATCCTAACGTTCCGACAGCCATTAATGTAGACCTATCCGTCACAGAGACTGAAAACGCATTGTATCAAGGAATTTCCTGTGTCATTCTTCAGCACCCTTCGTTTGGTTCCCGGCGTGATCGCCCTGATCCTGATTCCCGTTTGCTCCGAACAGCCGATCGCCGTGGCTCAAACGGCCCCTCAGGCCGGCAACAATGAGAAAACCGTACCTCGCACCCAGCCCGACGCCCCGGAACCGGCAAAAGTAAAACCCCTGTACCCCGGTGACCTGGCTCCGGCGATCAAAATCGCAAGCTGGGCGAAAGGCAGTCCCGTTAAGGAATTTCGAAAAGACACTGTTTATGTGGTGGAGTTCTGGGCGACCTGGTGCGGCCCATGTCGTACCAGCATGCCATATCTCAGTTCATTGCAGACAGAATACGGAAACAAGGTGCAGTTCATCGGCGTGACCGATGAAGACCCTCAAGCGGTGAAAGAGTTTCTTTCCCAGCCAGGCAGTGATGAAAAGACATGGTCGGAAATCATCACTTACACCATTGCTCTCGATCAGAAATCTGCAACCAGTGACGCATATATGCTGGCTGCCAACCAAAACGGTATCCCAACAGCATTCGTTGTTGGCAAGTCAGGAAAGGTGGAATGGTTCGGGCACCCAATGGAAATTGGTCAGCCGTTGAGCCAGATTGTAGCGGGCACGTGGGATCTCAAGACAGCTCGCGAAACGCATCTTGCTGCGATTCGCGAAGAAGAAGCGCTGACGAAAGTTCTTCCAGGCCTGCGAACCGCTATGGAATCAGAAAACTATCAGGAGGCTGCGAAGATTATGAAAGGCCTGCTGAAGGAGTTTCCAAAGAGTGAGCGTTTTCAGATGGTGACTCTGCAGGTGCTGCTCGAAGGTGGACTCAAAGAAGAGGCCAACAGCCATGCGGCGATTGTCATCGAGAGTTTCCGCAACAACGCCGAAACGCTCGATCAGATCGCATGGATGATGGCCACAATGAATCCGGATGGTGGTATTGCCGATCTTGATCTGGCAACGAAAGCTGCTCTGCGTGCAGTCGAAGTCTCAAAGAATACGAACAGTTCGGCCATGGACACTCTGGCACGAGTTTACTTTGAGAAGGGCAATTTTGACGAAGCCATTTCATGGCAGAAAAAGGCCATTGCTATCTCACCGGGGAATACTCAGTTTGCCGAAACTCTAACGGGCTACGAAGCCGCTCGAGACGAAGCTAAAAAAGGCCAGGGCGACGCTCCGAAGCCACAGTAAACAGGCATTGGATCGTGTTATTCCACTAAATCTTCCCCTCCCACGCAAAAACCTCCCCTCCCACGCAAAAACCTCCCCTCCCGCGCAGCGCAGCGAAGTGGGAGGGGTCGGCCGCCAGGCCGGGGGAGGGCCCGCCGCGAGTTGCACAGAACGCCGTCCCGAGAACACCGGCGTCCCGCAGTTTCCCGGCCCCCTCTCGATCTCGCTGCCAATCGCTCGACCTCCCCCAGCTTCGCTGGGGGAGGAGGGCATTATAACCTCCCCTCCCGCGCAGCGAAGCGGAGTGGGAGGGGTCGGCCGTCAGGCCGGGGGAGGGCTCGCCGCGTGTTGCACAGAACGCCGTCCCAGGAACTCCCGCAACCCGCAGTTTCCCGGCCCCCTCCCCATCCTGCTGCCGCTCGCTCGACCTCCCCCAGCTTCGCTGGGGGAGGAGGTTATTATAACCTCCCCTCCCGCGCAGCGAAGCGGAGTGGGAGGGGTCGGCCGTCA
>JALHMY010000005.1 GCA_022843805.1 Fuerstiella sp.
CTTCAGCAGACTCACTTCCTCGCCATGGCATGGGATGCCTTCGGACCCGAGTCCTGAACCCCGCCCATTTTTTTTATTTCAGAAAAGATGTGTGGTACGATGAGGGCAGTACGGCGGGGCGAAAATGTTACAGTCAGTCGGTTCAGGCACAGATATTCAGACGGGAGCAGGGTCCGGGAAGGACTGGGCTGTCCGTGCGCTGTTGATGCTGGCATTGGCCGGGCTGACCGTATTTCTGTTTCGAACACTGTTGATTTCAAGTGCAGAACGGTGGCTGGCAGAACCGCAGTATTCGCATGGAATGGTGGTTCCATTGATGGCAGCCGGTTTGGCATGGTGCCGCCGGGACCGTATCTCCCGTGGCTCGGTGAAGTTCGGGGTCTGGGGTCTGGCACTGCTGACGTCCGGAGTGTTGCTGCATTTCCTCGCTGTGCAGCTGTCTGTTGCCACAATTGATATTGTCAGTTTTCTGATGTGTTTGGCAGGCTCAGTACTTCTGGTGTTTGGTCGCCGGGTGTTTCTGTCAGTCTGGCCCGCCATTCTGTTTTGTATCTTCATGTTTCCGCTGCCACTTCAGCTGGATCACCTGTTTACAGAGCCTCTGCAGGTGATGGGGGCAAAAGAAGCTGCGTGGTATATTCAAACATGCGGAATTCCAGCCGTCGCCCACGGAAACGTCATCCTGATGGGGTCTGCTCGGACTGGTGTTGCTGATGTCTGCAGCGGCCTTCGAATGTTTATGTTGTTCTTTGCCGTGTCAGTTGCTGCAGCACTCATCAGCCGTCGCGCTCCATGGGAAAAGGTGCTGATTCTGTTGAGTGCTGTTCCGATTGCCATGATTTGTGGCATTCTGCGAATAGTGTTTACAGCAGTGATTATTGACACACGAGGACCGGAATCCGCCGGTCTGATGTCATCCGGAATGACCGGCCTGTTGCAGATACCGGTGGCCATGCTGATGCTGTTTGCCGAGCTGAAACTCTTTGACTGGCTTTTCGTCGAAGTTGACGATCGATCGCCGGTCGTCTGTGTTCCCCGTGCTCTTCCTCGAGCAGCTTCAATGACTGCGAAACAATAAGAATTTCTGAAGCGGGCTGAACAATCTGCTAATCCCGCGGCCACGGCTGTTCCTGTCCCAACGAGATCTCAGATCCTGGTGAATTCCATGTCTGCTTCGAATATCCTGAGTGAGAAACAGCTTCCAAAACGCAGAGTTCTGAATCCGCGTGCTGCTGTGGCTCTTGGAATCATCGGCGTGGTTCTGACTGTCGGTGTTCGCAAACTTCATAGTTATCAGTTTGCTGATACGAAACAGTTCCTTCGAACTGAGGCCATGCAGTCGCTTGAATCCGGCGATTTCGAGCAGTCCCACTTACTGCTGAATCAGTATCTGTCCGTACAGCCGTCTGATATGGAAGCGCAGGAAAAGCTGTCGATCCTGCTGGTGGATCACGTTGGTACTCTCGCGGCAAGGGAACGCGCATTCCGATTGAACGAAGACCTGCTGCGAGACAACATTCCACAGCATGGTCTGCGGCTGCGACAGGCTCGTCTTGCACTTCAGCTGCATCGTTTTTCTGATGCTGAATCTCACCTGAAGATTCTTCAGTCGGCCCAGACCGACTCTTCCGAAGTCTGGTACCTGATGGGCCAGGTGACAGAAGCCATGATGCGCACTGCTGAGGCTCAGAAACATTATCAGAGATCCATTCAGTGCAGGAGTCCTTTTCCGCAGGCATTTGCGGCACTGGCCGCAATTTCGGATACGATTCGCGGCGACATCCATGCCGTGGAAAAGCTGATGAACGAGATGGTAGAACGCTGCCCGGGTGCCGATTCGTGGCGGATCCGGGCAACGTGGCTGATCGAACAGAATCGACTCGCCGAGGCAACGGATGATCTCTGGAGATCACTTGAACCTGATGCCGACAATCTTTTTTCCAATGTGCTGCTGGTTCAGACGCTGCAGCAAATGGATGCGTCTGAGCTTCGTTTGAAGCCAGTGTTGTCCGAACATCTGCAGCGGGCCATCCGGCATTTTCAGCAGCTTGTGCGAGAAAATCCGAGGCAACCGCTGTTTGTGATCGATCTGGCAGCCGTGCAATGGAAGGCCGGTCAGCGGAAGGATGCTGTCACGTCGCTGCAGTCTGCGATTGAGGTGAATCCTCAAACACTTATTCTTCATCGGTCGCTGGCGGAGTATCTGCTGAGCGATCAGCAGGTGGATCTGGCACGACAGGTGATTGATCAGATTCCTGCGGAAGGACTGGCACGTGGCGAACGTGAATACTTCAGCGGACGATTGCTGATGGCTGAAGGGAAATGGGATGAAGCGGCCCGGCTTCTTGATCGATGTGTGGTATTTTGCGATGCGAACGCAGAGTTTCTGCCTGGGGCAAGAATGGCGCTGGCCGTTGCTCTGGGACGAAGCACGGACAGCTCTACCGCGGTTGATGCCTGGCGTGCGGTTCTGGCGGGCAATCCTCAGTCTGTCAGCGGACATCTGGGACTTGCAGCCGCATGGCTGAAGGCCGATCAGCCGGTAATGGCGATCTCAGAATACCGAAAGCTGCTGGATGTTCCGGGGGTACCGGCGTGGCTGGCCAGCCAGATTATTGAATACAGCCTGACGCGACCTCGTGCTGTTCGAGACTGGAATCTGGTCGAGCAGATCCTGAGCGATGCAGCCCCCTTTGTTCGTGATGACGTGGAGCGAGCGCTGTTGCAGGCTGACCTCGCCTTCGCACAGGGAGAAATTGTAAAGGCAGTCAATATTACTGAACAGGCATTGCTGGACCACCCGGATCGGCCCGAATTGCCGCGAGCTGTTCGACGAATGAATGAAGAGCTTGGGCCGGAGCTGCAGAAACGGCTTCAAATGCTGACTGATCGGGAACCTTACAACTCGGAAGCGCATGTGGCCCTGGTACGAATCTATCTTTCGAACGCCGACACCGCTGGGGCTGACACCTGGCTTCGAGGAATTGCCGACAAAATCACATATGCAGATTCCTCGGAGGCAGACCGGCTAAGGCTGATTGTCAGGGTGCTGAAACAAACTCAGGCTCGGGAATTCCGCTGTCATCGTGAGAAGTTTCAGGGATGGCTGCAGGACCAGACAGCCGAATATCTGCTGCAGCTGGTTGAACTCGTTCCCGAACAATTACCGGAACTTGTGCGGCAGCTGAGCGGACAGGGACGTGCGGCGGAAGCGATCCGACATATTCGCGAAGCGGATTCCAGCATTTCTCCGTCTGTACTCGCATTGGCGTTTCTGGAGATGGCGAGATTTTCGGATGATCGCAGCAGGGAAGCGATCACAGCTGCGGAGGGAATTCGTGAGCTGATTTTGCAGAATCCCGGTGATACTGAACTGAGAGTCGCTTACGCAGAAGCCCTGTTGTTTGCGGAACAATACAGCGATGCTGAGGCGACTCTGAGACAGGTTCTGGCTGCAAGACCGTCTCATGCCGCAGCGAAGGCACGAGTCGCATGGATTCTGGTGGTTACGGACGGCGACAGGAATGAAGCAACAGTGCTGGCAGATGAAGCAGCCCGGCAGGAGCCACAGGACCGTCACATTCGCGATTGTCAGTACCGAGTTTATCTGACCGGCGATCGCTGTTCCGAAATACTCGCCCGACAGCCCGGTCTGCACGCCAGCGACAGCGACTCATCAGCCAGCCTGCTGATTCAAACGGCTGCACATCTTCGACTGGGACGTCAGACAGAAGCTCGCACACTGTATGAGAAGCTTCAGCTGCGGCTGCTGCAGGACCCGCTTTTGCCAGCAGATGAACGGCTCAGAGAATCGGTTCGGCAGGAGCTGCTTCCGTCCAGTACTGCCCATCGCTGAGAGGATTTCTCAGGTCTGCCGAATTTCCGGGAAATCCCTTCCTGAAGGAACTGCAAATGTATCTTCAGTGAGACATTTGTTGCGAATTTCTGACACATGGTGAAACATTTCGACCTAAGTTTCTGGCTGACACACCTCAGAGTCGGCATGCAGCGAGCGCAGGGCGGGGGATTCCCGTCCCGAAATCCCGCATTTGCCAGTTGATGCCAACGAACAGAAAGTCGGAAATGCAGACGCAGGCCCCTGAGCAACATGGAACAGCTGCGGGAACGAGCCTTCAGAAATTCAGCAGTCGTCCGGACGGTCATCCCGCTGTAAAGCCGGGACCTGTCGGCCGTGAATTATCGGCGCTGAGCATTCTGGTGGCTTTTCGCAGAAAGTGGGTTCCGGCCCTGGCACTTGGAATACCGGCCGGATTGCTGGCCGCGGCGCTGGTCTGGGAGCTTGTGCCTGCAAAATATGTCTCCTATGCGCTGCTTAAGATTCATCAGTATGAGCAGGTGCTGACGTTTGAAACCAAGGAGCGTCATTCCGAATTCCTGACGTATCGCGACACGCAGAAGGCCTTCCTGAAAAGTCGCGGAGTGCTGACGTCTGCTTTAAGAAATCCAGACGTGGCCGAATGCACGACTTTGAAGAGTGTGGGGCACCCGGTCGACTGGCTGGCGCAGGAACTGCTCGTCGATGAGCAGATCAGTCCGGAGTTCCTGCGCATTGGGTTGTCCGGAGAGTTTCCCCGCGATCTGGCGATCATCGTCAATGCCGTGAAGGATGCCTACCTGAATGAAGTGGTTTACAACGAGCGAAACGAGCGTATCGAGCGGCTTCGCAAACTGGAGGAATCGTTTCGTGAGGTGGATACCCGTGTTCGAACAGCGCAGGAAAACATTGACAAGCTGGCTGAACATCTGGGAACAGGCGACGCCAAAGCGGCCATCCTGAAACAGGGTTTGATTCAGCAGCAGCTGATGGATCTGCAGAAGGATCTGCGGGATATCAATACTCGAATTCGTTCTGAGGAAACGGCTCGTCAATCGCTGAAAGAGAATGGACTGGATGACAGCCAGCAGAATGCGGACGGACTGATGGGACTCAGTATCCCGGGGTTCGGGATTGCAGAGCCGGCAGGTCCCGGAGTTCCACAGGCCGGTAATCTGCATTGGGAACTGATGGCTGTACGGCAAAAAATTCAGCAGTTTCAGACACAGCTGAGAAATCCCAACCACCCTGATCTGCTTGCGATGCAGCGCCAGGAGCAGCAGATCGTTGCGCTGATGAATGGCAGTTCGGCGCCAGTCAGCGATTCTTCGGGCGCTGTTGCCTCGCCGCAGTTTTCCCGAATGGACTGGCTGATCAGGCAGCGGGAACGTCTGCAGCAGGAGATTGCTGATCAGGCCGCACTGTTCAACGATATCGGTACGAAGATGGTGGAGATGGAACGCGAAAAACGCGAAATTGAACAGGAAACAAAGATCCGCGACGATTTATATGCCGAGCTGACAGAACGTCGGGTCGAACTGAACGCTCCGGAACGAATAACCGTTGTACAGGATGCTCATGTACCGGAGCAGCGTGAAATCAAAAAGAAGACGCAGTTCTCCATGATCGCGGGACTCGCAGCGCTGGGGTCTATTGTCTGTGGGTTCACTCTGTTCGAATGGTTCTCTCACCGAATTGGAGCTGCCACAGATATTTCACGGGAAGTCGGACTGCGACTCGTGGGCACAATTCCTTCGCCTGACAAGGGCGGACTGCTGGGGCTTGGAATTCTGGCCGGGAAGGTAGACTTCGACGAATGGAACCGTGCCGTAACAGAATCGATGGACGTGGTTCGAACGTTCCTGATGCGGCACATCGATCCTTCGCGTCCGGCCTCCATTCTGACGACCAGTGCATCGGCCAATGAAGGCAAGACGACTGTTTCGTGTCAGCTGGCCGCCAGTCTGGCACGGACAGGAAAACGCGTGGCTCTTGTCGACTGTGATTTCCGTCGACCGTCGGCTCATCTGATGGTTGACGGGAAAGTTGGCCCAGGACTAAGCGAATACCTGCGGGGAGAAGTTCGTCTTGAGGACATCGAGCAGCAGACAAATGCAGCCGGTCTGACATTTATTGGTGCAGGAGCTGTGGATCAGAGAGTGCTGCAGGAGCTTTCCGCGGACGGCGGCCGAAAACTCATTCAGCTGCTCAAAAGTCGTTACGACTTTGTCGTGATTGATACTTCGCCACTGCTGTTTGTGGCAGAGCCGTCCATGATTGCTCAGAACGCTGACATAGTGCTGATGGCTACTCGAAAGGATTACAGCCGCGTGCCGTATGTTGCTCAGGCTCGCGATTCACTCCGCAGTCTGCAGGTCCCGCTGCTCGGTGCGATCATGGTGGGCGCTGATGCGGACTTTCAGCGTCAGAGTTACGGCTACCAGCAGGAAGTTGTCCGAATGGTGCGAGGCTGACGCCGCTCCGGAGGCCTGCCTGACAGATTTCCGCAGCACCAGCGTGCCTAACAACATTGTTGGACATGATCAGAAAGCACACGCAGGAGACAGCCCGAAATGATACCCGCAAGCGTCCGACCTGATGGTGCATTCACCGTCGATGTGGAAGACTATTTTCAGGTGTCTGCATTTGCTGGTCGCATTCGCACAGAAGACTGGGACCAGTATGAGAGTCGGGTAGAGAACAATACCCGCTGTCTTCTGGAACTCGCTGCCCGCAACAATACTCGTGGTACGTTTTTTATTCTGGGCTGGGTTGCAGAGCGTTATCCGGGACTCGTTCGTGAAATTCAGTCGGCCGGACATGAGATTGGATGCCACAGTCACTGGCATCAGCTGATCTACGACCTGGGACCAGACAGATTCCGTGCCGATCTGGTACAGGCTCGTGACTGTCTGGAGCAGATTACCGGTACTGCGGTTCGGTTGTTTCGGGCTCCCAGTTTTTCGATTACGGCCGTTTCCCTCTGGGCTCTTGAGATTCTGCTGGAAGAAGGCTTCGATACGGATTCAAGTATCTATCCGGTACGACACGATCGCTACGGCATCCCTTCTGCTCCGATCGTTCCTCACGGAATTACTACTGCCAGCGGGGTGATTCGGGAATTCCCCGGAATGGTCTGCGAAGTTGGGCGAACGCGGATACCCGTCGGTGGAGGGGGATATCTGAGGTTGATCCCCTGGTCGATCACTCGGAGGCTGCTGCACACGATTCGCAGCCAGGATCGTCCTCTTAACGTTTATATCCATCCATGGGAAGTCGATCCAAAGCAGCCTCGCATTGCCGCTTCGCTGAAGTCCCGTTTTCGACACTATCAGAATCTGTCGACCACTGTGAGCAAGCTTCAGCATCTGTTGTGTGAGTTTAAACTGGATACCGTTACGACAGTTCTAAGTCACGAAAACATTACGGTCATGCGGTCGGAAGAAATCGGACGGTCGCAGTGTTCAGTTCCGGTGCTGTCGGGCCGTGAAGCCTGAGCAGAATTTCAGCCGGATTAGCCCGGACATTTAAGAACGGCAGAAATTGAGATGCCACGTCGAGTACTTTATGTCACACACCGCGTTCCGTGGCCTCCCGACCGGGGAGACCGAATCCGCACGTGGAATATTCTGAAATTTCTTGCCGCTCGCGCGGAAGTGGATCTGTTGTGTCTTGCCGATGAACCTGCCAGCCCGGAATGTCTGTCGGTGCTGAAGCGGATGACGAATCGCCTCGCCGTGGTCCCGCATCAGGGATTTCATCGGTATTGTTCCGGGCTGCTGTCCATGATCTGCGGCGGTACGATCACCGAGGGAATGTTCGAATGTCGCAAAGCAGTCGATATTCTGAAAACGTGGTCAGCTTCGGGCGGTTGGGATGCAGCACTGGCATCGTCATCCGGCGTAGCAGAATACACCTCGCCGGAGATATTGGGGACCAGGGTTCGACGCTGGATCGATCTGATTGATGTGGACAGCCAGAAGTGGCATGATTACAGCCGATCGGCCGCGTGGCCCAAATCGTGGATCTACTGGCTTGAGGGCAGGCGGTTGCGGAATGTTGAAAAGCGACTGGCGCAGGATTGCGAACGGCTGCTTGTCGTCAGTGAAGCGGAGAGCCGACTGTTTCGACAGTTCTGTCCCACCGATCATATAAAGGCTGTTGGGAACGGAGTGGACACAGAGTATTTTTCTCCTGGTCCTCCACCGGCACAGTCTGAAAAGTCCTGTGTATTTGTCGGCGTCATGAATTATTTGCCGAATGTGGATGCGGTTTCATGGTTCGCGAAGGAGGTTTGGCCGCAGGTCAGACAGCGACATCCGGAAGCAATTTTTCGTATTGTGGGAAAAGCTCCTTCCCTCGAAGTTCGTCGACTTGCTTCGATTGAGGGCATTGAGGTAACTGGTCCGGTGCCGGACGTGAGGCCATGGCTTTATCGGGCGAGTTGTGCTGTTACTCCTCTGCGAATTGCAAGAGGCATACAGAACAAGGTGCTTGAGGCAATGGCCTGCGGTCGCCCCGTCATCAGTTCATCGGCGCCACTGGCCGGACTGTCGGCGGAGCCAGGTCTGCACCTTTTGCAGGCAGACACGCCCGCGGAATGGGTGGCTGCCGTTTGCCGCGTGTTTGAGGACAGAGGTCTTCAGCAGGAACTGGGCCTTGCCGCCAGTGCCTGGGTCCGTATGCATCATTGCTGGGACGCCTGTCTGGAACCCTTCAGCGATCTGCTGAGTGCTCCGGTGTCCCAAATGATTAGCGAAACGGAGATCACAGCGTGAAAGGCCTGATATTCACATGGATGCTTTCGCTGAGCGGGGCAGCATCGTCTCTGATCAATCCGTACTACGGATTTCTCGCTTATGTTGCGCTCGCTGTTTTACGGCCAAATTCGCTGTGGAGCAGTCATATATCAGGTGGCCGTTTCAGCATGATCGTTGCATCCTCAATGCTTCTCAGCTGGGGATGCAGGGCTTTCGGAAACTGGAAGCTGGGTGAAGCCCGGCGGATCGTGATGCTCTTCTCAGGCTTCTGGCTGTGGTCCGTGTTTCTGGCGTTTTACGCTCCCAGCCAGATTCATGCATGGTACTTTGTCGAACAGATCGCGAGGATTCTGCTGCCGTTCCTGGTTGGAATTACGACTGTTCGCAGTATCGCCGATCTGAAGATGCTGGCGTGGGTTATCGTGCTGTGTGAAGGCTATGTGGCATTCGAAATGAACATGTGGTACTTCAGCGGGTTCAATTACCTCTGGCACATCGGCTTTGGAGGAGTCGACAACAATTCGGCCGCCATCGGCCTTGTGACTGCACTGGGTGTTGCCTTCTTTCTGTTTCTCAACGAAGAGGTGCTGTGGCGACAGGCGGTCATTGCCGGCTGCGTGGCTTTTATTGGCCACGCCATTCTGTTTTCGTTCTCACGCGGAGCCATGCTGGCGACCGTTATATTTGGCTGCGTTTCCTTTCTCATCATTCAAAAGACGCTCAAACACTATCTGATGTTTGGCGCTGCACTGCTTGCCGCTCTTGTCCTGGCGGGCCCTGAAGTGAAAGATCGCTTCTTTGAAACCTTTGAAAAAAAGGACGGTGTGCGTGAGGCTTCTGCCCAAAGCCGGCTCGATCTCTGGAAGAACTGCTTCACACTTCTGATGAAGGACCCCATTATGGGCTGCGGCCCGGACCACTGGCCCCTTCACGCTCATGAATTCGGATGGCCAAAAGGAAAAGAGGCACACAGCCTTTGGGTACAAACGGCCACAGAAACCGGTATCCCAGGCATTACCATGTTTCTTGGATTCTATCTGGTTACCATCTGGAGATGCTGGCTGACGCTGGCCAAACTTCGGCCCGATGATCCGTCCTGGTTCGGAGACGGATGCCGGATGGCAATCGCGTCGCTTTCCGGATTTATTGTGGCGGCAATGTTCGTCAGTCTTGAAGCACTCGAAATACCGTATTACGTGGCTCTGCTGGGGGCAGGCACGATGGCTGTTTATCGAAATTATCGTCAGGCAGAACAGAACCCGACCATCGGGAATGAACTGGCAGAATCGGAAGAGTTGTCGCATGAACCTGTGATGGCGTTAACCGCGTTCAACTCGGATTCACCCCCCGTAACATTGAACGGCGGGGTACCGTATCCGAGTCAGTTTTCAGCTGACTGGCGCGATCGAATCGGCTCAGGACCGTTGCCGGATGAGCATCGCTTTCAGACTCAGATAATGAACTAATGGCCGCAATAGTCGCAGCGAAGAAGCGTTGATCCATGAAGACATTCTGTTATCTGCTGTTTTGTGCGGTCTCCCTGGCCTGCGGATATCATCTGTTCGGTCAGCTGGCCGGTGTAATGCGGAATGGACAAGCAGGAATTATTGGGGCGGCAGAAGAAAGGGCAGAAGGCGTTGAATCCCCTCGGGAGAACAGTCCGGACGCTTTAACGATCTCAGATATTACTTCGGACAGGGAAAAGATCGAACAGGAAAACGTTGTCCATGTCGCGGCGAATAACAGCAGTGACACGCCCGATGCGGGCAGCCTGCTTGCGCGGGTTGACAAAATTCTTCAGCAGCGACCGGCTGAAGAAAAGCAGGCTCAGCCGTCCGGCTCATCGCAGAATGCTGATGTGGGTATGCAGGGGCGAATTGCATTGCCTGTACCTTCGGTTCCGATACGCCATCAGGCACGTCAGCATGACGAAATGATTACACCAGGAAACTTCGAGTACCTTGGCGGTTTTCGACCTCCTCATCAGCAAACGAACGGATCAACGTTCGCGTATGGGGGCTGGGCACTGGCTTACAGGCCGGACGGTGATGCTGGCGGTCCGGATGACGGGTTTCCCGGATCTCTGTATATTGTTGGCCATCGTGAGCACCAGATGGTTGCGGAAATCAGCATACCGTGTCCGGTGATCACGCAGAACAGAACACTGGATGAGCTTTCCACAGCCAGTGTGCTTCAGTCATTCTCGGACGTGACCGGAGGTCTGCTGAAGAGATGGAATGCTGTTTCGGAGACGCCGTTTCATATTGGCGGGCTTATCGTCGCCGGAGATCGGCTGCACTGGACTGTTCACAAATACTACAACGTCGATGGGAATGACTTTTCCTCACACGGAACAACCTCGCTCGATTTCTCCAGGACCCATGCGGATGGGCCATGGCATCTTGGTCCGGCAAACTCCGGTATATCTGAATGGCATTCCTACAAGCATGCGGGATACATTTTTGAGATTCCCCGGAAAGAGGCTGAGTCCTGGTTTGGCGGCTTCAATCTGATTTCAGGATTACAGATCAGCACGGGCCTTCAGTATTCCAGCCAGGGGCCATCGATGTTCGCCTATCGACTGCCCCCGGCGGGCACCCCAGCTGAGACCTCTGTTAGTGCCATACCGCTCGTATGGTATTCCGAGCAGGTTCCGCTGGCCCGTCACAATCCGGCGGATCGCTGGACAGGAGGTGCCTGGCTGACTCTGGGAAATAAACAGGCTGTGGTGATTGCTGGTCGGAAGGGACTCGGACCCATCTATTATGGCGTGGCCAGACCTGGTGACTGCAGTCAGGATAAGGGTTATCATGGATCGCCCTATGAAACGCAAATGTTGTTTTATTCGCCTGCCAGTCTTATTCGTGCGGCACATGGTCAGCTGTCGGCTCACGCTCTGGAACCATGGCTGCGATGGGACGGAGAATTTGACGGAGGCGGTCCTGGCCAGTACTTCTTCAGGACCTGCAGCCAGTCTGTTGGGGGCATGGCGTATGACCGGAAGAGCAACATTCTGTATCTGGTTCAGGTCAATGCGGGATTCACCACAGACAATGAATTTGAGCCACTGCCGGTAATTCATGCTTTTCGCATTGTTGAATGACAGGCCGGAGCCAGTGGATCACTTTTAACAGGTAAATACTTCGCATGAGATCATTCGCAAAATCCGCTGTTCGAACGATATGCGCATGTCTCGTATGGCCAGCCATCATGACTTTTCATCTGCATGCAAAGTTCTGCGGATATGAGAAGGTCTTCAGTGGCTGGTCGCAGTTATTCAGTCTGCTGCCCGGTACCGCAGGTGTTTATCTGAGGCACGCATTTCTTCGAGGGGCCGTTCGCGAATGCGGCGACGATGTCTGTGTGTCATTTGGGACAGTTTTTTCGCATCCTGGCGTCGCTCTCGGACGCACGGTCTACATCGGCCTTTATTGCTCAATCGGTGATGTGACAATTGAAGAGGATGTGTTGATTGCGTCTCATGTTTCCATCATGAACGGCAGTCGACAGCATGGAACGAGCAGGCTTGATATTCCCGTGAGAGAGCAGCCGGGCACATTCGAGCAAATCACGATTGGTCGGGATTCATGGATTGGTGAACGTGCCGTTGTTGCTGCAGATGTGGGCCGACACTGCCTCATTGGGGCAGGGGCTGTCGTGCTGAAGCCCGTACCGGACTTTGCTGTTGCGGTGGGAATCCCCGCCCGAGTGATTGGCGACCGACGATCGCGAGTCAGCGATTCGCCGCTGGGTCACTGTCAGACGGCGGAGACTGCTGAGCCACCGGCACTTCAGCCTGAGCCACCAGCACTTCAGCCACCGGCACGGCGATGAGTTACCTGAGGACGTCCTCCGCCAGCCGCCTTATTGTCGACTTTCGGCGAGGTGACTGCTGAGAAAACTCGTTTTGGTTTTGCTGCGCTGCCATCGGCGTCCGAGCCTGCGTCAGCTTTTGCCAGCGATCGTCGCTTTTCTGCCTCTGCCAGTTTCTCTTTGGCAACCCGACGTTCACGTTCTTTTTGCTTCTGTTGTTTTTTCTTATCCATAACAATTCTGTTGTGCAGTCGGAAACAGTTCCGCCTGTTGCGGAGAAGCTGTCTTCAGCCGTCTGCAGCTCCGTTCTGGTTAGATCTGCGAAATAGTCATCCCGTACTCTGAGAACAGGATCTGTCGCCTCATTTTACCGTTTTCGATGAGCCTCTGCCACATCCGGGTCCGAAATTGCTCCGGATGTTTCTCAGGCAGTGATATTTCGCCGGGCGAAGGGTTGTTATCTGCTCGCAAACAGACCGAAAAGGCCACCCTTCTTTTTGGGAGCTTCTTCTGCAGGTTTTGCTGAGGAATCACCCGAGCTGAGTTGTCGGACGAGGTCATTAATGCTTCGCGTCAGACGGGCTTTGGGAGCAAACCGGCACAATGGAGTACCATTGTTGCGAGCGCCGACCATCGTGGCATAGTCATTCGGCAATTGCCAGTAGACTTCCCGACCGATCGTTTCCAGCGCCTTGTTCAGGCTGATATCGGCATCTTCAAGCCCCATGCGGTTCACGATGATTTCAACCTTTTCCTTGATGCCGTCAAACTGCTCAAGGAACTGCATAATGCGAACAACGTTTCGCAGGCAGGAAAGGTCCAGCTGAGTCACCAGCAGCGTACGATTGGAGACTTCCATCGCGGAAAGGTCAAGCTTTCCGAAGGACTTGCTGACGTCAATAATCAGGTGAGAAAACGTTGCCTTAAGAAGAGCCAGAATTCGTCTCAGGTCGTCGGGTTTGATCGGTTCGCCCTGTTCAAGCTCCACAGGTCGCGGCAGAAGATAGACTCCGCACTCATGCCGGGTCAGAGATCGCTTCAGCAGCCCGTAATCCAGACGGCCAATATTTTCGGCGACGTCACGAATCGTGTATTCGGGAATGATATCCAGCCAGACGTCAGCATCACCGAGCATCAGGTCCAGGTCAATGATCACCGGCGAATTGGCGCTGTCCTGAGCAAGTGAGGCGGCTGCATTGACACAAAGAGCTGTACTTCCCACGCCGCCGCCAACGCCGGCGATAGTAATGATTTGCCCGACGTTGGAAGGGCCTTCACCAACAGTCCCGCCCATGCTGCTTCGGATGCGGTCCAGAGCAGAAATGAAGTCGTCCAGCTGCAGGGGCATGTTAAGGAACTCGCGGGCTCCGTTCCTCATGACCTGCAGAATCAGCCCGCCTTCCTGAGACCGGCTGATTACCAGCACCGCACATGATGGGTGAGCCCTGGTGACTTCCCCAACGAGCTGTACAGCTCTGGCCGGATTTGTGTCCACGTTGATGAGTGCAATGTCGGGACGCGTTTGTGCAACGACATCCATGAAGAACTCATAACGGGAACATTCAGCATCCAGCCAGACAGTGTCGATGCCAAGCAGCATTGTCTTTAGCGAATTGCGAGTTTGTTCGTCGGGATCGACTGTCGCCAGCCGCAAAACGCTTTTCATGACGCTTCTCGCTCTAACCTGAACCAATGACGCCGCGCGGAACAAACGTAACTGCTGACAGGGCCTGCCGCGCTGAACAGGCACTGCAACTGATGGGAAAAAACTGACACCGACATGCTTTTATCGAAGAGTCGGCGTAATGAGTCCACTGTCTTTCACTGCCGGTTTCTTTACTGTCGCCCCGCTCTGCTGTGGAAAGCTTGCCGGCAGAGTCTTAGACTTATTCTCGGGTGCGCCGGAAACCTGTTGTTTCACCTGCGGGCTGGAATTCTCCTTTTTCGTCACGCAGTCATCAGACGGATATCCGGCCCGTCCTTCAACTGCACCTGGTGGACAGGTACCGCCGGGCATACAGTTGACGCCCTGACATTCGTCGCCGAACTTTGGTACTTCCAGAAGGTTATGAAAGAACAGCTCCCGGTCCGTTGGAGTATCTGTGAACGATCCCGGCCCGCCTGCGGACATTTCGCTGCCGCTCATCGGTGCGACATATTCAGGAGTCACCACGATCATCAGCTCGGTTTCCGACTCGGTAAATTGCTTGCGCCCGAAAGCCGATCCGATCCAGGGCAGTTCCCCGAAGAATGGTATTTTCTGGGAGGCTCCGTCCTGACGCTGTGAAACCAGGCCGGCAATGACAAGTGCCTCGCCAAAGTTCATTTCCACCTGCGTATTGGCTCGCCGAACAATAAACGCGGGCACAGTAACACCGCTGACGGTGACAGAATTTGCAAAATCCCGGTCACGGACTGCCGCTTCAATTTCGAGGCGGACACGACCGTTTCCGAGGATATAGGGAACCGCTTCCAGCTGAATACCGAATTCCTTGAATTCAATGGCTGTTGTGCCAAGGCCAGCCGGAGTTACAACCGGAGTTTCACCACCATTCAAAAGATTGGCCGGTCGGCCGTTATGGGTCACCAGCATTGGCGTGGCATGAAGCTTGAGCAATCCTTCTTCCCGCATTGCCTGAACAAAACCGTTGAATACGGAATTTGTCTTTGTGAACCCGTACGTGATCGTGGAGTCGGCGAAACCTGTAAGAGTTGCCGTTGTTCCACCTGCTCCGGAGGCGAGAGTTTCAATTGGAGTGATCGGACCCGGAGTGCTGATCAGAAAACTGTTCGGTCTGATCAGGCTGAAGTTCATTCCCAGCTGTCGAAATTTCTGCCTCTGGACTTCCATCACAGAACACTTCAGAAGCACCTGCTGAACGCCGCCGATCTTCATGTGATTCATGACGTTGGGAAAGAACTGTTCGGCAATTGCCTGAATCTCATTCACATGTTCCGGCTTGGTAACCCAGCCATCCAGTCGGACTGCACCCTTGATTTCTTCGACGGTAATAGTGTCGTTGGGGTAAAGTCGTCGGATGAAGGATTCAAGATGTCGAACGTCACCTCGCACGAGGATTTCAACACTGAACTGCTGACCGTATTCGTCAACAATAGATACCGTGGTGACGCCGGTCTGGATCGCAGCGACGCGAACCTGCTGCGGATTTCCCTGAACCGTATCAATTCGAACCACTTCAGCGTCAAAGTCCATCACCTGACGGATGTTGGCCGAATGCTCAATCACAGTGGAAAATCGCTCATAGAGCGACAGTTCATTAACCCCTGGACGCAGACGATACGCCGGGGTGGTCGCGGGAGACTGTGCCTTAATCGTCGCTGATCCAAAGATCAGCAGACCGGCGGCAACGACGGCAGACAAACAGCGAACGAAGGACAGCATCCCTGCACCCCCCAAAAAACGCAGAAGAGCGACGATCGCCTGACAGGCGTTTCGCCGCGCTTCATTACATCTCGCGCTCCGCGCGAATCCCCCGGAACTTGTTGCTGCAGTGAATCGGTTTCACTGCAGCCTCTTCTTCTCCACCGCTCGGACTAAAGCCCTATGGTGTACTCTTCTTTTTTGAAGGCTTCAGGAAGTCCCAGATCGACCCTGTCGACACAGCCTCTTCAGGCAGCTGGACAGATTCCAGACGAACGTTGGTGCCTTCGTGAATTTCAATCGTCCATGTATTCTCTGGTTCAGCCTGTGCAAGTTCGATTACCGGCATTGACCCGCCAGGATCTGTTGAACCCTGACGATTAAGTTCTGCCAAAAGCTGATCTGCAACAGGGGCAGCCGCTGATTCAGGAATCGGCGGAATGTCCCCCTTCATTGCTTCTGACTCCAGCAGATTCTCCTCACGTGCCTGCATAACCGAGCTGGCATTCAGATTATTTCCATCCTGATTACTGCCCAGCACGTCAGAAGTGATTTCACTTGCCACAACTTCCGTTTTATCGCTGTTAGATCTCAGTGCGGTTGAAAGACGGCCAACCTTTTCAGCAAGTCTGAGAAGACCGGCCTGTTCCGGAGTCACCAGGACCGAGATGTTTTTAGCTCCGCCGCTGGCTTCACCCGTCTTGTCAATTCCGTAGATTCTGTCGTCGACAGCGAATACTTCGACATATTGCAGAATGGTTTTTGCAATTTGCCCCCTGCCATTACCCCCTGTTTCCCTCGAGTCATAGGTCAGCATAATATCGACTCGGTTACCCGGTCGCAGCATGCCGCTATGAGTCTGGGTTGCATCCACCGGAATGGTGATCGCCCGCATTCCTTCCGGAATATTGGCAGCCGCTCCGATTTCCCCTTTTTCTGTCAGCTTACTGACCAGAATCCAGTCGCCTGGCATTGCCGGGACCTTCAGTGAACGTTCCTGAACCTGTGTGAGTTCAGTGACCACTCCTTCCGGACAGGCATTGATATTGACCTTCACAGGACGAACATTGGTTTCATTCAGCATTTCGCCCGGCTGAATTTCCAGTGCCGCCTGCAATACTTCCACCATCTCTTCGCTGGTTTCGGGTTTCTGGCTCATCGCCTGCCTGACGCCGAACATAGCGACCAGGCCGCATGCTGCCGCAACCACCATCAAAATCAAACTTTGAGATTTCATATTTGTCAGGAACTCCTGGATCACTAACCCCCGACTATCGTGCGTTTCGCAGTTCTGTTCCTTCTCAGGAACTGATCTGCAGTTTCGGCCGAATCGTCAAAGGCGGTTTTGTGTCTCCATGCCCCGTCAGCATCATCATCGGCAGAACCTAAAACGCTGCTTCAGATAATGCTGACAGGATTGCCAATCTCTTCACTCTCTTTTGCCGGCAATGTGGGATTTTACCCACACGGCGCTGCTTAAAAGAGTGGTACAGGTTTTGCCACTTCGCAACAGCGTATGGCCCTTCCATCGTGCACCGGACGATGGAAGGAGTCAGGTTCGAAATCTTTAGTTACATCATGCCCGAATACATAAAGTAGCCAATCGTTCCAATGCAGATGGGAATCCCGTATGGCAGCAGCAGCATTGTTGGCTTGCGTTCGGCCGCGATTCTTGACAGCTCATATGGATTGCGGATCACCATCCATTCGCTCAGAATCAGCAGGAAATTGGCGTAATGATGCTGCAGGCTCTTACGCCAGAGCACCATAATGACCGCCATGATGGCGCCAACGATGGTCGAAACGCAGAATGCCGCGAATGTGACTTTCCAGCCCATCCATGCACCAATTCCTGCCATCAGTTTGACGTCCCCGGCTCCCATCCCTCCGACGGCGTACAACGGCATCAGAGTAAGCAGCCCCACACACATGCCGAGGAGGCCGGCTGAGAGCCCCGACAGCCCACCGACACAGGTCGAATAGACAAGGCCGGAAAGCACCATCGGGAAAGTAATCCAGTTGGGTACACGCAGTTCCTTGCCATCGATCCAGGCGGCAAGTATCAGAACTGCCGAAACAACTTTTACGTGCCAGTGTTCAAAAATGATTTGTGATAAATCCATCGCAGATCTCCTGCCTGCAGCAGCAAATTAAATAAGTGAGTAGGGGGCATACGTCGGCTGTAGAGTTCTGAACGTCAGGCTCGGCCAGCCGGTGCAAACAGGTTCAGCAAAAGAAAAGTCAGTGCCATGGTCAGCATTGCTGTGGCTCTGATCAGTTCGCCTGGGTCAATATCTGTCCACAAAGGAAGCATGTTCGCTCTCGACAGGAAAGGATGCCTGGTGTTAGTAGCTGGCTGAGTAAAGCCTGCTCAAAAGTTGCTGCGGGGCGAGAGTTCCGCCGGGTCAGCTGACGAAGTATTTCTCACCAGTGACCCAGCGGGTTTTCGCCCCTGCTTTCAGACTCAGTATGTCGTCTGAAGGAGCGACATACCTTCCTGACAATGTGCGCCAGACCTTATGTCAGGTAACCGCCAACTGCAGTGAACTTGTCGTTGGCACGAGTACCAATCGTGGATACAGCGGCCAGACACACAACGATAATCAGTGCCAGCATAACGGCGTATTCAACCGCGGTTGGGCCGTCTTCTGAAACCATGAACTTCTTAACACTGTTTGCAAACTTCGTCATATCTGATTCCCCTCAAATGTGCGCCCTGTTCAGGGCCATCTGTATCACGGCGGTACACATTAATCTGTGTTCCCCGCAGGAACGCCAGCTGCATCACAAGCAGCTGACCGGGAACTCGTCGACTATGATCTGTTCCATTCACTTCGTCGGCGATCCCTGAAACTATGCTAGCTCAGGAAAATTGAGTGATCCCGAAAAACATCGCATTACTCGGGATGGTGCTGTCGGCGGAGGCTGCGGAAACTGAATAACCTGAATCGACCGCGGTGTGGATACGGGATACTTCCCATCACCCCTTTTCGAGATTTTCAACCATGATCAGTTTTGCAGCGGTCCGGCGGACAGTGGGGCAACGACTGTCGAACCGCAGGCATCCTGCAAATGGGGAAGGCGAGGATTCCTTCAATCTGACATGTTGTGAAAAACACAGTGACAGATCGATGGAACCCTCGCCTTCGGTGTGCTCGCGACGCTCAGCATCGCTGAACGTAAGCAAAGGCCTGCTCCCACGGCAGATTATGTCAGGTAGCCGCCAACTGCGGTGAATTTGGCATTGGCACGAGTACCAATCGTAGACACGGCTGCCAGACACACAACGATGATCAGTGCCAGCATAACGGCATATTCAACCGCGGTTGGGCCATCTTCTGAAACCATGAACTTCTTAACACTGTTTGCAAACTTCGTCATATCTGATTCCCCTCAGAGGTGCCCATCACTGGGCTGTCATCACGGCAGCCCGTCGGCTGTCAGGCAAAACGAGAACTCTGCGACGCAGAGTTAACTCTCACGGTCCGCAGTTCCCCAGAAGACCTTTTCGTGTTGCTTCTGTGCACCGGGACGTGAAAAATTAGGTCAGAATTTGAATTGGTCAAATAATCAAAACTGAATATGGACGAAGGGTCGGGTTGCTCTGCATGGTTTCCTGTCGATAAGAATCGAATAGCTGGAACTGATGGACGTTATTAATGGCTGTTGCCGAAAAGGCCGGGCGCTTCCTGGCCATCCCGGCATTCAGCGAGCTGCCGCATGTACCGACAGCCGTGTGAAGTGAAACAGTGATGGTCCGAGTCGGTCACGACGAAAGCCAGGCGGATATCGCAGATCGTGGTCGCTTCCCATGTGGTACGTGACGATCCAGAGTTCTTCCGCATTCGCTGTTTCGTCGATGCCACGCATTTGAAACGATGGATACCACTTACAGATTCTGCGTCCGGCGTCCCTCTGTACCGCACGCAGCGCAGAATCAGCTTCCATCTGTGAATCTTCGAAATCAACCAGCAGACAGCGATTTCGCAGGTCGGGGCGGCGGTGGACGACGGGCAGCCACATCGTTCGATCCTCAAACAGCATACAGGCATGGGCCGGAAGGCTGTCCAGTTCAGCGATTAGCTGTGTCTGAGCTTTGTCGAATTGTGTCCATGCCTGAACAACAGTATGGCCAGATTTCGCGGCAAGAATGGCTGACATGAGGATTCCGAGCGTTTGGAGGGGCAGTGGAATTCTCCCCGCAAGAACTCCGATGACAGATGCCGAGCCCAGAATTCCGACGGTCGCATATCGCGGGACGAGCGACGGCTGAATTGTCCAGGAGAAGAGCAGCAGTATCGGGGCCATAAGCAACAAAGCAGAGCATTTTTCGAAAGCCACGTCTTTGACCAGATACCGAAACAGCAGTGGCCGGCCGGAGTACAAATTGCAGATCCCGATTGTCAGAAGCAAAACGAGAATCGCAGCCCAGGGGATCGTTTCGTCCAGAAATGCCATACTTGACTGAGCAGTCGGTGCAGATACCCACGTCGGACGACTCAGCGCCAGTCGCTGACCGATGAGGAAGGGTGTGCACAGGATAAGAGCAGTAAATCCTGCAGCCAGAATGACTAAAAGCCGAACGCGCGTCGATCTTCCATGGTCACTTTGCCAATAGGAGGCAATAACCAGTGTCAGAGAGATGATGCCGAAGTAATGACATGTACAGATGAAGGCGGAGAGGGTAATGGTTCCCAGCATGGCCGCATATCCCAGCCCCCGCCTTATCCGCGTTTTGAGTACCCACTGCAGCAGCACACCGAGCCAGGCCGCTGCCATCAGCCAGGCTGCGTAGAATCGCATTTCGGTCAGCTGCTGAACAACCAGCGGATGTCCGCCTGTGAAGATGGTGGCCAGTATGGCGGCCGGAACACCGCTGCGGGTAACCACAAGAAGATAGATGGCCACCATCGCCAGAAGGATCATTGTGAACGACAGCAGCCTTAGCGCTGACTCACGGTCTTCCGACGAGAATAACAGACAGACTCGGGCAAGCAGGAAGTACCCCGGCGGGTTGTAGTCAACTCCATCCGCAAGTGCCTGAAGTGCATGATTTGTGTTCGGATCTGTGGCCAGCAGCCACGTATGGACTTCATCCATCCAGCATGGCCGGTAAAGCAGTGAGTATGCTCCGGAAATGCCCCAGCACGCCAGAAGGACAGTCAGTGTGATGATCAGTCCCGCAATGATGCGAGTCGGAGTGGCCGAATGCCAATCACTTTCCGAAGAGTTCACAGCATCCGTCATAAGCTGGCTCAGCGATTCCGATAGAGTTCTGCAAAAGGACTTTTACTATTCGGTTTACGCTATCAATGGACCATTACTGACGAACGCTGATTCAGTCCATTCGTTTTTCCGGAGCAGCCGGGGACAACCGTGTGAGGGCCTCCTCAGACGAAGCGGCAGACGCAACCCGCGATAGTTCTGTGGTCCAGTCGCCGATGTATCTGGCGATTCTCTGCTGATCGGCTTCATCCGCCACACACTGCGTCTGTGCAAGCCGCAGCACATCGACTGCCTCCTGAATGCGGCCTGTATCGTGCAGGTTCAGTGCCATCTGAATTCGAACGACCGCCAGATGTGGTACGGTCACCATGGCGTGATTCCAAAGCGACTCGGCGTTCTTCCACACGGGCATATGCGAATTCGTCCGCAGAATACAGCCAGCGATGACAGCGACAGCTATTCCGCCCGTTACAAGCGGGGTGACTGTGGACAGCCGCCCGCCCTGGCTGGTTCTGATTTTTTCGACTGCAAAACGCAATGCAGACAGTGTCATCGCAAAGATGCAGATGCAGGGCAGATAGAGATATCGGTCGTTCATCAGGGTGGTGATCCGGAAGAAGTTCAGCACCGGAAACAGTAAGAGAAAGAATGTCAGCCAGCCAAATAACCACAGAGGTTGCTGTTCACGATACTTCCAGACGGGGAATGCCAGAAGGAGCCAGCCTGTGAGGCCCGCAATAACCTTCAGAGCAATTCCTGAGACAGCTGGATCGTACAGAACGCTCAGTGCTGCTGGTGCGAACAGCATTCCGATGTATTGCCACAGAATGACGACATCGACTGCCAGTATGTGCGGCAGTGAAAGATCCATATGGCTCCGGACGCCGCCCAGAATCGAATTCTGGGCTCCCATGGTGTACATGAGCAGCATCAGGGACATAAGTCCTGGTATGAGCTGACGCACGACAGCGTCCGCTGTTTTTTCCCGGCGGATCAGAATGTCGTAGAACAGAACGATCGGGGGTAAAACCACCGCCAGCGCTTTGCTCAGAAGTGCGGCTGCAAGACACAGGATATACCAGCCATCATGACGGAGCTGCGCATCCGGCCGCAGTCGGATCAGCAGTGCCAGCAGCATAAAGGATGCAGACAACAACCCCTTTCGCGAAGAAATCCAGACCACACTTTCAATTTGTACGGGGTGCACCAGAAACAGTGCTGCGCTAAGCCACCCCACTCCCCAGCTTCCTGTCAGCTGAGAAATCAGCATGCAAACCAGAACACCGTTCACCGCATGCAGGAGTATATTTGTGGCGTGGTAGCCGGTGGGATCCATACCGGTCCACGAGTAATCCAGCAGGAAGGAAAAAATCGTCAGCGGAGCGTAATTTCGTGTGACGGTCTCGGTTGCAACTCCATATAGATGTTTGGGGGTCCATCCCTTGATTGCATCATTGTGATGCACATACGCCGGGTCGTCCCAGTTCACGAAATCAAAACGCAGGGAGGGCGCAAAGGTGCACAGTCCCAGCACAAACAGGGCTGCAAGTAAGGCTCGGCTTTTGACTGTGAGTGGATCGACAGCGGAAATGGCAGACATACGGAACATGCGAAAGAGCACCCTGTGAAGCCCTGGCGATTGCCACAACTGGCGGAATGGTGAGAGCCGGAGACCAGACAATTTAAATCTGCCATGCAGTCGGCGGTTCGATGTTGACTTTTTGCCACGGCGAAAGGATTCACCCAGAATCCGATTCGGCAAAACTGGTAAAATCCGCGTAGCCGACAAAGGTTCTGCGACTGCCCCTTCTGCGGCAAAAGTCGCCGATCGGCTGGTAGTCCAGGCTAATTGGGCAATGGGTGACCGTCATGACCGGAACACTCGTTGCGGGCCGATCATTCGAATCAAGTCCCCCAAAGGAAGTCACCGATATCGATGACTGGCATCAATGCAGCCAAAATTCTGCTCGCATAGTGTCCGGGGGGATCAGCTTCTGTAGGAGCTGGTTCGGGGATGCATCGAATCGGGCGTCAGAAGACGCTGTCCAGCGAAGGATCGCAATAATGACACTTCGTAAATTCCTGAAGCATTTGAGCGGTTCGCTTGCCGTATGCACCCTGCTTGGGACTGGCTTCGCACAGGAATCACTTGTGACAGGGGCTTCGCGCTTTCAGATTCCGTTTGACGTGGAAACGGAGCCGGGGGAAACTCTGCAGGGATTCGCGGTGCTCTATGGCTCGCAGGATGGCGGCAAAACCTGGGATAAGCTTCAGTCTGTACCAGCCGCCCAGCAAAATTTTCAGTTTGCCGCGCCACGAGATGGTGTGTATGCGTTTGCTGTGCGAATGACGGATGCTCAGGGAAATCTTCAGACGGCGATTCAGGGCAGCCAGCCGGAATTGCTTGTGACTGTGGATACAAAAATGCCGGACCTTCGGCTTGAGCTCCATGAGGTGACGCCAGGCCAGGTCATGGTCCACTGGCAAATTACCGACATGAATGCCGACATTTCGACTTTGAAGCTGGAATACACCGAGGGACAGGATGGTCGCTGGAAGACGCTGTCAGCCGAACCGGCCATAACCGGTCAGAAGGCATTACAGGTCCCGCCCGGATCCGTAGTCTCTGTGCGTGGTACGGTGTCTGACCTGGGAGGTAACAGGGGAAGCGGTTCTTCGCAGGCGGTTCTGAGGTCTGTGGTGGCACCTCCCACGGTACCGAGTACCTCAGTGCCGGGAGTTTCCGGAGAGGCTCTGACCGTGCGTCCTATGGGTACAACACCGTTTGCGGGTGTTCAGCCAAATTCCGGGTTCGGTGGTCTTTCCGGTCCGGGAGTTCAGATGCCTTTGACAGCAGGAACTGTCCCCGCAAGTGTTCCGCCGTTGAATATGCGGCAGTCTGCTGCTCCATCCGCCGGTACCGTGCCAGCGGTTCCAAATGCTTCAGAATCCAGTATGCCAGTACTTGATTTTGGGTCGACGGGTGTTGCGGCATCGGCACCGGCCGAAGGGCCATCAGCAGAATGGCAGCTGGTTCGGGATCGAGTGTTTGACCTGGTTTACCAGCTTGATGATGTCGGACCTTCCGGAGTGGGATCGGTTGAGCTGTTTGTGACAGAGGATAGTGGTAAGCAGTGGTTCCGATACGGAAACGATGACGATCTGCGAAGTCCATTTCAGGTTGATGTGCAGGGGGAAGGAGTCTTTGGATTTGCAGTTCGCGTGCGGAACGGTCTGGGCTTCGCTGATCCTCCTCCACAGCCTGGCGAGCCACCTGCGATCGTTGTTGCCGTTGACCAGACTCCTCCCACGGTAGAATTTCCTCAGCCGACCGTCAGTGCGAAGGGCGATGGGGCCGTTAATCTGAAGTGGAATGTGGCGGAGAGATATCCCGCGTCCGCGCCGATCAGGCTGGAGTATGCAGCATCGGCGGCAGGACCATGGACGCCTTTGTTTGACTGGCAGGCAGATGCCGGCAGTTATCAGTGGCCAGTTCGTCCCGGCACTCCGTCGGCACTGTATTTCAGGTTGCTGGCCCGCGATGCTGCAGGTAATGTGGCATCCGCTCAGACCAGCCAGCCGGTTCTGATTGATCTGAAACGTCCCACGGTTTCGGGGCTGCGAGTGCAGACCGTTTCAGATCCTCGTGGAGTCAGTCGCGGTTTCTGAAAACCGTCGCGGTTTCTGAACACTGCTGCGAGCGATGATGGCTGGCGGCTGTCTGGTATGAGTGGCCGATTGAACGTTTCCTGTTGAGATTTTCGCTGGAATTCAGGCCTTGCAAACGATTCCAACGATTTCCGTACAAATGCTCCCGGATTTGTTGCCGCAGGAACAACTGCCAGGCAGCATCGCGGTCGTGATTGATATTCTGCGTGCGACAAGCACCATGACGACAGCCCTGTTTCACGGCGCGAGTGAGGTAGTCCCGTGCCGATCAATCGAGGAAGCTCATCAGCTTCGAGTGAGCGACCCTTCCGGAAAAGTGGTGCTGGGAGGCGAGCGGGGAGGCGTACGGATCCCGGGCTTTGATCTGGGAAACTCACCGGCCAGTTACGATTCGCAGACCATTGGGGGTCGGCGACTTGGATTCACGACAACGAACGGAACGCGTGCGCTGCTGAATTGTCTGAATGCCCGGAAGATTCTGACAGGCAGCTTTCTGAATTTGTCTGCAATTTTGCACGTGCTGCAGAATGAGCGGCGACCTGTGCATCTTGTCTGTGCGGGAACAGATGGCTTTGTGACAGGTGAGGACGTTCTGTTTGCCGGTGCTGTGGTGTGGCGGCTGAAGCAGCTGCCCGCAACTGGCGGAAATAGTGTCGACGTGTCGGGAATTCGGACGAACACTTCAGAGACTGAACAAACATGGGTCGCCGATGATTCTGCGCAGGTGGCGTGCAGCTACTGGATTCAGCAGATTTCATCCCGACTGCCATCGACGGACGACCTGAATTCGGCGTCGCCGGATGTCATTGGCCTGGCGATTGAACAGGTACTGCGGCAGACTCGCGGTGGAAGAAATCTGATTGAACTTGGATACGTGAACGATCTGGAGATCTGCAGCCGTATTGATGCGGCACCGGTCGTGCCTGTTCTCTGGCAGAGTACAATTGCTGCCGATTCGAATGGACCTGTGGGTGCCCTGCGCATCTGAACAGCGAATTCGTGATCCTCAGAACACTGAGAACCGTCAAACGCAGCGTTGAGGTCAGGCTTTCAGGCTCGATTTCGGAGGAAGGGGCGAACATGGGCGAGCTGACGCATTTTGATGATCAGGGCGCAAGCCGCATGGTGGACGTCGGAGACAAGCCGATTACGCGACGAATGGCTCGCGCAGAAGGATTTGTGTTAATGCAGCCCCAGACGCTGCGGATTATCAGGAATCGGGAGGCTGCGAAGGGTGATGTTTTGGAGGTTGCCCGTCTGGCGGGTATTATGGCAGCCAAAAAAACGTCGGATTTGATCCCGCTTTGTCATCTGCTTGCCTTCGACCGAGTCAGTATGGCGTTTGATTTTCCTGATGAAACGCGGGTTCGAATCGAATCGGTGGTCTCCTGTGAGGCGAGGACAGGAGTTGAAATGGAAGCACTTACAGCCGTTTCCGTGGCGGCTCTGACAATTTATGATATGTGCAAAGCGGCAGACCGAAGCATGCAAATGACGTCAATCAGACTTCTGGAGAAATTCGGAGGCCGGTCAGGGCAGTTCGTGCGCGCTCCGGAATGAAAGAAAACCCTCGTTTTTTTCCGCCAGGCTTTGAGATGTTGCAGGAATGATTATTGTTCATCAAACTGAGTACTTCACAGTTTGGTTACCAGAGACATTTGAAGAAGCAGATGCAGGGCATGTCAGCGCCGGTTCTCACCAGGGATGACCTTCGACTTCGTTTGGATCAGCTGACTGGTTCAGACATGTCGGCAGTGCATGATGTGCTTGTACGGCAGTTTCGCAATCCCAGCGAGTTTGTGCAGGAGGTCTGCGATCACGTAGCCCGTTATCAGGGGAAGCGAATTCGCCCTGTGCTTCTTGTACTGTCGGCCAGACTCTGCGGCGTGTGTCCCCGACAGCTTCCGAAAGTTTACTCGCTTGGTGCTGTGGTGGAGATGATACACACAGCAACACTGGTGCATGACGATGTTGTCGACGATGCTGACATGCGACGCCATGTGTCGACAGTTCATCGTCGCTGGAATGTGGAGACCAGCGTACTTCTGGGTGACTATCTTTTTTCCAAAGCGTTTCATCTTGCAGCTACAACCGGAGATGCGGAAGCCTGTCGCCTGATTGGAAGGGCAACCGACCGCACATGTGAAGGTGAACTGAATCAGATTGCAGCCCGACTGGAGCGGTCTGCCTCAGAGCGTGATTATTTTCGTGTTATTGGCGGGAAAACGGGCCAGCTGTTTTCAGTCAGTTGTTTGCTGGGAGCCCGGTCGGCTGAGGCACCTGCATGGCAGCAGGTTCAGCTTCGTCAGTTTGGAATGCGACTGGGTCTTGCGTTCCAGATTGCTGATGATCTTCTGGACCTCACAGAATCATCCGATATGACTGGAAAAGATGCGGCCAATGATCTTGAGAACGGCCGACTCACACTGCCGCTTCTGAGAGCTCTGCAGATTGCCGATGACGACGAACGACTCAGTCTAAGGGAAGCGTTGCTTTCCGATCATAGTGTTAGCCGACTGCTTGCCGATCATCCTTCACTTCAGCAGGGCATAGACTCGGCCCGGGCCAGTGCCGAGGAACTGGTTGCTCGTGCGATTCGCAACCTGCAGAGATTTCCGGCCAGTGATGAGCGACAGCTGATGGAAGCAATCGCCTCGTTTGCGGTTCAGCGGTCGGGTTAGGCGCTGTCAGACAATATGTGTCGCCTTTTGCTCCGCAAAAGGAAGCTCTTTCGCGGAGCGAAAGGCGACTATGGCGGTAACTTATTGTTTTCCAGGTCCTTAACGTCGGTGTTTCTGCGTGCTGTTGGAGGTTCGGTCCCCCGGACAGGTGATCTGCCATCGAGCTGCATCAGGACATATCAGACCGTCTGCAGATTCAGCTGGCAGCCACGTTTTGCGAAGGCCTGTCCTTTGAACCCGACATCCGGCATCTTCAGGCAATTTGACGGCCGTTCTTCAGTGACGGTCGGAGTCATCATATTTGTCGCCTTACTGCTTTACATATTCCTTCGTTTTGGAATGAACAATCCGCCTTCGGCCACGGGCGATGAACCTTCCTATGATTCGATTGCGTGGCAGATCAGCAGAGGTCACGGATTTCGCGAGGACTTTGATGACCCTGAATTTCGTGCGCCTTACGATGCAGCCGCGAAGACACAGCCTGATCTGATGACGCTTCCGCATGTCGTGCCAGGTACAGTCACTTATCGTCCACCGCTCTTTTCTCTGCTGATAGCCGTAACCAACCTGCTCTTTGGAAGGCAGTTCTGGGGTATTCGACTGATCAATATTTCTGCGATGGCAGCGGCGGGCGGCTTATTGTGGGGTTGTGTGAGTGCTCGTCATGGTCGATGGGCGGCGGCCATGGTTATCATTCTATTTGTGCTGGCGGATGTGCGAACACGCCTGTATGCACGCGCTGTACTGACGGAATCGCTGGCCGTGCTGCTGACAACAATTCTCACAGTGCTGCTGATTCGTCTGAGTGACAGGCCGCGAATGCGAGATGTGGTGTTCGCGGGAATCGTTACCGGCGTGGGAATGCTGAATCGCTCGGCGTTTGTTCTCTGGCTTCCAGGACTCGCTGTTCTGATGGTCTGGATTGTCTGGCCGGGTAAGCGGCCGTTTCAGATGACAGCTCTGTTTCTTACGACTGCGATACTGGTCTTTTCACCCTGGGCCATACGCAATTGTCTGGTTCTGAATCGGTTCATGCCAACAGGCACGCAGGGAATGACTGAATTGTCTGCCGGATTCAGTGATGAGGCCTGGTCGCGGGGCGGAATCTGGTTCAATCTGGACAGCATTGATTTCTTCCAATCGGTGCAGCAGCCCGGCATGTCGAGAATCGATCAGGAGCTTGCCCGGGCAGAGTTCAGCCGCAGTAGGGCATTCGCATGGGTTCAAAGTCATCCTGGACGAGCCGTCGTACTGGGACTGAAAAAAATCTTTAATGAATATCGACCGCATTCCATTGTGGAGTATGGCCTGACGGCCCTTGCATGCTGCGGCCTCTGGTTTGGACGCAGGAAACGGATCGTCTGCATTCTGCTGTTATTGAATCTGATCAATATGAGTGTGATTGCAGCGACATGGTCGGTCGACCAGGGGAGGTTTGTTGTTCCCCTGATCGTCAGCATTTATCTGCTGGCTGCCGAAGGAGTCTCAGGGCTGAGGACTGTCGTCGGCAGTAAACATGAAACCGATCAGGCACTGCCGATCTGCTGATCCGTTTCCCGAATGATGTTATACGCTTCAGCTCCGGATTCCGTCGCTCGAAGCCTGTCGAGAAATTCGGGCCATTGCATCATTCGGCCAAGCCGGGCCAGCACCTGCAAATGAGTGGCAGAGTCGCGGGCAAGAACAAGAAAGAACAGATCGGTCAGCTGTCTCCGCGGAGCTCCAAAGGGAATTCCGGAGAATGTTCGACCAAAGGCAATGACTGACTGGCCCAGTGAATCGGGCTGTGGATTTCGCGGATGCGGAATTGCGACTCCGTTTTCGAAACCAGTCGACATCACATCTTCACGTTCTTTGACGGCTTTTAATACGGAGGCGGGATCCCAGACCTGCCATGTGCGACCGGCCAGCTCGATCAGCGCCTGCAGGACGGAAGGTTTGGTACCGGCGTCGAGCGGAACTTCACAGGTTTCAGGCAGAAGCAGGCTGGTGACTGGCAGTGCGGAAAGTTCGGGCGACTGCCTCGACTGCTCCAGCTGGGCCAGTCCGGAGTCGTCCAGCCCCCGAAGCTCCTGTTCGAGCCAGTGAGTAATCTCGGTGGGGTTAAACCGCCATTCGCCACCAACTTTTCGGCCGGGTACAAGGCCTCGGTTCACAAGACGTTCCACCTGTCTGCGATCTCTTCCAAGATGCTGTACCAGATCGTCGAATGTAAAGAAATCGCGGGACATCAGCAGACTACCTTCTTACTTCTCAGCAATAAATTTTACGGGCAGCGGGAAGTCCAGCTGATCGCGATTCGGCTGAAATCCGTCGCCGTTAACGTCAGCAAAGACGGGATTGGACAATGCGGCGGGATGCTGTTCGCCCCACATTGGTCCGGTAACGTCTCCAAGTAATTCCTTCTGATGGCCGACAAGCACAACTAAGTGGCTGTCTTCGGCCAGTTCGAATTCCAGAGTCCGGTCAAATTTCACGGGACCGCCGGAAAAGAAGTCCGCGTGTGTTTCCCGGGTAAACATCAGATCCTGACGCCGCCGACCGTTCACCAGCACCATGACCGTATCAACATCAACCCAGTTCGGGCACTGCACTCGAATGTCTGCCTGAATGCGCCGCGAGTGTGCGATCAGATCGTCGCCGGCAATCACGGGTTCCAGGGACGTTCCGACTTCCTTAAACGAGACTTCCAGGAACGGGCCGTTGGACATCACGGCGTGACCTGCACGCGCAGATTCTCTCATTTCGTTATGGTCAATGGCGGCAGGGTCATCCGTGGCAGACTTCAGCCACATGCGAAGTCCGCCGGACCCGTGGAAGTTGTAGTGCGAGTCTGTATTAACAACCCCATAAATGCGGTGTCCCTGGTTCAGCAGCTGCAGCCAGTTTACGACCACCAGATTGTTTACCGCCTTACCACGATAAAACAGAAATCGGGAGGGATTCAGAAGAGGATCAATCGGATGCACTTCCATGACATTCATCAGTCCGAAAGATCTTGAATATCCTTCGTCGGGCTGCTGATTGCCATCACGATCAAAGAACAGCCAGCCGATATCCGGGTGATTCTGCTGAATCAGCTTTTCGCTGTGATTATCCCATGCGACCAGCCGTTCCATTTGTGTCTCGGGACTCGAATCGGTTACGGGGCCACCTCCGTCCTGCGTGCGCGGATGAAACACAAGAGGAAAAGCATTCTGATGATTCAATGGCAGAGGTTGTCCGGTAAGTTCGATCCCCGAAACCGTCGCCAGAAACGGTTCGAGTCGCATCGTTCGGATATGTTCTTCATAGGAACTGATGCGATTGTGTTCGGTGCACGGAGCAAACTCGATATGTTCAGCAGCGAGATTCAATACGCGTCCGACCTGGCTGCCCGTGTTATCGCCGGATGGTGAGCTGTGGCTGTGAAAGTCCGCGCTGACCCAGCCTTCGGTCTGTACGACGCGGGGAAGTTTTACGTTCAGCGAGGTCTGCTTACCGGCTTCGACAGTGACTTTTGTGAACTCGGCATCGTATTCCGGACCACGGCTCACGATGACTTCGTATTCACCGGCATGCAGGAGAGCCTGGAACGTGCCATCCGGTGTATAGGCCACATTGCGCACGAATCGCTCAGCCGTTTCAGGACCCCAGTCGGGTGTCGGCGTTCCGCCGGTTCCTTTGAACTGGACCTTGGCGGGAAGAGGATTTCCGGAGGAATCCGTTACTTCTGCCGTGATGCTTCCCAGAGGAAGGTTTTCAAACTCAAGATCAACCTGGTTATTACCATCTTTCACATGAACGGTCAGACTCTTCTTCGCAGCGGGCATGCCTGCAAAGCTAACCTCAGTCGAATACTTACCGACCGGCAGCAGTGTTGACCCAGCGCCCATCAGATCTGTTACCAGCGTTCCCCGATCGCCCGTCTCTGACCGGATCAGAACATGAGCACCGGGGACGGGCAGTTTCTCAGCAGTCGTCAGACGGAAGGTCACGGGTTGCGGGGTGGCTGCTTCGGTAATGATGTCATGGATCGCCATTAACCCCGGAAGGTCTTTTGCCACCAGAATCTGTCGCTCCAGACTGAAAGATTCTCCAGGCTGCAGTTCGACCGCCTGCCCGTCGGATTGCTCGAAGACGAGTATGCCTTCCCGGCCGTTGCTGTTGCTCCGGATTCGAAAACCCTTTGCGTACACTCCATAGGCCTGCTGCCAGAAAATATCGTGGACCCAGTACAGATCATGAGTTCCATCAGGCGATTTGATCATTGCTTCCATCCCGCCGTCTGCTCGCAGTTCATCTTCCAGTTTCAGAGTGACGGGTTTGTCGGTTGAATTGGTCCAACGGGAAGTCACGGTCAGCGCACGACTGTCTGCATCGAGCGACCACGTGATACTGCAGGAAGGAATCGTGGCGGTGGCGTCTGCAAAAACGGTTACGCTTCCGGTGCCAATTTGTGGCGACGCTGCTTCAGAATTTCCCGCCCCATTCCTGTCCGTAGGATTGGGATCGGAGCTTAACTTGTCCTGAGCCTTTGCCCGGACCGTCTGCTGTCGTCGACCGGGAAAAAAGGCGCTTAGCTGATCACTTTGATGGTCACGAGATGCCAGATCGATCAGGCATCCTCCTACATTGCGCACGGTCATATTGGCATGGCGAGTGGGAAGCGGCTGGGCCACAACGGCCGTCAGATACTGATTCTGCAGTACGAAATCACCGTAAATGGCGTCGATTTCCTTCCCGGCGGGTACCAGCTCATCCCAGTTGTCCTCATTCAAAACGGTGACGATTACCGCATGAGGTTTTGCCGAAGTTCCGGAAACCGGAGAATTCGAAGATTCCTGAGCTGTCAGCCACCCGCTACACGTGAAGAGCGGCAGCAAACTGGTCAGAATCAGGAACCGACGGTGATTTCTAAATGGCTGGCAGCTGACTCCTGTTACGGGGCGATGACTCTCAGGCACGGCTGTTTTCCTTTGCAGGAGGCGTCAGAACTGATGCAATCGTCACGACAGGAAGAGTGGTGTGCCGATTGTGGGGTGAGAAGTTTGCCCAACGATCAGGTCGCTGAACACGTAAAAGTTTCAAGGCTTTTGGCGATTGAGAAACGCAGGGCTGTGGTAAACTCAGAGATTAAAGATACTCGGCGGGGGTTGTGAACCTCGGACTGGAATCCGTTTTCGAATAGAGAGATGATACGAGTGGCAGGCGACGAAAAGAACCCTCCGGAGAACGATGAACAGCCGCTTTCTTCGGAAAGTGATATTCCTCAGTCACCTGTAGCAGCGGACGTTTCTCCGCCGGTCCCGACGCCTGAATTGTCGGAGCAAATGCCATTTGATGAACTCCCGGAGTTTGAACCGCTCACCCCGGAAATCGTGGAAGAAGAGGCCATTCGCGGGGACTTCATGCTCCGCTGGGCCGCCATTTTTCTGGCATTGCTGTTCGGGTTCAGCAAACTGTCGGATACTCGCACGCTGGTCCATGTTCGAAGTGGTGAACAAATGCGTGCCAGTGGCTTTTTGCCATCACGCGTCGACACATTCTCGTTTTCGGCTGAGGGGCAGCCAGTCAGCAATGTCAGCTGGCTGTTTGATCACCTGTTAAGCATTCTGTGGTCGTTGGGGGGCGAGAATGCTCTGACCGTCTTCAAGGCGGTGATGGCCGCTGTAATTGCCAGAATTCTGGTGAACATCTCTGTGGCCGGGATGCCAACCTGGTGGAACTCGATCTGTGCCGTTTTTGCAATCGTGGCCTGCTCGGGTGATTTCGTGGCGCTCACTGAGTTGATCACACTGCTGGGCATGGTGCTGGTGCTGAAGATGCTCCATCAGTATCGTGAAGGCGTGGCAGTGGGTCTCACATGGAAAATGCCATTGCTGATGGCAATCTGGTGCAATTTTGATTCGCGGGCGTGGATTGGTGCATTCAGCGTCTTTCTGTTTGCTCTTGGGACGACGATCGCCGGCCGTCGAGTCGCTGCATCGGCATCGAACACAGCAGATTCTGGTGTTTCCGGCGGCCGTGCCTGGTTGCTCTCGGGACTGTGCTTTGCAGCTCTGCTGATCAACCCATTCCCGCTCAATTCACTGATGTCGGCGATGACGATGTATTCGGCCGAGTATCCGGCGATGCAGGATCAGCGTCCGCTGGCTTCCGGACTGGCCCGGGTGAGTTTTGACGGCCGAGTAGATTATTATTCCATGCTGCGGCCTGACGCATTTCTTTTGTTCGACCATACTCAGATTTCCGGTTTGGCCGTTATTCTGATGGCCGCTGTGACCCTGCTGCTTTCTCGAAGTTCGAAGAATGCCGGCTTTCTGGCAGTGCTGGCCGGACTGACGGTGCTTGCTGTTATGGCGGTGCACGAACTGCCTGTGGCTGCCCTGGCGGCGGCAGTCATTGCCGGGACGAGTGCCCAGCGCTGGTATCAGGCGAACTACCAGCTTGCATACAGCGTTGACGTGCGAGAGCTTCTGTTTTCACGTGGCGGGCGTGCGTTAACGGTGTTTGCTTTTGCCTTCCTGGGTTTCTGTGTTGTGGCTGGTCGACTGCCGGGTAACACGCCTGTTGGTCTGGGTTTTGAGAAGGACACCCGGACGACGATTGACACATTGGGAAAACAGCTGGAAGAAGCGGGTATCTCACCAACCGCTCACATCCTGCATACCCGGATTGATCAGGGAGATATCCTGATCTGGCACGGTCGGAAAAGCATGATTGACAGCCGTCTGCAGCCGTTTGGACGGCCCGGTAATCCGGATGCAGTATTTACGAAGCATAAGATGATTCTGACCGACCTGCTGACACCGGCTGAGGTTTCCGTGCAGTCGGCCGGCGGTGATCCCGTACAGGAAGAACGAATTCGAAAAGAGCGAGTGACCCTTCACGAAGGGGCGGCAAAACATCTGCAGGAACTGGGCATCACGCTTGTAATGCCACGTTTGTCGCCACCTGGTGCACCTGACTATCGTTCGCTGCAGACACTGCTGGGTTCGCCGGAGTGGATTCTCGTCAGCCTTGGTCCTTCTGCCGGTCTCGTCCAGCGTGTGATGCCTGGTATGTCGGATGAGCAGAAGCTTGCTCTGGTGCCAAAATTCGGCCGTATTGCGTTTCAGGATGTCAAAGCCATCCCGGCCAACCGGGCAGACTTTGCTCGCGAGCCGGGGTTCTACCAGCGATTTGTTTATCGGGAGAGACCGTCCAAAGATCATCATCTGAGAATTGCTGAGCATTATCTCTGGATCTCCAGTGGGCAGCTCAGATCCAATGAGCAGCTGATTATGTACCTTTCACTGACGACGACGGCAATCCGGGAACTCAACCAGTCGCTGTACCTGAATCCACAGAACAGTGATGCCTATCGAATGCTGGGTCTTGCCTACCAGCAGCTGGACATGTTTGAAACGACGATCAGTGGCGAAGTGCCGGATACAGGTCGCCAGCAGATGCGTTACCTGCAGTCAGTGATGGCATTTCACCAGGCCCTGAAGGGGAATCCGGCCGATTCGGAAAGCTGGCTGGCACTCTATCAGCAGTATCAGAGACAATCCAAAACGGACCTCGCGAAGGAATGCCTCGATCGATGGCTGCCAATGCAGGAGGATCGTATTGATGATGTGAATATTGAAGCGATGGTTAAGGAACTCTCTGAGGTTCAGCGGCAGCTGCAGGAAAATATTGCTCAGGGTGAACTACAGCTCGAAGAAGAACTTGCAAAGCTGCCGGAAACAAAAGAGCCGGCAGAAAAAGGTATGCTGATCTCCGGCCTTGCTTCGTCAGTGGCTCAATCAGGCTTAAGTCGCCATGCTTTGAACCTGGTCAGGGAGAATGAATCACTCATTACCTCCAATCCAATCGGTCGGGTACTGGAAGGCCAGCTGATGCTGGAATGCGGAGAACTTGAGGACGGCTATACGGTTCTGAATCAAATCGGTGCAATTGCCCGTGATCAGAAGGGCGATTTTGGAGCGGGTCGCTGGCATTTGCCGGCGGCCGTCAGTCAACTGTGCATTGCGGACTATGCCGGCGCTATCGACTACTGGTCCCAGCAGCTCGATGAAGTGGAAGTTGCCGCAAAAGCGCCGGAGGCCTATCAGGATCTGCTGCTCACTCTGCCGTTGCTCGCAGAGAATGCCCTGTTGCCCAGTGCCATGTTGCCTCAGTGGCCCGTCAGTCATCTTTCCGGGATGATTATCCCGGCGAAAGGTATCAGCAGTGCCCGGGCCGAAGTTCGGTTTCTGATTGCCATGTGCCATATTGAGGATGGCAATATGCAGTCAGCCCGACTGATCCTGCAGGCCATTCTCTCCGAGTGTGGCGCGTCTCCCTATCGGCAGCTGGCGGCTCAGTACCTTGTTCTGATCGATGAAAAATCGGCCGAATTCATTAATCAGAACTCGCTGGACGAATGGGAGCCGTTTGAATTCCCGGGCGAGAACCAGACGCCGCCCGCCGGAAGTTCGCCGACAGCTCCCGGTCAGACGTTGCCGCCGGGGGCTTCTTCAGGTGCAGCGAATCCATCCGGACCGCCTGCTGCCGTGAACCGCCTGCTGCCGTGAAGTCAGGAATACCATAGCACTCCGCGTCGTCAATTGACTTCGCGGATTCTGCATCAGCTGCGGTGCACAAGCAAACCATTCGCCGTGGAACGGCGGGAGACGCGATTAATCGCCCACGAGCTTGCCTCGTGGGTTCACCTCGCCTCTGCGCCAGGCGGAGCTCCCTTCGAACGTCCTCGTTCCGCAGGTAAGCCCGGAACGAAGGTTGACCCACACGATCGCCCCACGCAGGCGAGTCTCTCCGAGACTCGCGAATCCCGGCGTCTCGGAGAGACGCCGCTACGTGGCTGAGTTACGTCACCTGAAAGATAGTAGTCATCACTCTCCGAGTGATGCTCTGCGATTCCAGGAACGCTGGAGTTCACTGATAGCTGAAGCACCGGGAGGGCGAGGCTCCTGCCGAGCCGATTACTCGTCACAAGTGGTCCCCAGGAGATCCAAAACAACCAACAAAGCCAATCAAAACAAAGGCCAGCAGCCGCCCTTTCAGATTCCAGAAAAATCATTCCCAGCTGGTCCTTTACAGAGGTAAGCACTCGTCGTTCCGCGGTTGGCCGGGTCAATCAGCTGTGTCTGAGCCCCGGTGCTGTCGTACATGAAACTGTGCCGGTTGCCTCGGGCATCCACCAGCGCCGACGTCTGACCGACCGCATCATCATGCATCAGCGATGATCCATCGACGTGGCCCCTCCCGGCCTTGTGCCGGGAGAGCCAGGGTTTGACAACTACGGACGAACGAAGTGAGAGACCGGCCCCCATCGGCTTCACGCCGATGGTGCCCAGGTTTGGCAACTACTTTGCTCCCTGGAGTTCTTAATCGCGCGCTCAGGTGACGTAAAACGGGGCGGGGCTGGCGTGATGCAGGCTTTAGGTTTTGTCCCTGTAGTTTCCAAACCTGGGCTCGACCGGCACAAGGCCCAATGGCGTGGACTTAAGCATCGTGCGGGCTTCCATAGTCGTTTTTCGCTCTGCGAAAAAACGCGAAAACGCTACTTTCGCGGAGCGAAAGGCGACACTAAGTCCGCGCCATTGGGCACAAGGCCGGTCGGGGCCAGCCTGGGGTGAAGAGAGTCGTCGTGCTGTAATCTGCGGTGGCAGGCATCATGACGAATCTCGACGCCACCGTGGATTCGCGGCTCCAGGCCTCGACTTTTGTGAAGACATTGTAGGATGGGCATTCCTGCCCGTCCTTGCTCTGAAAGAACGCAAAGGCGTGAAGTCTAAAGCCATTCCTCCCGGAGGCTGTCGCTCCGTTCGTTCACTCGATGAGATCTTCCGGAACGAAGGTTGACCCACACGATCGCCTCCACGCAGGCGAGTCTCTCCGAGACTCGCGAATCCCGACGTCTCGGAGAGACGCCGCTACGTGGCTGAGGTATGTCACCTGAAAGATTGTAGTCATCACTCTCCGAGTGATGCTCTGCGATTCCAGGAACGCTGGAGTTCACTGATAGCTGAAGCACCGGGAGGGCGAGGCTACTGCCGAGCCGATCACGCGCCAAAAGTGGTCCCCAGGAGATCCAAAACAACGAACAAGGCCAATAAAAACAAAGGCCAGCAGTCAACCGTTCAGATTCGAGAAAAATCATCCCCAGCTGGCACTTTACGGAGCCTTCATACCGGGAAGCTGACGCATCCCGCTCGCCAAATTACTTTTGCGATTCGGCGAGCGGCCCGGTGTCAACCGGCCGGTACAACCACTCATCTTCCTTATCAAACGTGGAGGTCGAGGCCGGGGGTGACAGTGAATCGCAGAGCATCACTCGGAGAGTGATGACTACTTTGGTCAGCACGACATGTGCGAGGCTTCGAGCATGCAAGTGTGATGACGATTGCCGGCGTGAGTGTTGTGGTGGGGCAGGCTCTGGTGGCTGCCTTTGGCGACAGCAGCCGATTCAGGTTTGGTGATGCAGCCGCCGGCGATCCGGGACTGGCAACCCGACCCGTTAATCCATTTCGCCTAAACGAAGAAGAACGTGGATTCGGCGGTTGTACACAGCAGTTTCGTGCGTTCTTCCTTTGTCACGAAATCAATGTGATCCCGGATTAGTGAAATGGACGACCGGTAGGTGCTTTTTCCGTCGATCTGGTATGGGCAGTCGCTCGCCCACATCAGACGATCGGCACCATAAGCGTCGAACAACTGCCGGATCATCGGCACGAGCTCTTCGTGAGGTGGCTGTTTTTTGCCAAGCGCGTAGTAGGCTGAAATCTTGACCTTCACCAGCCTGTGTTTTGCAAGATCACACAAACTCTTCAGCTCGGCCGGTTTCACTTCTCCCGTGACGCCAATCCGGGCGAAGTGATCGATCACTACGGGCGTTTCGGGAAAGCGAGTGCACATCGCGCCGACTTCCGCCAGGTTTTCCGGATTGATCAGGCAGCACATCGGCTGTCGGGTTGTTGCCGCAGTCTTCCACATCTGCTGCATTCCGGCGGTACCCAGCCAGTCTCCTTTGGTGATGCCTGGATTAATTCGAAATCCGGTGACACCCTGCTTCAGAAGAGCCTTCATCTGCTTTTCGGTATCGCTGCGGGCATCATCAATCATGCCGACAATTCGGAACTTTTCCGGATGCCTCTGCCACGCATCAATCAGATAGGAATTGTCCCAGCCATGATAGGGCCAGTGCTGAATCAGCACAACTCGGCCAACACCTTCCGGTGTGGCAACGGCCATCAGCTCTTCGTCAGTAAAACTGTGCGGAGCCAGCTGGTCAGGTGTAACGGTCTCACGCAGTTTGAATTTGCTGGTATCCGGAGTCCAGATGTGCGAATGAGCGTCAATCCAGGGAGTATCAGAACCGGATGTCGGAGCCATCGCCTGGGCCTGTGAACTGAGGACTGCGGAGGCGAGCATACCGGAGCCCGCCACAAGGGCTTCACGTCGATTCAACTTTATCTGCATGAATGTTTCTCCTGATCAGGACCAGACCCTAAATCATAGGTGTTTGCCGCTGAACGAACTGCAGCGGCACGCCCCACGGATCACGCAGCATAGCAAAACTGTCGCCGGTGGGCAGGGTATGAACATCAGCAACAATGGTTGCCCCTGCCTTTGTCAGACGCTTTACGTCGCCAGCCAGGTCCGACGACACGAAGGCCAGATGCACGGCTGGAGGCTGAACCTCGGGAAAATTCAGGCATTCCGCTTCGCGGTTTCCATAGATTTCCAGCATCACGGTACCGCTGTCGTCTGCAAGAAAATGAGCGAACGGAGGTTCGATAAACCGACGACGTACCGTGAGGCCCAGATGTTCCACGTACCAGCGAGCCATATTCAGCGGGTCAGGCACATTAAACGCAAGGTGTTCAATTTTCATTCGACACGGACCTGATGAAGAAGTAGCGTTCCCTGACCCTGAATCACAAAAGCTGTTTCCCGGGAGGGTCCCCGGCGTGTCCTGCCATAGCCTTTTCCCTGAGATACTCATTCCAGCGATCGATGCCGGCGTCAATAAACTGCAGAAACTCCTCACCGCCGCTCTTATCCAGCCCTTTGAAACGGGCGATCACGTTCTTTCCATCCGGAGTGGCCACGGCGTAGCTGGGAAGAATGGGATCCTCAAACCATTCGACCTGCAAATTCCTGTTCAGTTCGAGCAGTTCGTTTCTGAAATTTGTGTCACGAATGTGCGGGATTTCATCGGTGTACAATTGCACCTGGATAAGCTTCGAAAGTTTTTCGTGAATTAATGGACTCGACAATACAGTGGCTTCCATTCTTCGGCAATTGATACAGTTGATTCCCGTGAAGGCGATAAATAATAGTTTTTTCTGCTCCGACGCCTGAGCTACGGCGACGCGGAAGTCAAGCAGATGCTCGGGTTTTGAAGGAGGGGCAAAGGCATGAATCTGCCGCCAGAGCCAGCTGCTGGGAGCGACATCACTAAGGACTCCCACACCGATGTAACCACCCAGACACAAAAGGAGCATGGCAAACAGACAGCTCCACTTTAACTGCATGACCATATCTCCTGATCAGGACCTGATGAAGAAGTAGCGTTGCCTGACCCTGAATCACAAAAGCTGTTTCCCGGGAGGGTCCCCGCCGTGTCCTGCCACAGCCTTTTCCCTGAGATACTCATTCCAGCGATCGATGCCAGCGTCAATAAACTGCAGGAACTCCTCACCGCCGCTCTTATCCAGCCCTTTAAAACGGTTGATTACGTTTTTGCCGTCCGGAGTGACCACGGCATAGCCAGGAAGTGTGACGTCGCCAAACCACTCCGCCTGCAGATTCCTGTTCAGTTCGAGCAGTTCGTTTCTGAGATTTGCATCCCGAATGCCTGGGACTTCATCGGTGTACAACTGCACCTGAACAAACTTGGAAAGCTTTTCGTGAATGAAAGGACTCGACAACACAGTGGCTTCCATTCTTCGGCAATTCACACAGTTGACCCCCGTGAAGTCGATAAACAACAGTTTCTGCTGCTCCGTCGCCTGAGCCACGGCGACACGGAAATCAAGCAGACTTTCGGGTTTTGGTTTTGAAGGAGGAGCAAAGGCATGGATCTGCTGCCAGAGCCAGCCGTTGGGTGCCACATCACTAAAGACCCCCGCACCGATGTAACCACCCAGACACAGAAACAATATCGCAAACAGACAGCGAACCGCAGAGATCCCTTCCGCCGGCATGTCGTGAGCCATTCGAAACATGTTCAGCAGGTACAGGCCTGTCACAATCGCGATCACAATCCAGCCGATCAGAAATGACTGAGTATCCAGCAGATTGGGCAGCCTGTCCGGACTGAAGCCAATGTCCGCAACGCTCAGAAATTTGAGTACCAGGGCCAGTTCCACCAGTCCCATGGTGACTTTGACTGTGTTCATCCAGCCGCCGCTTTTGGGCAGTTTCTTCAGCATTGATGGGAACAGTGCCAGGATAAAGAATGGCGATGCAAACGCGGATGAAAAGGCGAGCATTCCAATGATGGGCCATAAGCGATCGCCTTTAGCCGCAAGCACCAGCAGTGCTCCGACGAAGGCAAATGTGCAGGTGAACGACACCAGTGTAAAGGTCAGTGCCATAAAGAGGGTACCCACAACTCCACCGGCAGATTCCCGCTTTGATGACCATGTCAGCAGCCATGATGGCATTCGCAGTTCAAACATCCCCATCAGCATGAGGCTAAAGGCCATAAACAATCCGGCAAAAATCAGATTCAGCCAGCGATTGCTGGCAAACTCATTCAGCTTTGTGGGACCGTAGGCGATGGCGACCAGTAAACCCAGAATCGTAAATGTGCCCACGATCCCAAGACAGTACACGATGGCCAGTCCAACCGGGTTTCCCGCCTTCTTCTCTGACTGCTTCAGAAAGAATGCCACGGTGACGGGGACCATAGGAAACACACAAGGGGTCAGCAGTGCGAGAAATCCCGCGCTCATTGCTGTGATGATGAATGCGAACAATCCTTCGCCCGCAATGTCCTGGGATTCGGCGTCCGATTCCAGGTCGACAGCTATCTGCCCACCTGACGATTCTTCTGCCGATCCCCGGGAACCGGGCACGCTGTCCGCGCCTGTCAGCTGCGGAGCGCCAGAGGCTGCAGTGAACTTCACGGTTGTCGGATTGGTGCAGGAACCGTCATTACACAACTGAAAAGTGATTGCCCCGGCGACACGGGCGGTATCGCTCGTCATCTTAAACTGACGAGTCCAGGTAATCGCATCGAAATGAACTCGCTGAATGATGTCGTCAAGCGGCTTTTCAATCGTGGGTTCAGCAGATGGCTTAAAACCTGCTTCAACTGCTTCCAGTCCGGTTGTTTCAGTGAAGTCAATCTGTGTTGGAATGCCAGCCATGTCCGGATCCTGATCGATGGCAAACGTATGCCATGGCTGTTCGATGTCAGCACGAACCTGGAATGTGACCAGATCGCCTGCTTTTGCGTTTTCCGGTACAAATGACAGAGTGTATTTGACGGGAGCCGGTTTTTTGTTCTGTCCATATCCGATCTCAGGCACGATGACGACAGACCATCGACTTTTTCCTGCCCCCGATGCCGGTTCTGAAGCCGCGGAACCTTCAGTTTGAGAATGGCCAGGGGAAGTTGCATCGGCAGGTGGGGCGGAGGTCAGCGTCGCAGTAAAACGACGAGGAGGAATCAGGGGCTTGCAAACACCTTCAGTGCCGCCTTCACCGGTGCTGCAGAACTGCCCCGACATCTCACCCTTCACTGTCAGATCCGCCGGAATCTGATCTGTCGTGCACTGTAGTTTCAGAGACCAGGTCACTTCTTTGAAGAACTTTTCGTACGGCTTGTTCAGGTCCGGATCATGGCCGGTTTTGGGTTCCCGATCGGCCTGCCATGCATCAGAAAGAGGTTTCATCGGTCCTGCATCGGTAAGCCGGATCGCAGTCGGACCGGCGACCTTCGGATCCATGGACGAAATATAATACTGATCCGGAAGAATCACGCGGACCCGCAGTTCAACGGTTTTTGCGTCAACAGGCCTCAGTTCGGCCTTTACGTCGATGTCCGCATTATCATTGCCCTTGATGCCGAAATCCCGCACGTCAAACAAGGGTTTGGTCTGTTTCTGGCCATAAGCCGGCACCAAATTTCCGGGAAGGGCAATCAGCAGCAAAACTGCCAGACTGGATCGAATTGACATGGCCATAACTTTCCAGAGAAGCGGTCGATCGGCAATTGCCCAGACCGAAATGTCTGTGCTGCACGGTCGAGACATCTCGCACACCGTCTGATCATACGAAGAACGCCGGGAAATTCGCAAAAACCAATTTCCAGACTGGTTTCAATCTCAGAAACTTACTCGAAATCGGCGACTTTGGGAAAGTCCGGCCGTCAGCCCGGCTGCTTTCGGGCCGTCAACACGTCATATTCGCCGATCCGCTGACTTTCCACATTGACAAACAGCTGATTCATTCGCGCCAGATGCCAGTCCGTTAATTTGGTCACCAGATGCACATATCCGCCCGGTCGGAGCCCATTTCGGGCGGCCTGAAGGAACAATTCCGAGATTCGAAAATCAGAATAATAGGGCGGATTGGTGAGTACAAGATCCCAGGAATTTGCTCCGGGGATCTCAGCTTCTGAAGACAGCATCACGTCGACTCGGTCGATCTGATTTCGAGCGGCTGTCGCGGCCGCACACTGCACTGCTCGCGCATGACTGTCGATGGCCAGCACCCGGGCATTCGGAAATCCGATGGCCGCGGCCACCGCCACAGCACCGCTGCCGCATCCCAGATCCACGATACGTTTGGGGCCATCCGCCTGGCCATCTGCTTTTCCGCCTGCACTTGTCGTTCGCTGCTGTGCCATTTCCAGCGAATGAATCAGCGCACGAGCACCTCCGTCGACTCGACGGTGGCTGAACACTCCCGGCAGGCTTTCGACATAGACCAGTTGTTCTCGAAATCGAAAGGCAAATACGGCTCGAAAATCCTTGACTTTCTTTAGTTCGCTTTGCTTCCTCGCCACATAGACGACACCATGAGCAGAACTGCAAACCGTTGTTTTGTCGAACAGCTCTCTCAGTCGTTCGTGCAGCCACTTATCTTTGGGGTTGTTGGTGGAAACGATCAGTCGCCCGCCAGTACGAAGTCTCTGATGGGCAGCCTGCAGCAGCTCCTGTGTCTGTTCAGCAGTGCCCATCGCGTTTGTGGGGAAGGCTATGCTGTCGAATTCGCCGCATGGAGGTTCCGCATCACAGATCAATCGCAGCACCGAACCTTCCGTCGTTGTGCCCTGAAAGGCGAAGGACGTGTCATGTGTCGAAGGGTTTGGTGTACCTTCAGGCAACCGGGACGGCGGTTCCACAGCCACACATTCCGGATGAAAGTGCTGCAGCGTTTTCAGGAAGAAATGTTCGGGAGTATAAAACGTGTAATTCAGTTCCGGACGTACGGACCGTAAGCCTGTTGCCAGAGTTGTGCCGTTCAGCAGGATGACCAGTACTTCAGGTCCCAGTAACTCACCGCTCGCTTCCATAATCAGTCGATCGGAGACCGCTTTCATGGAGGGAGTTTCAGAATCTTCAATGGCCCGGCTGGAACGGGATTTTCGCGAACGAATCATTTTCAAAGGGAATCCGGGACAAATGTTCTCAGGTTTTTCGGGAGCAATACTCCATCATACGCTGTGGATGAAGCTGTGTGAATTACGTTCACGACTCCCTCCTGTGCTATTGATCGAAGTCTGATCTCCACAAATGCTGGGCCCGGGCTGCCAGCCACGCCTGACGGCGTTCAACCTGTGCGGCGTTCCACTCCTGTGGACATTCGTCGGCGATTTTCCTGGTCATCGCATATCGGCTGCCCGCAAATGCCTCCAGTTTTTCACTGATCAGTCCATTACCAGCCGAACGGTTTGCCCGAGGTTCCAATAGTGTCAGATTCCCAATTCGGTAAATCAGTTTGGACCATTCCTGCTCGGGGACCATTGACATCCAGATCTCGGCAGGGTTCTCAGGAAAGATGTGCTCGATTGAAGAGGAATCGGTTTCCGGGTCAACATCCGTGCCAGACATGTCACTTTCAATTCGGCAAAGAATATACCTGGCCAGCTTTTTCCCTGGTCCGGAAGTACGAACCTCAAAGTTCTCAAAGTTCTGACGAAATATCCTGTCTTCGACGTAAATTCCTTTCAGGATTCTAAAGGCGTCTCCAGGAGTAGCGGCCGAACCGTCGAGTATTGCTTTCGCGGTCTTATGGTAGACTGGCTCAAGCGCATTCGTATTCAGGTTACTGATTGTCGTAAATCGGAAAGTCAGAATATTGGCCAGTTTCAACATTCTGATGAAATCGTCCGGCTCAAATTTCTCCCATGCCGCGAACAGCATTGGCATGGTTTGCTGGCTGCGAAGTAGTATGCGTTCTCTGATGAGCGGTTTTGCGCTGGGCAGCTCGATCCAATACTCATGTGCAGGGTCCGAGAGGGCCGCATAGAGTTCACAGCGGCCCTCAAGTGCGTCCATCAGTTCGAAAACGTGTTCGGGTGTTATTACTCTGTCCCGGACAAGCTTAAACAGTCGATTTGAACGCACTTTTTGCTGTTCGCACAAGAGGTGATAACGCAAAAAGTCAGGAATCGCCTCCTGAGATACGATTTGAATCAGGCGCAGCCAGCGTCTTTGAAGTGCCTCCAGATCCGCAGCCACCCGAGTTCGTGAAAATAAATAGTTCTTCAGCAAGTCAGTTGCTGAAAGTTCGAGGCCTCTGGCATTTAGTGTCTCAAAAACCGTGTACGCGTTCAGGTCATCATCTACTGTAATCAGGATGAAAAGCAGTCTTCGGGCAATCACCTCGTTAAGCAGATACGCCAGTTGTTCCCCGTTGTGTTTGTATTCATCAAGACTGTCGATCCGCTTCGAAAACCACTCAAAGCATTTCCACATCTGCCTGTTCGATTTCGGCATTCCTCGCGGATTCCTGGGTGTTTTCAGCTGTACCAGGTAGTCCTGATAGAAGGGGTCATCCGTTGAATTCAGGGTCAGCTTGCTGCTTTCAATCAGCGAAGCCGGGTCTTTTTCTCCGATGAAGCGTCCTCTGAGGCCAGCACTTCTCTGGAGATTACCTTCCTTATCAATGTTGGATTCGGCGAGTTGCCTGAGCTTTGCGATAATCACAAGTGACAGGATGCTCAGCGTTGCCAGTCGTTGCTGACCATCAATCACAAGAAATTCACGATCTGTTCTTGCCTGCACAACAATGGCACCCATGTAATGTCGGCTGGCGGAATTCTCACGGAGTACCAGGATATCATTCCAAAGATCATCCCAGTGCTCTTCGTCCCAGGAATAGTCACGCTGGTATGGTGGCACGGCATAGCGTTTTCCGTTTCCGACAAATTCCAGAAAATCAGGTGTCGCTGTCTTCAGCTGAATTGCTCTGTCAGCACGATATCCCGCCTCGGATGGATCATTCATCAGAATGGCCGTCCCTTTTCTTTGTGATTTGCGAAACGGGGCAATCGAGCCCCGAAAACAGGACGTTATCCATCCTTACGATGCCACCGAATAGTACTTCAGACCTTTAAGCTGATGTAGTCACCCGCAGACGTGATGATTTCCTTTGCTGACAGGTCTCGAAATCGAAATTGTTGGTTTCATGGAAAAAACGACACACTTCGTGCATGATTCCGGTGTTCAGCCGAGCTCATCTCAGAGTCCGCGCGCAGCGACACGGTTTAAAGAACGATATCCATGATGTTCAAAGGCTTTCGGATGCAATGGCTCCTGCTGCTCGTCGGATTTCTGTGTCTTCCCCAATGCCTTGTGGCTGTGTCGCAGGCATCGGAACCGTCGGCCGGTTTTCGGGTTCAGGAAACCCCGGATCGGCTGGTCATTACTCTGGATGAAAAACAGATTGCGGATTTTGTATTCAGGGATGAGAAAGTTCTTCGCCCTTACTTTTGCCGAGTGCATGCAAAGGGCGGGTTGCAGGTGACCCGCAGTCATCCGCCAGTACCGGGAACAGATGCCACCGATCATGAAACGATGCATCCTGGAATCTGGCTGGGTTTTGGCGATCTCAGTGGGACCGACTTCTGGCGCAACAAAGGTCGCATTGAACATATTCGCTTTGCCGATCCGGTGCTAGTGAAAAACGGTCGCCTGAGTTTCACTACCGAATCGAAGCTGGTCACGGCCGAGAACAGACTGCTGGGTCTGCTCACCTGCGAATTCCTGCTGACTGATGAACACGTCGGCTGGAGACTGGTCTGGGCCGCCACATTTCGCTCAATGGAAAGTGAGCTGACGTTTGGAGATCAGGAAGAAATGGGTTTTGGTGCCCGCGTGGCAACTCCTTTGACCGAAAAGAATGGCGGCCTGATTACAAGCTCAACGGGACTTAAAACGGCGGCCGCCACATGGGGCCAGGCTGCCAGCTGGTGTGACTACTCGGGCCGATCCGGCGACCAGAGCGGAGGCATCACCCTGATGGCGGCTCCGGAGAACTTTCGACAATCCTGGTGGCACAATCGTGACTACGGAGTCTTCGTGGCCAATCCATTCGGACGGGCTGCCATGAAGCAGGGTGAACTCAGTGCTGTGAAGATTGAGCCCGGGCAGTCGTTTAAAATCCGATTTGCCGCGTTCATTCATGATGCCGCTGATTACGATCCGGCGGTCGCTTTCGATCATTTCGCAAAACAATTCAAAATATGAAGTAGTCAGTCGCTTCGATGAAGATCTTATGAAACCAGCCAACAGCCTTTTCGCCGTCCTTCTTTCAATTCCTCTGGTCACGTCTTTCTTCCATCTTTCACGTGGTGAGCTGTCCACAGCCAGTGACATTTCCGTTTCGCAATACGACGGAATTCAGGCCGCGCTGGATGCCAATCCCGGCAGGATGATTTATGTGCCCGCCGGCGATCATCTTATCAGTGAAAAACTGCGAATCCGCGGGGACCGGTCAGGGCTGTCTGGTCCAGGCCGAATTATTCAGCAGCGCGATGATCAGCCGATCATTGAAATTGAAAACTCAGTGGGCGTGGAGATTCGCGATCTGACGCTGACTCGGCCCGAAGGCAAAATGGATACCGGCAACGAAGGAATCCTCGCCATCAAGTGCCGCGACCTGGTTGTTGAGAATGTTCGAGTACTGGACAATCGCACGCGCTCCGGTGCCATTACGCTGCGTGAATGTCAGGGCGCTCGGATCAGCCACTGCCTGATCCGCAACTATATGCGAGTCAGTATCGATGACCGTACCGGTAGCACCGACTGGGGCTATGCGTTCAACTGCACGGATGGCACTGGCATCAGCATTGCCTATTCGACCGGGACACTCATGGAAGGCAATCGAATCGTTGAAGAGAATCTTGTCCCCTCGCCGGAGATAAAGGCGAAACACAGGCTGGGCGACTACGTCAAAAAGAATGCCCAGAAAGGCGCGATCATCAGTCAGCAGGCCTGGGACGCCGGATATACCGACAACTGGCAGCAGGGTTCTGCCATCATCGTGACTGCCCCTGAGATCAGTGATCAAACCAGGATCCTCGGCAATCGCATTGAGAATGCAGCTCAGGGAATCGACCTGCACTGTGATCATGTTATCGTGGCAAACAACATCGTCAGCAATTCGTTCATGGGAATGAAGGCCATGCACGGATCACGCAATGTACTGGTCACCGGCAACCAGTTCATCCGGAATAGTCTCTGGGCCATCGGGCTGATGCCTGGGACCGCCGCCAGTCCCACGAACACGGACGGCGGATCCGTGATCGCCGGCAATATCATTTCTGACTTTGGACAGGGCGATGCCAGCTGGATCTGGGGAAACGAACGCTCACCGCTGCGTTTTGATTCCGGTCAGGAAGCCGATGATCCTCCGCTGAGCGATGTGCTGATTTATGGGAACATTATCCAGAGCAATGGCAGTCCGCGATATCAGTATGCCGTGATCATTGCGGGGGGACCAGATGGCCCCCGCAACCTGCACTTCACCGGCAACCTGTTCCATCCGGGTACATCGGCAGTTTCCAATCAGGAACTTCAGCCCTGAATTTAGTCGTCTGAATCGTCGCCTTTCGTTTCTCTGTCCGGCATTACAATGAAGAGGTGACCCCGCGCGCGGCTGATGGCCATGTTGAAGATGTTCGGTTGATTGAGGAACCAACTGCCGGCCAGGGGAGCAGATCATTTTTGGCAGAAAAATTATTGGGCAGAAAAATCTGGACGGAATGGAAGAACTGTGTGGCAGAGCTCTGTCCATGCGTCTGAGATGAGTTCGCCGAACATCCATCATTCATCTGCGATTCATTTTTCTGCCCGGAAATTTTTCTGCCCAATTCTCCCTTCCGAAGCTTGAAGCAACAACGGCGTTACACCAAAAAAGGTTGGGTGGTTCATGACCAGGCCACACTCCACGAAAAGTGAGGAACTGACGCCGGACAGACCAGGAACGAGCCCTTCGCGGCCTCACGCCACGAAAGCCCGGGTATGGAAACTGCACGTTTTCAGCAGGAAACTTCAGCCCTGAATCCAGTCGTCTGAATCGTCGCCTTTCGTTTCTCTGTCCGGCAATACAATGAAGAGGAGATCCGGTGTGCGGCTGATGGCCATGTTGAAGATGTTCGGTTGATTGAGGAACCAACTGCCGGCCATGGGAGCAGATCATTTTTGGCAGAAAAATTATTGGGCAGAAAAATTTGGACGGAATGGAAGAACTGTGTGGCAGAGCTCTGTCCATGCGTCTGAGATGAGTTCGCCGAACATCCATCATTCATCTGCGATTCATTTTTCTGCCCGGAAATTTTTCTGCCCAATTCTCCCTTCCGAAGCTTGAAGCAACAACGGCGTTACACCAAAAAAGGTTGGGTGGTTCATGACCAGGCCACACTCCACGAAAAGTGAGGAACTGACGCCGGACAGACCAGGAACGAGCCCTTCGCGGCCTCACGCCACGAAAGCCCGGGTATGGAAACTGCACGTTTTCAGCAGGAAACTTCAGCCCTGAATCCAGTCGTCTGAGTCGTCGCCTTCCGTTTCTCTGTCCGGCAATACAATGAAGAGGAGATCCGGTGTGCGGCTGATGGCCATGTTGAAGATGTTCGGTTGATTGAGGAACCAACTGCCGGCCAGGGGAGCAGATCATTTTTGGCAGAAAAATTATTGGGCAGAAAAATTATTGGGCAGAAAAATTTGGACGGAATGGAAGAACTGTGTGGCAGAGCTCTGTCCATGTGTCTGAGATGAGTTCGCCGAACATCCATCATTCATCTGCGATTCATTTTTCTGCCCGGAAATTTTTCTGCCCAATTATTCCTGCCGAAGCTTGAAGCAACAACGGTGTTACACCAAAAAAAGGCCGGGTGGTTCATGACCAGGCCACACTCCACGAAAAGTCAGGAACTGACGCCGGACAGACCAGGAACGAGCCCCTCCCGGCCTCACGCCAGGAAAGCTCGGGTATGGAAACTGCACGTTTTCAGCAGGAAACTTCGGCCCTGAACTTTAGTCGTCTGAATCGTCGCTTACGGGAACACACTTGTCGGAAATGTCTTTCCGATACCAGCTGCCTTCCCAGGAAATCTGACTGATGGTCGCATAAGCCGTGGCCTTAGCCGCAGCAACCGTGTCGCCCAGCGCTGTCACTCCCAGAACCCGACCACCTGCATTCACCACTTCGCCGTTCTTTTCGGTCGTGCCCGCATGGAAGACCTTCACATCGGGCAGGTTTTCACTGGCATTCAGTCCGCTGATAATCCGGCCCTTTTCGTAGTTGCCCGGGTAGCCTTCGGAAGCCATCACGACACAGACTGACGGCCGGGGATCCCAGTCGAGCCCTTCCAGTTCCGCCAGTCGACCGGTTGCCGCCAGTGACAGTACCTGGGCGAGGTCACTTTTGAGCCGCATCAGAACGGGCTGCGCTTCCGGATCACCAAACCGCACGTTGTATTCCAGAACCCTGGGGCCACTGTTTGTCAGCATAATGCCAGCGTACAGGATTCCGGAAAACGGACATCCCTCGACCTTCATCGTATGCACGGTGGGTATCAGAATACGTTTAATGATTTCATCCATGACCCGTTCGGTGACGATAGGAGCAGGGCAGTAGGCGCCCATACCTCCGGTGTTTGGACCCCGGTCTCCGTCAAACGCTCGTTTATGATCCTGAGCGGCGTCGAGCGGTACGATCGTATCGCCATCAACAATTGCCAGAATGCTGGCTTCCTGACCTTCCAGACATTCTTCAATCACCACCTGTCGTCCGGCATCGCCGAAAGATCGATCCTGAAGAATTGATTTGCAGGCGGCCCGTGCTTCCGAACGGTTTCGACAGACAAATACCCCCTTGCCGGAAGCCAGCCCGTCGGCCTTGACGACCAGCGGACCTTCATTGTTCTGGTCAATAAACTCAATCGCCTCGGACAGCCTGGAAAACACCTGAAAGTCGGCGGTGGGAACGTTCGCCTTTTTCATCAGCTTCTTGGTAAAGACCTTGCTGCCTTCCAGCCGTGCGGCTGCCGCAGAGGGACCAAAAACATTCAGCCCATCGCGACGAAATTCATCGGCAATCCCGGCAACCAATGGCGCCTCGGGACCAATCACCGTCAAATCCACCTGCTGTTCTTTAGCGAAATGAAGCAATCGTGAAATATCGTCGGCGGCGATATTGACATTCTCCGCTTCCAGAGCTGTTCCCGCATTTCCAGGTGCACACCAAATTTTGGAAACAGCCGGGGACTGGCTGAGCTTCCAGACGAGAGCATGTTCCCGCCCGCCAGATCCCACCACAAGAATCTTCATCGCAGGTTTTACCTCAGAGGTCACGTAGTAATGTAAAGGACTTCACATTCAAACAAAAAAACTCGCGGCAGAGTACCGCGAGTTTGAACGGAATTCGATCGAACCAGATCAGGATAATGAAGACGGAAGTGGTTCAGGTCGAAGTACAAATGGAAATACTCGAACGGCCGACCCTGGCGGATGCTGAGTCTTATAGGCCAGCTGAGCTGCCCGGTCAGCCGCAAACTGCAGCCGAATAAACTGAAGGCCGCAGAAGGAGTCAACATCGGCTTCTGCCGCAACGTCGGCAAACATTTCTCCGGCAGATGCCGCATGTCGACGAACGCCGTGAATGCTTCGCTCGCGTACCTTGACGCCCGCAGCCGCCAGTTTAATGAGCCCCTTCAGAAATCGTCCAACCGTTGTATCCGCACCGGAGACACGCCACAGACGCTCCCACTCCTCGTGAGCTTCCCAGTAGAATCCCAGATTGAAAAAATCAATCCCCAGAAGATAGTTGCGATTCGTCGGCCAGTTGTCAGGATTCAGAGCCTTAGGTCCCTGTCCCGGAATATGTTTGCGACCGTGGCTGTGGCCTTTGGGATCGCGGATCGGATGAGGCATGCCTGACCCCGGAAAGTAGGTGTATTCAGGCAGCGGGCTTGCTGGAAGCAAACGGGTAATTTCGGCTTCAGCCGTGATCATTGTTGGTCGACTCCACGAAAATGGGTGTCAGGAACGAGTTGCTCCGCGTCGTTTTTACGCAGTGATCGCCTCTTCGAATACGCGCGGAACTCGTATTCGAACCAGCCAGTCTTTCATCATCACTGCCAATTAATCTGTACGTACGTCCAGTGTCATTGGACATGCTGTTTTAATTGAACCGAATTTACACCTTTTTCCGGCAACTTCGAGTACTTCTTGCTGCAATTCCCCAGATTGGTGCCAGGTGTTCAGCCTCAACGTCATCCTCCGCTCCAGCCGGAGCTCCTGTCGTGTTTTGTTCAGGTTCACAAGGCGACCCATCTTAACATTTGCGCCTGGGGAATTCCCAGTACGTTTTTTCCCGGCCTTCAAATTGGATAACCTCGGCACCGGACAACGTTGGTGGCGGATCATGTTGGTGCTCGGCTCCGTAGCAGCGTAGGCAGACAGTGTGGCTGGCTGCGTTTGACTGCAGGCGATTTTTCCCGATTGATATTGGTTGCAGGGATTTCTGAAATGAATTGGCGCCGTCATTTGACGAAAAGACGATTTCTGACCTCTGCGGTGATGGGTGCTGCCACAATCGGGCTTTATACGTGGCGAGTGGAGCCTACCTGGCTTGAGATCACTCGCAGGACGATGCCCGTTCGAAACCTTCCGCAGGAGCTTGTGGGGGCGTCGATTCTTCATGCCAGCGACCTGCACATCGGACCGCGAGTGGACGATTCTTATCTGCTTCGGGTGTTTGGAATCATCCGTGACTTATCGCCCGACATAGTCGTTTACACAGGCGACTTCATCAACAGCGACACGGATTTGTCAAAAAATGCACCTTCGATCATGTCGAAACTGGCACGCGGGTCGCTCGGCACTTTTGGAATCCTGGGCAACCATGATTACGGACGAGGATGGCGGAATGAAGATGCCGCAGATGGTGTTGTCTCGCTGGCGGGAGATGCCGGGGTTCGCATCCTTCGCAACGAGTGTGTCAAAGTCGCCGGGCTGCAGGTGCTGGGGCTTGATGACCTTTGGGCCGGGCGATATCGACTGGATGACGTCCTGCCTCAGCTGGAACCGGATAGCGCATCCATCGCGCTGGTCCACAATCCGGATGCGGTAGACTCGGCGGGCTGGGAGCCATACTCAGGCTGGATACTGGCCGGTCATACTCATGGAGGTCAGTGTCGGCCTCCATTTCTTCCACCGCCGATTCTGCCCGTTCGCAATCGTCGATACACCAGTGGAGAGTTCGATCTTGCGGGCGGCCGGCGCATGTATATCAGCCGTGGAATCGGCCATTTGACGCGAGTTCGTTTCAATGTCAGGCCGGAAATTACGCTGTTCCAGTTAACACGGGAGACATAGTACCGGGCAGGACGGTGAGCTGGAGCGACGGGTGTACAGTACACCCGTCGCTCCGCCGGCGGGCTGGATGTTCACAAGCAACAGATCACGTTCTGCATTCTGAATCGCGAGGGAGACACACTGCGAGAAGGGGAGATCGTGCTGACTCGCGAACGCCTGACCGATTTCGCCAGTCGAATTCTGCAGCCTGCGGATCACGTGGCTCTGGAATCCACCACGAACTGCTGGGCGGTCGTGGACGTGTTACAGCAGCACGTGGCGAACGTGGTGGTGTCGGATCCCACGGCGACGAACGCCATCGCGCATTTAAAAATCAAGACTGACTGGGTCAACGGCAAATGAAGTGCGCGTCAAAGAAATCCAAAGTTTACCGCTGACCTGATTGCGGACACTTTTGCAACGAAAGCGGGCGTCCATGAGTGATCGAATACCGCTCCTTTGTCAATCGCAAAGACAGGAACCACGAATGGACACGAAGGAACACGAATCATCTCAGGCGGAAAGAATGTTCAGGACAGGGATCTTCGATTCGTGTCAATTGGTGTGCATTCGTGGTTAAAAACTCCCGCGACGGCATGCTCACCCGGTACGATGCCGCGCGGGTCTCCCAGTTTCCTCGACTGATCTGTTGACGCCCCCCTTGTCTTCAGTCACCGTACACGCATTGAACTACACCGTGAAGGAAGAGAATCGCACATCACGTCATTCGACACTCGCACTTCATTTGTCGTTGAACCGAATTTATGCCGCAAGTGCGGTCACGCTCATATCCGACGGTCGCTGTGCGAAACCAGTAACTGCGGCTATGCAGTGTCGGATTCGACGCCGAACAGCCTGAGTCGACATGCGTATGCGATTTGTGTCCGCCGAATATCTCGGGGAAAGCAAGGAGGCTATGATGGCCAGGTTCGTGTGTGCATTTAGTCTTTGTGTAATTTGCGGGTTTGCCACTTCATTTTCGAACGCGCAGGGCATTCGCGAAGCCGGTGCCGAATTGAGGCTGCAATCCATAGACGCGACCTTCTCGTGGTGCCCCGCCGGGGATGTTGTTGCAGAGATCATTACGGTCGTCGGCGAAGATAAGAATTCCGAGAGGTATCGTCGCATTGACATTCCTGAAGGATTCTGGATCTCAAGAACAGAACTGACCCAAAGCCAGTACTTGAGCGTTATGGGAGACGCTGGAGTAAACGACAGGGACGATTCTCGGCGGATTTGCAACGTCTCATTTTTGGAGGCAATGCAGTTTTGCGAGATCATAACGATGAAAGACACGTTCCTGCGGGACCGAGGATTGAGAGTCAGGCTCCCGTCCGTTGATGAGTGGGAGTACGCGTGTCTGGCTGGGCGATCCTCGATTGAAATGGCCTATAGTCCAGGCCGCCTGTCGAAGTTTGCATGGTTTGATGGCATCGACACAACCGGAGTGCAGTTTGGCAAAGGATTTGTAGATGGAAGAAGAAACGTTGCTTCGAAAGATGCAAATCCCTGGAACATATATGACATGCTTGGTAACGTAGCAGAGTGGTGTGAGTTGCCAGTCAATACTACTGTCGTGCCTGGCAGCGGGAGGCGATTAGATGGTAGCGGTCAAAGCAAAACGGAAAAAGCCATATGTGGCGGTTCGTATTATGACAGCTGGCGACGGGTGCACCATGCAGCTCGAGTTTGGAGAAGTGCTGATAAGAAGTCGCCGGCTGTGGGGTTTCGAGTTGTCATATATACAGATGATCCATGAATTCTATCTTTCGAAAGCAAAAAGTGGTCAGGTCTCATTGATTTGGATTCGCATGCTCTGGGCTTTCGCACCACCAGCATTTAACTCTTTAAAGGGCCTGCTGGGAATTCTTTTTCTGGCATCTGAACGGGCGGCTGCTGGTCTTTGTTTTTATTGGCTTTGTTGGTAGTTTTGCATCTCCTCGGGACCACTTGTGGAGCGTGATCGGCTCGGCAGGAGCCTCGCCCTCCCGGTGCTTCAGCTACCATCGAACTCCAGCGCTCCTGTATCTTTCAGGTGACGTACCTCTCCGGCCGGCTCCGCGAATAAATCGCAGAATTACTCGGTTGCGGATCCGGTCAGATGATTGTGGGATGACTGTATTTGGTGGCGCAGACCGCGTGATATGTCAGTTGTGTGAAGCTACCCACGATGACTCTCCTGCTGTCGCCGTTTCGTTGCTGAATGTCGTGGTCATGACGCTGGCGGCGGTGATCAGCGGTTCGGATGACTTTGCCGCGATTGCGCGATGGGCTGCCAGACAGAAATCATCGAAAAGATCGTCGAGAAGAATGCAGATGCATGCGTCGCTTTGAGCATGCTGAAAAACGAAGAATCCGATAAGCTCGGTATTAAGAATAAGCGACTGCTCGCCGGCTGGGACACAGACTACCTTGCAAAAGTCCTCTTCGGATCATGAATTGGCACGCAATCGTCCTGGGCAGATTCCAGCGGCACACTGGCTTATAAAACCGTTCTTGAACAGATGATCTGTTATTATCACGATCTTCAGTCGCTGCGGGCCGCCATTGCCGAAGCAGGGAGTTCGGCCGAACTGGAATCCAGTCTTGCAGAATTGGCAACGCCAGGTCCCGTGGGGGCGAGGCCGGCGCTGATTGGCGAGGAGGGAGCTCGTGCGGTACTGGAGGAATTCCGCAAATTTGACGGGTCACCTTAATTCCGGAGTGCTGCTGATTTGAGCGGAATTCTGCTATACTTCGGAATTCGTACCTTTTTTCTATCTCAGGGATCCCGAATGACGAAGTATCGCGTTGCAGTTGACGACATTGAAGAACTGGCAGAACTCGAAGACAGCTGGCTTCCGGCGGACTACATCGCCATTCTGACATCTCTCGATATCGCCGACGCAACTCAAATCGATGTGGCTGACCTTCGTGAAATGACTCTGTTTGCTTTGCAGGATCTGGAACCTCCGCAGGCGGCCGCTGTCCTGTTAAAGTACAAACTGGGGACAAAGCTCTCCCCCGGTCAGATCAAAAACTACAGCATTGAGAGTCAGCACGAACGCCTGTGGGAACAGTCTGCAGATCTCGCACTGCATCAATCCCTGTTTGCGGTTGCCGGTATGCTGAACGCAGTGAATGCGATGGCGTTCCCTGTTCCGGATGCACTCCGTGTTTCTCTGAGCATTCAATGTGACGATACCGCACAACTGGCAGTTTTCAGCGATGCCATGAATCGCGTGCTGCTGATTCAGATGCTCTCGGCCGGGATGACTGAATCGGCCATTCTCAATCGTTTGTTTGGGGAACAGATTGCCGCTGGCAAGGTCCCTGATGCGGATTCAATCATCTGGCGAATCGATGTGGATTCTTCGGACGATTCGATGCGTCGAATCAAAATCACCAGCTCGGCATACTGGCTGAATGCGCTGCGGGAAACCGAATCCTTTGAATGGGATTCCGGGGCTGGTTAGTCCACGGGTCAGGCTCGTGGGTGACTGATTGCGTCACCCAGCCACCACGAGCTCGCCTCGTGGGCTCGCCGGGCCTCTGCGCCAGGAGCGAGGCCGCGGAACGGGGATGTTTTAAGGAACGTCGCCTGGCGCAAAGGCGAGATAAACCCACGAGTCAAGCTCGTGGGCGACCGATCGCGTCACCCCATCCCCCACGAGCTCGCCTCGTGGGCTCGCCGGGCCTGTGCGCCAGGAACGAGGCCGCGGAACGCGGGTGTTTGACAGGAACTTCGCCTGGCGCAAAGGCGAGATAAACCCACGAGTCAAGCTCGTGGGCGTCTGATCGCGTCCTCCGGCCGTTTCGCGTTCGAACAGTTCTGCCGATCAGTTTCCTCCGGCACGCTCCGCGATGGCCACTCCCTTCGATGAAAACTCGGGCCAGTCCTGGTCCAGCTTCATCTCTCTCAGCTGCGATCCAATCGCCTGCAGGTCCCAGATATGGATCGAATTCGCATAACTCGACACGACAACCAATTGCGTACCGTCGGGCGTGAAGCCGTGCCAGGTGGCTCGATCGCCGTGCGGGTCATCGAACTTCGCCACGGTCCGGCCTGTCCCAACCTCCTTCAGATGAATTGTGGCCGGGGCTATTGATATGGCCATGAACCTGCCATCAGGAGAGAATGACACATAGCTTGGAGAGTGAGCAGACTCACGAGCAAACCGCTGGCCAGGCTGCAGGGTTGATACATCCCAAAAGCTAACTTCGTCGGATCGCGAAATGATCAGGCTGCGGCTGTCCGGGGTGAAAAACACGAATGTCTGCTTTCCGACGGTCCATTCATGAACCAGTTTTCCGGAAATCGCGTTCCAGAGCCGTACCGTTTGCGAATGCCAGCCACTGCTGGCTGCCCATTGCCCGTCCGAGCTCAGCGCACGCACATCGCCATCGGGATGAACGCCCAGATGCTGGCGCACGTTTCCGGACTCAAGGTCCAGTATCTGGTTCTCGCCGCCTTCCCGGGTAACCACCGCGAGTGTGCGGCCGTCAGAACTGCGGGCAAACCACGCCCGTCCCAACTTCGACAGTTGTCGCGGCGACCCCAGTTGCAGAAGGTCGGTCGGCTTCGATTCATCAATGGTGACGGGCCACTGTTGCAGTCCGTCAGAGCCACAGGTGAGAAGGTTCCAGGACTGGTCAGCCTGAGAGGCGGGATCGAAACAGACAAAGTTCGTACCGGGCGGAAGCGAGCTGAGTTCCCGGCCGGAATTCAGGTCCCACAGTCGAACGCCGGGCTCGACGCCCTCGGCCTTGCCGACGGCCAGCACACGCCCGTCCGGACTAATATCGGCGGGACTATAGGCGCCCCGACCGAATGCTCCATTCGAGACGAGTGTGCAGTACTCACGGCTCGTCGTCACCTCAAGGAATTCTCCTCGTCCGCGGGTGAGCGCACCTGCGATCCACCTGCCGCTTTTGCTAAATCGAGGATGGCCGCTGATTGCAACTGGCAATTGAAGCAGGGGCCGACCAGTTGCTTTTGAAGTTGCGCACTTTCCAACCGCGTTGGGGTTCAATCGCATTTTCCTGTTTTTTCCTGGGGTGCGCCGTGTTCACGGCGACCCCAGGCTTTGTTGTGCAACCCCGGTTGGGGTTGGAAAAATAGACATCGCCGGTTTTGCTCATCAGGGCTCGTTACATGCGATTGTTCATCAGGATTCTGTACGGCGGTGTTCTTCGTACTCGTACTCGTACTCGCTCGTACGGTTCCGGCACGGATCAGTGTCGACCGCAGCATCACGCTTTTTTCGAGTACGAGTACCGTTGCACTGAGTACGAGTACGATTTTCCTGCGGAACGACCAACGCTGTGAAGCGTTTTTTTGAGTGAGAACAGTGCGATTCAACCCGGAACGGGTTTCACAACAAAGCCTGGGGTCGACGCGAAGCGGCGCACCCCAGGTTCGTGATGTTTGTTCGCTGCGAACCCTGTAAGGGTTCCACAAGGCAGCGATCAATCGTTAAACGAACTGTGGAACCCCGTTGGGGTTCAATCGCATTTTCCTGTTTTTTCCTGGGGTGCGCCGTGTTCACGGCGACCCCAGGCTTTGTTGTGCAACCCCTGTCGGGGTTGGAAAACGGATATCGTCTGGCTACCAGAGACGCCCCATGTTCCCTGACAAAAATCCTTCACAGCGTTGCCTTGCAGGCCTTTGAGTGTTGAAGTCCAGGCAAACCGGGGCCTGACGGCTTAGGCAAACGATTTGTCAGCCCTCCGGTTTTGAGTCGCAATCCACGCCACTATGGTGCAAACTGTTCTCACGCCACTGAATCCGATGGTCTGTTACTCTGCCTTCAGATCCTGCCGAAGCCAGGATCTGGCGTATTCCCAGGCGTAATAGGCGGCTCGCTCTGAAATGCCAAGCGTGTCGGCCGTCTGCTGCATCGTCAGGCCGGCGAAGTATCGAAGTTTGACGATTTCCGCTGCCTGGGGATCTGCCGCCGCAAGCCGGTCCAGCGCTTCACTCAGCGCGAGCAATTCCTCGGCGTCCTGTTCGGTTTCGATGGAAAGTGCATCCAGTGGCTGCCGCTGCGCGTTACCGCCTCGCTTCAGGGCGGCCTTCTGCCGAGACCGTTCGATGAGGATACGGCGCATGGCTTCAGCCGCGGCCGCCAGAAAATGGCGATGATTCTGCCACGAATCTGTCGCTGCTGGCTTCGCCAGTCGCAGATACGCCTCATGAACGAGGCCGGTGGCATCGAGCGTCTGGCCGGGCTTCTCATGCGCAAGCTTGGCGGCTGCCAGACGTCGCAGCTCGTCATAAACGAGCGGCAGCCAGTCTTCTGTCGCTCGAACGCTGCCTTGATCAATCTGTGCCAGGATGCGGGTCACTTCAGACATGAGAGACAGAATACCCCAAAAAGAATGTTGCGTTCCCGCGCTGATCGCAAGTGCACGGCACCGCACTTTCTGACATGAACATAGTTTACATGGCGAGCCTGGTCAGGGCTTTGATCAGCTTCTGAATTTTTGGTTCTTCTGCGATTTTCGTGGTTGCCATGAGAATTGACTGGCTATCGTGAAATGCGAAACTGAGCGTCACGCGGTTCAGTTCCGTTTAACCCGTGGCCGACAGGCCAGGTTGTCTCCACTTCACGCCTGGCCTGTCGGCCACGGGTTAAACGATCTGTGCGAGTCATACGGCAGACACTGTCCCAGGAGACACTGGACCGAGTCCCTTTGGCAGCTGACGATGAAGGAGAATTGATGATGCTCAATGACAGCGGCATGCCAGCCACACCCATTCCAAAGAGGCAGCCGGTCCAGTTGCCGGAGCCAAATGCTCCCAGTCATTTTTTCCGGTATTATAAACTGGCACCCGGAGAGCGGGTTGTTAATATCGGTCCTCCCGCCTTCAGCCGGTTTTTGAGCCGAGGCCGCCAGCGAATTGTGGTTGCAGGCGGTCGAAAGTAAGCAATGAACTGGCTCGTCTTTCATATCGTCAGTGGCCATGCGTTTTTTAGCGGGATCGCACTGCTGATCATTGCTGCGTACTCGTCCATGGCACGTCGACCGGTCTTCAATCGGATCGTAGTACTGGCGTTTCTGACGGGAGTGATCCTGGTCGCTGTGTCGTCAACGCCGATCCCGTACTGGTATTATGCTGTTGCCGCTGTCGTCACCGTAGCGTGGATTGCATCGGGATACTGGAAAACATGGCGATGCCGGACGGCTTATGCAACCGCCGCTGTGTGGGTGATTGCCGCCATCATTGAATTTCCATTTCACATTACGCCTTCGCTCCGTCCTGCTGACCATCGCAGTCTGACGATCATCGGCGATTCTGTAACGGCTGGCACAGGCGGCGATGAGACGTCCGAGACATGGCCATCGATCCTCGCCCGTGGGCATCAGCTGCAGGTTCAGGACATCTCTCATATGGGTGAAACGGCCGCCTCGGCACTTCGGCGAATAAGATCACAGGAGATTACTGCGTCTCTGGTCCTGGTTGAGATTGGCGGAAACGATCTTCTGGGCTCAACGACATCCGCACAGTTTGCGACTGACCTTGACGCCCTGCTGGAATCGGTTGTACGGGCGGATCGACAGATTGTGATGTTTGAATTGCCGCTTCCACCATTCTGCCACGAGTATGGCCGCGTTCAGCGGGCTCTCGCACGTCGACACGGTGTGGTTTTGATTTCAAAGCGGGTGTTTCTCTCGGTAATTGCCGGCAGTGATTCAACTCTGGATAGTATTCACCTGTCACAGTCCGGTCATCAGCGGATGGCCGACCTCGTGTGGGACCTGATTGCGACAGCGTTTCCAGCGAAACGCCCCTGAATTTGCCCGGGCGGGTTTGTCAAAAATCCGGAATGCAGAAAAAGGCAGTGGCAGGGTGAAGCGCACGGATGCAAGAGAACGGGATGAACGATATGTTCCTGCACGGATGCCCTGTGCAGCTGGACGCACGGCGGGCTTTTGTTCCTAATGATTCACCGGAATACGATTGAAATGACAGACATACACGACCTGACCCGCCGGTTGCAGAGACAAAGCGACTCGAAAATTGTGCTTTATGTCGGGGATGGTCTTGGCGGACTTCCTTTAAAGCCGGGCGGTAAGACAGAACTTGAGACGGCTCGAACGCCCCATCTGGATGCATTGGCTCAGCGAGGTGTTCTGGGGATGAGTATTCCCGTATTGCCTGGAATCGCCCCTGGCAGCGGTCCGGGCCATCTGGGTCTTTTTGGCTATGATCCGCTGAAGTATGACATTGGGCGGGGAGTGCTGGAAGCTCTTGGAATCGACTTTGCTCTGACCGATCGGGATGTGGCCGTTCGAGGCAATTTTTGTACGGTGGACGCTGAGGGAAAAATTACGGATCGGCGAGCCGGACGAATTGCCAGTGACATTGCAGCGAAGCTTTGTGAGAAACTGGACAAGATCACAATTCCGGGTGTGGAAGTTTTTGTGCGACATGTCAAGGAATATCGCCTCGTTATTGTCATCCGGGGTGAAGGCCTGGGCGGACATGTGAACGATACGGATCCGCAGCGAACCGGAGTGACTCCTCTGGTTCCTCAGGGTTCGGACGCCGCTTCGCAAAAGACGGCTGCAATTCTGGCCGAGTTTATGCGACAGGCAGCGGAAGTTCTTAAGAATGATGCACCGGCAAATTTACTGACGATGCGTGGGATCGCCAAGATGCCGCCAATTCCGCGATTCGAAGAAGTTTATGGCACCAAAGCCGGGGCGATCGCGGTGTATCCAATGTACCGGGGACTGGCTCGTCTGGTCGGCATGGACATTCTGGATGCCGGAACAACGCTGGAAGATCAGATGGCCTGTCTGGAACAGAACTGGTCGAAGTACGACTTCTTCTTCATTCATTTTAAGTACACGGACAGTACCGGAGAGGACGGAAATTTCGATGCGAAGGTGAAACGCACCGAGGAGCTGGATTCCGCGATTCCTCGCATCAACGCGCTGAAGCCTGACGTACTGATTGTTACAGGTGACCACAGCACGCCGGCGAAAATGAAGTCCCACAGCGGCCATGCCGTGCCCACATTGCTTGCGGCCGACATTTGTCGTTTTGATGGATCGCGGGAGTTTGGTGAATCGGCGTGCCGCGTCGGTGAGCTGGGTATGTTCGAAGCCAAATACCTGATGCTGCATGCACTGGCGCATGCCGGTCGTCTGGAAAAATACGGCGCCTGATGCCAGATGGTCGTGCAGAGGATCTGAGTGCCGCATGATTGTTGGACTTGGAACAGATATCGTTGAAATTGAACGGATTCGGGGCATGCTGGATCGGCACGGCGATCATTTTCGGGATCGCTGTTTCACTCCGCAGGAGGTGGAATACGCTCAGCGCCACCGAGATTCCGCTGTCCGCTTTGCTGGTCGGTGGGCCGCGAAGGAAGCGGTCGTGAAAGCTCTGGGAACCGGTTTTGTTCAGGGAATTACCTTTCACGATATCGAGGTGATTCCACTGGACTCCGGTCAGCCGAGTGTCAGGCTGACGGGCGGAGCCGCCGACATTGCGGCCGGGCTGGGCATTTCCGAGATCAAACTGACGATCTCGCATGCTCGCGAGTATGCCACGGCCGTTGCGATCGGGGTACGTGTCGGCGGTTCATAACACGTTGAAATTGCGGAAAATTTTTGCGGCGTGAAAAACGACAAGCAAAATTGGCGTGAATTGAGTCGCGGGTCGATCTATAATGAGATGGTTCAAAAAAGCGGGATTCGAATTCCATGCGTGACTTCGGTGTGGTAATTTGCTGTGATTGTGGCTGACGACTGTTGTTTTCCGACGACTGTCGTGAGTTAACAACGTGGACAACCCCGCCTTTTTGGCAGTATTTTCCCACCGTGTTCCTTCCCTGAACGATTTCACCGCACGACTATTTTCCCTCCTCCGCGGTGCAGATCGAGTTGAGTTTTCCGATGACCGCGTGGCGTATTGCAGGGCATGCTGTTTTGCTGGCAGTGATATTGCTGCCATCGTCAGCAATGCTTTGCGCTCCGGTTGTTGCACAAACTCCGACGGCTGGCGAGGAAGCTGCAGTTGATTTCAACAATGATTTGATGCCCATTTTCACTCGGTTTGGGTGTAACAGCGGGCCGTGTCATGGAAAGTCTCGTGGTCAGGGAGGATTCCAGCTGTCACTGCTGGGTTTTGACCCGGACTATGATTTTGATGCGATTGTGAAGGAAGGGCGAGGGCGTCGAGTCTTTCCGGGTGCGGCGAGCCATAGTCTTTTGCTGCAGAAACCAACCGGCGCCACGCCACATGGCGGGGGACGCAGGCTGGCTGAGCAGACTCCGGAATACCAGCTTCTTGTGTCATGGATACAGCAGGGCATGCCCCGCAAAGCTCCGGATGCACCTCAGCTTCAGAAAGTCACTGTGGCTCCGGATTCGCTGCTGCTTGCAAACGGAGAATCCCGACAGCTGACTGTGACGGCCCATTACAGCGATGGCACCACACGTGATGTGACTCGACTGACGCAGTTTCAGTCCAATGAGTCTCCTGTTGTCGCGGTGGATGAAGCGGGTCGAGTTGAAGCCGGGATGATTACCGGAGAGGCGGCCATTATGGGTCGCTATATGGGTCAGATCGCGGTTTGCATGGTTTCCGTTCCAATGGCGGGAGAAGTTCCGGCAGAATTCTATGCAGGGCTTCCTCGCCGGAATCCCATTGATGATCTGGTATGGAAGAAACTTGAGCGACTTGCAATCACGCCATCGGAAGTTTGCGACGATCACACGTTTCTGAGGCGTGCGGCGACCGATATTTGCGGTCGGGTACCGACGCCTGAGGAAGTGGAATCGTTTCTGGCGGATTCGTCGCCGGATAAAAGAGCCGCACTTGTTGATCGGTTGCTGCTGGAGCCTGATTTTGCTGACCACTGGGCCAACAAATGGGTGGACCTGTTGCGGCCAAATCCCTATCACGTGGGCATCAAGACCGTGCTGAACTACGACCGCTGGATTCGGCAGTCATTTCGGGAGCGGCGGCCATGGAATCAGTTTGTGCACGAACTGATTTCTTCGAAGGGAAGTACATGGCGAGACGGTGCAGTCACGATGTATCGGGATCGAAGGACGCCCGAAGAAATCACGACTCTGGTCAGTCAGCTGTTTATAGGAGTCCGGCTGGAATGTGCAAAATGTCATCACCATCCGTTTGAGGTCTGGGGGCAGGACGACTTTTACAGTTTCGCGGCCTATTTTGCGAAAATTGGCCGAAAGGGAACAGGTATTTCGGCTCCGATTTCCGGATCTGAAGAGTTCTTCTTTGCCGGTACATCGGGAGAAGTGCGGCATCCGATCACTCGAGCTGTGATGACTCCCAAACCGCTGTTTGGGACGGCCACAGTGACCGAAGAGACGGAAGATCCCCGGGAAGTACTTGCCGACTGGATTACCTCCTCCGACAACCATCTGTTTTCGCAGGTCATGGCCAACAGAGTCTGGGCCGACCTGATGGGACGAGGTCTTGTGGAACCTGTGGACGATTTTCGAGCGACCAATCCGCCGAGCAATCCGGAACTGATGAAGCTGCTGGGCGACTATTTTCGTGATCAGCAGTATTCTCTGACAGAGCTTGTTCGGTTTATTGCCCGTTCACATGTTTATCAGCTGAGTTCGCTGCCGTCGGACCGCAATCTGGCGGACACTCGTTACTTTTCCCGACATTATCGGCATCGCCTGCGTGCGGAAGTTCTGCTGGATGCGTTTACTCAGATTTCAGGGGTACCACAGAAATTTGATGCCATGCCGCCCGGGACAACAGCCCGTCAGATATGGACTCATCGCACGGAATCACTGTTTCTGGATACGTTTGGACGGCCGGATCCGAACCAGGATCCGCCATGCGAACGTACAACCGATTCAACGGTTGTCCAGAGCCTGCATCTGATGAATAGTGAGCAGTTGCACCAGGATCTGACAAGTGATGGCGGGACCGCAGCTCGAATGGCGGCTTCGGAGATGGAACCTGTGCCGCTGGTGACTCAGATTTATCAACTCGTTTATTCTCGTAAGCCCACGGAAGACGAATCATCCTTTGCTGTCGGTCTGCTGACGGCTGAAGGTGCGAATCGTCGACAGGTGATTGAAGACCTGATGTGGGCCATGCTGAATTCGCCCGAATTTGTTTTGCAGGATTAATTCAATGTCGAGTTATCAAAACTGTGAAGGAATCACTCGCCGGGACTGTCTGCAGTTCGGGGTTGGTGCGCTTCTGGGAACGGGTCTCGTGGACAGCCTGCGTGTCCGGGGTGAAGCCGGGAAACAGGGGGCCGGGCCGCGTGCAAAGGCGACCAGCTGCATCCTGATCTGGATGGACGGTGGTCCGACACACTTTGAAACATTTGACCCGAAACCGGATGCACCGGCGGAGTATCGCGGCGAGTTCACGCATACTTCGACCGCTGTGCCAGGAGTTTTGTATTCCGAACATATGGTGAAGCTGGCGGCGTCGCTTGGTGACTATGCCATGATTCGATCGATTCGCCATGATCAGGGCAATCACGGGGCTGGCAATCACTACATGATGACGGGCTCACCTCCTCGAATTCCGGTGGGATGCGGCGCGTTTGTCAGCTTTCACCCCAGCATGGGTTCAGTGGTCGCCAAAGAACTGGGTCGTGATAACGGTCTGCCCGCATATTTCAGTATGCCGCAGATGTCCCGTTCCGGCGGTCCGAACTTTCTGGGAGCTCGATATGCTCCGTTTGTTGTGGGCGATGACCCGAATCGTGAACGATTTCGAGTTCGTGATGTGGCCTTACCCCGTGAACTGAGTGAAGCCCGTTTTTCGTCCAGGACTGATCTGCGAGGACGGATTGACCGGATGGTTCGTCTTAATGATGAAGCTGCGGGCGATCCGGCGATGGCCTTTGACGAATACTTCCGGCAGGGGTATGACCTGGTAACTTCACCGGATGCTCAAAAGGCCTTTGACATCAGTCAGGAATCCGTCGAGATTCGGGATCGATATGGTCGCAACGGATTTGGTCAGCGCTGCCTGCTGGCCCGGCGGCTGGTCGAAGCGGGCGTCCCGTTCATTACGGTTTATGATGGCGGATGGGATCATCACAGCAACCTGTTTGGTACTTTGCGGAAACGGCTTCCGGAGTGGGACAATTCGGTAGCCACTTTGATTCAGGACCTGAAGGAACGCGGCCTTCTGGATTCAACTCTGGTGGTTGCACTTGGCGAATTCGGACGTACTCCGACGATCTCAACTCTTTCCGGCCAGAATGCGCCGGGGCGGGATCACTGGGCCAATGCGATGTCTGTGCTGATGGCTGGCGGGGGAACGCCGGGCGGTACCGTCGTGGGTTCAACGGATCGAAAAGGTCATTCGGCTCTGGAAAATGTGTTGTCGCCGGAAAACTTCGTCTCCACAGTTTACTGGAAGCTGGGAATCGACCCGGACAAAGTTCTTTATACTCCGCAGGGCCGTCCTGCTCATCTGGTCAGCAATCCCACTCCGATCCGGGAGCTGATCTGACCGAAGGTTTGACAGAGCGGGGCTGACATTCAGCAAACCGCAGAATTGGTCATCGGACGCCCTGACTGGCGTCCGCTGGCTGACCCCACAGATCGGACAGGGCACATGCTGAGTGAAGCTGAGGCCGCAGAGGCAGCAGTCAGGGCGAATTTGGACGCAGGACTGCCTCAGTGGCGAGAGCTGCAGGCGGCATCAAGGGCGGCGCGGCAATGTGCTTATGCACCGTTTTCCGACTTTCAGGTTGGCGCAGCGGTGTTGGCGGCGGATGGGCGAATTATCTCCGGATGCAATGTGGAGAATGCTTCGTACGGTTTGACGATCTGTGCCGAACGGGTGGCTGTTTGCTCAGGCATCGCCCTCGGAATTCGGGAATTTGTGGCGATTTGCGTGTCGTTATCCGGCATTCCGGTGCCCTGCGGAGCCTGTCGACAGTTTCTCGTCGAATTCAATCCGAAGATGCTCATTTTGCTGGACAATGTGGAAGCAGGTTCGGAAGACGGCGGGCAGGGCTGTCTGCCAGAACTTGTGAGTCTTGACACCCTGCTGCCGCGGCCCTTTCGAATTGAACGATAAGTGTCCGGCTTCTCAGAACCTGGGGAATTGCATCCGGATGGCTGCTCAGTTTACTTTTGAGTTTCTCGTGTTACCGTAGGCTGCAAAAAGGCGGATTTTCGCTGCCAGATGCCTGCGAATTCTTCCGCCGGGCTCCGGTTTCAGGAATTCGTTTCAGTGTTATCAGGCCTGATTCTCTGGCCTCCGACTAAATTGATGAGCGGGAAATTCACACAATGACAACGGCCAGTTTTACCCTGGACGGCAAGACATACGAACTGCCAGTCGTCCGTGGTACCGAAGATGAAGTTGGCGTCGACATTACAAAACTGCGCAGTCTGTCCGGAGCGATCACTCTGGATCCGGGCTTTAACAGCACGGGTGCCTGCGAAAGCGCGATCACGTATATCGACGGTGACCAGGGTATTTTGCGTTACCGTGGATATCCGATTGAGCAGCTGGCAGAGAAGTCGGACTTTGTTGAAACGTCCTGGCTGCTTTTGAATGGGGAGCTGCCAACAGCTGATCAGCTGAAGAAGTTCCGTGCTCAGCTGACGTATCACAGCATGATCCATGAGGACATGAAGAAGTTCTTTGAGGGATACCCGCCGAACGCCCATCCGATGGCCATTTTGTCGGCCATGGTGTCGTCATTGTCGACGTATTATCCGGATACGGAAGACGACAGTTATGAAGTGAACATTGTGAGGCTGATTGCGAAGGTCCGCACGATTGCGGCCTACGCATACAAAAAGTCCATCGGTCAGCCCACGATTTATCCTCGAAATGACTATTCCTACTGTGCCAACTTTTTGAACATGATGTTTGCGGTACCGGCGGAAGAATACAAAGTCAATCCGGTCCTGGTACGTGCTCTGAATATGCTGTTGATTCTGCATGCCGATCATGAGCAGAACTGCAGCACGGCAACGGTGAGAATGGTGGCCAGCAGTCGAGCCAACATTTTTGCGTCCATCTCTGCCGGAATTTCTGCTCTGTGGGGACCGCTGCATGGCGGAGCCAATCAGGCAGTTCTGGAGATGCTGGAGATGATTCACCAGGATGGCGGCGACTACAAAAAGTGGGTGGTGAAAGCCAAGGACAAGGATGACAACTTCCGGCTGATGGGTTTTGGGCACCGCGTGTACAAGAACTTCGATCCCCGCGCGACGATTCTGCGTAAGATGTCGAACGATGTACTGAAGGAACTTGGCATCAGCGATCCACTGCTTGAGATTGCCTGCAATCTGGAAAAGATTGCCCTGGAAGATCCTTATTTTGTTGAACGCAAGTTGTACCCCAATGTGGATTTCTACAGCGGTATTCTTTATCGGGCGATGGGAATTCCCACCAACATGTTCACGGTGATGTTTGCCATTGGCCGACTGCCAGGCTGGCTGGCGCACTGGAAGGAACTTCGAGATGGGGACTCCAGTCGCATCTATCGGCCCCGGCAAATCTATACGGGTGCCCGGGAACGAGACTACGTTTCGATCGGCGATCGAAAGTAACGGTTTGCTGCCAGCAGGGTGCATGTCGGGAGAAGATTAACAAATGCCATTGAATGTGGGCGTGAATGGAGCTGGCGGCAGGATGGGTCAGCGGGTTGTGGCTTTGACCATGGCGGACCCTGAGCTGACTCTTGCGGCTGCTCTGGAATCGCCTGCGAGTGCCTTCCTGGGACGCGATGCGGGCGAACTGGCGGGAGCAGGGCCGTCGGGTGTTCGAATCTCGGCGGAGCTGCAGTGTCCGATCGACGTGCTGATCGATTTTTCCACCCCGGAAGGACTGACGACAATTGCCGCATTCTGCGGGGAACGCCGCATTCCGTTGGTGGCTGCGACGACAGGGCTAACGCCGCAGCAGCGGGAGATTGTGATGACCGCCGCTCAGACGACCGCCATCGTGATGGCGCCCAGCATGAGCATGGCTGTGAACCTTGTCATGAAGCTGGTCGCAGACGCCGCCCGAGTCCTTAGGGATAATGCCGACGGCGTCGACGTTGAGATTATCGAACGCCACCATCGGTTTAAGGAAGACGCTCCGAGTGGTACGGCGCTGCATTTTGGACGAATCGTTGCTGAGCAGATGGGGCAGTCGAACCATGTTCATGGTCGCGAAGGTCGAACTGGCCGACGTCCTCATAATGAAATCGGGTATCATGCCCTGCGCACCGGTGATAATGTGGGCGAACACACAATTGTGTTTGGGATGATGGGCGAAACAATTGACCTGACAGTGCGGGGGCATACTCGCGACAGTTACGCCTATGGAGCACTGGCGGCTGCCAAGTACGTTGTGCAGCAGGGTGCCGGTCTTTATTCAATGGCCGACGTGCTGGGTCTGTAACTTTAATCGCTGTCGTTCATTCAGTCCGTCTCTCTTTCGATCGCTTTTGCATACCTGGCTGAAGTTCAGGTTTTGCGTGCTGCCATGAAACCCCCATCACTGCGTCCTTTGCGTGCCGACCAGCACTTTGCCAGTCTGCATCGCTGGCTGGCGATGGAGGGAGAAGCGGAACGTGAACGGCTGGCCCAGAGACGGCGAACGCAGTCATCGGCAACTGCCGAGCGTACGGGAGAGACTCTGCTGGATCTGGTAATCCGCAGCCATTCAACCGGACTGGGCGGTCGCTATCTGATTACAATGGCAAAACGCAGATCTCCGGACCGGATGCCGTGGCATCGATTCAAGGTGGGAAGCCCGGTTGTCCTGTCTGACCAGAGTGACGGGGATGGAGAATCCTGTCAGGGCGTTGTCAGTGCCCGGCGCAACGACAGTCTGGAAGTGGCGGTTGACGACTGGCCATCGGGCGACCGTTTTCGACTGGATTTATCACCCGACGAGGTGACTCGAAAACGTCAGGCCAGTGCATTGCAGGTCGCCGAGAACGCATCGGGTCGGCTGGGGCAGCTCAGGGACCTTCTGCTGGGGGATCGTGAACCGGCGTTCCGCAGCAGCGTGAAGCTGGCCATGCCCTTATCAGAGAGACTGAATGAGTCGCAGCACAACGCAATTCGACATGCACTTGCGGCCAGTGATCTGGCCATCATTCATGGACCTCCGGGGACAGGCAAGACAACCACAGTTGTCGAAGTGATTCGCCAGATGGTCGCGCGGGGTGAGCGGGTCCTGGCATGTGCACCGAGCAATACGGCGGTCGATAATCTGCTCGAACGACTTCTGGCCTGTGGTGAGTCGGCCGTACGTCTCGGACACCCCGCCAGAGTGTCAGAAGAGCTGCGACAGCATACGCTCGACGGGCTGGCAGAGCAGCACGAAGTCATGGATCTCGTCCGACGCATGATGCGGGAAGCCGAACAGATTGAACGCAAAGCAGATCGATATACTCGCTCACGTCCGGCACCCGGACAGCGCTGGCAGCAGCGACAGGAAGCGCGTGAACTGCGCAGGCAGGCAAGACTGCTCGAAAGGCAGGCGACCAGTGACATTCTGGGCGACGCGAGAATCGTTTGTGCCACCACGACGTTTGACGATTCCGTTCTGGATGATCTGAGGTTCGATGTGCTGGTGATTGATGAAGCCTGTCAGAGCGTTGAGCCGGGATGTTGGGTTCCTCTGCGTCGGGCTGACAAAGTGATTCTTGCCGGCGATCATCTGCAGCTGCCACCCACCATTCTTTCGGATGCGGCAGCGAAGGAAGGATTTGCGGTGAGCCTGATGGAACGGCTGGTTCGTCATTTCGGAGATGAGGTGACACGTCAGCTGACAGTTCAGTACCGCATGCATGAAAACATCATGGCGTTTTCCTCACAGAGATTCTACGAAAATACTCTGGTTGCCGATGAGTCTGTCCGCCGTCATGTACTTTCTGATCTGCCGACCGTCACGAAAAACGGGACAGATGATACCCCCGTGTTATTTATCGATACGGCCGGAACGGGCTGGCTGGAAGAGCTTGAACCAGACGGTGAAAGCAAACTGAATCCTCAGGAAGGTCAGCTGGTCCTGAGGCAGGTTTATGGATTGTGTGATGCTGGTTTGAGCCCGCAGGACATCGCTGTGATAGCGCCCTATGCAGCTCAGGTGCGCTGGCTCCGGCAGAACGCAACGACCAGTCAGCTGGAAATTGATACGGTCGATGGATTCCAGGGGCGGGAAAAAGAAGCCGTGGTTATTTCTCTGGTACGTTCCAACCTGATCGGCGAAATCGGATTTCTTGCCGATGCTCGCCGCATGAACGTGGCACTCACCCGCGCTCGACGAAAACTGATCATTGTGGGTGACAGCGCGACCCTCGCCAGTGATCCCTTCTTTCAGGATCTGTTATGCTGGCTGGAAGAAAATGCATGTTATCGTTCCGCGTGGGAATTTCCGGAATAGATGACCGGGCAATCGTGCTTTGGTTAGCCAGACATTCGATTATCGAGCCGTCCAGCCGCCGTCCACGGTCAGCAGACTGCCTGTCATGTAACTGCCTGCAGGACTGGCAAGCAGAATTGCGGCTCCCTGGATTTCCTTCAAATCCCCCCAGCGTTCCAGAGCGACGGCACCAACAATGGACTTTTTCGCCTCTTCGGTGTCGGCAATTGGAATATTCATCGGAGTCAGAAAAGGTCCAGGACAGATGGCATTGCAGGTAATGCCAAACGGAGCCATCTCCAGACCCAGAGCCCGAGTCATTTGAACAACGGCCCCCTTGCTGGCCGTGTAGGGAGTTCGATTGGGGAGACCAACGACACCCAAAGTGCTGGCGAGATTTACAATTCGACCATACTTCGCCGCCTTCATATGGGGAATGACGGACTTGCAGCACAGCCACGTTCCATCCACATTGGTCTTCTGCACCTGCTGAAACTGCTCATATGTAAGGTTATCAATACTCCCCCGAATATTGATGCCGGCACTGTTGATCAGGATGTCAATGCGGCCAAACTGTGAAATTGTCTCCGCAGTCAGCTTCTCCACATCGGCAGGACTCGTTACGTCCACTGAACGTGCCAGTGCCCGGACTTTAAACCCCTGAGCGATCTCGTCGGCGACAGCTGTTCCCTCCGAAAGGTCCCGACTGGCAATCATGATGTTTGCACCCGCGGAAGCCAGACCCGCTGCGATGGCAGCTCCCAGCCCTTTGGATCCACCCGTCACAATGGCGACATGGCCCGTCAGATCAAACTGTTTGACTCCTGGCAGTGATGCAAGATGAACCTGATTTGTCATGGTCGTTCCAATGTTCGTCCGGTTTGGTCAACAGAACCTTCTGACAAAGAGTGTCGCAGGTGTTGCGTGGCATGGCAACACCGCGGGCAGGGTCCCCCGTTGATCATTGTCACAGCGGGGTGATGGCATTCAGCCTGGACGGTAAACAACCAGCCTGAAGGGCCTGCTGAATCTCAGGACACCAGAATTTTGGCGGGCATCCGCGGGATGTCCCTGAAAGTGGTGCGACGGTGGAAGATTGTCGGATTCGGCGTGTGTGGCACGGGGGGGGGGGGGGGGGGATGCAATTCGCCAGGCAAAGGTGCGTCCCTGAATCTGAACATTTGTATCCTCACTTTGCCAGTGGAATCTTTTCGGGAACTGCTGGGAGGTCAGGCATTTTGCCAGAAGTGTCGTCATGTTTCTTAGTCTTCCATTTCCTGTCTCGCTTTCAGCAGGGACCGAAACGACGGCCAGACCGTCTTCACGGGTTCTTGAGATCGACAGAGCGGCGTTGTCCCATGCTCTGACGATGGATGGATGTAAACGGTCATTGTTAAGCATCCTGATTCGCCACACTTTGACATCTGCTCGACTGGCGCTGGCAGGTGTTCGGTATATGCAGCCTGGATTTCCACCATCAGCATTCAAAAGCGACATCAGTTGCTTCAGTCCAGTATCGTCGTGCCATCCGGAGGCGGAAGAGGCGACCCGCGCGGTTGACGACTCATGTGATCGAGCGGCGACCACGAGGAGCAGAGACGACAACTGGAGTCATGCAGTTCGACAAGTCGTAAGGCATTCTGTAGTAACATTTTACATTGTTAATGGATTCTAAGTTCGGCAACTGGCACATCGCTTGCAATGTTCATTTTCCCATATTCTTTTAAAGAGAGGGAGAGCGACAGTGCCATTAACAATAAAACTAACCGCTTGTCTGGTTCTTTCCGGAGCCTGCATGGGGACTTATTTGCAGCGTGATACAGGAGCTCCGACAGTTTGTTCCGCCTGCGTTTTTCTTCCCGATGATCGTGACAACTCTGTGATCTCAGGAGGATCGGGAGCTTTCGACAGTCCGGACAAGACGTCGCTTCATCTTCTGAAGAATGCATCGACAGGCGCTGTGTCGGGAGAACTTTTTCACAAAGTTCAGGAAGCCCTGACGCTGGCTGAAACCAGGGCGGGAGAGCTCACCGCCTACACTGCAGTTCTTGAAATGCAGGAAGCCGAGAACGGTGAACTGCCTCCGGCAAAGACCGTGTATATCAAAATTCGCCGAGCCCCATTTAGTGTTTACATGCGATGGCATGAGTCAAATCAGGAAGCCATCTTCGTCGATGGGGAAAATGACAACCGCCTGCTCGTTAAGCCTCCTAAGGGGCTTGCTGCTCTGAAACGTGTCTGGCGGCTTGATCCGGAAAGTCGCATGGCGAAGCAGAGCTCCCGTTACCCAATTACAGATTCCGGACTTGAAAACCTGGCCGCTCGGATTCGAGCCTTTTACAAAACACGAAATGACTGGCTAACCGTGACGAGGTGTGTTCCATGCAACGCTGTCGTGGCCGGACAGGAATTGATCGCTTACGACGTCCATTTCCAGGATGAGCAGGTTTCGCCAGCCTACTCCAGAAGTCGGTACTGTTTTGATGAGCAGGGGCTTCTGGTCGCTCTTGAGAATTACGGATGGAGCGAACGCGATGGAAAGAAGGATCTTCTGGAGAAGTATGTGTATCACACCATTGACTCCGACGTGTCTCTGGATGATCAGGATTTCGACGAAAAGAATCCCGAATACACCTTTGTGGCTCGCTGAAGAGACAAATCTTTGTGTCGGATTCCGTTGTATTAAGGGAGAAATTTTATGAGCACTTCGAATCAGGAAAACATGCCGGGACAGGAACGGGCAGGAAAAGTCAAATATGCGTTACTGGGCTGTCTCATTGGACTGCCGCTTCCCATCATTCTGATCCTCTGGTTCGTCAATGGCTGCGATTTTTAGCGGTTGATGGCCATGGCCTAACGATGTTTCTGCTGCCAGAGTTTTGAAATCTTCCTTTTCCGTTAGAATTTGCCCGTCTCCTGCAGACGCGGTTGCACAGGAACAGGCAAATTCACAACTTTGGAAGTACGGGCGGCAGAATACCGCGTATGAACAGCTCAGCATCTGTTGAATTAACAGTGGCGTGGATTTCCAGGGGTCGATTGTTTGTCCGAACGGGACAGCAGCCAGTTCGGGAAATCGAAAGCGATTTCGCTCGTCAGTCCCTGGAACGTGACGCAAGAGACCAGGAGCACAATGCATGGAAAGGCCGCAGCGGAGTCTGGGGTAACATGGGGATTCAGCCTCCGGGAGTCGCTCCATGGCAGGAATTTGAAGCCCGCCGACTGATACGATTTGTGACGGTCGCCCGCGGGTCGTCTTCAGGGCACATATTGTATGTGCTGGATATGGGAACAGTGGGTGGCCTGTTTTCATATGATCTTGAGAATTCCGAGGAACGGCGTCTCGTTCATCGTCAGGGGTATGTGGCGAGCGGACTTTCGCGTCACCCATCAGAAGGCGACATTGTCATGGCACTCCCGCGAACTGACGGGACCACCGGCCTCAGAGTCACGCGGGCAGACGGGCTCTTCGGCAAAGACATTACGATGACGGATTCGCTGGATGAATCGCCCCAGTGGCTGCCTGACGGATCGCGGAAGATTCTGTTTCAGTCGTGCATGATTGGGCGGAATGAGCACGGCCATGCGACCGGAAAAAGCACATGGCGAATCGAGATGCTGGATTTAAACGGTGAATCGGTCAGCATGCTGCATGAAGAGGATCAGTTTGATTTGCTGCAGCCTCAGATGACAGACGACGGAAGCCTGTGGTATATCCGGCGGCCCTGGAAGCCGGCTCAGCGGCCTGAGGTGTCTTTTCTGCAGCTCGTTCAGGATGTGGTGTTTTTTCCTTATCGCCTGGCGAGAACGATCGTTTATTTTCTCAACTTTCTGTCGATGATGTTTGTGGGAAAGTCCATGATTTCGGCAGATGGTCCTGACCGTTACAGACCACCCGTCAATCCGTGGCTGATGTTATGGGGTCAGGCCGTGGATACCCGGGTAGCAGCATCACGCTCGGCGTCCGGGGCAGCCTCTGCAAAACCGCTCGTTCCAAAAAACTGGCAGCTGATGAAGAGAACTAAGGGTGGCGAGCAGTCTGCTCTGGCGGAAAGCGTGGTGTCTTACGATATCGGCGCTGCGGGAGATGTCGTCTACACGGATGGGCGATCGATATTTCATCTTGCGCCCGGTGGGGCACCCAGTCTGATGCACAGCGGCGAACTGATCGAAAGACTGATCATCGTCGAATGAGCTGGCGGTGTAATGAGTCGGGGTTGAGTGAAATCGGGAGTCCCGAGTCATGGTGTGGTACTGGTCTGCGGCTGTTGTTCTGATGCTGATCAACGGTTGTTGCGTGACGGCCAATCTGTTCATGCTGCCGGGTAACTGGCTGATGCCGGTGGCTCTGATCACCTTCATTCTGACGAAGGGAACAACTGCCGGTCCGGGATGGATGACCGTGCTGATTGTTGTCGGCCTGGCTCTGATCGGCGAGGTGCTTGAAGCCGCAGCGGGAGCAGCCAGTGCAGCCAGACTGGGTGCCAGCCGCCGCAGTTTGCTGCTGTCATTTGTGTTTTCTGTTGCTGGCAGCATTGCTGGCGCCGTGATGCTCCCTGTTCCGATTGTGGGAAGTGCAGTCGGTGCCATTCTTGGAGCAGCCTCGGGCGCTTTCGCCGGTGCATGGCTCGGAGAATCCTGGAAAGGGAACACTCAGGAGAGACGCACGGAAATTGGCACAGCGGCCATGAAAGGCCGGATGGTGGGGATGTTTGCAAAGTTCTCCATTGGCCTGGTCATCTTTGTTTTTCAGCTGATCAGCCTTTGGTTTTGACTGAGGCAATCCGAATTCGATTGCGTGCAGATTTTCTTTCCGGGCCGGGACCGAGTCATGAGAAGAGAGTGTCGCACACCCATGCCGTTTAAAGAATGATGCGGAAGCGAGTCCGGAACTCCTGCGGCCGCAATTCTCTATTCTTAACCTGCGGTTCACCGAATCCTAATAACCCCCCTTCAGAATCCGCTTTGTCGATTACTGGCGGCTGGCCCTGATTGATGATTTGGCCCCGCGTCCTTGCGACGAACCTTTACAATTCCGAGTCTGCTCACCATTTATGCGACAAACTCGGTCGGCCGTTTTCATGTATTTCGAAAAGGGGTGTGGCAGTGTACCTGGGTTTCCGAAGGCGGCATGGTTTTACTTTGATCGAACTTCTTGTGGTGATTGCGATCATCGCAATCCTGATTGGTTTGTTGTTGCCAGCGGTGCAGCAGGCGCGGGAAGCTGCTCGACGAACGCAGTGCAGGAATAACTTCAAACAGCTTGGTCTGGCTCTGCACAACTACCATGACACGTTCGGAGTTTTTCCGTATGGCCGTGGTGGCACCGGACATCCGGACGGGGGAGTACTGCGACCACTGGCTGACAACGTCAACCGAGCCAGTGGTTTCATTGGCCTGCTGCCTGGGATTGAGCAGGGTCCGCTGTTCACTCAGATATCCTCGCCACAGACTTATAACAGTGTTACATACAATGCGTTCGGACCAAGGCCGGGGATTGGAAACGAAGGGTATCTGCCATTTATGGCCCGGATTCCTGTCCTAATGTGTCCATCGTCTCCGGAAATAACCGTCAATCGGCTTGGCGGTCAGACGAATTACGCTTTTTGCTGGGGCGACAATAACCGTCGAATCACGGGGTCAGAAACAGTGAGCGCGCGAGCTGCTGTTCGCGCGGATCGTCGAGGATTATTCGGTTTTCAGGCATGTCGCCGTATGCAGGACATGACCGATGGAAGCAGTAACACAATTGCGATGGCGGAAATCGCCACCAGCAATGATCCGAACCATATTCGTGGCGGTGTCGCGAACTCGCGGGGGACGGATCCGGCTTACAATAACAATATTATGTGTCTGCTGGAGGGAAACCGGGCTACAGGTATGTTAACGCCCGGCAACAATCGAAATCTGCGAGGTAATGGCTGGGCGAACGGAGTAACAGCGTACACCGGGGTCAGCACTGTGCTTCCTCCGAATTCACCCCACTGTCTGCAGAGCGGTAATGATCATTCTGACGGTCAGGCTCCGGCCAGCAGCTGGCATACGGGAGGCATTCAGATTCTCCTGGGCGATGGAGCCGTTCGTTTTGTCAGCGACAATATCGACACAGGGAACCTGTCGGCCAGAGATGTTCGCTCGGGTCTCAGTCCGTTTGGTGTCTGGGGAGCTCTCGGCTCCATGCAGGGCGGTGAAACTTTCGGGGATTTCTAGCCCTTCAAAGTCGCAACAGGCATCCTGTTCTGTCGTATGAAAGGAATTGTCATGAACGTCCACATTTCACGCTGGAGCACGCTGATCGTGATTCTGGGCTCGATCGTCATGGCAGGATGTGGGAGTAAACCGGCTGATGGTCGACCGACTCTCGTCCCTGTGTCAGGTATAGTGCTGTTTAACAATGAACCTTCTGCGAACGCGCGAGTTGTGTTTTCTCCTGTGGCCCATCAGTACGCGGCTGCCGGCCTTACCGATGGGAATGGGCGTTTTCAGCTCCAGACGTTTGACACAAAGGACGGGGCGGTCCCGGGAGCCTATAAAATCGTTGTTTCCAAATTTGAGGTCATTGACCATCCGGATGGATCGTTTGAAGAGAACTTCTTTCTGCCTCAGCGTTACCGGGATCCGGAAACCAGTGGTTTGACCACTCTGGTGCCGGACAGCGGTACAGACGAGATTAAGGTGGAACTGGTCAACTGAGATTTCCTGATGCAGTTCGTTATTGTCATCAGAGCAAGCGGCAGGCTCAAATCGGTTAAGTGACTCGTTAGCAATCACAGAGAGATGTCATGTCCTTTCTTCTTCGGCTGCCGTTGTGCTGGTGCTGTCTGATCATGTCCAGTGTGATGATATCAAATGGTGTGGCTGCCGAGCGGATATCATCGGCTCCGGAAGGTTCTTTCAGCATCGTACTGATCCCTGACACGCAGGCGTATAAAGGCGAAGGAACAAAGGGACAGCCTGACAGCACCGCCAAGGTGACCAATCCGATCTTTCAGGCTCACGCTCAGTGGATTGCAGACAACATTCAGCGACAGAATATCGTGTTTGTGAGTCACGTGGGTGATATCGTAGACATCAATGAACCGCGGCAGTGGACAGTCGCTCGTGAGTGTATGGATTTGTTCCATGGGAAGGTTCCTTACGGAATCTCGGTGGGAAATCACGACATGACGTCCCGCGGTGATTCCAGCCTGTTCCAGCAGTACTTTCCCAAAAGCCGGTTTGAAGAATTTTCCTGGTACGGCGGGGCTTACAGTGGTTCAGCGATGGGGCCACACGTCTCAGGTAACAATGCGAACAGTTATCAGCTGTTTTCAGCTGGCGGGCTGGACTTCGTAATTCTGCATCTTGAGTGCAATGCTCCGGATGATGTTTTGGACTGGGCCAATGAAGTGCTGAGCCGCTATTCGGAACGCCGTGCTCTGATCACCAGCCATATGGGCTGGGGACCGCTGCTGAAGCCCGTTAAGAACGAGGACTTCATCACCGGAACGAAGGGCCGTATGACCTGGCACAAAATTCACGGTGATCGCGGCAATTCACCGCAGAAAATCTGGGAGAAATGTTACAGACGCCACAAACACCTTGTGGCTGTCTTTTCGGGAGATCAGAGTCGTACGGGGGCATATCGAGCATCGGAAACAGGCGATCACGGAAACGTCGTCCATGAACTTCTGCAGGACTATGGCAGCGGATGGCTGCGCATGTATCGTTTCATTCCATCTCAGAATAAGGTGCAGGCCATTACGTTCGATCCGAAATCTGAGTTGCTGTGTGAGGGCACGAAACTGGTTCCTGATCCCAAAGAACATCAGTTTGAGTTTCCCTGTGAGCTGTCGGCAAACGCCGGACAAAGTCGCTAAGACAGCAGTAACTGTCCGAAGTGAATCCAGTCGTGCGCAGGCAGGTTCCTGGTCAGCCTGGAACGAATACCGGACTGTTTGGCGTCTGACAGATATCCGCCAAATCTGATTACTCAAGCAGTACCAGCGCATCGGCGAGTTCGTTTGTGCCCTGGTCGGTGCGGGGCAGCACCTCCGATAACTGTGTTCCGACAATCCGGATGGTATCGGTGAGGGCAGTAACGGGGGAGCTGCTGTGCAGTCGCTGAGTAAATTCGGCACACAGGCTGTCTATCTGAGTCTGACTGAGTTTTTCCATAACGGACTGATCGGCAAGCACGGTGGCCATGCGTTCGAACAGTGAAACGTACAGCAGAACTCCCGACGATCCGCTGGTGTGATGCACTCTCTGATCAAAGAAGACAGCTCGAGCACGCAGCCGGACTTCATCGCTCATTTGCCGGGCTGGAGTAAACAGACGGCGAATCACGCCGGTTCGGCTTGCAACAGCAGCCCCTCCCAGGAATCCGCACACTATCGCCGCCGCGTATGCAATAAACTGCAAAACGGGGGACGGTGTTCCCCACGATGACGGATCCGCTTCAGCGGGAACGAACTTCCAGACAAGAAGAAACGCTGCAAGCCCCACCCACAGACCGAAAACGTCTTCAGACCGATCATACCGACCTGAACACGCAGCAATCACCGGAATAATTTCGGCTCTGGTCTGCGATTCCGCATTCTTCACTGCCTGATTGACTGCTTCCCGATCCGCCGCAGTAAATTGAACTTCAATTTGAGCCATTGTTGGAACGTCCGCTGGAGGATTTACTGTTGATCAGAAAGTTTGAAGCAGATCACAGGGGCCGAGTCCCGGATTACCATGATCCGGAGGCACCGCCGCCACCTGAAAATCCGCCACCGAAAGATCCACCCGAATAGCCTCCTCCGGAACCGCTGGAACGGCTTGAGGCCAGATGATAAAGAATCGTTCCGATGATGGCGAAAACCGCGCCCCAAAACAGCCATGCCCATCCACTGCTTCCTCGACGGATCAGCGAGACCACGGTGAAAATCACAACTCCAAGCATCGCCGCACCAATCCAGTATGTCGAGGCGGGTACAGGCTTTGTCGGCAACTGAAGATCGCGAGCCAGTTTGTCGAGTGCCTCCGCGCCGGCTCGAATGCCGCCGGAGAAATCGCCCTGCCGGAACCGAGATACAATCAGATCATCCATGATCTGCTGAGCAGCCACATCCTTGTCGTGTCGCCAGCCAGCTCCCAGTTCGATTCGAGCTTTACGGTCTCCTTTTGATACCAGAAGCAGCATTCCGTAATTCCATGATGTCTCCGCGATCTTCTCAGGTCCAATTCCCCACTGGTCGAACAATAGCCTGGCAAAGGTTTCAATTCGCAGTCCCGCACCACCGTGGCTGGCCATCGAATCAATGGTCACAACGATGATGGGGGCCGCCTTATCCGTAAGCAGCTTGTCTGCCATCGTTCGAATTGCGGCCGCATCCGTCTCATTGATCAGCCCGGCTGTATCGAGAATGAATTCCCGCTCGCCAGGTTTTTCCAGAGAAATCTGCTCAGCCAGCTGAGCACTTGCCGCGGAGCTCAGCCCGACCATCAACCCGAAAATCAGACCAGACCATTTGACTGAGGTCTTAAAAAGCGTCATGAGTTAATTCCTCAGAATTCTGTTTCCAGGCGGATATGAACCATACAGTATAACGGAATACCCTGTCGTTCGGATCAAAAAAGGCAGCTTCAGTGTGCCAGGAATCAGAATTGAGCAAACCATGAACACGATTCGTTCGATCCTCGATGCCGCGGCCGAAGACATACCCGATAAGCGACTGTTTGTGTTTCCCGAAAACCGATGGCGCGCAGCGGAGAATCTGACGTACGGCGTCATGATATTCGGAAAAAATCTGCTGTGCATCGCGTCGTCGCTGCACAGCCAGTCGTCACTGCAGTAAGACGATTTTCAAAAGGGCAATGCAAATGAATCCGCGGTATCCGGAAGTCACAATCAGTCTGGATGACAGGCCGAGTTCCATTCGTGCGGACAGCTGGAGGGTATTCATCAACCCTGGAAGTAGTGGCCCCCATCTTTGCGTCCGTCCGGACTCCAAACTGAACTGGAGTCAGCTCGATCAGCTGCAAAAGCTGTCGGAAATCAATTACATCGGCCAGGACGCCGGTATCGAATCGTTTCTTGCTTCGCGACCATCGATTCGTGGTCTGGCATGGCATCAGCACGGCAAGTCGGTTATTGATCTCAGCAAAACTTCTCTGACCAATGTGACGGTAAGCTGCGGGACTGATCCCCTATTACTGCGACTTCCCCTTGCAGGTTCAGCCTCTGCGCTGACACTCCATGTTTCCGGCAGCCTCGACACCCTTCGAGTTGAGGATCCGCGTGGTGGTGAAGGACTGTCACTGACGATCTGGTACCTGAACCGGGCGGGAACACCAGAAGCCGTTCCAGGTCTGGACCTCATCAGCGGACTGAACATCTGGCATGCCGCGAGAATCCGGTTTGCAGTGTTCGCACATTGGACTGCTCTGGAGAGCCTGGATATTCGTGGTCCTCAAACGCTGATTGAAGATATAGGATCAATCGCCACCTTCTCCAGACTCCGACGCATCAGAATGATCAATTGTTACGACTTTCGAGCGGACGACTTTCCCCTTCCGGTCGCATTTCCATCGCTGGAGAACCTGACGTTTGACGGCGTTCGCGCCGACGATGCCCGGAAACTGAGTGCACGTCTGAAGGGCTGTCCCGGGCTGTCAATTCGTGGCAGGCGAACTGATTCCTGGATTCGTCAGAACCTTGAGAATCCGTTCTTTATGTGGGGCGGCGAACATGGAGAAACGATCGGTTCCCGAGCGTGTCGCATCTACAACGTCGCATCAGCGGCCATTGACAAACTGGACCCGTCTGCGTCGGCCAGCGACGTCAGGGTAGTTATGCAGAAATTCGCCGCAGCATTCAATCGGCTCAATGCAGACTACACGCTGGATACGATCATGCGGGAAGAGATTGGCGACGCCTTCAGTGAGCTCATTCGTCGTCGGCCGGAAATCGTCACTGACCAGGAAGCTGCCGACTGGCTGGATGACTGGCGAGATTTTTAGCCGACATGTACTGAGGGAGATCACCGCGTTTTTCGGGATTTTTGACGGTTGTCAGCAGACATGATCCCGTTTGTTCAGGGTGGTACTTCGGAGTGGGCATGGTCAGCCATACTGGTTGACAACGGTACTGTCATCGAAGTACTTCTCGATGGCTGATCAGCAGCAGCCGTCTTCGCTGACCTCGCCGAACTCTAAGTAACCGGCAGCAGCTCGGAGATTGGCTCACCAAATGGCAGGATTGGCATCGGGCGACCGCTGTGGTCGAGAAACGACTGAGTCCAGTCAATTCCCAGATGGCGATAGACGGTGGCCCAAAGGTCGTTCGGAGTCAGAGGTCGCTCTTTGGGTTCCTCGCCTTTTGCATTGGTCGAACCAACAATCTGTCCGGTTCGCATACCGCCTCCGGCCAGCAGCATGGACATCGCCTGAGGCCAGTGGTCCCGGCCCGGCTGAGATATGCCGGTCTGAGTGCCCGTTTGAGAATTTAATCGCGGCGTGCGGCCGAATTCACCCGTGACCACAAGCATCACTTTGCGATCGAGTCCTCGATTGTAAATGTCTTCGACCAGCGCCGTAACGGCCTGATCATAAATCGGGAAACGAACTCTGGCATCGTCGAAAATATGGCAGTTCACCGCATGTGAATCCCAGTTATAAGTTCCTGCCTTCAGCCATTCGACGCCTGACTGATAAGGATTCTCCATCACCATCGTGACGAAGCTGCAGCCCGCCTCGACCAGTCGGCGAGCCATAAGAGCTCGCTGGCCCCAGGCATGTCGACCGTAGCGATTTCGCAATGCGTCTGGTTCCTGCGACAAATCGAAGGCGTTGCGAGCCTGATCACTGGTCAGCATCGTGAGAGCCTGCTGATTGAACTGATCCATTGCGTTCATCACACCGCTGTCATCAATGCCTCGCCGAAGCTGGTCAAACGCTTTCAGCAGTGCTGTTCGATCATCCAGTCTGTCTGATGCGGACTGATCGACTGAAAGATTTCGAACTGTAAATCCCGCTTCGCTGGGGTCTCCGGGAACATTGAATGGCGTGTACGACGGACCTAGATATGCTGCGCCGAAACTATAGACATCCACGCCGGCTCGGCCTGGTTCTGTCCCTGAAATATAGTTCGGCAGGCCTGCCGCATAACGTTCGCGGCACTTCGCCACGATGGAACCCACAGCCGGTGCATCATTGACAAAGCCATCGGGCCGAGCAGGCAGGCGACCGGTGAGAAATCGCTTGTGGCCGCCGCCGTGATCAGCAAACTCATGGGCCACCGATCGCACAATCGTGTATCGGTCAGCACACTTCGTATGCAGCGGCAACAGCTCGCATACGTCGATTCCCTTAACATTCGTTGGAACCGGCCTGAAAAGTCCTCGATACTCATCCGGTGCGTCCGGCTTCATATCATACATTTCCATATGCGGCGGCCCGCCGGGCAGCCAGATGAAAATGATCGAGGTATCGCTTTTTGATGTCTGACGGGAGGCTGTTTCTGCGGCCGTGGCTTTCAGTCGCAGAATGTCACTGAGTCCCAGCATTCCCAGACCGAGTGAGCCCACTTCCAGAAAACTTCTCCGCGAAACGGGACCGGGACACATGGAAACCGTCCGGCGGGCTGGGTTGACCATGGCTGAGTTACCTCATGTTTGGGAGAGTGCGTTTCTGGTGGGATGGATGTCAATGCCTGAATGATGAGCCACGTTTCACGGGCAGTCAACGGATCATCGTCTGATAATCCGTCGGGCTCTTCCTTTGAGCCTTCATAAAGAATAGAGAACAGTTGTGGGTTTGCAGTGATCGCCAGCAAATCGAATTCGTTGTTTTCAGAAATGGTTCAGCGACAGATGAAGAGTGCTGAAGAGCACTGCTGTTTAAACCGCGATTGGATTTGAGCCGCGGCAGTGATTCAGCGTGGGTTCATGTCGACGGAATGTCACCTGCAGGAAGTTCTGGGGGGGAGTGACATTCTGTTCGGCGGTGGTCACTGAAGTTATACAACGGTCCCGACCATCGCCCCGACAGCGGCTGTTAACGCCATTGCTATCGCTCCCCAGAACGTGACTCGCAGCACACTTCGCGGGGCACTGGCTCCGCCCGCGAACGCGGCCAATGCGCCGAGGATCGCAAGAAACAGGAGCGACGTAAGGGCGACAACGATAATCAGGTATGCAGATGGCGTGATGAGGATTGTCAGCAATGGCATTGCCGCTCCGACCGCAAAGGCCCCCGCCGACGCGAATGCCGCCTGCACTGGTCTCGCACTGAATACATCAGAAATGCCAAGTTCGTCTCGCGCATGTGTGGCGAAGGCGTCATGGGCAGTGAGCTGTTCTGCCACCTGTTTCGCGAGGGATGGATCCAGACCACGTTTGATGTAAATGCCCGTTAACTCCCGAAGTTCGCCCACTTCATCAGCTGCCAGTTCGGAATTCTCTCGCGCGAGATCAGCCTGCTCCGTATCTGACTGCGAACTGACTGAGACATACTCTCCTGCGGCCATGGACATCGCTCCCGCGACCAGACCCGCGGCTCCCGCAACCAGTATGTCGTGGCTCGAAGCACGTGCCGCGGCGACGCCGAGAACCAGGCTGGCTGTCGATACGATCCCATCGTTGGCGCCCAGCACTGCCGCTCGCAGCCAGCCAATTCGGTCTGTACGATGTTTTTCAGAATGACGCATGCGGATCTCGCGTGGTTAACAAGTGGCCATGACTTCGTAGTTCGCGCCAGTTCTCCCGGCACACTTTATTCGGTCGTTTTTCCGTCAAAGTGCTCGCTGTCCGCTTCTGCGTCAGCGCGGGTCTGGTGCACGACTCCATCTCTGTGATTCGGCGGCGAGTAAACCGTATAGAGTTTGAGCGGCTCACGTCCCGTATTGATGATATTATGCTTTGCTCCCGCGGGGACAATAACTGCAAATCCCGCTTTGATCGGCGTTCGGCGTCCGTCAAGTACTACTTCCCCCATTCCCTGCTCAACCCGAAAAAACTGATCGAGCGTGTGAATTTCTTCGCCGATTTCCTCCCCGGCCCTGAGAGACATTAATACAAGCTGAGAATGCTTTGCAGTGTAAAGCACCTGCCGAAATTTTTCATTACCGACGGTCAGGTCTTCAATATTCTGAATAAATCCCATCATAACTCTGTCTCACTTCTTAAAGTTCACGGTGGCGCTGGGAACCAGTCTGATCAGGCAAAATGCTTTCGGGGCGACAGGTCACTGGATAGCCGAGTGCACAAAAAAAACCGACGTGGCGAAATGCCCTCAGGCATTCCACCACGTCGGTTTACTCATCGACAAACTTGCTGGCGGAGCCAACTTGTTCTTCGAGGTGTCATCCGGCATCTGTTAAGTACGACTCGTCCCCCGGATCTGAATCCATATCAGACGCTTCGTCTCTGCCCATCATACAGAGTTTTGAGTTTCAGACAACGCTGCTTATGTCGTTTCACACAGTGGAAGAATCACCGTGACCTCAACTGAAGAAGGTGGGACTACCTTCGTAATTGAGCTTCCCGGAGCTTCCCGGCCGCGATTCGACACACCGATTCTGCACACGAACCATATTCGGGTGGCGTGAACGACGTGACTATGCTTCCATGGAGAACTGCCTGTACTGAGTCAGCAACTTGCTCCATCGCCTTGTCTTTGTGGCGAAAGCGGCGGTTGGATTTGAACTCGCCGAACGGATACCCGAGCTACATGTTGCTACATACTTAAATATAGTGTGCACCGTAGCCTGATAGCGCGCCAGAACGAACCATGAAATACGCCCATTGTGCGATTCGTAACGCTCACTTCTGTTCCTGCATGAGGAAATGCGGGCAACAGTGCCGACTATACCGCCATATTCTCCTGGCATGATTGATGCAGCCTGACATTCAGAACGATATGGCTGGCGACGTCACTTCGCGGCCCGACAATCTGGTGACTCTTTCCGATGGGCTAAGGATACAAACATGATTAGTCAACAAACGGTTCTCGGCAACTGGAACGAGATTAAAGGCAAACTGCTGAGTAAATGGGGCGAGCTGACGGATGATGATCTTGCTGCATTCAATGGCAATCTCGATCAGTTGCTGGGAGCGATTCAGCGAAAGACTGGTGCAGCCCGTGAGAGCATCGAGCATTTTCTGGGACAGATCACGGCGGGCAGTGCTGCTGCGGTGAGTGAAGGTTAAAGGTGAGGTGACTGTGACGACAAAAATGCTGGAGGACGCCAGTGCGAGGGTCAGCCGCGATCTCTCAATCCTCTTTCTTCTCAATCTCAGTTTTGGCGTTTCGGTCGGGACTGGATTGTTCCTGATTGGAGTCCCAAGTCCCGTTCTGTGGGGAATTCTGGCAGGCATCCTGAGATTTATTCCCTACATCGGACCCTGGATTGCCGCCTCAATGCCGATTGGGCTGTCAATGGCGATATCGCCGGGGTGGGGGCTCGCAATAGTCACCGTTCTGTTGTTTGTGGTGCTGGAACTGTTTAACAACAACCTCTTTGAGTCCTGGCTCTATGGAAAGAAGACTGGTGTCTCACCGGGGGACGTGAACAAAGCACAGAATCGCATCGGTTGCGGAGCGATCCTGGTATCGACCGTGGCGGAGGCATTGAAAGAAATCCTGCTGATGAGCGGGATTCCTGCTCCTCAGTCCGATCCCTTCCCGCCGTCCGAGTCCGAGCCAAAGATGACAGCCGGCGCCTGATCGCATCTGTTCTAATCTGCTTTTAGTGACCGCAGATGAGATTGTTACTGTATTTGCCCGGCGTGGCACTGTATTTGCTCAACATAAATATTGGACACCATAAATAATTCGAGCGTGGGCCAGGTTCACGAGTATGTTGTGGATCCGTTTACAGAAGGATAATAAAGATGCTTGGAACGATTTTGCTCGTGATCCTTATCCTGATGCTCCTGGGAGCAATGCCCACATGGTCTCACAGCAGAAGCTGGGGTTACGGGCCAAGTGGCGGACTGGGACTGGTCGTGCTGATTATCATTATCCTGCTTCTCATGGGTCGCATCTGAGTGATCGGGGAATGGCAACATTTTGCTCCGTAAGTTCGCTCACGGAACTCCTGATGAGCCATCTCCGGATTCACCAGCGTCCCGATATGAAGGTCATGTCGTCTGTGACTGACCTGGACAGGTGCCGGTCTGCTGGAATTCGATACCCCGATGACGGCCGGGCGATCGACGCGGTACGCTGGATTCCCGCGAAGACGCCCGATGCCGCCACTCAACAGGCAACTGTAAAACGATCCGCATCGGCTGCCCGCAGGTTTAATGCATTGGAGACTTTACTTCATCGGTGAATAATCTGTCGGGTTCAGATAAACAGCTTCCACCTTTGAGACGATCTTACCGTTCTTCTGAGTTTCCTCAGCTACCTTTTTCCACTCGGGATCGTCGCGAAAAGCGGCCCAGGAAGCTTTAGCAGCATCCATGTCCTTATGGGCAATCACGTAAATGAGTGTGTTGGGGGTTTCGGTTGGCGTCCAGTAGATGATGTTCTTCATTCCATGCTTTTCGAACAGTCGCATCGTATGCTCACGGAAACGAGCATTCAGAGCATCCAGTTTGCCTTCCGGGGCCGTGTAAGTGCGCAGTTCATAAAGCATAGGGGCCTCCACGACAGCCGCATTGGCTGCGACGGCACTGGCGACCAGTGCGGGAATTCCGGCAGATCCTTCCGTTGCCGCAGCTGGCCGGAAAACTGACAGCTGCGAACCCAGCAGAGTCACAGCAACCCCGCACACCAGACCACTCCAAAACTGTTTTTGACTCATAAGAATTCCTTTCGATATCATTACGACTTGAATTTGCAGTCGGCCGCTGCGATTTCGCGGGAAAGCATCCAGGAAAACATCGACCGGGGCGAACATTCCCGAAAGTCTACATAAAAGCTCGGGCGGAAAGAATCTTGTCGGGTGTCTGGCCTGTTCAAATCCCGTTGGCGGTTGTCACAATCCGGCTTGTACTTTCGGACGTTCGATGCTGTCGCGATCCATGGAGCACTGGTATGTTTTCCCAGTTCAGAATCCTCACTCCGGTGCTGTTATTCCTGCTGATCACTTCTTCGGGGTTCAGTCATGCGGCCTCTGCAGCAGATGAACTGCGGGCCGATCAACTCCTTCCGGATTCCACAGTACTTTATGCTGAATTGCCTCATCCGGATCAATTGATGAGCGTGATTCTGGATCATCCGCTGCGTGCCAGGCTGGAGCAGCACGAAGTCTGGCAGAAACTGACGAAGTCTCAGCCGTGGCGGAATTTTCTGACCGGCAGAAAGTTTTTTGAAGTGCAGATGGGTCAGGAATGGCGTGAAGCGATCACGGCGCTGACGGAGGGCGGTATTTATGCGGGATTTGATCCTTCCACCGACGGTACTGCGCTGATTGTCCGAGGTCGGGATGCGACCATCATGGAAACCTTTCGATCAAAGCTGCTCGAACTGCTGAGACTCGGAAAGCCCGATACAGATTCGGACCAGAAGGAATATCGTGGCGTGCCTGTATATCGTGTGGAAGCAGGCCGAGTTGCGGTGGTGGGGCCGTGGCTGGTTCTGGTGAATAAACCGGAAATCGGAAAGGAAATTCTGGATCGTTTACTGGATGATGACAACCAGCTGCGTACGATCGCTGGCTCTGCGGAAAAAACGCTGGCCGCAAGTGCCAGTTTTATGGCCGCTCGTGGGGCTCGTCCGGAACAAGTGAGCGTCTGGGGATTTGCAGATCTGGAGGCCATTCGACAGGACGAGAAAGTGCGCAAACTCCTGGAGGGCAGGGCGGAGAACCCGGCTGCCGAATTGATTGCCGGCGGGATACAGAGCATCCTTCTGAACACTCCCTACGTTACGGGCGAGCTGGAGCTGCCGACATCGGGGATCAAACTGTCGATTCGCATGCCTTCAAAGAGTGAATGGATACCCGAGCACCGATCCTGGTTTTTCGGACCGGATTTCAGCGGCGCTGCACCTCGGCTGCCTGTCGTTCCCGACACACTTCTCACCCTGGGAACATGGCGTGATGTTTCACAGATGTGGCTTCGGGCCGGTGATCTGTTTGATGAGAACATGAACGATCAGCTGGCGAATGCCGACAGCACTCTGACAACACTTTTTGCCGGACGTGATTTTGCAGAAGACATCCTTGGGTCGTTTCAGCCGCAAATTGGTTTCGTTATGACTCGCCAGAATTTTGACGGCGTCCTTCCTCAGCCAGCCATTCGACTGCCTGCATTTGCTCTGGTTCTGGAGCTGCGGGAACCGGAAAGAATGACTCGTGAACTGCGCCGTACATTTCAGAGTATGGTTGGATTCTTCAATGTTCTGGGTGCGATGGAGCGACGAGCTCAGCTGGAAATGGATATGAAAAAACTGCCCGGGGCCGAGTTAATCATCTCCAGTTATGTGGCGGAGGATGGCGAAAAGGATTCGACATCGGCACCCATCATCTTCAATTTCTCGCCGTCGGCGGGATTTGCCGACAGTCGATTTGTATTGTCCAGCACCCGGCAGCTGGCTGAGCAGCTGATTGTTGCTCCACTGGCAGAGGACGCTGGTGTGCGAGGTGCAAACAGTTTTGCTCGTCTTCAGGCCGATACGCTGAAACAGGTGCTCGCCGATAACAGGGAGCAGCTGGTCGCACAAAACATGCTTGAAGAGGGTAGTATACAGGAGGAGGCGGAAGACCGCATTGAGCTGCTTTTGGAAGTGATCAGTTATTTTCGCGGGATCGGAATGCAGTTGAAGCAGGATAGTGGTTCGCTCGCACTGCAGCTTGAAGTGAACGTGATGGAGAATCAGTGATGAACAGCGAAATAGATGCAGACTGGGCGTGGGCTCCCTTTAACCCTGCACCCGATCGACCATGGGATCGAAGACTGGCCGCACATTTGTTTCGTCGGGCTGGCTTCGGCGCGACATGGGAACAGCTGACCGAAGCGGTGTCCTCCAGCCCGTCTGAGGTTGTTGACAGGCTGCTGAATGTTGCTGAGCCACCTGACTACCGGAAGCAGACGGCCGCCCTGACGGATGCCGCCGTTGCCGTGGGAAATGTTCAGCAGCTGTCGGCATGGTGGTGTCATCGCATGCTCACAACTCCGGCCCAGCTTCTGGAAAAAACGACGCTATTCTGGCACGGGCACTTTGCCACCAGTGCGGCGAAAGTTCCCGAAATCAGGCTGATGCTTGCGCAGAATGAACTGCTCCGGCGTTTCGCCTTTGGCGACTTTGGACAGCTGCTGCTTGAAGTTTCCCGTGATCCCGCCATGCTGATGTTTCTGGATTCTGCGACTAACCGAAAGGCACATCCCAACGAGAACTACGCTCGAGAAATCATGGAACTTTTCTGTCTGGGAGAAGGCAACTACACAGAGAACGATATTCGTGAACTGGCGCGAAGCTTTACCGGATGGGAAATCCGCCGAGACAAGTTTCGCTTCAATTCCTTTCAGCATGACAGCGGGACAAAGACAATTCTGGGGCAAACGGGTGAATTCGGAGGAGAAGACGGTGTTCGTATCGTTCTGCAGCAGCAGTCTGCCCCTGAGTTTCTGATTGGCAGGCTGATCCGATTCTTTGTATTTGATGAGCCGGTTCCATCGAAAGCACTGGTGGCACCTCTTGCCGCGGAGCTGAGGGATTCCGGAATGCAGATCCGTCCGGTACTGAAAAGAATATTGTCCAGCAATCTGTTTTATTCTGAACATGCTGTCGGGCGGAAAGTTCGTTCGCCCGTTGAACTGGCCATTGGGTTTCTTCGCTGCCTGGAAGGATCGACGAACAGTTTTGAACTTTCTGAACAGATGAATGTTCTGGGGCAGGGGCTGTTCTTTCCGCCTTCCGTCAAGGGCTGGGACGGAGGGCGCACATGGATCAATTCGTCCACGCTGCTGGGCCGTTCGAACCTGATCCGACATCTGCTGGAACATGACAAAACCCGGTTTGGGCGCAAGTCACTTGCTGAGTATCTGAACGGCGCTCAGCTGACATCGGCCGAATCGATCATCAACCGCCTGCAGACTCTGTTGTTTGCGGTGCCGGTCCCCATGGCAGCTCGTGAGCAGATTGCCGATTTGATTGACGGACCCGGAGACCGTAATCGCAGTCTGGCAGAGGGTCTGCACGCATTATGTACACTGCCGGAGTTCCAGTTATGCTGAGAGTTCGTTGAGCTGACAGGTTGATGCAAGAGATGCTGCAGTGATGGAATTGCACGGGTTCATTCAGTTGGCAGAGGATCAGGGGTACGGTCATGACGAATACCAGTCGACGCAGGTTTCTTGGGGGTATGGCAGGTGGTGCGGCCATACTGACATTCGGCACGCAGGCTCCGGGTTTCCTGCAGGCGGCCGTTCACAGTGGTCGCTCGGACAGTGGTCGCTCGGAAAAGATTCTGGTGGTGATTGAACTGGGTGGTGGTAACGACGGACTCAATACCATTGTGCCGTTTACCGATGATGATTATCGCAAACACCGTCCGAAGCTGGCTCTGGCTGCGAACGAAGTTCTGAAAATTTCTGACAGCCATGGTTTTCATCCTTCGCTGAAGGGCTTTGCAGAACTCCTGCAGAATCATCAGCTATCCATCGTTCAGGGTGTGGGGTACGACAATCCGAATCGTTCTCACTTTGAGTCCATGGACATCTGGCACACGTGTCAGAGAAAGGAAGAGAATCGCAGCGACGGCTGGCTGGGACGCAGTCTTGAGCAGCGCGGCACGTCCGCAGGTCCGGACCCTGCCGGATTGCATCTGGGAGGTGAAAAGCAGCCATTTGCTCTGATGTCTCACCGGGTTCGAGTTCCATCCATTCGATCTGTTGAACAGTTTCGACTGAACGGTACTGACAGCCAGCGGTTTCGCGATGCCGTGAAGGAACTGGCGGATGCTCGTCGTTCGCCCGACAATGACCTGCTCAGCTTCGTACAATCGAGCACAAGTTCGGCAATTAGCGCGAGCGAGCGAATTGAAGCCGCCGGCAAGTCTTATAAAGCGGCCGTGCCTTATCCTGAAACGGACACTGGTGCAAAGCTGGAGACGGTCGCGAAGCTTATCAGTTCAGGTCTCGGTACATCGGTGTACTATCTGCAGCTTGACGGCTTCGATACGCACTCACAGCAGCCGGATGCTCATGCGGGACTGCTGCGCCAGCTCGGAGACGCGCTCAGCGCATTCGTTAAGGATCTGACTGCCCAGGGACACAGTGATCGGGTACTCACGATGTGCTTCAGTGAATTCGGTCGACGGGTGGCGGAGAACGCCAGCGAAGGTACGGATCACGGAACAGCGGGTCCGGTGTTTCTGGCAGGCAGCCAGGTGAAGCCCGGTCTGATCGGCAAACACCCTTCGCTCAGCGATCTCACAGATGGCGACCTGAGGCATCATACAGATTTTCGTCAGGTGTATGCGACAGTTCTGGAGCAGTGGATGGGTTGCGACAGTCAGCCGATTCTGAAAGGCACGTACAATCCTGTCGAAGCGCTGGCCCTGAAGAATTGAGATTATGGACTGCGGCAGCCTGCTGCCGCTTTCGAGTCCACAGCCTGCTGTGGACAACCGATTTAAATTCGAACGATCTTCAGAGTGTCTGATTTGGCAGCAGGCTGGCTGTGCCAAAGACCGGAACGGCAGCAGGCTGCCAAAGACCGGAACGGCAGCAGGGCTGCCTGTGCGAAAGCGGCAGCAGGGCTGCCGCAGTCCAGGGGGGTTACAGAGTCCATTGTCCCGTTAGTTTCTGAAACTGTTCCACACAGTAGCGATCGGTCATGCCGGAAACATGGTCTGTGCAGGCCAGGATCTTTTCGTAGTCCGACATATTGTCGCGCAGGTTCAGTTCGGCGAGTCTGCAGACATGCTGCTGAAATCGATCCGGCTCGGAGGCCAGAACGGCCGGGACCAGCATGTTCAGCAAACCCTGAATTGCCCGATAGCCGGCCGCTTCCAGTTCAAGAATTCGCGGACTGTTAAAGACCCGTTCGCAGACGAGTTTTCGGGCATCCTGATAGGGAGCGAAGGATGGACAGCGATCAATCAGTGAACCGGTCAGTGAACCATTAAGGATTGCGGATGCGTTTTCGCGGAATACCTGAGCACACTGACCAACCAGCTGGTTAATTGCCAGAGCACGTCCCATAGCGAGACGATCTTCAGCTGGTATCGATGCATCGCGACGTCGGGGCTGCCCGATGGCATCGAGAATGTCGGTGGCCTCTGTCAGTGTAATCAGGCCAGACTTCCAGCCGTCTTCCAGGTCCACAATCACGTAACAAATGTCATCCGCGGCCTCTGACAGCCATGCCAGCGGATGACGGAAGTATTCGCCCGCTGGAGACGGCTGCTGACCGGTTGTGCGGAAAACCTCATCAAACAGCGGCATATCATTCTGAAAGCAGCCATGCTTGCGGTAGCGCGGCGAACCCTGAACGATGGAGGGACGAGGATACTTGATCATCGCTCCAAGCGTGGCGGCTGTCAGCTGCATGCCGCCGTTTCGATTGGCCATTTGCAGGCGTGTCAGCACGCGAAACGACTGAGCATTGCCTTCGAATTTTAACAGGTCTGCCTGTTCGGAGTCAGACAGCTGAAGATTGAATGAGGCTTCCGGGTCAGCGAGCTGAGCAGGCTCAGCAGTGGTACCCGTCTTCGCGTTGCCATTTGCCCGGAAGAAAGCTCTTGCCCAGTCCTGAATTGCCTTTTCCCCAAAGTGGCCGAATGGCGGGTTCCCAATATCGTGAGCCAGGCAGGCGGTCGCCACGATGGCTTCGAAATCTCCCTGTGGCAGAATTGCTGAAAGGTTCAGCTCGGCGAAGCTGAAAATCTCTGTGGCCAGGGACCGTCCGACGCACGACACTTCAAGACTGTGAGTCAGCCGGCGGCGGGTATAATCAGACTGCGGGAACGGGACGACCTGAGTTTTGTCGCTCAGGCGTCGAAACGCGCTGGAAAAAATGATGCGGTCGTAGTCCTTATGGAACTCCGAACGGGTCCGTTCAGTCGGCCCGCGACTGGTCGCAGAAATTCCAATTCGTTTGTCAGACAGCCATGGTCGCCAGTCGAATGCGGAAGTCAATTGGGGACCCGGGTCAAAACAGGCTGGCCGGGAGCATCCGGCCATGGTGATAAAGGTTTCTGCGACCCAATTTTAATCTATGCCTGGACCAGAACAAGTGATCCTGCGAATTCAGCTCTTCTATTCAAGAAAAGGGTCGAATTTATCACGCAGCGATTCCAGGGTTTGTCGAGAGAGGTCGGTTCCCTGCGTGGAGGTTGCAGGGGCTGAACCGGCAGGTGCGACTGAGGAAGGCAGAACGGCAGAGAGTCCTGCGGAAGCCGATTCTGAGACACGGTCGCGAACATATTCACCGGCCGCCGTGGTCCCCTGATTCAGTGTTTGACTCGCCTGACTGGAAAGGCTGGCCTGAGCCCGGCTGAGCGCTGATCGCGCACGGCTTTCAAGATCCGCCGAAATATCGCCAAACGGTGCTGCACCGGATGCTGGTGCCGATGTGGCTGCTGGTGTCCCGACAGCGGCGACTTTCGCCGGGGCCGATGGAGTGCTGGCGGCGTTCGTACCGCCAGTTGCTGTGGCTGACGCTGACGGTCCAAAAATTGCGTTTTCGACAGAATCAGCATACTTGCGAGTGTCGGACTTTGGCGAGGGTGTCGACCCGGCAGAGGCGCTGCCAGCCGGGGCCTTTGTGCCCACTGCCGGGACAGGAACTTCCCGGAATTCGCCGCCGATCGATGGGTTTTCCGTCGAATTCAGGAAATCACTTGCAGAGAAACGGCTGCGTGGTGCAGATGAAGAAGCGGCCGAGTTGTCAGCGGTGGCCGGAGCCGCTGCGGGAGTCTGGGCCAGCCGAAAAGGATCCGCGGTGTCTGGTTTCTTTGACGCTTCCGGTGGGAATGGAATCGCAAACACATCGCTGCCTGCTTCGCCGCCGGATGACTTCAGGGGCTGAAGGTCGGGAAGTCGGAACAGGCCATCACCGTCGGCTTCGCCGTCTGTCACCGGCTTGTTCATGAACGTCTTTAGCTGGTCGAGAGTTGCACGTTCAGATGATACCGAATCAACCAGATTTTCTGCCACAGACTGAGCGATCAGATCGCCTGACCCATGTGCCATCAGTGCGCGGGCCAGCTCCGTCCGATCGGTCCACTGCGTTGCACTCCACTGACGAATATCGGCGTAAGCGAGTCCGAGTGAATGCTGAGGAGTTCGGGGAACGAACTGGAACCCATCGTGCGAGCGGACAATGTGGTACTGCAGGGCGACAAACATTGTGATCGCACCCAGCAGACTACCGAACAGAAATGGTTTGGCCCTGGCCATAGGCTCGGATCCTGACATCGAAGGGCGGGCAGGGACAACCGGGTTGTCGATAGCCCCTGGAACTTGAAGCAGAATCCTGCGGACCGCATATCTTCCGCAGGACTCTGCAACCCTACCATGTTGTCTGACTGGCCTCTGGCTCGAAATCAAAACCGCGAACAGAATTTTGCGGAAGATGGGCAGCTCGTCGTTCAGGTTTGCGCTAACGGCAGAGTTTACTCAGGCCAATATGTTTGCGCAGGCGTTGTGCTTCGGCTGTGGGGTCGGTTACTTTCAGGATTGTTGATGAAATCACTCAAGACGGAGCCATGGGACAACCGACAGTTTCGCGTCTGAAACTGAGCGCGGGACTTCGAAGTCGAATATCGAAGATGGGGTTAGTGCTCCGTCAAGACAAAGAGTTCGGGTTGGATGTAGTGGATCTTGCCAAAGATCCCATCGCTACAGGACCTTTAGCAAGGTCCACTACCCGAAATTCAAAGCTTGACAGAGCACAATGCCGGGTCAGCCGCCATTCAGAGATGTACTGACGCCGCCTTTGAGTCGGTAGAGATGTTCACCAGCTTTGCGAACCAGCAGCACACCTTCATGTTCCCGATTGGCGAAGCTTTCCACGTCAATCGAGGCAGGATCACGGTAACCCAGATTAATGTGCCGGCATACGTCGGGGGGAATCTGTGAGGCAAGCGTGACCTGAACTCGGGGCCGTTCAATGCCGTTTTCAAAAGTGCCGCTGCCTCGAACATGCGTTGAGTGTGCCAGCACGCCCCAGGGAATATTGCTGAATCGGTCCCATTGTTTCGTAAAATAATCCCGGACGTGGTATCCGACACGTTCAATATTGGATCCGTGAGTGACGGAGATATCCTTCATGTGTGGCGCGTAAATGATCAGCTCTCCTCCATCCGCGACAACAGGCTCCAGCTTGTACATGCATTTTCCGGCGACCCAAAGTTCATCGTACATCGCCGGAGCGCAGCTGAGCACCTGTTGATAAGGGCGATCATGGCGTTTGATATGAACCTGACCGGAAAGACGGGCCGCGTTCTTCCAGGCCTCTTCCGGAGTTCCGTAAAACATGTCATACGGTGACGCATCCGTTGCGACCACAAAAGCAAGGCAGCGGCGTTTCGCTCTGATCAGGCGAGCCGCCCGATCAACGACGCGCCGCACTGCAGTGTCCTCAATCCCGATAATTCCCACATTCGTAATGAGTGCGCCAAGCCAGTGGAAGAAGTTCAGAAGATCGGGGCCGGAGATACCAGGGAAGAAATATTTATTTCCGCCACTGAACCCCACCACTTCGTGAGGAAAGACAGGGCCGACCACCAGAGCGAGGTCGTAGTCCTGGATTCGGCGATTGATCTGAACGGGCACCTCCATCGAAAGAACTCCGTCGGAAATCTCCGCCGTTTCTTCTTTACTGAGAGTGCCGATGGTGATCAGCTCTGACGGATTGTCCCATGCGTGATTGTACAAACCAACATCATTGCACGGGTCGTTTGGCGCGATTCCGATCATGGACCGAATTCGATCCACAGGCATGGGTGGATGAGTTCCCAAAGCGACCAGAACATCCAGACGGGATACGACGGGGACCAGCAGTTCCCGCAGTGCCGGGAACAGCACTGGCAGCGGGGCTGTTCGAGTGCTGTCCGGGATAATCATCAGCACTCGCTGACCGCGGTATTCGTCGAGCGGAACGTTTTGCTGAATCCACTGACGCATCTGGCTGGGGCTCATTGTCGAAAGCACCTGATCGGCCATCGAAGCTGCACTTTGCTTGAAATTTTGAATTTGGAAATGTGTCCGAACAGGAATGGTCCGGGCTGCAACCGTGGTGCTGACAACAACCTCAGACATCCTCAGACATCATAAGTTGTGACCATGGTGAACGGGAAGCGGGGGCTGCTGTGGAGTATCAGAAAAACAGCCTGTCCTGCGTTTCCCTCAAATTCAGAAGAATCGAATGAACGAACGCTTGTCGAACCCGGTCGCAATGCGTAATCTTTCGCACGTCTGTGGGTTTTCCGCCCAAAACGATCTTTGAAAATCAGTTGAAAGTGGGTTTTCTGCCCGGTACCGTATTGGATCTGCTGATATGATACAGCAGTCTTCAGTCCGGCACGGCAACTTAAAAGCTGGGATATTCCATGTTTCTTACCGGTGAATTCAAACGAACGATCGACGATCGATTTCGTTTGCAGTTACCGCCGGAGTTTGCATCGGAAGTCTCGGACGAGGACGGCGACCTGATCGTTGCGAAGGAGCGTGCCGGATGTCTGAGTCTCTGGAAGCAGGACGACTGGCAGCATCGGCTGGATTCCGGAATCAGCCTGTTGCGGCAGAAGATTGATTCCGGAAGGATGGATCAGCGATGGGGTGATGTGCAGCGGCTTGGCCGACTGCTTTCCACTCGGCATCAGCAGGCCCGTCTGGCCAATCGTTCGCGGCTGCTGATCCCTGAGGGGTTTCGGCAGTTTTTGGGAGTGCCTTCGGGAGGTGAAGTCGTCATCGTCGGTGCTGTGATTTGTGTGGAGATCTGGAATCCGGAGATCTGGCTTGAAGTGCTGAAGCAGGAGATGCCGGACTTTGGCGACCTGTTTAAGCAGCTGACGCAGTAAGTCGCAGACGCAATAAGTCGCAGGAGTCTTTCCGTCCTGACGCGGCCTGTCTGCACAGCGAGGCCTGTTTTTGGGAAGTCAGACTTCCTGGCTGCCGATTTTTCTTTCCGAGTTGCTGGTGCATTGCCGGATCGGGCGTCAATCGATAAGACCCACTTTCTACCGTTGGAAGCAGAACGGATCGAAGAAGAGAGGAGCAGCTCAATCACTCAACATGGTTCCCTCCAGGTCGCTTGCTCACTCCTCGCGACAGGCCTCAGAGCGCATCCATGGATGGCTTCGCGGCAGGGACGCCGCTCTTCTCTCTTCGATCCGGTTTTTTCCTTCCACTTACTGATTTTACACAGACTTAATGGACCGTTGTTTCAGGGCCTCTTATGGTGCGAGATTTTACGACCGAAAGCCTGTCTCACGATCCGATTCACGGCTACATCCCCTTTATTTCCAGAGTGGGGCTGGCACCCGGCGAAGCATCAGAGCAGGACCTGATTGACCATCCGTGGGTACAGCGGCTGAGGCAAATTCATCAGTTGCAGACGGCCTGGTGGGTTTTTCCATCGGCCGAACATATGCGGTTTCAGCATGTGCTGGGAGTCATGCACCTGGGATCAGTTGTTGTGAGTGCGTGGTACGAATCGCTTGCCGATGTCTGCCGCAGCATCCCTTCACGAGCATATGTAGAAAGTCTGGTGCGGATTGCCGGATTGCTTCATGACGTTGGGCATGGGCCATTTGGTCATTTCTTTGATGATCATTATCTGGATCAGTTTGGTCTGACGCATGAGATCATCGGCGCTCACATTATCGAACACGAGCTGGGGGATATCATTCGGCGAATACGTCGCAACCCTGGTGGCCGTCTTTCAGCGCTGGAAGAGCTTGATCCGCGACAGGTGGCATGGCTGATTTGTCGACCCTCCGGGCGTGCTGAAGATGAAGAGGGCCATCCGGACTGGCTGAAAAAGCTTCGGTCGCTGTTTAGCGGCATTTACACTGTGGACAATATGGACTTCGTGCTGCGTGATGCGTACATGTCCGGCTACAACACGAAAGCCTTTGATATTTCCAGACTGGTGCACTATTCATTTTTTACGGCCCAGGGGCTCACGATTCATGCCCGCGGTCTTCCTGCACTGATCAACTTTATTGAGACACGAGCCAACCTGTTTCGCACGATTTATTTTCATCGTACCGTGCGAGGTATCGATATTGCTCTGGAACAGTATTTCGCTGCCACAATGCAGCGATTGTTTCCGGGCAATCCACTGAAACATCTGGACGAGTATCGTCAGCTGACCGAAACGTCATTCCTCGTTGATGTTTGCCGCTGGGCCGATCAGCAGGATCCGGAACTGCAGGACCTGGGAACGCACTGGCGGGCGATCATCAATCGGGATGAAATGTGGCGGATGGCCTGTGAGCGGACCATGCACTTTCACAGCGGGCAGGCGGAAAGCACGACGATCTTTTCGGAGCCCGATCTGGTGGAGCGGCGCGTTCGCGAATTTCTTCCACACCATTTGAGGGACATACCTCTTCGGATCGATGTCGCCCGGCATTACCACCGCCCAAGTGCCCGGAAACCCGCCGGAAAGCAGAACTACTGGTATGATCCGGCGAGCGGACTGGCATTCGAACTGGACGATGATGAGCTTTTTCGAAGTCTGCCCACAAGCTTCATTATCTTTCGAATTTACAGTCGTGATCACGGATACGATCGCGAGCTGAATGCCGCGCTTCAAAAGGTGGCTGGCGGCGGCGGTGGCGACACAAAGACTAACATGTAAGTCGGGGTCCGCCGAGCGAGTCCACAGCTGTCGGAGCCGAAGCCGAATTCAGTGAAACGCAGCGTTTCATGATTCTGACGGCATTCTTCAGACAAAGTGCACCCAGCAGCGAGATGACGGCAGCAGCCGGAATTGCGATGTAAAAAGCGTGTGTCTGGCGAGTGATCAGAGTGATACAGAGTCCGTGCACCAGAAACCACTCATAAGCAATACCTGTAAACCCTGTGGCGGCCGCGAAAGTCTCATGGACAGATTCTGATGCCGCCAGCAGCATCATACTGATGGCACCGTAGCGGAATTCCGGCTGAAAGAGTCCTCCGGCATACATCAGGATGGACGCTGCAACAGCAAGCCGACTTCGAGTGCTGCTGCTGACCTGAGCGATCAGAAATGCTGACAGGAACGTCACGGCATGGCATTCGATGGTACCGGAATACCCCGTCTGAACCAAAGCGGCTGCAGCAATGGATACAGCCGTAACGGCACTCACCAGAGTCGGATTTGTCAGCCTTGCCAGCATGGCAATCAGATACAAAATCAGCAGAGGCGACATAAACCATGTCGCCACATTGACGATGGCTTCACCATGCGTGAAGTAGCCCAGCCCGGACATCTGGCATATGACCTGCCACGTATCGAATCGTTTGAAGTGGGTCAAAGCAGCCAGCAGAAAACTGGCGATTGTCACCAGCCAGAACGGTGGGTACAGCACCTTCAGTCTTTCCAGGAACCAGGTGACCGGTTTTCGACTGCTTGAAGAAGCCAGAAAACCGGCCAGCAGAAAGAACAGGGATGTGCCAATTCGTCCAACCCGCAGTCCGCCCACATCAATCCATGCATCCAGATGGCATGAACTCAAACTGTGCTGAAAAAAGATCAGCGTCGCTGCAAGAAGTCGCAAAAGATCAAGCCCCGGCTTACGGGATGAGGACGGTTGCAGCGCATGTGACATGGGAGTCATCGCAGGGTTATAATGTTAAAGATCGGATCTCATCACTGCCTGGCGGACAGATCTTTGCCAGGGCAGCTGATCAGAGCGGGCACACGAGAATATTACCGATGATCCCCGCGCAGTTGCTCTGATTTTCTCCGGGTGATTACTAATTTCGTGTTGCAAAAAAGCAACATTTCGGACAGTTCGATATCTTTGCTGGCGGCTGCCAGGTGGTCGGGCCTCGCATTTTTTGACGCGGGAAAGCGATCGGCGGATGTCACAGACTTCGAAATCGACGCCCATTTTTCCGGGGATTCAGCTGTTCAAGAGTCGCGTTTACCTGCGGATTTGTCAGAAGCTGGCTGACTTCCGAATGACTTTGCAGCCTGATCATCAGCCCGCCGGAGATCACGCTTCCCTGTGTATTCAGGCGATTCAAAAAGCGAATGGCTGCTGCTTCATACGCCTGCTTTTTGTCCGGTGTTCGGCTGTTTCCGGCCGCCTCGCCGCATGCGATCAGCAGATCGATCATACCCTGCCCTGGAGACAAACTGCTTTCGGCCAGGCGGTCAGTTTCCTGCAATGAAGTCGCCGTTTCAGGTTCCCCCGGGCTCTGTGCGTTTGTTTCAGAGTGTACCAGACACCGCAGCAGTGAAGCTCGATGTTCAGGCGACGGATTCACAAGGACGGCTTCTTCGCAGATTCTGCGAGCATCCGGATATTGCCCCTGACACAACAGCAATCGCCCCTCAGCAAGTCGCAGGTTACCGAACAGTCTCCGGGTCGCGATATCATGCCAGGTATCCGGGAGACGGGTCCCGGCTGCCATGATTGCTGATTCGGCGGCCGTAAGCTGCTGCCGGGCAGCGGAAAAGAGTCCGGCGTCAGTCAGGGATTGCCCGGTTTCCGTCAGCGTTGCGATAATCCCGTCAGGTCCCTTTAACCTTTCAGGATCAAGCTCCCCAATGCGTTTCAGCAGCAACAACTGCGTCTGCTGGTGAATTCTACTTTCTTCGGGGAGGTCAAACATCTGGTAAACGCTGGCGAGCGACGCGTGACAGTCTGCGGCCTTTTCCAGTATTCTGACCTGCGAGATCTGCTCGATCGGCAGGTCTGTGGCAATCATTGAGGCTGTTGCGATTTGATCGCGGGCATCCTGATTTCTGTTCGTCTGCCACAGCAACCTCGCAAGCTGTGCTCGCCCCCGGATCTGTCCGATGGATTGTACAATCTGCACTGTATTGCTGGAGCGAGTTCCCGGGGACTGAAGCCACTGCTGAAGCAGCTCGAGGGATTCCGATGTGTTGTCCTGTCGATGAAGGATTTCAGCCAGATCAAAGTACAGTTCCTGCACGACCCACGATGCTGTCGCTGCGTCAGGATATGCGGACTTAAAACTGTCAGCCTGCTTCACGGCATTTCGAAGAGTTGTTTCCGCTTCTGCATAAAATTCGCAGTCAGCATGGATGCACGCCAGTTTACGTCGGGCCGAGATGATGGTTTCGAACAGCCCGGCCACATTCGAAGAATCTTTAACAGTTTTTTCCATGGAGTAGATGGCCGAGCGATAATCGTCGGCCGCCTGATAGAACTGGCTGCGGATACAATAAATTTCTGCTCGCCGGATTCGCATCAACGCGTCGATTTCGTGATACTCTTCCGAAAGCGGAAACTGAGAAGTGAGGTTCCCGGAAATCTCAATGGCTTCCGACAGATCCTGCAGTCCTGGTTCGATTCGATCGAAGTACTCGTGTGCGAATGAGCGTCGATAACAGGCCTGGACAAAGCCTTTCTGAAATTCAGCCAAAGGCGAATGCTCACGAAGCAGTCTTCGATAGCAGTCAACCGCTCGTTCGGAATAATCGTCATGCCGGGAGAAATCGACGGCCCTTTGGCAGAGATCGCTGAGTGAGCAGCAGGTTTCTGCCAGTTCGTGAAGGACGCGCTGTTCTGCAGGTTCCCTCACGATAAGCTGTTCAAGGACTTCATTCGCTTTTAAGAGAGATTCAGTTGCAGTTTCGCGACGGGTCGTGGCGGCCTGAAGTTTTCCGCGAATGCTGTAAAGTCGGGCCAGTGACAGCAAAGTGTCTGATGACTGCTGATTGCCGGACTGCTGACCAGATGATTCGATAACAGCAATGCAGTCTGAGGCGGTTTGTTCAGCGGCGTGCAGTTCGCCGTCTCTCTGCAGTGATTCGCATAAAGCGAGTGATGTTGAGGCGAGCTGGTCAAGAAATTCGGCTCGTCCCGTTTCCTTCAGCAACTGTGAGCAGATCTCGGCAGCCGCCTCAAAGTTTCTGCGAGATTCATACTCTTCTGACAGACGCACAAGGATATGGCCGCTCTGTTCAAACCCCTCGGCACGAATGGCACGGCTTTCTGCAGAATTTCCCTGCAGGGCAGACAGCGCTTTGTACTGTTGCAGAATGTTGTTCAGGAAAGTCCGCTCTTCCTCGGTGAGTGCAGTTTGCGAATTGAATCTTTGGGTAATGACTTCATCAAAAAGGGCTCGCAGTGCCTGTAATGCCTGAACACTTGCGGATTGGGACGTTCGGACGACCGTTGCCAGCTGGTTATTGTTCTCCTGCAGTTGCTGATTCTTCGAGTTCAGGATCAGCGAGCCTGTGGAACCGGCAATCAGGATTACGAAAGCGGCGGCTATAATGGCCGCCGTGGCCCTGGGGCGCTTGCGAATCATTCGACCGCACCGCACCGTAATCGGATCGCGCAGAATACTGATGGATTCGCCGGCAAGATAACGCTCAATATCCTGCGCCATGGCAAGTGCCGACGGATATCTTTGCTCAGCGTTTGCTGCCATTGCATGGCGACAAATGGCTTCCATCGGCCTGGGAATCAGACGGTTCACTTCATGAGCCGAAATCCGTTCGTTCCGCTGAAGACGATTTATATAGGGGAGAAGACCGCCTGATCTCATCACAATCGTCCCGGTCAGCAGCGTGAACAGTGTCGCTCCGAGGGAATAAACATCGGACCGAACGTCAGTTTCTTCGGCCTTCCCGAAGAGCTGTTCGGGGCTTGCGAATGCCGGAGTCCCCAGAATTTGCCCGGATAACGTGTTCCTGTCTTCAGGAGCAATGGCGGCCAGCCCGCTCGTTAATTCACGATCCACTCGAGGGCTGAAGTTGCCACCGTTTGGACTGTCTGGCCACAGCGATCGCCGCATGGCCTGAAGGTTTTCCATCGGTTCATCCAGAACTTTTGCAAGTCCCCAGTCCAGCAGCAGAACTTCCCCGAACGGCCCGATAATAATATTTGCCGGTTTGATATCCCGATGAATCACGTTCTGTTCATGCGCAAAGGCAACGATGTTACAAACGCTCACAAATTTGTGAAGGAGGAGTCGGAATTCGACTGACTGAAAGAACTGCTCATCCTTTATCACAGTGACCGCGTCTGCAGCAGAATGAACATCGTGGATCGCCATCTGCATGGTTCTGCCATCCACAAATCGCATGACATAGAATGGGAGGTCAGTACCCTCGGATGTCATAGCGTGAACGGGAATAATTCCCGGATGATCCAGTCGACCTGTGATTTCGGCTTCCCGTTCAAATCGTGCTGATTGTTCAGCCGTTTGATACTTTGAACGAGGAAACTTGATTGCGACCCGCCGCTGCAGCTCGGCATCAGTGGCCAGATACACGCATCCAAGTCCTCCCTGGGCGTGAAATCGCTCAATGCGATATTCGGTATCAACCTGCACATCCTGAGGGACGATCAATTCGTCAGGGTTTGGTGGTGCCATCGTGAATCGGATTTACTGTGAAGGATTCAGATAACTCACTGAGCAATGTCAGGGTGTATGCCGCAGTCTTTGAGATCGCTGACTCTGTTCGAAGCCAGAACTCCCGTATGTTTGCATAGAATGGGGACTCCCGACCGGTACCGGCTGGTCCATGGGAGTCTTTATCAGCGTCCAGACCGTCAATCCGTTTGAGCTGCTGCATGAACTCCGGGTATCTGCGGAGACTGCTGATCTCGATATGTCTTCGCAGTTCTTTTGTTGATGCCTTCCCGGGGACGTGGCCGGTAGCGATCGCATGCTGGAGCAGTCTTGCTGCCATTGCACTCAGTTCTTCCTTTACCGCGGGGTTCCGGATTCGTCGGTGTGCTGCTCCGCAGGCATAGACCAGATTGAGAACAGGCCATGCTTCAGGATTTCCTTCACCGACAATGCTATAAACTTCATCCAATACCTCGCCAGGCTGCATCAGTGCAAGACAATAGCATCGCTGAGAACGATTCTCGACCGAGGGATTCAGACGTACTGAAAGGTCAAATTTTTCCATGGCTTCCTTAAACATGAGTTGTTGAAACAGCACACCGCCCAGCGCCTGAACAACATCGCCCTGAATTTCCTTAAGGGAAGGCTCGTCGGGGAATCGCGTCATCGCCGACACCACAACTTTCTCTGCTTCTGTGAACCGCTGAGTTGCCATGTCGAAGGAACGGCGGTTCAGCCAGCGATAACCCACCAGCAACAGGGCCTTTACGTGTTTCTTCTGATAACCGACGTGCTCGGGCAGCTGAGCGGCGAGGTCTGCCCTGATTTCTATGAAGCGATGCTGCTGTTCCATCGCCTGATCCGGGCAATTCAGTGCATCGTAAGTCTCGCTCAGGAAATTCACTTCCGCTGCCAGTCGGTTAAGCATTTCAATGTGCTGACTGTATGCGACTTTGAACTCCTGCGCCAGCAGGTCTGCCTTGTTTGCTTCCTGCCTGGCTTCGGCCAGCATTCCCATATCCTTGAATACCAGTGCGAGCCGCACATGTGTCTGTATGGGATTAAAACGCGACGACGAAGTCTCATCGGAGACCTGAGCTTTTCGAAAAGTGTCGAGGGCATTCAGGAGCAAATCACGAGCTTCCGTCAATCGGCCCTGCTTTCGCAATACACCACTGAGATTGACCTGAGTGCAGGCAGCCGAATATCGACAGCCTGGCAGTTCGGGGAATCGTGCATTCATTTGCTCGGCGAGAGCAAAGGCTTCCCGGTAAGTCGCTTCTGCAGCTGTATGATCGTTTAACTGTTTCTGAGCACTGCCAAGTTCAGAAAGTGCGGTCAGCATTCGCACATGGCTGTCCGCCGCATCCGGCAGTTCTTTGACGATCGGCCGAATGATGCTGAGTGCTTCATCAAGATCCGCTTCAGAAAGTCGGTGTTCGAATTGCTGGAAATAGCAGTTGTTTCTGGCGACATACAGCTGTGCCAGCAGCAACTTCCAGGAAACAGCAAGCGGGTACTGCTGACAAAGAATTTTGATCCTGTCAATTGCCTCGGTAAGTTCATCAATTCCCTGTGCGGTTTCGTCAAGCATAATTCTTAAATGCGAATGGCTGAGTATCGCATTCGCCAGTCCGGCAGCTGCGGAATTTTCGTCCGGAAAGTGGCCTGTCAGTGATCTCTGCCGGTCGATCGCCAGTTTTGAACTATCAACCTGCAGTTTGAACAGACCGAGGTGTCTGGCGGTCTCGCTGATACGACTGGTAACACTGGCCTGCAGATACCTTTCAGCGTCGCTGCCGGAATCTTCCTGAAGCAGGCTGCTGACGATGTCCTGAGCTCGCTGATAACTGTTCATCGCGTCCTTCCAGCGTCGCTGTTCAGAATGTACGTTTCCCAGGATCTGATACAATTCTGCCAGACGGCTTTTCTGATCGGATGAGATGTTTCCGAAAGTTTCAGCATTCGTTGGCGCAAAAAGGGTTATGGCCCTGACCAGTCCTGCCTCAGCGCTCTCCAGCCTTCCAAGACGCAGAAGTCCGGTTGACAGTTCCTTTAGTGCGTTTGCGAGTTCACTTCGAAAGCCACCGTTTTCAGAGCTGCTGGCGAGCTTTTCATAGAGCTCCGTGGCATCCTGCAGACTGCTGACAGCCATCGGCAGCTCCGACAACTGCAGCTGGATTCTCCCAGTCTGCAAAAGCCCCTCAGCCTGAATCGCCTGACTTTCGATGAACTTTCCCTGCAGTTGGGCAAACGCAGCATATTGTTTACCAATACGGCTGAGAAACTCCTTCTCTTCTTTACTCAGATCGGACTCTTCCTGGAAGCTGCTGACAACAAAGTCGTCAGTGAGTGTTCGCAGTGCAGCCATTGTCTGTCGGCTGGCAAGCTGCGACTCTCGAACGGCCACTTCAAGTGTCGCGCTGTTGAGTGAAAGCTGGCTGTTGGTTCTTCCAAGCAAAAGCGAGATTGCAAGGCTCGCCAGCAAGCCCACGAAAATTGCCGCAGGAACGGCTGAAAACACGGCCGGTCTTCTGCGAACGGAGCGACGCAGCCTGTCCCACACCGAATCCGTGTGCGCACTCACTCGCTCATCGGCAAGAAAACGTTCCAGATCTCTCGCCAGCTCCAGCGGCGTCGAATATTGCAGCTCCGTGTCCACGGAGACGGCTTTGCAAACAATAGCATCCAGCGGAGCTGGTACGCCCTGGCGGCATCCTTCCTGTAACGTGCTGACATTGGCATCGCCTGAACTGCCCGGTTGAAGCGGCACAGGTGGCTGGCCATACCTCTCGAGCAGCAAACCTCCGGTCAGCAAAGCATATAATGTCGTTCCAATCGCGCGAATGTCTGAACGCTCGTCGTAGTCCGGGTGCTCACCGACGGTGGATGCATTCCCCCAGTTGATCAGCAGCACTTCACCAAATGCTCCCAGCTGAATGGCGGTCGGACTGATATCGCCGTGAATCACGCCGTTTTCATGAGCATAGGCAACGATATTGCAGACTGAGATCAGATTCTGCAGCAGTCTGCGAAATTCGAAGCTGCTGTAGAACGCCGGTTTGCTCGGAACGACGTTTGGAGAGTTCAGCGATTCAATGACTGCCTGAAGTGTCGTTCCGGTGACGTGTCGCCTGACAAAGCAGGGGTCAGACGGATCATGTTTCAGGGCGTGGACTGGTACAATTCCAGGATGATCAAGTCGTCCTGTAATTCTTGCTTCTCGTTCGAAGCGACAGAGCTGTTCGGAGGAGAGCGGGGGACTGCAGGGAAAACTGATGGCAACCCGACGTTGCAGAACAGGGTCGAAAGCGATGCCAGCCTCCCGGGGGCCAGCGTCTCCACGGCAATCCTCGATCCGGTAACGTGCGGACACGCGGACAACGGACAAAGGCTGAAGAAAGTTCAGCCGGGGCTCATCAGTGTGTGAAGTGCTCTTATTTCCATCTGAATGAAAACCGAAGTGCGACTCGACTGCCTGAATTGCGTGAATGGTCCATTTGAGTTCCGCAAGCAGTTCTGGCTGGTCAGCACACAGTTCTTCCGGGGATACAGGGTCTCCCGAGTCCCGGCGTTCTTCCCAGAGAAAGAGCAGATCATCCAGAGTGTTCATCAGGCGGCTCACTCAGGGAACTGTTGAAGGTTTCCGTCGTGATGAGATCCATCATCGAGCAGATCACGATACAAACGCACCCGTACCGTTTTCCATTTGCGGCCCAGAGTTCGCAGGGGAATGCCCAGAAGGCCGGACGCCTCGGCCATTGTGAGACCCTGATACCAGAGCAGATCGAAGAGACAGCGATCCTCATCCGGCAAACGTTCAATATAATTATGGAACTCAGTCCACTGACTCAGCTTCTGCGGATTGAATGTGTCATTGTCATCGGGTGAAGGGCCACAGGCGGGGGCACCGGAATCCGATAAAGATGATCCGGGAGTCTCCATCGACGCAAGACCGGGCCGATAGCCAAAGTGGTGACGCGAAAGATCAATCAGTTCCCGTCGAATCAGGCAGGCGGCCAGACGAAAAAATTCCACAGGTGTCTCAGGCTGACAGCCTGCCAGGCATTTCCACAGCCGCATTACAGAATTCTGCAGCAAATCGTCTGTTTCTTCCAGATTTCTGACGGAAGGAATATCGCCGAGGATGCGACGGGCGAGCAGACGAAGCCGCTGCATGGAAATGTCCAGCAGTTCCCGCCGGGCTGAATCATCGCCGTGTCGATGACGCTCCAGCCAATGCCGTACTGCGATCGTCGAGTCCGACGCAAACGGTTCCTTTGCTGAGGTCATAATCCGGGGTGTTCCTGAGGTTGCAGACCCGTCGCCATGCGGACCTGTCGCCAAACGTCTGGTTCAGCAGACTGGTGATTGTTTGTTTCCCTGATGTGTCGTCCAATCTACAGAAAAATGATTGCCTGTGTCCACATCTGAACGAACCGGGAAACAAACTCGGGCAGGAAAAAACTTTGGCAAATGTTATGTGGTTCAATTTGGCGTCAGAAAATCATACGATTTCCGGAACGGCACAGCACACGCCCTGGCTTCCCATCCGTCTGCAGTGTCGATGTTGTGATTCTACTCTTCCATTCGCAGGGATTTCGTATGAAAGCCACTGTTCTGAAAACTCGGGCAGCTGTATTCGGCACGCTATTGGCTGTCCAGGCACTGTATGCTCAGGAAACTGCTCTGGTGTACCCAAAAACGAAAACGGTCGACCATACGGACACATTTCATGGCAAAGAAGTTGCCGATCCGTATCGCTGGCTTGAAGATGATGTTCGCAAGTCGACGGATGTGTCTGCATGGGTGGAAACGCAGAACAAACTGACGTTCGATTTTCTGAAATCGATTCCTCAGCGATCAGCGATCGAAAAGCGAATGACCGAACTGTGGAACTACGAGAAGATCAGTGCTCCGTTTCGAGCGGGCGGTCGCTATTACTTTTCCCGGAACGACGGGCTGCAGAATCAGAATGTGCTTTTCATGCAGGATACTCTGCAGAGTGAGCCGCAGGTTCTGATTGATCCCAACAGCTGGTCAGCTGACGGGACCGTGGCTCTTTCGGGAATGGCATTCAGCGACGATGGTCGCTATCTGGCGTACGGCGTGCAGGATGCAGGCTCCGACTGGAATACATGGCGAGTCATGGAGATCGATACTCGGAAAGTTCTGGATGATGAACTGAAATGGGTGAAGTTCAGCGGGGCTGCCTGGACACCGGACAGCCGCGGATTCTTTTATTCGCGCTACAAAGAGCCCGAAAAGGATGCCGCGTTTCAGTCACTGAACATGAATATGAAAGTCTGGTACCACCGTGTCGGAACGCGTCAGGCTGATGATGTTCTTGTTTACGAACGACCGGATCATCCGGAGTGGGGTTTTCAGACAAGTGTCTCAGAAGATGGTCGATATCTGATTCTGACCGTTTGGGTTGGAACGGATGATCGTTACAGAATCGTTGTGAAGGATCTGACAGAACCTTATGGCTTACCGTTCGAACTGATTGATAACTTTGATCAGGAATACAGCTTCATCGGCAACGATGACACTGTTTTGTACTTTCAGACAAATCTGGAAGCTCCGAAACGCCGAGTTATTGCCATCGATCTGCGGCATCGCGAGCGGGAGAACTGGAAGCAGATCATTGGTGAATCTGAAAATGCCCTGTCGTCCGTCGGCATCGTCGGGAACATGTTTGTCTGTGAGTATTTGAAGGATGCAAAAACTCAGATCCGCCTGCATTCAATGGATGGATCCTTTGTTCGGGAAGTTGAGTTTCCCGGCATTGGATCGGCAAGCGGATTCAGTGGCAAACGAAAGGACAATGAAACGTTTTACTCCTTCAGCAGCTTTGCACTTCCGCCCAGCACCTACCGTTACAACATGATTACCGGCGAGAGCCAGTTACTGCGGCGTGCCGCCGTGAAGTTTAATCCGGATGACTACGAAACGCGTCAGGTGTTTTATAGCAGCAAGGATGGTACGAAAGTGCCCATGTTCATCTGTCACAAAAAGGGCATTCAGCTGGACGGCACCAATCCAACTCTGCTTTATGGATATGGCGGATTCAATATCTCGCTGACTCCCACGTTCAGCGTCAGCCGTCTCGCGTGGATGGAAATGGGAGGCGTATTTGCTCTGGCAAACCTCCGGGGTGGTGGCGAATACGGCGAGCCATGGCATAAGGCCGGAACAAAACTGAATAAGCAAAACGTGTTTGATGACTTTATTGCGGCTGCCGAATGGCTGATTGCGGAAAAATATACGACACCCAAAAAGCTGGCGATCCAGGGCGGCAGTAATGGAGGTCTGCTGGTTGGCGCCTGTATGACTCAGCGCCCCGACCTGTACGGTGCATGTCTTCCGGCAGTGGGTGTGATGGATATGCTCCGGTTTCATCAGTTTACGGCCGGTCGATTCTGGGTTGATGACTACGGCAGTGCGGAGAATCCGGACGAGTTTGCAGCCCTGTTCAAGTATTCGCCCTATCACAATCTGGAGGGCGGAATTCAGTATCCCGCGACTCTGGTCACCACGGCAGATACCGATGATCGGGTCGTCCCTGGTCACAGTTTCAAATTTGCCGCCATGCTGCAGGCCTGTCAGTCCGGGACGGCGCCAACGCTGATCCGTATTGAAACCCGCGCAGGTCACGGCGCCGGAAAACCTACAGCCAAGATCATTGAGGAAGCGGCCGACCAATGGTCCTTCCTCGTCAAAACGCTTGGTATGAATCCGCGGCTGGAATAGTCATTCGAATCGAGGTGACTGAATCATCGAAGCCCTGATTCTTCCCTGGTGTTCGGCGCAGACGGACCACCGTCAGAGACAGGATGGCAGCAGAAGCGTTCCGCGAAACACTTCTGCTGCCGGTCCCTGGAGATACACGTTTCCGTTCGGTGCCCATTCAATCTGCAGGTTGCCACCCCGCATTTCCACAATCACTGGCTGCTGACGGCTGAAGTGCTTCTGGCTGATCCCGGCGATTGCCACGGCACATGCGCCGGATCCACACGCCATGGTTTCGCCGGATCCTCGCTCCCACACCCGCACTCGTGTTCGGTTGCCGCTCAGTACTTCCGCGAACTCCACATTCGTTCGATCGGGAAACATGGGATGATGTTCGATTCGGCGTCCGCTGGCTTCGAAATCGATTCGACTCACGTCGTCAACAAAAATGACAGCGTGAGGATTTCCCATGGAAACGCACGTCATGCGAGTACTGAGGCCGTTTGTGATGACATCAGCAAGGATCAGTTCACGACCATATGCGCGTTCATCGCCGGAACTCTGGATGGTCGGCGGACCCATGTTCACACGGATGACTGCCGTTCTCCGGGAAATATCCGATTCCATGATTTCCGCACTGACCGTTCGATCGTTCATTGCAATCTGACAGGTATGTCCTGCGTAGCCCGAATGGAACAACCACATGGCAAAACACCGCAGGGCATTGCCGCACATCGATCCTTCAGAGCCATCACTGTTGAACATACGCATTCGGCCCTGACGATCGGTGCTGTCGGGAGGTAGCATCAGCACCAGCCCGTCTGAACCAATGGCCGTATGGCGGTCACTCAGTTGAATGGCCAGCATTGCAGGGTTTGACGGTGGCGCCTTGCAGAAGCAGTCCAGAAAGATGTAATCATTGCCGCAGCCATGCATCTTGATAAACGAAAGTGTGCTCTGCCCGCTGTGCATTGCTGAGACTGATCCCTGATTGAACTACCGCTGGTGCCCAGGTTTTGCCGCCGGAAATTCAGTTCCATCGGCACTGAGCAATTGTGAATTGGTCAGAGAATCGCCAAAGCGTTCAAAATCACGGAACGTCCAGACGACGTGTTTCGCTCTGTTGACTTCAATCAGCTGAGGATTCTCCGGACCGGCGTGGCAGTTATTGATCAGCAGATTGCCGTTCGGCAAAATCTGAAGTGATGTGACCCATGCCAGCTGAATGCCCGGAAGTTCGTTCTGGTGCAGGCTCCAGACAACCTGACCGGCCGGTGTGACCTCAATGACTGAATGTCCATTTCCTGTTCCAATCAGAGTATTTCCGGTCCCAAGCCGGATCGCAGAAAAGCACTGATTGCCAAACGCTGTGACTCCATGTCCAGGCGCAGCCGTTCGGCCGAAAAGAGGAATCGAATATTCCCAGACGGTTTGCCCTTCCGTTCCGTACTCGCGGACCAGCCCTTCCGCTTCATGGCAAACCAGATAGTTTCCTGATTCCAGACGACGGACCAGTCGAGTGTCATGGTGAGCGTCAGATTTGGTAACTTTGAGAGGAATTTCAGTGACGATCTGACCGGCAGAATCAACCTCAATGATTCGGCTGCGACCGGATTCCGCAATCATTGTGTGGCCGTTCGGAAGTCGCTGAAACGCATGAATTTCAATGCGTTTTCCCTGGTTTCCAGGTGCGGTTGACGCTTCGTACTGCCAAAGGATTTGGTTCGATTTCGGATCAACCTCAATGACGTGAGTCCATGTATCCTGAAAGAGAATATTGCCACCGGGAAGGACGTGCAGATCATGCAGAGGCCCGATTGCGTGTGACCACTCCGTCGTTCCGTCTTCACGGATGAAGGCAATTTGCTTTTTGGACGAATCTGCAGCAATAAATCGACGAGAGGCGGAGGTATTGCTGGCCGCCATCGGTTCAGCGGCCGACGACCAGCAAGTTAGCAGCAGAGCAAAAACAATGCGAAATACTGCCTGCCGTGTGAAAGAATTCATCAGACTGATTTCCTGAGAGTATCAGAAGACTTGATCAAAATATTGTGCAGACGGTTGATGCACAATAATTGCATCCGGCAAATTAATTTTACAGGCAGAATTCTCAGTGATGTGTCAGGGATTGTCTGTCCGCTTAGCGATTGTATTCGTGCCCCATATAAGAGGAGCATCGTGAATCCCGGCGGCAAAATCTCAGTTTCGGGTGATGACCAGCAATGAGCGAGACGTTGACGATTTTCTGCACCGGTTGCTCTGCCAAATTGCGACTGAAGATTAATGCACCGGTTCCCAGAGGCAAAACGATTACGTGTCCGAAATGCCAGGCAGTTGTCGAAATTAGCAGGGCAGCTGCGGAGTCTTCTGCGGAGTCTGCGAATTTGCCACGATCTCCAGCGGCGCCAGCAGGTTCGTTTCCCGTGTCTTCGTCGCCATCTTCGTTAAAAAAGAAGAACCAGGCTGAAGCAGCGACAAAGGCCAAAGTGCCTGCAAAGCCAGTTCAGGAGAATAAGAAAGGCCCCGTTCCCGGCAGGCGAAAACCGACTCGAAAAACAGACCGATCAGGCCAGTCAGAATGGTCTGAAGACGACGAGGAAGTGGAAGAAGGTGTGGATGTCATTGACATTGCGGATGTTCCGGGAGCGACTGTATCTGGGGCACCGACAACCGGAACAAAGCCATGGACTCCGGACCAGGCGTATCCGCCGGAGATCTGGCAGGAAGCCCAGTCTCGCTGGAATGCCATGCCAGCCGAGCAGCGTCAGAAGTTGATAGACGATGTCCGGGCGGAAATTGTGGAGGAAGACAAGTCCATACAGGAGGTGGCTCCGAAGGCTTGAATTGTCGTGGCTCTGCTCGCCGCGGCTGCAAACATCTTCCTGCCTCTGTCGAACCCCTTCTTTTTCTTCAGTGGTCTTGCTTCCGCGTATCGCCTGGGTTCACATTTGTCGGCTTAACAGTCGGCGCGATGACAAAAAATCGATCGGCAGAGATGTTTGTCCGTTCGTCACAAGATCGGCAACCGCTTCACCCAGCACACTTGTGAATTTGAAGCCATGGCCTGAAAAGCCCGCCGCCACAACTACTGGTACATGAGTCAGGCGGTCCAGCAGAAAGTGACTGTCAGGGCTCATGGAATACATGCAGACCGCTGAACGGGTCGCGGTTCCCAATACGCCGCTGAGGCACCGATTCGCATAATCACTGACTCCGATCCCTTCTTCTGAGCGAACCATCCGGTCGACAGATGACGGGTCGGCGACAAAATCTCCGCCGGTATGTTCTGCAAGTTTGACTGTCCGGCCGTCGACGCTGGGGAATCCGTAAAACTGGCGGCCGCTGCCCGGGAATTCAAACAGATGAGCGGGTGCCTGGGTAGGATCGGCCCACGCAGAATTCGATATTGGATGCCAGTAGAGGATCTTCCTTTTGACCTGAATCCATTCTTTGTATTCCGGTAAAAGTTGTCCTGTCCATGCTCCTGCTGTTACCACTGCACAGGCCGCTGAGTACGTGCCTTCTGATGTCCTGACCGTGACGTTGTTGCTGCCGAACTGGACATCCTTAATTGCTTCGTTGAAAGCAAACTGTGCTCCATGACCGGCCGCATCGTGTAAATGAGCGGCCACACATCGTTCGGCCCAAAGGAACCCGGCATCCGGCTCAAACACCGTTTCGAGTTCGTCAGATATCCGTAGCATGGGAAAGCGCCGAACGGCTTCGGCAGCCGTCATGGATTCCAGTGTCAGCTGATGCTGCTGAGCTGACTGTCGAGCTCCTGTGATGACTTCTCCCGTCGACGGCCCGGCCAGCAGCAGTCCGCATCGAACGAATAACTTCTGTTCTTCGAGACTCCGTGATTCCTCTGTTAGATGAGAAAGTTCATCCCAGAGCTGATATGCGCGTTTCAGCAGGGGTACATAATCCGGATGTTCAAAGTAGGCTTTGCGAATGATCCTGGTTTCGCCATGAGAACTTCCCTGATCGTGCGGCGGCGAAAAGCGATCAATCGCGAGCACTCGTAGTCCTCGTCGAGCCAGATGGCAGGTCGATGCAGAACCAAAACCGCCGCATCCAAGCACGATGACATCAAATGTGGAATCGGACATAATCACCCGCTTGAATGCTTTGCTTTACGTACGCCTGCCACCGGCGATCGCCGATCGAGAAAATGTTCACCGTCACGAATCTTATAAACACTGTTCCGCTGATGCACCCACGTAGGCGAGTCTCTCCGAGACTCGCATTTGAAACGCCTGTCCGAGCCTTTCGGAGAGATGCGAGTATTCGCGAGTGCCGCAGAGACATGATATTCGCGAGTGTTGCAGAGACGCGGGGGTGCGCGAGTCTCGGAGAGACTCGCCTACGTGGGGGCACCCCGTAACCAGTCTTCGGCGGTCTCGCAAATCCGTACCATTTCGTGGCGGTCAAATTCTGCGATGGGGATTGAAAGCACATGTTCTTCAAGCCAGATTGCATCCGCAGTCCACGCTTGATTGCTGTGCTGTCGTACCAGCGGATGGACGGGCCAGTGTATCGAACAAAAGATCGCTCGCTCGGCCAGAAAGGATTTTAAAGAATCGCGGTCCGACTGGTTCTTTAGAACAATATTATGAAGCAATGGCACCTCGTCATTGCGAAAACTCACCAGCGGTTCACCTGCCGGAAAATGATTTCGCAGATACTGTTCATTTTGCTGACGCTGTAACGCACTGGTGACGAGGTCATACTGCGCCATCGCGGCCATCGACTGACTGCTCATGTCTGCGATCGGTGTTTCCCGATCCTGCATGTTTTCCGCTTCCCGTAAATCTCGCCAGTCCCGGGCATTGCGACGCAGCCATGCGGGCAGGTTGCGGCTGGGCTCATAGACGGGGTGATATTCTCCGTAAATAAATCCTCCGTCAGCAATGCGGAAAACCTTTCGCAGACTGCCAAAGCCGAAATGCCCGGAAGCTGGTTCCGATGGAATCAGTACATGAGAATCGTCTTCCAGCAGTATAGCGCCTGCCGGCACTTCCGGCGGGAAATTCCTGTGCCCAAAGTAGTGGATGTATAACAGAACGTCACCCGGTTCGATTTCCGGGTATTCGCACTGCAGCTTCGGATTCACTGGATAAAACAGAAGCTCAATATCCGGTAAACGTCGAACCACCGTATCAATGAGCGACCAGCAGCAAAACGTGGGCAGCCAGATTCGGCGAACATCCATTCGAGCACGGACAACGTTTTCCATCAGCCATGCAAAAGCCGCCCGGCCGGTGCAAAACCACGTCCGGTCCGATTGTCTGGGTGGCAACCTGCTGGCGATCAGCCGATTTCCCTGACTGAACCATTCCTGTTCAAATTGTAGAGGTTCCAGTCGGTTAATTAAGAGATTGCTGAATCGCGGATCTGCCCGGAGCTCAGCCAGAATACGATTTGCTTCCTGGACCAGTGTGCCGGGCTGCATTATACGGAAATCACCGGTGAGCTCGAACAGTTTCTCCTGTTCATACCAGATAACATATCGGTACTGATGTTCAAGAAAATAGGATGTTGCAGGTTCTGTCACAACGCGAAAAACCGGCTCCAGCAGGTTCTTTAGCCAGCAGTAAACGTCATGGTCAGATTGCAGCGAAAAAGTCATCAGACGGCTTGTTCAGATGGCCTGGAGGGCAGGGGAGGGGACGGAGAATCGGATCAGGAGGACACCAGAGAATAATTCGGCAGAAGTTTTTGTATTTGCTCGGGCGAATTCCACATCATCACATCCAGAATGGAAAGTCCTGGAGTAAAAGTGGGTGCCTTCTGATCGTATGGCGTCAGATCGGGTTCAAGAAACAGCAGTTCAATTCCTGCTTTGCAAAAACCGGCTGCATCAAAGATCTCACGACCGCCTGGCGGATTGATGTAAGTTTTCGCATTGACGGCAATCGCTGTCTGCAATGCCCATTCACCGGGGTCCGAAATTCCGTCAGGATTCAGGTTCATTTCTGAATAGACCTGACATTGAAAAGGCAGCTGAAGATACTGGCACGTTTCTTTAAGAAGGTGAATAAGCAACGGTGACAGCCGGGCAGAATCCGGGGCAGAGCTGACTGTTGTGTGGAACCATTCTTTGACCGAATGAAAGAACGGTGCGCGTCGGCGTTCATAGACATCAAGGTTTTGCAGCAGTTCGGTGGCCCAGTTCTGTCTCGGATCGATCTGTATGTCGCGGATTGCGGTTTCCCGAGGCGCATGAATGACTGGAACGCGAACATATTTCCAGGAATCGGTGCCATCCGATAAAACTCGATTTCGATTCACCCATCCTCGGCGAATGTACTGAGGTGTATCAAAGACAATCCAGAGGTCGGTCGCTCTGATCAGGTTGAAGTAGCCGATATAGGGGAAGAAGTAAGGCTGCATCATTCCGAGTCGCAATGCTTCCTCAGCTTTCCGATTCGGGGTTGCTGAATTCTGTGCTGGCAGAGGAAATCAACGGCAGTTCGAGCGATCGCCAGAGATACCATGACGCAACACTGCGCCAGGGAGCCCATGCTTCGGCAATCTCAAGAAGCTGGTTTCGATGGGGCTTTCCTGTCAGGCTGTATAAGCGAATGATCGCATTCCGCAGGCCCAGATCATCCGGAGCGAAGATATCGGCACGACCGAGGCTGAACATCAGGAACATCTGGGCCGTCCAGCGTCCGATGCCTTTGACCTGAACGAGTTCTGCAATGGCGCTCTCATCGTCGGCCAGTGCAATCCGTCGGAAGTTTACGGTCCCGTTGCGGGTACATTCAGTCAAATGTCGGATGTACCCGCGTTTCTGCTGCGAAATTCCGACGGCCTGCAGCTGTTCATCAGACAGGCCTTCTATGGAAGCCGCCTGAATGCGACCACCTGGCAGCAGGCCCTGCAGTCGGGCCCGAATCGTTCGGGCAGCTGCGGTGGAGATTTGCTGGGAAATAATCGAACGGACCAGCATTTCATAGCCGCCACTGCGAGGACGCAGGGAGAACTGTCCGATTTGCTCAATAACACCGCCCAGCAGTTTGTCGCGCCGTTTCAGGCTGCGGCAGGCCGTGACTATCTGGTCAGGATCACTGAGTGGTTTCCTGTTCGCCATAGCGTTGTGCATTCCTGCAGCAGAATTCAGGAAGAATCGGCCGGAGTTCTGGGATGATGACAGGATGGCGACTACAATCGTCGGTCCGGCACCTTCACGATTTCCCGGACGTCATTATCCCGGACGTCATTAACAAGTGTAATGGACTCAATGGCTTCTTCCTACCAGACAACGCGGCGAGTGGAATTTTGCGAAACCGATATGGCCGGTATCGTACATTTTTCAAATTTCTATAGATGGATGGAACAGGCTGAACACGCCTTTTTTCGTTCGCTGGGTCTGACAATCGTCAATCACCAGCCGGATGGGACAACTTTCGGATGGCCCCGAGTTTTTGCTCAGTGCCGGTTCGAATCGCCAGCCTGCTATGAAGACCTGATTCAGGTCCTTCTGACGGTTCAGCGAATCGGAGTGAAGTCACTGACGTACGATGTGGTGTTTTCCATTGGAGACAGGATCGTGGCGCGGGGTTCCATGAAGACTGTATGCTGCGTTGTGCGGCCGGGACAGCCGCTTCAGTCAATCGAAATCCCCGACGAATACACCTCAAAGCTGCATGAATATTCAGCCAGTACTGACGTCAGAATCCAGTGAAGATTTTGTTGGAAAGTTGATTCAATGCCTATTGTTCTGCAGATGCATGGGGTTTCCCGCACGTTTCAGTCGGGAGGGGAGCCGATTAATATCCTGAAGAACGTCAGCCTGCGAGTTTCTTCCGGCGATGCGCTGGCAATCCGGGGACCTTCCGGATGTGGCAAGACAACGCTTCTTCACATCGCCGGAACACTCGATAAGCCGACATCCGGAATTGTCGAAATCCTGGGCGAGAACCCCTGGACGCTGACTTCGGACCGACTCGCTTCCTTTCGAAACCAGTATATCGGCTTCATTTTTCAGGAACATCAGTTACTGCCACAGTGCAGCGTGCTTGAAAATGTACTCCTGCCAACGCTCGCCGGCTTTACCACAGAAGAACATCCTCGCCAGCGAGCCATGGAACTGCTGACCCGAGTTGGTCTGCAGCATCGGCTCAGTCATCGCCCATCCCGGCTTTCCGGAGGTGAACGTCAGCGTGTGGCCGTGTGTCGGGCTCTGATCAATCGGCCGTCATTGCTGCTGGCCGATGAGCCTACCGGAAATCTGGATCCCACAACCGCTGCAGCGATCGGTCAGCTGCTGCTGGAAGTTGCCGCCGAACAGCAGACGGCTCTGCTGTGCGTGACCCACAGCGATGAACTGGCAGGTAAATTTCCCGGAACAGTGACATTAGACAACGGCAACATGACGTTCTCGTCAGCGGCCGCTGTCCAGCCAGCCACATAGTAACCCGTTAAAGGCGGGTTTCGTCAGGGGTTCTTCGTCTGCAGGAACCGAAACAGCTGGCGAATTTCGTCGTCAATTTCGTCCGCAGATGATGTCGTCTGGGCAATCTCTTCCCGCAGAATCTGTCGGTAACGTTTTCGCAGACGGTGCAGAGCAACTCGCACGGCTTCATCTGTCATTCCCATTTGTGCGGCGATCTCAGTCAGGGATTCTGTACCCGGTTGTTTTGACAGGTGAACTGAAAGCCTTTCAAAGACCGCTCCTCGTTCTGCCGACTCGTATTCCTTTCGCAGCCGATTCAGTACCTGATCAAGCAGGGCGATGGCCCATTGTCGCTCAAACAGAGCTTCTGCCGTGGGGACTTTGCCGAGTTCTTTGGCAAGGCGGTTTTCAACGTCTGCATAGTCGAGTGACTCCGGCAGCGCTGAGCCACCTCGCTTAAGGGCTGTCCGGCGATCTCTTTCATTGCTGGCAAAGTGCTGAGCCGCAGCAAGCAGATAGGAGCGAAAACGACCACGCTCCGGACTAACGTCGGAAAATGCTTCTTTTGACAACAGGCTGGCAAACAATCCCTGAGTCAGATCCTGCGCTTCATGCAGGTCTCGCGTCTGACGCCTCATAAAGGCGTACACGGGAAGCCAGTAGGCCCGGCAAAGTTCCTCAAGGGCCGCTCGTGCAGATGTGTCACTGATTCGTCGAGCCTGCAGGATCAGGCTCCATCGCGTTGTTGCAAAGTTTCGCGGGGGCCGAGCTGCGGGAGTCGTGGAAGAAGATGCGGTCATATCCGGCTTTCAATCAAATTTCCGGATTTTCCCGGTAACGTTCGCCGTGAGCTGCTTCTCCTGATAATAGACCTGTCTTCACGAGACCGCAACGGCAGAAGCGTTTCAGCCGCATGGACCGTGCAAAGTCAGGCTGGCCGACCTGAAAAACTTCGGGAGTACCTCATGACCACGAACACCTGTCCCACCTGCAGCGGCGAGCTGCTGACCAGCAATGGCCAGATCTTTTGTCCTGCATGTCTTTTGCAGCAGGGAATGAGAAGCTCCACATATGGCGCCGGGGCACGCATTGCATGGAAGCCACCGGAAACTGAACAGCTGGCTGCGGCGTTTCCACACCTGGATATTCAGGAACTGCTTGGCGCTGGCGGCATGGGGGCCGTCTTTCGAGTCCGACAGAAGGAACTGGATCGCATCGCCGCTCTGAAAGTCCTGCCCGGAGAAATGGCAACAACTCCCGGGTTTGCCGAACGATTCCTTCGCGAAGCCCGGCTGCTTGCGTCACTCAGTCATCCGCACATCGTAACAGTTTACGAATTCGGACAACGTGAAGGCATCTTTTTTCTGCTGATGGAATTTGTCGACGGAGTCACTCTCCGGCAGGCATTGCGAGCCGAACCGATCAAAAAACTGGGTTCAAAGGAAACGCTCGCCATCGTCGGTCAGCTGTGTGATGCCCTGCAGTTCGCACATGACGAAGGTGTTGTGCACCGCGACATCAAGCCCGAGAATATCCTCATCGACAAACGCGGACGAGTGAAGATCGCCGACTTTGGCCTCGCCCGACTGCTCGGACAGTCCCCCACGATGCCCACACTCACCGGCACTCATCAGCTGATGGGAACGCCCGCCTACATGGCGCCCGAACAAATCGAAGGCCTGCCAGGTATCGACCATCGGGCCGATATCTATTCCATGGGCGTGGTATTCTACGAGCTGCTGACCGGCGAGCTGCCGCTTGGTCGCTTTTCACCACCGTCAGAACGTGCCGAAACCGACGTGCGACTGGACGAAGTTGTGCTGAGAACTCTGGCGAAGGAGCCGAATCGCCGATACCAGCAGGCGAGTGAAGTGAAAGTGGATGTCGATGCACTGCGAATGCCAGCCGTGGCAGCCCATTCATCGCAAAAGGCCGGAAGACGTCGCTGGATCGGACGAGGTGTTGTCGGTTTCATCGCCGGAGTTCTTGCAACACCGGTGATTGCCGGTCTGATGTATCTGTTTCTTGAAGCCCGAGTTCAAAATCAGCAGCAGCAGGTCGCGCTGGCCAAATACCATACGGCACAGCTCAATGAGCGGCGAGCCGCGGAAACGGCGAGGGAACTTGCTCAGCGCCAGCAGGCCACCGCGGACGCTGCCGTTGCATTATCGCAGAATTCTTCGGAGGGTGCGGCGGCTTACAGTCCTGGTATGCAGGGCATGGCATCAGCCGGAGGGGAAATGGGCATGGGAGGCATGGGAGGAGAGATGGCGACTGGCGCGGCAGCGATGGATCAGACGATCGTTTATAGTGAATCCGGGCCGATTCTGAGCGAATCGTATTTCCAGTTTTCTCTCAGCAGCGAACAGCGTGCAGCCGTCAACAGGATTCTGAAAGAAATCCACGAACGCTATCTTCGGGAAGAAGCTTTGCATTCGCTGGTGTCCGTTGAAGCAGGCGGAACGCTGACGACGGAAATCAGGCCGTTTCCGGAACAGTTGCGGCAGATAGAGAACGCGCTCTGGACTCAGCTTGATGATATTGTGTCCGTTGAAACACAGCGTGAGTTCCGGGATCACCTGAATCTGTTTGGTACCGGTCTTTACTCAGAGCCTGCCATGATGGGGGCCGGGATGATGGCGGGTGGGATGATGATGGGCGCCGGGATGAGCTCGGGCATGGGCGGCCCGGGCATGGCAGGTTTTCCTCCGGCAAGTATCCATCGTGGACAGCCAGGCCTTCTGGGATGGGACCAGTCTCTTTTGCCGCTCAGCATTCGAATTGCCCGGACAGGTCGCTGGTTCGACTGGAGGATCAGCAGTGCTCAACAGGACTTTGGTAATATCAAAGCACCGTCGTTGTCACCAGCGATTCACCGCTTTTACCGTGACGCTGGCCCATGGATGGCGGTTGCCAATGCCCGGTCGGCATATGCTTCAAAAGACTGGATCGGCCTGAGTGACTCATTTAGCTCGGCCGGACAGTTGCGAGAGTTACTCAGGGCGTTCGCATTTGGCGCAGCGATGGAATTGCGATGGAGTAAGCTGGGGGACGACCAGGCGAAGGAACTGCTTACACGTTATAGTCGAAAACACTCTGAGGAGATTGCTCGTTCTCCGCAGCTCCTCGACTTATTTGGTGCATCACGCGGTGAATTCAGTGTTGTCGGAAAACTGTTGCCGGGAAAACAGTTATATGGGGAACCTGCAGCTGGAACGCAGGTGGCAAACAAACCTGAGGACGGATTAGAAGGACTGATCCTTCAGCTTCGGGATGCCGACGCTTCGAACGCCGACGCAGTGATTGACAGCGCCGCGGAAACCATGCCTGACGAATATCCGCGGCATCTGTTCGCGATTTGGGCATTAAACACGGGGCTGTTCGGCGATGACGAGCTGGAGTTTGAACTGATTAGCGGTGAAGTTTCGTCATACAGTGGATCGGGCGACATGGCTTCGGCGACGATTACGAACGCGGCAGGACAATCGGAGACGATCCGCTTCATCTTTGCAGACGGTCAATGGAAAATCCATGCCGTGGGTTCTGCGGAACGTCTGCTCAGGTTGCTGCAGCAGTCCACGGTCTCAGAACAGCCTGCAGTGCCGGATGCACCGGTAGAAAAAGCTGTAGAAGAAGCTGCACCGCCTGAAGTTAGCCCGAGTACTCCGGAAGTGCCGAACTCTGGATCGACATAATCGCCTCGTGTTCTTGTTCAGGGGCGTTCCTGTTCAGGCTCTGCAGTCTCCGACTACCGTTTCAGGCCTTCCGGAAGCTCCTGTAATCGCTCAATCGATAAAATCTCGTGATGGAACCATGGTTCACCCGACTTTCTTCGAAACATGGTGCACGTCGATGGATATCTCGTTCCATCGTAATCCCGCCAGTTGCTGAATCGATAGATGTCGTTTCGCCAGTCGGCCCGGACGAGTTCATAAGTGGTCATGTCGAAATACAAATCGATGGCAGGATCGACGCTGCCTGAGATTCTCAAAACGGACAGCTGTTTGCCTTCTTCAGTGGCCTCTGGCAGAAGCTCAAGTTTGGACTTTGGATCTTTTAAAGCACCGAGCGTCCATGCCCAGGCAACAACTTTTGCAGGCTCTTCTCCTCGTTCCTTTGTTCCGATCCACCAGGACCTGGGAGGTTCAACCACGGACACACGTGCTGTGCCTGGGGTTGCACGTTCCTTACCGGAGTTGAATCGTTCTTCCATCCGGAAAAGCGTCAGCAGTTTGTCTTCGCCACCTGCTGCAGCAATGGCTTTGCTGACGAGCTCGCTGGCGGGAATCGCTTTTTCGTCGTCGGCCATTCCGATGGAGATCATCCACTGGGAGGCCACCAGAAAGGCGCAGCAGCAGAGAAAGGAACTCCGCGCGATGCAGACATCAGAGCGGGAAAAAGAGACACTTAAGAATGATTTCATCAGGCCATGTATCCTCAAAGAAGGACCGCTCGCGTACCAGTGCTGACCGCGAACCGGTGCCTTACACCTGCTTACCCGGTTTTATCGCTGCGTCTGACTCCGGTGTATCGCTCAGTGAAGACCTTTGTCAATTTCCGCGAGTGTTTCCGAAGAATTTTACTTGTATTCGGCCGTCTCGTGCAAATGGGTTGACGATGGACCCAGAGTTGCAGGTCGTCATTAAAGACTCCTGCACATGAAATGACTTGCGATTGACAGCGCAACTCGTTCGATTTCGTATATACCATTGGCGGGCAGCTGCTCAGTCATTGACTGGAGATCTTTGAGGAGATCTGATTGATCAGGCGATCGGCGAGGGGTAAAGTATGGCTGGGTAATGGAGGGTATTCAGATAGGGGAGCAGTCATGTCTGCGTCACAGGAAACGATTCGCCAGTCGCCGATCAGGCTGACCTACCGGGAGTATGTTCTGTTTCCTGTTGATGGAAACCGCCATGAAATCATTGATGGTCGACATTACATGAATGCAGCTCCCAATCCTCGCCATCAAACCGTTTCACGACATCTTCAGTTTCAGTTGTACGAACAGCTTGAATTGAAGGGACTGGGGCAGGTCTTCAATGCTCCAATTGACCTGCAGCTGACGGAGTGGGACATCGTCCAGCCCGATCTGGTAGTAGTGCTGTCCCGGAATCAGATTGTCACGTCGACGAAGATTAAGGGTGTTCCCGACCTGATTGTTGAAATTCTTTCGCCATCGAATCGGGACTATGATGAGGGCTTAAAGAAGCAGCTCTACGAACAGGCTTCGGTGCCGGAGCTGTGGATCGTTGACCCGGAAGAACGGTGTGCGTGGCAGTATCGACTTCTTTCGGAAGGCCTTTATGCGGCGCCGGTCAGGTGTTTACAAAAGATCACATTTGCCGGGGCGAACGGCGAGACAACCGTTAATTTGCAGCAGGTCTGGTGCTGATTTCCGGGTGGAGGACACTCAGCGCAGCATCCGGGTGGTGCTGTTCCCGTGGTGACGCTGTGAATTCTTTCCGTATGCCGAGATTCGTTTGCACACCGTCGCGGTTGGCGGCACGTGTCGATAACAACCAGCAAAGCCAATAAGAACAACGGCCAGCAGTGACTGCTCAGATTCCATCGACGTGGCCCCTCCCGGCCCTGTGCCGGGAAAGCCAGGGTTTGGCAACTGCGGAGCGACCGCTTCCGGGAAGGATGGCTTCAGACTTTACGTCTTTGGTGCCATCGCCACGACGGCCACGTTGTGGTTCTTGCGACGCTTGATTCTCTGGAAGAAATGTCCCAGCGGACCTGTCTGACGCGAGGAACCCCACGCTGAAGCATGGGGCCACGCGCTTTGCTCGCTCCGCGAGCGAATCGCAGAATGATTCGGTTGTTGATGCGATCCGATGATGCGCGTCCGCAGCCCCCACGAGTTCACCTCGTGGGCTTGCAGGGCCTTTGCGCCAGGGGTTGCCTGCGGAACGAGGACGTTCGAAGGGAGCTCCGCCTGGCGCAGAGGCGAGGTAAACCCACGAGGCAAGCTCGTGGGCGAGCAATCGCGTCCACAGCCCCCACGAGTTCACCTCGTGGGCTTGCAGGGCCTTTGCGCCAGGGGTTGTCTGCGGAACGAGGACGTTCGAAGGGAGCTCCGCCTGGCGCAGAGGCGAGGTAAACCCACGAGGCAAGCTCGTGGGCGAGCAGTGCCGAACACTATTGGACCTGACCGCTTTTTGCTCTTCATTTCGGGATTCTTTGCTGCGAAATCCGGATTGATCACGTGATTGGCGGGGAGTACAGTGTGGAGGGGGAAATGGAGAGTATTCAGATCGGGAGCAGTCATGTCTGCGTCACAGGAAACGATTCGCCAGTCGCCGATCAGGCTGACCTACCGGGAGTATGTTCTGTTTCCTGTTGATGGAAACCGCCATGAAATCATTGATGGTCGACATTACATGAATGCGGCTCCCAATCCTCGCCATCAGACCGTCTCACGACATATCCAGTTTCAGTTGTACGAACAGCTTGAATTGAAGGGACTCGGGCAGGTCTTCGATGCTCCAATTGACCTGCAGCTGACGGAGTGGGACATCGTCCAGCCCGATCTGGTAGTAGTGCTGTCCCGGAATCAGATTATCACGTCGACGAAGATTAAGGGTGTTCCCGACCTGATTGTTGAAATTCTTTCGCCATCGAATCGGGACTATGATGAGGGTTTAAAGAAGCAGCTTTACGAACAGGCTTCGGTGCCGGAGCTGTGGATCGTCGATCCGGAAGAGCGGTGTGCGTGGCAGTATCGACTTCTTACGGAAGGCCGCTATGCGGCACCGGTCAGATGTTCGCAAGAGATCACATTTGCCGGGGCGAACGGCGAGACAACCGTTGATTTGCAGCAAGTCTGGTGCTGATTTCTGAAAGAAACCCATTCCTCGGTATGCGTGTGTCCCCGATCCCATGAAGACGCCGACGGTGCCTTTCGTTTGCTGCAATTCGCTTGCACTGCCGCCCCCGTTTACTGCACTTTCTGATTTTGTCGGGCCAGTCCTCATTTTGACCGTCATTCTGTGCCGAAATGAAGGCCCCAGGGGATCTGCATTGATTTTGAGCGTGTTCCGACTACAATGCGGCCTGATTTGGCAGTTTCCGATGTAAAGGGCTGCCGTCCATTTTGGCAGGATGATTGAGCGTTTTTGGGCACTGGGACGCAGCCTGACTGCGGTGGTTGACCCCGCCAATCATTGACAATCGAAAGTTATTGGATGTCGATTTCGAACGAAGAAAAGCAGCGAATCGTTAAAGAATTTTCGGTTAAAGAGGGGGACTCGGGTTCACCCCAAGTGCAGATCGCGGTTCTGACTGCTCAAATTCAGGCAGTGACAGAGCATCTGCGAACCCATCCCAAGGATTATGCGGGCCGTCGAGGTTTGTTGGGGATGGTGAGTAAGCGTCGGCAGCTGCTGGATTATCTGAAGAGAAAGACGCCGGGTCAGTATGTGGAAATGATTACTCGGCTGAATATTCGAAAATAGTGGTGGTCGGCGTCGCCGAAAGTCCGGAAGGACGCAGGCGACGCTTTTTTTGTTGGTGTTTGGTGGGTTGCGGGTTTAAGCAGGGGCTCCGATAAATTGATTGGGATAAGTTAAGCGTGGTGAATGGTAGTTGAGCTGGAGCCCGAGTGTTGCGGGATGTTGTGATTGGTGTGTTCAGGTAATTTTTGATGTAGGTTTGACTGCTGCCGCAGGTTCGTAGCGGATTGCCGCATCCTGTGGCGACTTTGAGTTGTCGGAAGTTGCAGGCTCGTTGTCTGAGGTTTGAACAGTTACAAAGTTTGAACAGAATAAAGTTGTGAGACCCAAAGCAATTGGCAGAAGACGGATGTTCTCTGCGGCTGGCATGGGGTCGTGACAGACAAACTGATCCTGGTTCGTGACATGCTGCTCGCCGAACGAAGAAGTCGGCGAAGTGTAATGTGTGTGTCGCAGGTGTTTCTGATGCCGTGAAGTTGCTGCACGAGCGACAATCTGATTTTCGTTCCTGCCCTGAAGATGCAGTCCGTATTCCGGCTGGTCCGGGTGAGGAAATGAATTGTGAAGAAGGTCACTGCTGAATGTGAATTTGGGGGCCGAAAGTATTCGCTCACAACGGGAGAGATGGCAAAGCAGGCCAGTGGCGCGGTCATGATCCAGTTTGGCGACACCAGTGTGTTTGTCGCCGCGCAAACCGGTCCGTCTCGTCCGGGAACGGATTTCTTTCCTCTGACGGTCGACTATCGGGAGCGGCTTGCGGCTGCCGGCAAATTTGCTGGCGGATATTTGAAACGGGAAGGTCGTCCTACAACTCGTGAAGTACTGACCTGTCGGCTGACAGACCGCCCGATTCGTCCACTGTTTCCGAAGGGGTTTCGAGACGAAGTACAAATTCAGTCCAATGTGATGTCCAGTGATGGCGAGAACGATCCGGACGTACTGAGCATTACCGGGGCCAGTGCGGCTCTGATGGTTTCCGGCATGCCCTTCAAGGGGCCGATTGCGGCAGTGCGAGTTGGCCAGGTGGACGGACAGCTGATCCTGATGCCAACGGTGCAGCAGATGGCTGAGAGTAAACTGGACCTGATCGTTGCGGGCTCAAAGACTGCCGTCCTGATGATTGAGGGATTTGCACAGCAGATGCCTGAGCAGGAGATGGGTGATGCCATCATGTTTGCTCATAAAGAGATTCAGACGCTGTGTGCTCTTCAGGAAGATCTTGTTCGACAGGCCGGTGTGCAGCCGACAGTTGTTCCCGCTGCGGCCGATAATCCGTTTGACGCAATTCTGAAGTCGCAGGCCTATGATCGAATGAAGCAGGCCAAGACGACGAAGCTGAAGCAGGATCGTGGCGACAAGGTTGGTGAACTGAAGAAGGAATTGATTGCCCACTACTTCCCCGCAGATGCAGAAACTTCTTCAGACGGGCTCACACGAGCTCAGTTTGGAGATGCGTTTTACAAGCTGGAAGCTCGTGTTGTTCGTGATCTGATTCTCAGCGGTGTGCGTCTGGATGGGCGAGCACCTGGCGACCTGCGTGCAGTCAGCTGCGGCGTTTCTGTGATTCCTCGTGTACACGGTTCCGCGCTGTTTACTCGTGGAGAAACACAGTCACTGGCAACAGTGACGCTTGGTACTACCCGGGATCAGCAGAAGAGCGATGGCCTGTTTGGCGAGGAAGCTCAGCGATTCATGCTGCACTACTATTTCCCGTCGTTCAGCGTGGGAGAATGTCGCCCGATTCGCGGGCCTGGCCGACGTGAAATTGGGCATGGCTGTCTGGCTGAACGTTCTGTGGCGCCTGTCATTCCGCCGTCAGAAAAGTTCCCTTACACGATCCGCGTGATTTCGGACATTCTGGAATCCAACGGAAGCAGTTCGATGGCATCTGTCTGCAGTGCCACGCTGGGGCTGATGGACGCGGGCGTTCCCATTCTGCAGCCGGTTGCCGGAATTTCCATCGGTCTGGTGGATGAAGGTGACAAATACACGCTGCTGACAGACATCATGGGAGATGAAGACCACTTCGGTGACATGGACTTCAAAGTCGCGGGAACAGGTCGGGGAGTGACCGGAATTCAGCTGGACCTCAAGACTGAGGGGATCAGCGAAGAGATTATCCGTCACACTCTGGATCAGGCACTGAAGGCTCGCAAGGAACTGCTGCGAGAGATGCTGACCACCATCCGACGTCCTCGTACAGAAGTTTCGGAGCATGCACCCAAGCTGGTGCAGACATCCATCAATCCTGAGAAGATTGGACTTCTGATTGGACCGGGAGGAAAGACCATTCGCGCGATTCAGGAAGAATCGGGTGCAATGATTGATATTGCTGAAGACGGCACGGTCACCATTTCCGCTGTGAATGCTCAGTCTGCTGACGCAGCACTCGCTCGAATTGAAGCTCTGTGTGAAGAGATTCAGGTCGGTCGAATTTATAATGGAACAGTAACCTCAATCAAGGACTTCGGTGCCTTCATTGAAATTGCTCCGGGTAAGGATGGTCTGTGTCACATCAGCGAGCTTTCCGATGGCTTCGTCAAGAACGTGACGGACATCTGTAAAGTGGGTGACAAGTTTGAAGTGAAAGTCATCGCGGTTGACGATCAGAACCGCGTGAAGCTGTCACGACGTGCGGTTCTGGCTGCTCAGAAACCGGACGCCGAAGAGGAATAGGACGGCCTCAGATTCACAGGAATGTCACGGGGCAGCCGACTGAGCGGTCGGCTGTCCTGTGCCTGGTTGTTTCACCTTCGAAAGCTCAGCAGATGGAATCCACCGTCCGGCAAAATGAGCATCAGCGACTTACTGCTCAGAATACGGAGCTGGCGACTCTGGCCGGGGGGCTGGCCCATGAAATTCGGAATCCCCTGTCCACGATCGGCATGAATCTGGAATTGCTGGCGGAGGAACTGGAAGACGAAGATTCGGCTCGCGCGAGACGGATGCGGAAACGCATCACGAATCTGCAGGCTGAGTGTCGAAACCTGGAAGACATTCTGAATGCTTTCCTTCAGTTTGCGAAAGCCGGTGAACTGGATCTGGCGGAAGCAAGTCTTAACGATGTGGTCCTCGAATACATAGGGTTTCTGGAACCACAGGCAGACAGTCTGAATGTGGAGCTTCGGCCTCATCTCGACAGCAATCTGCCTCTGATTATGATGGATCGGGCACTGATCCGTCAGGCTCTGGTAAACCTGGGTCGCAACGCCATGGAAGCGATGCCGGGAGGTGGTTCAATCGATTTTCTGACGCACAGTCGAATGGGGCAGGTTGTGCTGGAAATCATTGATACTGGCAAAGGCATGGATGAAAAGACGCTCAGTCGGATGTTTCAGGCTTTTTTTTCAACACGCAGCGGAGGCAGTGGCCTCGGACTGCCGACCGTTCGCCGAATCGTGGAAGCTCACAACGGACAAATTTCCTGCGAGAGCGAGCCGGGTAAGGGAACGCGTTTCACCATTGTTTTTCCTCCGTCCAGTGAATCCTCGTTGCTGAAGACGCAATGACTGATAATCGGAATGATGTTTCAGATCTGTCCACAATCCCGGTTCGCGTCCTGATCGTGGACGATGATGAAGGGCACGCACAGGCTGTTGCTGACAGTTTAGGCCGTATTAACTGCGACTGCCGCGTGGCAGGATCAGGCGAGCGAGGCGCTCAGCTGATCGCTGCCGAATCGTGGGACGTGATTGTCACCGATCTGCGGATGGGTGAAATCGACGGACTGGAAATTCTGCGACAGGCCAAGGAAGAGCTGCCGGACGCGGAAGTGATTGTGCTGACCGGACATGGCTCGATCACATCGGCGGTGACTGCCATGCAGCATGGCGCTTACACCTACCTGACGAAGCCGCTGGATATTGGCGAGCTGCGATCGGCTGTGGAAAAGGCGTCTGCCCGACTCCGACTGATTCGTCGAAACGCAGAACTTCGCAGATCGCTGGATGAGCGTTTTGGCTTTGAGGGTGTCATTGGCAGCAGCCCTCAGATGCAGGCGATTGTCGAGATTCTGAAAAATGTGGCTCCGTCAGACAGTACCGTTCTGATTGAAGGCGAGAACGGGACAGGAAAGGAACTCGTTGCCCGTGCCCTGCATCAGAACAGTCCCCGCAAAAATAAACCGTTTGTGCCGCTGAATATTTCAGCATTGCCGGACAGCATTCTCGAAAGTGAGCTGTTTGGGCATGAGCAGGGAGCATTTACCGGTGCGGCTGGCCGACGCATCGGGAAGTTCGAATACGCTAACGGGGGAACTCTGTTTCTTGATGAAGTTGGCGAAATGCCAATGGATACACAGGTCAAGCTTCTGCGTGTTCTGGAAGAACGAAAAATTACCCGCCTGGGGGCCAACGATGAACTCAGCATTAATGTGAGACTGGTGGCGGCAACGAATGCCGATCTCCGAAAGATGGTGGAAGACGGGGGTTTCCGCGAAGACCTTTATTATCGAATTAATGTTGTCAATATTCACCTGCCTCCGCTGCGTGAACGACCGGGCGATATTCCTCTGCTGATGGAACACTTTCTTCGCGACTTGTCCCGCAAGACGGGTCGTGAGGTACAGGGGATCTCAAGAGCCGCCAGAAAAGCGATGCTTGCGTATCAGTGGCCCGGCAACATTCGTCAGCTGCGAAACTGTATTGAACGAATGCTGGTTCTGGATTCAGACGGCATTCTGGATATTGACGGCCTTCCTCCGGAAATCGCTTCGCTGGTTGCGGAAACTGTAGCCGATGGTGTGACAGATGCCGCCACGGGTGCTGACTCGCTGATTGGCAGACCACTCACGGAAGTCGAGAAATTCTACATTGAGCGTGCTCTGGAACTGGCTGACGGCAACCGCGAGGAAGCTGCCAGAATGCTGGAGATCGGCGAACGCACCCTGTATCGCAAGATCAAGGAATATGACCTGAAGCGCTGAAGCTGATACGCCGAAGACCGTCAGAGTCGCGCGTCTGACGAGCGGAGCGGCGTCAGCCCTCCGAGGTCCGCGCAACCTGCGATTCTGCGGTTCCCTGTGCCTGCTGAGCAAGTCAGACGTTAAACAGGAAGTGGCAGATGTCTCCATCCTGCATGACGTAGGCCTTACCTTCCACTCGAAGTTTGCCAGCCGCTCGAATGTCTTTTTCCGTTTTGTAGGTTTCGAGATCTTCCAGAGCATAAACCTCACAGCGAATGAAGCCCCGTTCAAAGTCACTGTGAATAACACCCGCCGCCTGAGGCGCTGTGGCTCCAATGGGAATGGTCCATGCGCGGACCTCCTTTTCCCCTGCCGTGAAGTAACTCTGCAGGCCCAGAGTTTTATAAGTGGCCCGTGCCACGGCACCGAGTGCAGGTTCTGCCAGTCCGACTGACTCAAGCATTTCGCGGCGGTCCGCTTCATCCAGCTCAGCGAGCTCGGCTTCCAGTTTGGCACAGACGGGTACAACGGATGCACCCGCTTTTGTGGCATAGTCCCGCACCTGCTGCACAAGCGGACTTTTACCATCGAGGTCATTTTCGTCCACGTTGGCAACAAACAGAATGGGTTTGGCCGTCATCAGCCCCAGACTGTTGACGACTCGAAGTTCGTCTTCGGTCCATTCCATATTTCGAAGCGGATGGCCTTCATTCACGTGAGCCTGACATTTTTCCATCACTTCAACTCGAAATTTGGCTTCCTTATCGCCACTACGGGCGGTTCGCTGAGCCTTGGGAAGTGAGTTTTCCAGCGTCTGAATATCGGCCAGCAGCAGTTCTGTTTCAATGGTTTCGATATCAGACAGAGGGTTCACACCGCTGCCCACATGGATCACATCCGGGTCCTGAAAACAGCGAACGACCTGCAGAATGGCGTCGACTTCGCGGATATGGCTGAGGAATTTGTTACCGAGCCCTTCGCCGACGCTGGCTCCCTTGACGATGCCGGCAATATCCACCAGTTTCAGAATAGCGGGTACAACCTTTTGTGGCGGAATGTATTTCGTGATGGTCTCCAGACGGCTGTCGGGGACGCTCACAATTCCCTCGTTCGGTTCGATCGTGCAGAACGGGTAATTTGCGCTTTGAGCGGCAGTTGAGGATGTAAGTGCATTAAACAGAGTGCTCTTGCCAACGTTTGGCAGGCCGACAATCCCGGCTTCCATGTGAATTCTTCCGCATCAAAAAAACGACAAATAGCGTAACATCGAGTTCCGCCGCGAATTGCGGGGGTAAAGTATGATCAGGAGTTCGCTTTGTCGATTGACCAAAATCCGGTCCTCTCGACTGCCGCAAAATTCCACTCTGCAGGATTTCTGAAAATCCTGCTGATCTGTGCTGTTCCTGACCAGGCTGGTCAGCCGCATTGAACTCCCAGCATGACGGAATTCAGACCACTGCCAATTCCCAGCAGAGCCAGACGGGTTCCTGCAGCTGGCGGAAATTCTTCCAGACCAAGAGACAGGGCCATAGGGAGTGCGACTGCCCCGGTATTTCCAAACCGTTCCACTGTGGGGTAATCAAGGGAGGGATCGAGTTCGAGGCGTTCCATCAGCAGGCTGCGATGCTGTTTGCCGACCTGATGGGTGAAAACCCGGTCGACGTCTTCATTCTTCCAGCCCAGAGTATTTTTTGCCTTCAGCCATGTCCGCTGGGCCAGTGCAATTCCAGCGTGAAGCAGCGCTTCTGAGTCAGTCTCCATTCGAGGCCGGCTGTCACCGTGAAGTTCTGACTGCACACCACCTGCGCACAGTTTATGGCCGGAGGTATTCGACAGGAACGCACCGCCCAGAAGCCTGTAACCCGTTTTACTGAGCCGACGATCACACAGCACGATTGCTGCCGATCCCGAGCCGATTGTCAGAGAAGCGAACGCCGGTTTAATCGACTGTCGAGTCAGAGACTCGTCTTTCAGCAAACTGTCAATGGTTCCCTCCACCAGGTTTCGTCCGGTTTCTGTTCCCACAATAATTCCCGCACGAATACGACCCAGTTCGATCAGATCAGCGACCAGCAGCATGCCGTTCAGAAGTCCGAGGCATGCATTGCTGACGTCAAGCACCAAGGCGTCATCGGGAAGACCGGCGCCGGAATGAACGCCGGCTGCCGTTGCCGGTTCCATCTGGTCACGACAGACGGAACCATGGACCAGAGCACCAATACACGCCCGGTCGAGGCCCGATTTTTTTAGCGCTGCTGTGGCTGTTTGAATGCTGATCGTTCCGGGCAGCGTTCCTCGATCAAAGAATCGCCGCTCAGTAATTCCCGTCATCAGTTCGAGCCGCCCGGATGGCAGTCGCAGGCGTTCGTAAACCGGAGCAAGCTGTTGTTCCAGTTCTGCAGAGGTCACCACGTTACCGGGAAGTGTGTGGGCGACTGCTTCGATACAGACATGTTCGTAACGCATCTCGCCAGGTCTTGCTCTCCGGAGTGCTTCGACAGCATACCGCGTTAAAAAGAAAACGCACCCCGGAAGATGAGGTGCGCAGTGGATTCATTGCTTACCGAACACGAGTTCAGACACGTGCTCCCATAGCGTCGGATGATTCAAGTCGCTGGGAGAGGGTCTGAATGGCATTCAGCTGGCCGGAACGTCGACGTTCATCTTCAGGATTCGGGTTCCGCAGTTCAAGCATAATTGCGCTGCGAACATATCGCAGACCGCGAAGAAGCACATCTCGTTCGTGGGAGGTTAATTCGACCTGCATCAAGCCATCCATTTTCGCCAGCTCCGAAACAGCGTTGTCCGCCACCGCAGTCTCGAGTACCTCCTGAACCCGATCATGCAAAATATTTCCCACGCTCCTCGACACAGACAGTTTACGATCCAAATGTCACACACTCAAGGAGTCTCTTTGAGGAACACTCCCACGTTCCTCGAGAAATGACAGTCCTGAACATACTGCAACGGTCAGGGCAAAAGGTCTGAAGTCATCGTATTTTTGGCTATAAGAGCACTTTACATTCACAAACTCAGTGAACGGTGACTTTTGATTTAAGTTTTCGCAGCCGACCGAAGTTTTCCGGTACGATAGGCGGCTGCCATGGCTTCGGGAATCGCCGACTCGGCGAGCACCACTTCAGCCTGATTTTCCTGAGTTAACGCCCGCATTTCCTGTTCCTGAGCAACAGCTGCAGCTCGCCGTTCTTCCGCTTTTGCCCGAGCAATACGCACATCCGCCTCAGCCTGGTCTGCCTGAAGTCGGGCACCCACATTGTCACCCACGTCGATATCTGCAATATCGATGGACACGATCGCATACGCCGTTTGAGAATCCAGACCCTTGTTGAGTACTGTTCGTGCGATCAGCATTGGATTGGCCAGAACTTCCTTATGTGTTTCGCACGATCCGATTGCTGAGACGATTCCCTCACCCACACGCGCGATAATTGTCTCTTCGGTCGCTCCTCCGATCAGTTGTCCGAGGTTGGTACGTACGGTGACACGAGCACGCGCTTTTAACTGAATGCCGTCCTTTGCGACTCCGTCCAGAGTGGATCGGCCAGTGCGGCCCGGGTCGGGGCAGTCGATCACCTTGGTATTAACACTGGTTTGAACGGCTTCAAGAACATTTCGGCCAGCGAGATCAATCGCAGCGGCGGTATTCCAGTCCAGATCGATCTTTGCTCGATGTGCGGCAATGAGTGACCGGACAACGATTGGCACATTTCCGCCAGCCAGATAATGGGATTCCATCGCATTTGTGGTGATCTGGGACAGTCCTGCCTGCACCGCCATGATGCGACAATCCACGATATCGTGCGGATTAACCCGTTTTAGCTTCATGACCACCATCTGCAGTGGCCCGATGAGGGCTCCTGACATGAACGCTCGAAACCAAAGCGATGCGACCGAAGCGAACATCGCAAAGAACACCAGAAACAGCACGCCAAAAATGATGCCGATACCGATCCCCAGCATTTGAGGAAATGTCAGGCCATCCTGTGCCAGGATCAGAGTGTGGTGCACGATGCTCATTTGGTCCGCCTTTGAAGATTTCCGGGATACCAGCGCCTGACGGTAAATTACTCGCCGCGGCGCTCAATGTCAGCCGTTTGGTCAGTCCTTTGCCATGGAAACCCATGATTCTAGTCCATTTTGCTGTCTGTCGGCAAATGTCCTCAGACTCTGACGGTTCTCACCTGCCAGCAAAATGATTACGATTTCGGGTTCCGAGAGCGAAGGGAGACCGCGTCCAATGGCTTCCAAAACGCAGTTCGGGGGGTTCCGGGATCACACGATCTGATGTTATATCAGTCTGGTCGCGCAGATTCTCTGTCAAATGCAGGGTTGAGATCCGGAACGACAATCGCGCCGTATTTATTTTGCAAACAAATGTTTTTAGAAAACGGGATCCGGGAGAAGAACCTGATGAGTGTGGATGCTCGACTTGCCGAACTGGGGATTACTCTGCCTGCGCCACCTCCGGCTGGCGGCGTTTATACGCCAGTCGTCATTGTGGACAAACTGGCGTACGTTTCCGGCCAGGTGCCGTACGGTCCTGACGGCAGGATCATGTCGGGTCGAGTCGGATCGGAACTCACTGAAGAGCAGGGCGCAGCTGCCGCTCGGGTTGTGGCACTGACGATGCTGGCAACGATCAGGGCATCGCTGGGCAGCCTTGATCGGGTTCGACGCATCGTGAAGGTTCTTGGAATGGTCAATTCCACTCCTGACTTTCAGCATCACCCGCAGGTGATGAATGGTTTCAGCAATACCATGGTGGAGATCTTTGGCGACGCGGGCCGTGCAGCGAGAAGTGCCGTCGGTATGGGCTCACTGCCGTACAATGTACCAGTCGAAGTTGAAGCGATCCTCGAGCTCCATTAATACTGGCTCATCCGTCGAAGTTCCGCTGGGATACTGCGAAATCGGCGGAGGTTGAGGATGTTCGGCGGAGAAAGACGAAAGTCGGCAGGCTCGCACGAAAGGAAGAACAGGTCTGCTGTGCAGCTTGTTTCTTCAAAAGGGCCGGATTTCGTCTTTCTCGTCGAGGGTTAGCATGAATAACGAGAGCACAAGAATCAGGGACTGGCGGCTTCCAGTGCTTCAACTCGAGCTCGCAGGGCGGCATTTGCATCGTTTGCGTCGTCAGCAGAACTTTCTGCTTCGAAGGCGACGAACAGAGCAGCCGCAGTAGCACCCGCGTAAAGAATCATTGGCAGATTGACTGCACCAAACTGTCCGCGAATGATTTCCGGATCCGAAACCACTGCAGGAACTCCCACGGCCGCCGGAGGAGCAGTGGTCGGGCTCCACAGTCGGCAGGCGGTTGCTGCAACGGGTGTGGAGAGAGTATGGACACCTGGGCGGAGTCCGCCAATGACGACGAATCCGTTTTCGTCGCTTTTCGATGCTGCGATTTGTTTGCCCTGATAATGGACAGTCAGAGTTTCACCCGCAATGGGCTGACCCTGCATGTTAACGACTCGTGTTGTCAGGATTCCTTTTTCATGCAGTTCCACATCCACGATTCGTCCGGCTGTTGATTCACCGGCGGACAGCAGGGACCCCTGCATGACCATGGTGTTTGTGACCATGGCAATAGTCAGAAGAGTGGCGGTGAGCTTTCGCAGAATGTTGCTGTTCAGTTTCATGTGAAGGGTTCCTTGAAAAGGAATGCCGCGACGGGAAGACACGACCGGGCAGACGAACTAAAAAATTCCGGGGAGGAATTTCACTGGCCGGTGTTCTGAGGGGAGAGGACCGAATTGAGAAGGGCAGACGAGCAGACAGGAATTTTGAACTCCCGGAAGGTCCCGGGAAGAACAGAAGCAGACCCAGGTGTCCGGACGATTAATTCACGTCCCGGGTCATTCTTTAGTCGAAGATAGTGGATTTCGGAATTTCCTGAAATAGGAGTTCATCCGGTTTTTTGAATCCGGCAGATTTGTCGCCAGATGGTCAGAAAATGGACCAGGCGCCTCACCTCTTACTATGATCTGCAGATAAGAGTTCAGACATGCCCGGGATTCTTCAGATTCATTCAGCAGGAAATCAATCCAGGCCCAGCTTTGCTGATACTGATCTTCAGTCATTTCTGCCGCTGAGGGAATCGCTTCCAGTTCCTTCAGGGATGGTGTCCAGCCCATACGAGCCTTCCAGCGAATCGAGGCTGAACGAGTGGAGCGGTGTCGTGATATCGCTGGCTCTTCCAGGTATTCCGCGAAGCCCTCATCAATCCAGAGCGGCAAAAACTGCAGGTTTTGATGCAGAAACACGTGGGTAAGTTCATGGCGGATATCCGTCATGAGAGACCTGCTGCGCCATGCGTAGACCTGGCAAACATCCCCGTTCATGTAAAACAGTGCCCTGCGGTACTTTGCTTCCCCAATTTGTGGAAGGAGATATTCAACGTAGCGGGAGTGGCTGCTGAACAGCATGATTTGAACTCGATCTCCGGTTGGCTGAATACCAGCCAGCTGGGCAAGTTCCTGTTGAATACCGGAGATGTGCTGCCACATGGCAGGCATACCCGGATCGAACTCCGCATAGATCTCTACGGAACGCTTCTGATCCTGTACGACCCAGCGGTTGATAGCCTCTCCAGGATGAAGGAGCAGGCAAAAGGCATGGCAGAGCAGTAATGTCTGCATCAGTAGACCGCCAGAATCCGGCGCGGGCCGGGAATTTGGAAAGTTTGTTTCAACTCAGCGGGCGAAAGCCGCTTCGGCAATTTTCTGCGTGATGCTCGCCAAATTCGCCGTTGAGGTCAACGGAAGTTTTTTCGGAGCAAACGGCAAAAACCAGAATGTTGACATTTCCAGAAAGAAGAAACACTTGTCAATTTTCGCAGAAATTCTATGATCACCCTGGAGGTGTATTAGTCAGTCTGCTCCCTTCCGCAGGGGAGGCATGGCCAGTACATCGTGTATCGAGGGCGGTAGGATCGCCATGGCCTAAATACAGCAGATAGGGGTTTTACCCCAAAGTAGAATTTTCTGTCAGGCGATATTGTGGTTGTCCGTCAGGATAATGCCAGATCGCAGGACACCCGTGATTGCTTCGGCGGAACAAAGAATCGCCAGTGTTCCGAAGAATTTGGGCCGACAAACTTTTCGTTTTGCCCGGGATAATCAGCGCCATTTCCAGGCAAACCGGTGGGTTTTTGGACGCAGGTTGGGTCATGACGATTATCCGGCTGGGCTTCCGACGCCGAAGTTCCAGGCGTGTTTGTTTGCTGTCGGCGTTGAATGACTGAATTTCTGTGCTAAATTGTCGCCCTGAAAATGGAGTCTTTGGGGGGCCGCGTTCTCACCTGGTTTAGGGCATGGAGGTCAAACTTCTGGAGGGTTTGTTTGATGTTGCAGCGTAAACGTAAGGCAATCAAGCGGTCAGAGAAAAAGGCTCCACCGCCAACCGAGTTTCAGCAGCCGAAGAAGCGGCGAGCCTTTACGGTCTTCCTGGTGGAAGATGACCAGGCCGTGCGGGCGTCGCTTGTAGAAGCTCTGGAAGAACAAAAGATCGTTGTTCGGGACTACATGACAGCGATGGAGTTTTATCGCGATTATCGCGAGCCAGTGCCTGGTGTCCTGATTCTTGATATTCGTCTGCCCGGAATGAGCGGAACGGAACTTCAGGAAAAGCTGGTTGAAGACGGATTTGAGCTGCCGATCATTATGATCTCCGGCCATGCCGATGTTCCTATGGCCGTTCGTGCCATGAAAAACGGAGCATTCGATTTTCTGTGCAAACCAATCAAAGTGGAAGAGATGCTATCGGCAGTCGGCCGGTCTTATAGCTACTACTATGATGTTGACACGGAACAGCTTGCAGAAGAACTCGAAGATACCGAAGGCAGTATTAACCGACTGACTTCCCGCGAACGTGAAGTTCTTGACCATGTCGTTGAAGGCTTGTCCAGCAGGGAAATTGCGGAAGAGCTGGGTGTCAGTACAAAAACGGTGGAAGCTCACCGCGCTCGTATCAATGACAAAATGAGAGCCGACAACGTTTCACATCTCATTCGTATGTGTTTTGCATACAATGAAGAACACAGCAGCTAGTCTGCCGTTTCTTTTTAGTCGCCGGATGAAAACACCGTGCCGCAGCAATGCCGCACGGTGTTTTCGTTTTGCTGTCACTGACAGAATGGGAATGTTCCGGAATTGAAATCTTCCCGCTGCAGGTCATGCCCGTGAGGCTGTGCCCATCTGCGGGTGGTGAGGGTTGCCGCGATTTTGCAGGACGCGTTGATGCGGATCAGTGTGCCAGTTCTTCCGGCACGACAGACAATTCGGCGTGAATACGAATGCAAACATGGGTGACCAGAAGGTGTCGCCCGTTCCGGGATCTATGTTCATCAAAGGGTCTCCTCTACAGACAGAGGATCCAATGGCTTGATGGATGACTGACAGCAAACTGGTCTGCTGGCAGCCCGAATACTGCAGGATTTCTCATGGTGGCACGGCCTTCAGTTCCCTCGGACTCTGTTCTGGATGAAATTCGTTCGACGATTGCGTCGTTTGAATCTCTTCGTTCAGCGGCAAGTGCACGGCGGCGGGACCAGAATGCTCTTCATATCCCATCCAGCGAATTGTCGTCAGAACGGCCTGCATCCACTCCCACAGGCATCTCTCCCCCGTTTCCTGTCCAAAGTCCGTCAGCCGCGGCACCGTCCGCGCCGCCATTGCCGGTTTCTTCGTCTGACCCTCGCATCCCGTACCTGGCAAGGCATGCCTCTGAAAGGCAGGTTGCAGATACGGATGGCAGTGAACAGTCACTGCAAATGGACAGCGAGGACTGGAGCCCGAACCGATTGGCTGGCTGCTCCGATACGATCGCCGAGTCGCCGACAACTGGTGCGTCGTTTCGAACTCTGGACAAGTCTGCCAAGATCATGATCGTGGATGATGAGCCACTGAACGTCATGACCTTTCGACAGCACCTGAAGATGGAGGGATACGAAAAGTTCGTCACCACCAGTGACGCGAGAGAAGCATTGCGACTTGTGCGGATGGAATTGCCCGATGTGCTTCTTCTGGATATCAGGATGCCTGAAATCAGCGGGCTTGATATTCTCCGGGTCGTAGGACTGGACCCTGTGCTTCAGCATATCCCTGTGTTGATTCTTACGGCCGCTTCAGATCCCGCCACTCGCAAACAGGCTCTGGATCTTGGCGCCAGCGACTTTCTGCAAAAACCCATCGACCCTAACGAATTGCTTCCACGTGTTCGAAATGCCATCGTGATCAAGAAGCATTACGATATGGCGGCCAGCGAGGCCGCTCGGCTCGAACAGCAGGTGGAACGGAGAACTCGACAGCTGGAAGCAACCCGTCAGCAGCTGATTCTGTGCCTGGCCCGCGCAGCCGAGCATCGCGACAACGATACGGGCAACCATGTGATTCGTGTCGGACGATATGCATCCATTATTGCTGCCAGACTTGGGTATCCGTCACATAAGCTCGAAATGCTTGAGCAGGCTGCTCAGTTGCATGATGTCGGCAAAATCGGAATCCCGGACGCGATCCTGTTTAAGCCAGGCCGTCTTGCTCACGACGAATATGAGCTGATGAAGAAACACTGTGCTTTGGGGAAACAGATTATTGAACCCATTTCTGAAAAGGAATGGAACATTCTGAAGACCCACACACGCATTGGTGAGAGCATGCTGCATGTGCGTTCGTCGTCGCTGCTGATGCTGGCCGCACGAATCGCTCAGACACACCACGAACGGTGGGACGGCCGCGGATATCCGCTGGGGCTGAAGGGTGAGGACATTCCGCTGGAAGGGCGGATTGTGGCAGTCGCCGACGTATTTGATGCGCTTTCAAGCCGGCGGGCTTATAAGGAAGCGTTCCCCCGTCAGAAGTGCTTTGACATCCTTGTTGAAGGCCGTGGAACACAGTTTGATCCGGCAGTGATTGATGCGTTCTTCGAGTGTTCCCAGGAAATCATTGAGATTCAGCTGCTTCTGATGGATGAAGAAGACCGCATATCGTCCCCGCTGCAGGAAAGCTGATTACTTCGAATCAGACTGAGGCCCCGATCGTCTGGCCGATCGTTTCTTTCCGGTGACTTGCGCGTTAGAATCCGCTATGCATCATATCGGTTGTGAACTCGCGGGGATCATGTCGTAGTCCGGCTCCTGTGATGGTGATGCCTCACGATTTACACTGGCTTCCGAGGCGTACGCAGCGATGCCCGATCCACCTCCTCTGAAACGGCGAATGCGTGCGGTTCCGCGGTACGGTGAGGCTGACATTGATTCGCAGACGCCTGGATACGCGGAGCTGCACTGTCGGACAAACTACTCGTTCCTGGAAGGAGCGTCACATGCCGACGAACTTGTTGCGAGATCCGTTGAACTTGGACACTGTGCGCTGGCGGTGACAGACCGAAATACCCTGGCAGGCGTTGTTCGTGCTCATGTGGCCGCTCGGGAAACGGGGCACAAATTGCTGATCGGTGCTGAAATTGTACCCGACGATGGTCCGGCGATGGTGCTGCTGGCAACGGATCGGGCTGCCTATGGCCGACTGTCACAGCTGATTACCACCGGTCGCCGACGGGCAGCAAAGGGAGAGTGTCACATTCGCATGGCAGACATTCAACAGTCCGGCGACGGACTGTTGTGTTGTGTGCCGCTGAATAACGAAAGTCGTCTGCGATTTGAAGGCCGCTATCAGCCAGGAATCAGCTGTGATCTGCCGGATGCTGAGCTTTCGCGTCTGAAGTCGGTTTTCTCCGATCGCCTTTACGCACTCGCAGAACTGCATCTGGGATCAAACGATTCCGTGAGGCTCGAAAGGTGGTGCTGCCAGTGCGATCGTCTGCAGATTCCCCTCGCTGCTGCCAATGACGTGCATTATCACATCGCGCGTCGCCGATCACTGCATGACGTTTTAACCGCCGTGCGTCTGAAGGCAGAATTGCAAACTCTCGGGCACGAAGTCTTTCCCAACGGCGAACGTGCTCTGAAGTCGGCCGGAGAAATCCTGCGTCTAATGGGTGGGAGAACCGAGCTTCTGGAGCGGACGGTGGAGGTGGCCGGACGATGCCAGTTCAACATGAGCGAACTGCGATATGAATATCCTGAGGAATTGGCGCCTGCTGGCGTGTCACCAGTTCAGCATCTGACAAATCTGACCTGGCGAGGTGCTCAGCTGAGGTATCCAAAGGGTATCCCACCGAGAGTTCGGGGACTTATTGAGCATGAACTGAGTTTGATTGCGGAACTGAAATACGAGGCCTATTTCCTGACGGTTTATGATCTGGTGCGATTTGCCCGTGAACGTGCCATTCTTTGTCAGGGGCGAGGGTCTGCAGCAAATTCCGTCGTTTGCTTTTGTCTGGGCGTTACATCCGTCGATCCCGACAGAATTGACGTGTTGTTTGAGCGGTTTATCAGCAAAGAGCGGAACGAAGCACCTGATATCGACGTGGATTTTGAGCATGAACGTCGTGAGGAAGTGCTGCAGTATCTGTTCGAGCGTTATGGTCGTGATCGGGCTGGTATGACGGCCGCCGTTATTACCTATCGGCCCCGGTCTGCAATTCGTGATATCGGCAGGGCACTAAGCCTGTCGGGCGATCGAATTGACAGGCTGGCTACTCAGCTTGAGCATGTGGATCATGTCGAAATGCTTCCTGAGCGACTGCGCGAAGGAGGCGTCGATCCTGAGTCGCTGCTGGGACGCAGGATGCTGGAACTGGTGACCGCGCTGCTCGGGTTTCCCCGCCATCTTTCACAGCATGTGGGCGGAATGGTGATGTCACGCGGGCCGCTGAGTGAGCTGGTGCCTGTTGAAAACGCGGCCATGCCAGGGCGTACGGTAATCCAGTGGGATAAAGACGATCTGGATGCTCTGGGTTTGCTGAAGGTCGACTGTTTGTCACTTGGAATGCTCAGCTGTATCCGCAGGGCGTTTGATCTGATTCGACGACATCATGGCAGACAGCTTACTCTGGCCAGCGTGCCGTCGGAAGATCCCGGTGTTTATGAAATGGTAAGTGCTGCCGATACGGCCGGAGTGTTTCAGATCGAGAGCCGTGCTCAGATGAGTATGCTGCCGCGGCTTCGTCCGCACTGCTTCTATGATCTGGTTATCGAGGTGGCTATTGTCCGCCCCGGCCCAATTCAGGGAGACATGGTCCATCCGTATCTGCGGCGCAGATCAGGAGAAGAACCGGTTGAGTTTCCGAATGCGGAAGTGCGGTCCGTCCTGTACAAGACGCTGGGCGTGCCAATCTTTCAGGAACAGGCCATGCGGCTCGCCATCGTCGCAGCCGGGTTTACTCCAGGTGAAGCCGACCAGCTGCGACGCGCCATGGGAGCATGGCGAAAGACAGGTGTCATTCAGAAGTTTCACGAGAAACTTGTTGCCGGCATGCTGGCACGAGGATACGAGGAAGATTTTGCCGAGCGAGTTTTCAAACAGATCAGTGGTTTCGGTGAATACGGATTTCCGGAGTCTCATGCGGCCAGCTTCGCTTTACTTGTTTATGTTTCAGCATGGCTGAAACGCTATCACCCGGCAGTATTTTGTGCGGCTCTCATCAACAGCCAGCCGATGGGATTTTATGCACCCGCTCAGCTGATCCGTGATGCCAGAGAACATGGCGTGCGTATATTGCCTGTCGATGTGAACTGCAGTGACTGGGATTGTACTCTGGAAAGTATTCCGCCAGGTGCGGTCTCTGATCCGGATGCTCCACCTGCCAGACTTCAGTTTCCCAGCCATTTCGATGAACGGCTCGCGATTCGAATGGGATTGAGAATGCTGCACGGACTCTCGGAAGAGGCTGGCCGGCATCTGCAGAACGTTCGTCAGACAGGTGGCCTGTTTCAGTCATTTGAAGAACTGGCCCGTCGAACACAGCTGACTCGCAGTATCCTGCGGTTGCTGGCCAATGCAAATGCCTTTGGCTCACTGAAACTCGATCGGCGGGAAGCCCTTTGGAAGGCTCTGCCAGCCAGAGATGTTCTGCCGTTGTTCGAAGCCTCCGACCCCGAAATGCTGCGGGAATCATTCGCTGATGAACCTCTTCCCGTGCTTCCGGTCATGTCCGCCCAGGAACAGGTCGTTGCGGATTATGCGGCTGCCGGGCTTTCCCTTAGAAAACACCCGGTGTCATTCCTGCGGGAGGCTCTGCGGCAGATGCGAGTGGTGTCAGCCGAGGACCTCAGCATACTCGTGCCCGACAGACGTGTGCGAGTTGCCGGTCTGGTCCTGATGCGGCAACGACCTTCCACGGCCAGCGGCATCACGTTTGTGACTCTGGAAGACGAAACTGGCATCGCGAATCTGGTTGTTTACCCTTCGGTCTGGCAGCATTTTCGGCAGACCGCCCGATTTGCAAGTGTGCTCATGGCTACAGGACGCCTGCAGCGTGAAGGAGATGTGATTCACGTAGTCTGCGATCGCCTGGATGATGTCTCGGAAATGCTGAATCGTCTTGAATCCCGGTCCCGTGATTTTCGCTGATCAGGCCGTCAATAGCCTGGCGTCAGTAGAATTTGCCCTGATTCCGCTGAATGTCGAATGAGCGGCTCGGCCAGCTCTCTCGACGACAGGGCAGGGGTTTGAGTGGATTGCGGCATGGAAATTGGAGAGACTCGTCCGTACCGGCTGCCGCTCTGCACATTGACTCGCGGGCCAGATGCACCACCACTGCTGCTGGCGGCAGCCGTTCGCACCGGTACATGGCCAGGCACTGTCGTCGGAACAGTCATCAGGGTTTGCTGTGGTAAGATGATTCCGGATGACATCGTGTTTTGTGGTATCCAGGATGGGCTGCCATAACGTGATTGCTGCAATCCCGGCTGCGGGGCCGGAGGTGTGGTGTAGTCGGGCTTCGGCTGCAGTCCCGATGGCAGCGGCGGTAAATTTCCTGGAACCGGCTGAACGCTCTGAGGCTGCAGGATAGAAGGAGCTGACATACCTGGTTCGGGTGGCAGTGGAGGAACCGTCGCTGAAGGCGAAATTGTGGAAGGCGCAACTGAGGGTACGCTGCCCATCGACGAATTTCCCGCATGCTGACCGGGAAGCACACTCAGCGGGAGTGATTGCGTGGGCTGAATGTACTGCGGCACGATCACTCCCGGCTGTGGTACGTAGAGTGACGATTGAGTTCCCTGATCCGAAAAATTTCCCGAGTCATGCGAACCGCATCCATCACATGGCGGAACCGGAGCAAATCGTCTCCAGCAGGTTTGATGATAACCCCAGGCAGGGTGGCATGCCGGGGAAACGACCGGCCGATCCGGATCATGTCGGAAAAGATGTCCCCCACATGCGAGACCGGTTGAGATAACAAGGAGCGAACCTGCTGCCGCCGAGCGAAAGACCAGTCCAACGTGATGAGGATCCATCCTGCAATTCCTGTTTCAGAAGTCTGCCCGCCGGGCAATGTGTGTCAGTTTCGTCCGTTGTACATCCCAAAAGCAGCCGGGTGCCCGGACATTCCGCTGAATCCCACTCCAGCACCACCACCGAATCCGCCACCACCGAGCCCACCGCCGCCGAATCCACCGCCGCCGAATCCACCGCCTCCGAATCCGCCTCCACCGAGCCCGCTACCACCGAATCCGCCTCCACCGAATCCGCCTCCACCGAATCCGCCTCCACCGAATCCGCCTCCACCGAATCCACCACCGCCGAATCCACCACCGCCGAATCCACCACCGCCCAGATCACCACCTCCGAATCCCCCTCCTGTGGCTCCGCCATTTGAGAACGATTGAAAGGTAACCGGATGACCTGTTATTCCCAGCTGCGAATAGCCCATGGCACCTGGCACCATTTGTTGCTGCATCCGTCCCTGCTGCATTTGTTGCATCTGCAGCATTTGCAGGTTCTGGCCCAGTATTTCGTTCTGTTCCATCGACTGCAGTTGCGGACGCACCAGACCGAAGTAGTTCAGAGCCAGACCGCTGTCTTCGTTCCCCCGAAACATATTGAGATAGGGACTGAAAGTGGGGGTATCAATTGGTCTCTGAATACGGTTTCCCCGGAGCTGAGCAGACACATTCGAAGTGAACACTGTTGTGGCGATGAGCACAGCCAGCGGCATGACGATTCTGATACCACGCATAGACATCACCTGGAAAGAAACTTGTGCGTTGTAACGGGTAACTCACAGAATGCGTTTCCTCCGGACGCGGTGCAGAGGAGGCTGAGTTCACTAGAAGTTCGCGTTCTGGCCTTTCTGGATGGTTCGGACTGTTCCATTGCCCAGAAGTGTGAAGCCCAGCATTCGTTCAAACGGAGCCGTAAATTTTGCCAGCTTTGTATCGAACGTGATCAGAGGAGAAGCCTTTACGTAAAGTCGGTCGCCTGGCAGGATCTGATAATTTGTCTGCGTTTGAGCGCCCTGAGCGATCGCATTCCAGTCAACTCGCAGAATCTGATCAGGAGTGCCGATCTGTGCTGAGGGCCTCGCGATCCAGATATCGCCCTTTGAGGCGACAGTAGGGAGACCTTTAATATGGGCGACGGCATCCAGTACAGTTTCATTACCTGTTGAGGGCATGCGGATAACGTCCTCGCCGGCTCCACCGCCATCGGTGATGACATAATAAACCTTGCTGTTGTAAGCCAGTACATCCACCGAAACCAGAGGATTATGGATGTGCTGACTGAGGTGCTGTTCGATGGCGCCTCGTGCCTGTTGCAGAGTCATCCCCGCCACATAGACACTTCCATAGATGCCAAGACCTACGGTTCCGTCCGGACGAACCAGATGCTGGCCTGCAACAAACTGTTTGTTTTCAGGACGTGGCAGCGTCACAAGGACCTGTGGATTGGTCAGAATCTGACGAAGATGAGTGTCAACTCGCTGCTGAATTTCTGTCAGCGGCTGTTCGGCGACAAGTACCTTGCCATATTCCGGACCCAGATTCAGATAGCCGTCCGTGCCGATGATAAAGATCCCGTTAATCTGCTTGAACTGAACGGCAACAGGATCCTCGGTCTGTCCGAATGGGATGGTTCGATTGACCTGAATCAGCAGTGCTTCGCCCGCATGAACGGGTGCATGCATGGGACGAAGATTATTGACGGCCTCGATCAGCAGAATATCGGGTGGCTCAATGACATATTCTGGCAGAGAAGTCTTTCGAAGCTCACGCGGAACATCACAATACGGGATCAGATCGCATTCCGCATTGCCGGCACTGCAGGTCTGCACATTGCAGCCGCAGTTGTTTCCGGAATCCGGCATCGGCCAGCATTGTCCCGTACTGCAGGTTCCGGAAGTGCAGGGTCCGGCACCAGCAGTCACGCATGATTCGCCACCGCCTGGAGTGGAACAGGTCCCACAGGCAGCGCAGCCAGCCATCAGCGGAAGAATGAGTCCCAGTAATCCCGTACAGACACACTTGCCTGATGCAAATCCAATTGTTCTGCTCGCGGGCAGCATGGGATCCTCCGTGAATTCAGGTCACTGTTGTGCTCTGTTCAAAAATGCTGAGGTTGCATTCCGGAACAGACACCTGTGCAAAGTCGACAGGAACATCCGTGTTCTTTTTTGAGTGACCTGCGCTGATTGAATCGGTATGTTTTCGCCGTGCAATCCTTTGATTCCGAATTGAATGATTCTGTTGATTCGAACAGCATCCAGTTGTGTCGAATGCATTGATTGTGCGGTTGTGGGTAAAATCCGGATGTTTCCGACTTCGTTGAACAGCGGCAAAAATTGCCGATCCGTTTGCTTTCGCTCGTAACTCAGGATGCTCTGCCAATGTTCAGATTTCCAGTAACCTGCAAATTCCAGTGGTTCGTACTCCTGATCACTGCATGCCTGTTCCCGCTGGCTCTTGCAGCCCACGGGATGATGCTGCAGAGTTCAGATTCTGCGTCGGCCGCAGCTTCCTCTGACCAACCCGGACAGGCCGTGTCAGAGACTCAGGACGATATCCGTGCTTTGAAGCGGTTTACGGTGATGGCAGGCACATGGCGGGGAGTGGGCCAGGTTCAGCGAGGATCCAGCAACGGATCCTGGGTTGAGAAGGGAAACTGTGCATGGATGTTTCAGAATGGGCAGGGTTCACTGACAATGAATTCCGATTCCATGCGACTCTTTCGCAGCCTGCAGCTGAAGGCACGATCGACCCCCAGTGATTTGCCTGATCAGCTGCAAATGATCGTTACATGGCCCGACGAAAAAACAAATGTCCTGGTCAGAAGTGATGAACAGTCGAATGAGCAGGTCAGCGTGTTTGTGTCGATGCCCGATCAGACGCCCGGCTATCGATGCATCGTCAGGCAGATTAGCGAAATTCGAATGGCCATTCTCCTTGAGCAGCGAACGACAGCGACTGGCAGCTTTCGACGAATGGCTGAAGTCGGATACACGCGTGAAGGAGAAAAACTGGCCAATGCAAACAGTGGTGAGCGGCAGTGCGTTGTCACTGGCGGTCTGGGACGCATTGCCGTCGTCTGGGAAGGTCGGACCTGGTATGTCTGCTGCGATGGATGCCGTCAGGTGTTTGAAGATGATCCCGCAGCGACAATTGCGGCATGGAAGGAACGACAGCAGGCAGAACGACAGCAAAAGGGCTCGGACCCGCAAAAGTAGGATACTGGCCGAATGTGGCCATCGTTGTTCAGTTCGCGTTGACGCCAGATGAGGTCACCTGAACTGCAACACCGCAAATGGGAGGGCGAAGCTCCCGCTGAGCCGAGAAAAGCAATGGGAGGGCGAAGCTCCTGCTGAGCCGAGAAAAGCAGACGGGAGGGCGAAGCTCCTGCTGAGCCGAGAAGAGCAGACGGGAGGGCGAAGCTCCTGCTGAGCCGAGAAACGCTCGGCTCTCGGCTCGGCAGGAGCCTCGCCCTCCCGGTAAAGAAAAACTCGGCAGGAGCCTCGCCCTCCCAGTAAAGAAAAACTCGGCAGGAGCCTCGTCCTCCCGGTAAAGAAAAGCTCGGCAGGAGCCTCGCCCTCCCGGTAAAAACAACTTTGCCGGTCGCCTTAGCGGAATGCTGTTCAATTCTGCTCAGACTGCGCCGGGCAGTCTGAAGCGTTTAAGGCAGCTCCACGGTCTTCAGATCCATGCTGCCACCGTTCTCTGCCTGAGTCAGTATCAGGGCATGGCTGTCATTCAGCTTATCCATCTGAACAACTCCCTTGAATGCTTCGATCGCTTCGAACGATTGTCCGGCCGTGCCACCACCTTTGACGGGTTCTGTCAGGCCTTTGTTCTCCTGCAGTCCGGTCGTTGTGATTTTCATCACTCCGCGGGCGCTGTTGCTCAGCAGCAGGAACTCACTGCCGTCCTTGCTGTATTTGATAAGATCGAGAGGTCGATTTCGGTTACCAAGTTCGGCAACGGTTGTGCCTTTCACTTTTTCACCGGCAGCGGCCAGATCCTTCAGAGGTACTTTGACCAGAGGAGTGCAAACATAGGCGCCCACAACGTTGGGTTCGCCATTGATCATCACGGGCACAAAAGTTCGCATGGCCGCATAGTCTTCGTTCTGACCATGAGCTGCATGATAGATTTCAACGCTGACACCCTTGTCAGATTTTGCAAACGGGAAGTTCAGTTCCCGGAGAGCCGACGGTGACTGTGAGGATGACAGTCCGGAAATCAGCACCTTGCCTTCGAAGTAAGCGATGTCGGTAATCGTGTCAGGTCGATTATTTCGAGCACGACGGCCCTCACCAACGACCTTGTCTTCGGGTGCGTTCTTCAGATCTGCTTTGGCAAATCGGATGTTACTCGTATCGAGTATAGTCATTTTGCCCCCGCCATCGACCTGAACAATCGCTGGCTTCTCATCGGCTGTTACGGCCAGAAATGCAGTTCCTGTTCCTGGGTTGACTGCCAGATCACTGACGGTCACTGTTTTTGCGTTCAGCAGGCTGCCAAGACTGGCCCCGACGTCCGTTAGGTTAATACTTGCAGACGCCGCGTCACCCTTTGTATTGCCGGTTGCAATGGCGAACACTGCGGCTGACTTTGCATCTCCGATAAATAAAATGTCTTCCGGTCCAAAGGCAAGTGATGTCGCGGACTGGATTTCTGCCTTTCCGGTGTTCAGGCCCCACTGATCGGCGGCTGGTGAATATTGAGTGGCGATGCTCATCGCCACCGCTGTAAACAAAGACACATAACGACGCATTGTGATCTCTCCCGAAGGAAGGTTCGACCAAAGGAACGATCTGCTGCAGACGACAGATCACGCAGTCGCATTATGACAGACAGAATTGCAAATGTGAACCAGTGAAATCAACCCGAACGGATGATGGGTTAAAATCTGACGAATTTATCAGGGAAGCAGGATCCCGAATTCCCTAATTGAGGTGAAACAACGGCTTTTTTGCTTCACAAGCGGGGCAGGTTTTTGAATGCTGTGAGCTGATGCGAAGTATGTGTTGCGGTCGCGCTCTGCTGACCTGAAGGGGAGTTCTCATGAACGAAGGACAGACGACAACGGAAGTTCTCCAGAGATTTGAACAGAACGGCCATATCGAATCGCCACAGCTTGTGGAACGAATGGACTCTGCAATTGGAGATGCGTCGGCTTCGATCGGCCTGGTAATGGCCGAACTGGTTCGTCGCTCGCTGCGTGGCGGAGTGGGAGAGATCAGCAATTCAATACACGATTTTGCACGCGATCAGGTTGGCACGGCGATTGGTCGCATGATGCCGACAGTGACACTCACTGTGGAACAACTGGCGGAAGCCACATCAAAACGCGTGACCGAAGGTGCTGTGCATCGTTTTGAGGAAGAACTGAAGTCGGTTGAGACACGGGCAACAGAACACACACACGTCATCGCTGCCCGGGTTAAGGCAGAAGCGGAAGCTGCTGTGGATGCAGTTCATCAGGTGGTGCTGAAGTCATCAGAAACGGCAGAAAGTACAGCCCGTGAACTCGAAGAACTTCAGCAGCGGGCCAAAGAGTCCTGGAAGAAGGTCAAAACAGAACTGCAGACATTGCGTGAAGGACGCTCTCTGACGGATCTGCAGCTCTCAGAAACACGTGAGCAGTTGAATGGTACACGCGAGCAGGTGTCCGGACTTCTGCAGACACTCAGTCACACCGGTCAGGAACTGCTGGAAACTCGGACTCAACTCAACCAGACCACTCAACAGCTGGCCGAATCCCGAAAACTCCTTGTTCAGTCGCAGCACGAACTGGCCCAGACACGGCAGGAGCTCAGTCTGACTCAGCAGCAGCTGGGTGAAGCCCGATCCGGGCTCTCTGAACTCAGCCGTACATCGGCTCAGAAGATTTCCGGCCTGGAAGCTGTCCTGACCACCGTCACAGAGAGACTGAGCGAGCTGGAACGCCCCAAAGGCATCCGTGCGCTGTTGACCCGATTTAAGGGAGGCCAGAAAAAACAGGCTGGTCAGATCGAAAGCGCAGAGATCGATTCAGCGGAACTCTCAGAAGACTCGACACGCTGATCTTCAGTCGGTGACGATGGAACAACTGAATCGGCTGGCCAATCGATTCCTTCAGCTGAAGGAGTAACCTCATTGAGGTGGACCAGAGCCCTGTGCTAACACCTGCTTCGGCGTAAGGGATTATCTTTATGCCGGAACAGCGATCGTATCCAGCATGGACTTGAGGATTTGCCCGGCCCGCAGGCGGTATCCCTCACGCAATGCGCCCTTGCAGACCAGTCGATGAGCCAGTACGGGAATCGCCACTTCCTTGACGTCATCAGGAATAACGAAACTTCGACCTTCAGTCATGGCGAGTGCCTGTGCAGCCCGGTACAGCGTCAGAGCACCTCGGGTGCTGACTCCCAGCACCAGCTCATTGTGCGTACGAGTTCTTGCAGTGAGCTCCAGCATGTAATCGGCAATCGAGTCATCCACTCGAATTTCACACACCTGCTTTTGAAGCTGTACGACCTGAGCGCTGTCAACAACAGGCTGCAGAGAATCCACGGGCTGGCCCTCGCGGTGCTGCTTCAGAATCTGGCGTTCCACCTGTCGGCTGGGATATCCCAGGTCCAGACACATCATAAAACGGTCCAGCTGATTCTCAGGCAACGGATATGTGCCCTCGTATTCAAAGGGATTCTGAGTGGCGATCACCAGAAAGGGATTACCCAGAGGATGAGTGACTCCTTCGATGGAAACCTGCCGTTCGCTCATTGCCTCCAGCAGGGCACTCTGAGTTCGAGGCGTGGTACGATTAATCTCATCGGCCAGAAGGACATTGGTAAAGACAGGACCCGGGCGAAATTCAAACTCTCCGGTAGCTGGCTTATAGACGTTTGCTCCCAGAATATCACTCGGCAGAAGGTCCGGAGTGAACTGCAGCCGCGTGAACTGGCAGCCCAAAGTCCTCGCCAGTGCACGTGCGAGCGATGTTTTCCCCAGCCCTGGGGCATCTTCCAGCAGTATATGGCCCCCCGCCAGTAACGCGACAACCGATAATTTGACGGCTTTTTCCTTGCCCAGAACCGCAGATTCCACATTGCTGCGAATTCTTCCAATCACTTCGTGGCTCACCAGAAACTCCAGGGTGTGGTCGCAATCAGGCAGGACATTATCGAACAAATGATAGACGTCATTACGGGAAAATGTGAGGCAATCGGGGCGCCTTTCCCCCCGAATTTTTTCCGGATCTGCCCCTCATCGACCCTTCTTCAGAGTCGGGCGTTCATGGAAGTGTACAGAAAGCTGTCATCGCGAACGCCTGCAGAAGTTCGTTAGCTCTGGGCAAATTTCCCCAATATCACTGGTCGTCACGCCCTGGGGATTACCCGTAAACCGTGAAAAAAGACCAGTCAGGCCGCCCGGCGGGTCGATGTGTTCACGAGGGGGGATCGATCAGGACTGGCGTTTCGCTTTTTCCATGGGAGGGTGCGAGCGATTCGCAACTGTCGGTCATTCGGGGAGTGGACGTGACTGCACTGAGCGACAATAAAGCACTGCGGGAAGGATACCGGCGACATCTGGCAGGCGATCGACAAAAGGCTGCTCAGATCTACGCGGAAGTTCTGACCGCAAATCCCGAAAACGCAGATGCCTGGCATTTGTCCGGAGTACTCGCTCACCAGCGAGGTCGCACAGATGATGCCGAACAGCTGCTTCGTCTGGCTCTGAAATTCAGACCGGCAGATCCGTCGTTCGAAACGAATCTGGCTGCTGTGCTGCTGGCTGCAGGAAAGGCCGAAGAAGCAGAAACGGTTTGTCGACGTGTTTTGCAGATCGAGCCGGATCGCCATGACGCAATGCTGCATCTTGGAACAGCCCTGCGTCAGCTGGAACGTTACCACGAAGGCCTCGCGGTGTGCCGAAAAGCGGCAAAAAGAATGCCGCATGATCCTCAGCTGCTGTGTAACCTTGGTGCCCTGTTCACTGACACCGGGCAGCTTCATGAAGCCCTGCAGGTTCTTAAGCTGGCTCATTCTCTGAATCCCCGGCTGCCTCAGATCTGCCTTAACCTTGGATCTGTTCAGCGGCAGCTGGGATTGTTTGAAGAAGCGGCCGTTTCGCTCAGTCAGGCCACCGAGCTTGCTCCGGATCTGGCCGAGGCAGCAACGAACCTGGCGAACCTGCTGCTGGAACTCGGACAGCCTGAACAGGCACTGGCCGAATTTCGTCGCGCATTGCGGCTGAATCCAAACTCCCCGTCAGCCCTGAGCGGACTCGGTCAGGGTCTGCAGGTGCTCGGTCGCTGGAATGATGCGATGGCCGCGTTTGACCAGGCCTGTGCACTGCCGCTGGCCAGGGGCCGGTCATCCGCCCGGCAGAGAATCCTGAGCAACCGGATGTATTGTGCCAGTCTGGTTCCCGGTCTGACGCGAAGCCAGGTCTGTGCGCTGCACAGCGAATGGGGGAGACATCTGGAATCCGTCACCGTCCCCGTTTCGCATCCTCCGACTGATCAGCCTGACCGCCGTCTGCGAGTCGGCTACGTCTCTCCTGACTTTCGCCGTCATGCAACTATGAAATTCTTCCTGCCGTTCTTTATGGCACATGATCGGGAGAATTTTGAGTTCATCTGCTATTCAGAAAATGCCCGCACCGATGACGTGTCTCAGCAGGTGCAAGAACTGGCTGACCACTGGCGATTGACCTGCGGTGTCTGTGATGCACAGATGGTGCAGATGATCCTTGAGGATCAGATTGATATTCTGGTTGATCTGGCAGGACATACGGCGGGTAACCGACTGACTGTGTTTGCTGCCAGACCCGCGCCGATTCAGGTAAGTTTTCTGGGATATCCGAATACCACTGGCCTGACTCGGATCGATTACCTGCTGACCGACAATGTGCGGGAAGACAGTTCTTCCGCCGCTTTCTTCACCGAACAGCTTGTGGCAATGCCTCACGGTGCCTGTTGTTTCGATGCGGGCACGTCGGCTCCGGATCTCAGCGAACCCCCGGTATTACGTAACGGTCATGTCACACTGGGCTCGACTCATCGGCTCGAGAAACTTTCTCCTCAGTGCCTCAGGCTATGGGCCGATGTCATGAAACTGGTGCCGTCAGCCAGGCTTCTGATTCTGCGCGACGTGCTCGGAAGCAGTGAGGTGATTCGGCAAAACCTCTTGCGTCAGCTGGCGGAGGCCGGTATCGACCTCGATCGCACCGATCTTCGCTGGGATGTCCCCGGCAATCATCTGGAGGTCTATTCCGAAATCGATATCGTGCTGGATGTTTTTCCCTGGCCCAGCGGTACTACCGCTTACGAAGCCATGTGGATGGGCGTTCCGGTTCCCGCCGTTTATGCTCATTCAGCATGCTCAGGGGCAGCAGCCTCCTTTCTCCGTTTCTGTGGCGCTGACGAACTGATCGCGCGGTCTCCGGAACACTACGTCAGGCTTGTCGCGGCACTGGCCGAAAATACGGCCGAACTCAGTCGGTTTCGACACAGCCTGCGAAACCAGATGGCCGCCACAGTCTGTAATGCAAAACAGTTTGCTCTGGACCTCGAACAGGCATACTCAGCCATGTGGCGGAGACGATGTGGTCTCTGTACTCCCGGGAGCCAGCTGACGCTGATTGAACGAACGGAGGACGTGCTCGTATGAATGCTCCTCTGTTGAATCCCCTGACCGCGGAACCCATGACCGCGGAACTCATGGCCGCAAAACTCGCAGTCGTGAAACCGCCTTGCACAGCCCCGGTGGCTGACGAATCCGTATTCGAAAACGACCTGCAGCAATTCGGACCGGATTCCGCTCTTGCGCTGGCCGAATTGAGTGAGCCGCTGGCTCAGCTGAATCGCAGCTATCGGCAACAGGTGCAGAATCGGGGATTGTCCACCTGCCCCGAGATCACTCGATGGATCGGTTGTCAGGTAACCGTCTTTCTGAGGCACGATCAGGTTTACATCTTTGCAGTAGTATGTGCTCATCGCTGCGGGATGGCAAATCGCGTGCGGCTGGCTGATGCGACCCTGTTTGTCGATCCCGTTGGCCGCACTCAGACAATCAGTCAGCGCGGTACTCTTCCAAACCGATCGACGGTGCATGCATTCATCCGCGGAACGCTGGTCGAGATCTCCGACGATTCTCCGGAAGAGGATCTCGCGGAATGGAGTCCAGTGATCTATCGGCCTGCGGAAAACTCAGAGTTCATCATTGAGTCGAACAGATCTGCTGTGACTCATGCGCAACGTGTGCTGATGATTCCAGGCCGAATCAAAGTCTGGGGTCAGGGAGTCGGTCGTCGATCGTTTGATCCGACGGAATCTGCTGTGAAATTTGTCCCGCGTTCCGCTTCTCCAAATGGATTTGTCTCATGAAAAGCGCGGTTCTGCAACTGGCAGCTTTTGGTGGGCTGCCTCTTTTTCCTCAGCCTGTGCACGTAGGTCAGCCGAATCTGACGGACCGTGAATTGCTGCTGTCTGATCTTGAAAACGTTTTGAAATCCGGCCATCTGACCAATCATGGTCCGCGAGTGAAATCCTTTGAGCAGGCGGTGTCTCGAGTTTGCGGCGCTAAGCACTGTGTCGCCATTTGTAATGCAACGACGGCCCTGCAGATCGCGGCGCGAGCACTTCAATTCCATGGTGAAGTGATTGTGCCGGCGTTCACCTTTATCGCGACGGCTCATGCCATGGAATGGATAGGGCTGACACCTGTTTTTGCCGATGTCACCGAAGATACTCATACGCTGGACCCCGCTTCCGTTGAGGCCTGTCTTTCTCCGCGGACATCGGCCATCGTTCCTGTGCACCTTTGGGGCCACGTGTGTGACGTCGATTCGCTAGCACGTATCGCAGATCGATGTTCTCTGAAAATGCTCTTCGATTCCAGCCACGCTTTTGGCTGTCGAAGCGGAGGAAAGTCCGTGGGCGTTTTCGGAGATGCTGAAGTCTTCAGCTTTCACGCGACAAAGTTTGTGCATGCCGTGGAAGGCGGTGCGATCGTTACAAACAGCGATGATCTGGCCGACAGATGTCGCCGACTGCGGGCTTTCGGAATCTCAGGCCTGACCGAGGTGAGTGATGCGGGTATCAACGGAAAAATGCATGAACTGTCAGCCGCGGCCGGGTTACGCTCGATTGCCAGTCTGCCGGAAATTCTTTCTGCAAATCAGCGCAACCGACAGTTGTATGAACGAGTTGTCTCGCACCTGAATGGCATTCGTCTGCTTGCATGTCCTGATGGCACTGAGACGAATTCTCAGTATGTGGTTGCTGTGATCGATGAATCACATTTCGGACTGAGTCGTGATCAGCTGGTCGCACTGCTGCGAGCAGAGGGTGTCTTCGCTCGCAGCTATTTTATGCCGGGATGTCATCGGTCATCCCCGTATCGGGATGCTGCTCCCGGAATTCACCAGCGAGTGCCGCTTCCCGTCACCGAACGGCTGCTGCAGAAAGTGTTACAGTTACCCACGGGGCTGGCAACGACTGCTGAAGATATCCTGCGGATCGGTGGCCTCATCAGTTTCGCCCATCGCAACGCGACAGAAATCCGGCGACAATACAGCCTGCGAATGGGTCGCACCCGGTTTCACGAGGCTGATCCTTCCGGGACCCATGATTCCTCACTGCGTGAAGCGGGTTAATGTGTTTCCACAGAACTCAGTGTCTCCCGACCAGAACGCCTGTCTGAGATGACTTCTTATGCAAATGAAAAAAAACGACAGTCTTCAGAGCCCTGTAACCGATCCGTCCGTGATGCCCGAATCTGTTGTCCATGCCCGCCTGGCTCTGTGCCAGCATTTGCTGCAGTCTCCCATTCCACCTCAGGAGCTGATTCGTAACCTTGGACTTTACCTGTTGCCCATGGATATCAAGCGCATACTGTTCTTCGCTGATCTTTATCAGCAGATCGTCAGTGTGCCGGGAGTTATCCTGGAATTTGGTACTCGATGGGGGCAGAATCTCGCGGTGCTGCAGTCACTGCGATCCATACTCGAGCCGTATCACCATCGTCGCCTGATCGTGGGCTTCGATACCTTTGAAGGCTTCCCTGAAGTGACCCCGCAGGATGGAACGGCTTCTGCGGCACATGTGGGTGCTTACAGCGTTACGGAAAACTACGATGTCTGTCTGGAACAGCTGCTGGCACTCCGGGAGAAACAATCTCCATTGCCAGAGGTCAAAAAATTTCGCGTGGTAAAGGGCAACGCGCCGGAAATGCTGGATCAGTACCTGCATGAGCACCCCGAAACCATCGTTGCTCTCGCCTATTTCGATATGGACCTTTTTCAGCCCACCGCCGACTGTCTGAAACTGCTCAAAGGCAGACTTACACAGGGGTCCGTCGTGGGATTCGATGAACTGAATCATGCTGCGTTTCCCGGGGAAACCATCGCTGTTCAGGAAGTTCTGGGGCTGGAGAAAATTCGGCTGAGGCGCAGTCTCTGGAGTGCTGATGAGTCGTACTTTGTTGTCGGGGAATGACAAAATGACTGCTCTGCCTGCCTATCGCCAGATCACAGAGTGTACCGAATCGTATTTCGATCGCCTCGGTGACTCTCCGCTCGGTATGGGATGGCCAAATACGGCCGATGCCATTCGCCGCTTTCAGATCATGCTGGACGTGATTCGAGAACCGGCAAGCCCAAATCATCCGGTCCGGCTGCTGGACCTGGGCTGCGGCTGCGGACACCTCTATGAATACCTTCGAGGTAACAGTATCGACGGAATTCAATACACAGGTATCGATCTCTCGGAACGCTTCATCAGCCAGTGTCGAAAAAAGCATCCGCATGCCGACTTTCGTCATGCGGATATTCTGCAGAATCCGGCACAGCTTGAGCAGTTCGATTATGCTGTGATCAATGGAGTCTTTACGTCACGCTGTTCCATGAGCTTCGAGCAAATGTGGGCATTTGTGCAATCAATGCTGAAGACAGTTTTTGATCATACAACCAGTGGTATTGCCTTCAACGCGATGAGTAAACACGTTGACTGGGAACGCGACGATCTGTTTCACCTGCCGCTGGATACTCTGGCCGCCTTTCTTCACTCCAGCCTCAGCCGACACTTTTTCATTCGACATGACTATGGTCTGTATGAATTCACAGCATACGTCTATCACCAGCCAACCCGCTGACGGCTAAGTCGAATTTTGTTGGGATCTTATAGAAATCTCTCGTCGTACTCGTACTCAGCTTTGCGGTACTCGTACTCGCTCGACGCTCCGGCACTGCGTGCGTTCGAAGGATCTACCGCATCATCATGCTTTTTTCGAGTACGATTACGAGTACCGTTGCACTGAGTACGAGTACGATTTCTGTGGCGCAACTCAGGTTCGGGTTAACAGCGGCAAACCGGTGCTGAAACCCTGTTGTGCGACAGACAACATCTTGTTGAGCCTTTTTTTGACCACAGATACCACAGATACCACAGATGAACACAGATAAAAAACACAATCGCCACCGTCCCCGACATCTGTGAAAATCTGTGTCATCTGTGGTTAAATGCATTCTGCTTTTTTCACCACAGATCACCTGAATCGTAACGGTTGAAAACAGGGAGTATTTCGTATCTGGCGGTCGTGGCACTGGTGTCCGAAGTCCGGTCGCTGAGGATTGATTCATCGAAGGACCTGTGATCGGATGGCACATGGCAATCCGATCAGCAGGGACCGAACCAGTTCCTCACACTCTCTGGCGGAACAGCTTAGCTGCGTGCTCCGGAATATTTCAGCGGCAGCCACGCTCCATTCTGAGTACTGCTGGCCACGCACTGCTGAATAAAGTACATCCCCTCCGCTCCATCGTAGACGTTCGGATAGATCGTATTCTTCTTTTCGAACGCTTCACCCGTTGCACGGGCTGCCATGGCGTCATAGGCAAAACGGTACACGTTCGCAAATGCCTCGAAGAAAGCTTCCGGATGACCTGACGGCAGTCGGCAGGCTGCTTTTCCCATGCTGTTCATAAAGGGGGCATTCGGATCACGAGTATACATCTGATGGGGTGAACCGTTGCGTCGAACGATCATGACGTTGGGTTCCTCCTGCCGCCACGACAATGCTCCTTTCGTGCCGTCCACTTCGATAAACAGATCGTTCTCACGCCCATGGGAAATCTGACTGGCGGTTACAGTGCCGAGTGCCCCGTTCTCATACTGAATCACCGCATGACCGTAGTCGTCCAGACGACGTCCCGGTGCAAAGATGCGCAGGTTGCAGGATACCTGAGCGGGAATGAGACCCGTCATGTAGCGTCCCAGATTAAAAGCGTGAGTGCCAATATCGCCAAAGGCACCGGCAGCACCGGATTTTGACGGGTCGGTGCGCCATGCTGCCTGCTTCTGATCTTCTGCTTCCAGCCGGCTGCGGAGCCATCCCTGGATATAGTTCGAGCGGATTGCCTGAATCTCTCCCAACTCCCCCGACTGAATCATTTCGCGAGCCTGTCGGACGAGCGGATAGCCGGTGTAGTTGTGGCTGACCGCAAACACCACACCCGTTTTCTCCACGACCCTGACGAGCTCTTCTGCCTGAGCGAAGTCAAATGTCATCGGCTTGTCACAGATGACATTGAAACCCGCCTCCGCGGCCGACTTCGCGATCTGAAAGTGGGTGTGATTGGGAGTTGCCACGCTCACAAAATCGATTCGCTGATCTGCGGGAAGTGCCTTCTCCTTTTCCAGCATCTCCGGAACAGATCCATAGGCACGGGCTTCCGGAATATCGTAGGCCGGTGCACTGGCCTTCGCCCGTGCAGGGTCCGATGACAGTGCTCCCGCAGTCAGCACAGCCCGATTATCGAGTACCGCTGCTGTGGCGTGGACTCGCCCGATAAATGCGCCCTGTCCTCCGCCAACCAGCGCCATGCGGAGTTTGCGTGATAATTTGCCGTTTGTTGTTTCCATTTCTCTCACCTGTTGGTTCTGTTGGCTGTTCCGGCTCTGTGCCTGTTCGATGCTGAGCATACTGGTCGATTTTGGCGCTGACAACCGATCGCGACCAATGACCGGCGAACTTGTGTCGAGAGCGGTCGATCTGCGGCGTCATCACTCCTCGACGACATTTGTCGCCTCGTCGCTCTTCCCTGCAGCTCAACCACTCTCGACACAACGCGGCCACGGAGGTTTTGTTAGGGGTTCTTAATTGCCTCTTTGCGACGACGTTTGCGGGGACCGACCAGCAGCAATTGCCGATTCAGAGCCGCAAGAATCGATCTTGCCCTCCTGCATCGCAGAACAGACAATCCTGACTGCCGGAAACGATTTAAAGGCAGAAATTCCCGGGTCGCGTCGTTCGGGAGAAATTGTCGTTGCGAACGTACTATTTGTCACTCATGCCACCGCTGATACTCATCGTTCCAATGATGATGTCCTTCGGTATGGTCCGCGCTCAAAGTCCGGATGATCAGATTATCATTCCACAGCCGGCGATTCCGAAGCCGGTTACTCCGAAGCCACTGGAGATCCCGCCGCCTGACAACCAGCCTTTACATGTATTGGCTGAACCGAATGAACTGTTTCAGAACGGCGCTGCTTCGCGTATTGCACGCGTGCCCCCGGAAGAATTGTCTCCGGGAGAATTGTCTCTGGAGGGTTCGCAGCCGGGAAGCGTACCGCCGATTCCCGAACAGCATGCGATTCCTGAACAACATGCAATTCCTGAGCAACATGCAATTCCTGAGCAACATGGTAACGGAGCGGCTCATCCCGCAGTCAGGGAGGAACGTCAGTTGCTCGGCGATCTTCTGGATTCCGACGCAGTACCCGATTTCATCCGACTGTCCACCGAGCGATACGCTGACTATCGATCGGCCGAATCGAGCTGGTCGTTCCTGCCCGCCAGCGGCGATGATTTTGGATGGCTGAGTTATCAGAATCTGCCGTATCTGCAGCGAGGAACTCAGTCGGGTATTACCACTTCAATCAACATTCACTGGCTCTCCGGCCCGCTGTCGATCCCCTTGCCGCCACGCCTGTATGACTTTGCTCTGGGTTATCAGAAGCGGCAGACAGTCTCTGAGATCTTCAGTTATGATGTCGCGGCCAGCGCCGGCGTTTACAGCGACTTCGAGAGCAGTGCCCGCGATGGCGTGCGCTTTATCAGTCATGCGGTGGGAATCGTCCACTTGAATCTTTGCACGGATCTGGTGTTTGGAGTGGACTATCTGGACCGGGATGACATTGCATTGTTGCCCGTTGCCGGAATTTCTTATCGTGATACCTCACACCCGGGGCTGCGATTTGATCTGGTGTTTCCCCGTCCTCGCATTGAGTATGCGTTTAGCAAAAGTGTCCGCGGATATTTGTCCGGATCCATGGACGGTGGTACCTGGGACATTGAATATCCGGATGAATCGGACGATGTCATGACCTACCGTGACCTGCGACTGGCAGTCGGACTTGAAACGGCAGGACCGGGCAGCGGAGTATCCGCATGGGAGCTGGGCTACGTTTTCGACCGACAGCTCGAACTTCGCCAGAACCCGGGTACTCAGCACTTCGACGATGCGTTTGTATTGCGACTGGTCTGGCGACAGTAGTAATGGCAGAGGCGTTAGGACCTGGAAAACAATAAGTTACCACCATAGTCGCCTTTCGCTCCGCGAAAGGGCATTCCTTTGCCGAGCAAAAGGCGACACTTATTGTCTGACAGCGCCTGAGCACGATTTCCTTCGAAATGTCAGACCTGGTCTGAGCTTTCTGACTTCCCTCGTGCTGACGGCCGGCTTCCGTATTGAACAGTGTTTCAGCGTTGATGAAACCAGTACGAAGGCGGTCCAATGCCTTTCAAACGCGATTCGGGTTCAATCGTCGGCAGACTCTTCGTACCGCAATTGTTGCAGCAAGACCGATGAAGATACCAATACTTCCGGGTTCCGGTACGGGGGTCGCTGTAATCATGAAATTGTCATATCGATAGGTGAAGTCACTTCGCCGAAATCCGTCAACATCACTGTCAGGGCGAGCATAGGCGACGAGTGCACCTCTCAGCAGCACATCAGACGTGTTGCCAATGTTGTAACTGAACTGTCCCAGAAGTCCCCCATTAACAAAGAATCGGGTAACGTTGTTCAGGAAGTCCACCTCCATCGCCAGATTGTGCCAGTCCGACAGACTGACAGCAGCACTTGTAAACAGGGGCCCGCCACTAATGCCGTCATAAGCGTAGACTCGGCCATCCGATGACAGCTCGATCTCGCCTACCGAAGCGATGTCTGAACGAGCGGCGAGGCTCGCGGCAGCGAAATCGCCCGATGCAAACTGTCCCCCATCCAGTCGCACATCAGCCGACAAACGAACAATTGGGTAGCCGTTCGCAGCTGCGTCGTATGAAACTGGCTTGCGATATGATCCAACAGATTCGTAGGGACTGGTGATGCCACCGGACGAAGCAAGGTCTGCTCCGAGTACTTTGAGCGACTGGCTTCCTGTATGAGCAGCGTCATTCGCGATCATTGCAGCTCCAGGATTAAGAAACGGGGGAATGGCGAGCGACCATCCATCCTGGCCCAGCAGCCCGGAACCGACCGCCATCGATTCGAAACCCGTTGAGTAAATGACAGAACTCGCCCTGGCGTGTACTGGAACAAGTATACAAACCCAAAGAATACATAGTCTGCAAGCCGTACTAAGCATGTTGTCCCCGTTTTCGTGGAATGTTGCGCGTACTTTCAGATGCCGTGACCTGGCGAAAAACCGCCGTCCGACGAGCCCATCGGCCACACGATCTACCAGTGGCGCCGTGAGTGCAGATCGTTACAGAGAAAACGATATTTCCGGCCGAGTTTTTCCATTCACATTACCGGGCAGTAAATGAAGTGCGCGAAACGGAAAGGGGCGTCGACCGTTAATGCACACTTCTAAACGCCGATGGCCCCCACGTAGGCGAGTCTCTCCGAGACTCGCGAATCCCGACGTCTCGGAGAGACGCCGCTACGTGGCTTCCGCATCCAGTCACGATTCCCGTGCGGCTTGTCACGGCCGGATCACAACTGATGCTGCAAACGCAGCAGGCGGATGCTCAAATGGTGGCCAGCATTAACGCCCTGAGTAACACACATCGGTTGCAAACAATTCCGTAAGTCAATTGACCATCCGCCGTTTGCGTATGTTCGCGATCTGCTGATGCTGATGTCTGCGCTGTGTGCCGACAGCGGAGTCGAGGTTCCGGGCTTTTCGGAGACATCGAGCCTGACTGCGGCCGAGTTTCGTCAGCTGGCCAGCCGCAAACGAGACGATCGTCAGAAACGTCGGAAAAAAATCGCCGCCGCGGAGCACCGCTCCATGGATAATACCGTCAACTCAACGCCGGCGACACCCCGATGGCTTGGCAGGGCGCTTACCCTTGTATTAAAGCGGCTTGGGAACCACAAAGGCCCGAAGCTGATGTGTCGTCCAGTCTACATCTGAATCCTTCAGGATCATGGCATAAAGTGGAGCGGTGAAAACGAAAACGCGACGCCCATCTGACGTTGCCTGATCTGAGCAGGCGTAGAAGTATCCCTGATCCATCGAACGCGATGTCAACAAAACGGGGTTATTTGAGTTCCTGGGAAATTTCCAAACGTAGTGGCTACCTGTCAATGAACAGGCAATCGAAGCACCGTCACCAGTTACTACATCACCGGTGCGAGGATAAATGGCAAGCCCGTCCTCAGTCGATTCTGACAGAAATTTAGCTGCGATCCGCACTGCCAAAGCCTCGCGCCGCATCGTTCGAACCTTTTCGCTGCTGAACCAGGCGTGCGTAAGATACAGGATATACATAATCAGGGCCATCTTTGCAATGACTTTTGTCATGGTCCTGGCCTGCTGTGGAAGATAGTGCGCCATCAATCGAGACTTTGCATGAAACGGCGACCGTTCATTTTGCGAATACATCGCTGTCGTTAAACCAGCGGCCCTCAGGGGGTCGAGAAGAAAGTGTCGGGTTCAACGAAGCGATAGCCAGCTGAAAATCCAATTGTGCAGTGTATCAGTCGACTCATGACCGCACTCAGATTCCCCGAGAAACTTCCCCCATATCCGCCGGTTCGTTTTGAGCATGCGGAAAAACGAAAAATTCGACAATCCTGGAATTAAAAATAAACGACCGCTGGCTGCCTGGGACACGGACTACCTCGCAAAATTCCTTTTCGGGGTGACTTGGCATTCAATCGCCCTGATTCGCCGTGGAACGGCAGGAGACGGGCATACAGATCAACAATCAGCTCGGGCCGTTTCCACGGCTCCGGTCGTTTTGTGGGGCACATCCCGAACCCCAGGCGGAAGCATGGGGCTGCGGACACGATTGCTCGCCCACGAGCTTGCCTCGTGGGTTCACCTCGCTTTTGCGCCAGGCGAATTCCTTCCATCATCCTTGTTCCGCAGGCAAGCCCTGCGAGTCACCGCCGCGGGCGAAAAGCGTCACGGCGGCAACACCAAAGGCGTGGTGACGTCTGAAGCTATTCTTCCCGGAGGCGGTCGCTCCGTTCGTTCACTCGATGAGGTCCTCCGCAACGAAGGTTGAACCACACGACCACCCCCACGTAGGAAAGTCTCTCCGAAACTCGCGAATCCCGGCGTCTCGGAGAAAAGCCACTACGTCTTAGATGTGCAACACCAGCAAGAAAAGGAACGCTGGAGTTCACTGAGAAAATCAGTGCTCCACAAGTGGTCCCCTGAAGATCCAAAACAACGAACAAAGCCAATCGAAACACAGGCCAGCTGTCACTCGTTCAGATTCCGGAAGAATCATCCGCAGCGAGTCGTCACGGGCTGCTTGCAGCGGAAGCTGGAGAGAAAGCTGGTTACCTGACGAAGACGGGTGACGTGGCGATTCCCTTTGAATACTCGGGCTGTTAGTTGTTCAATCAGTGGGGGATCGCAATGGTCCGACTTCCGGACGAATGAACGAGTGGCGACGCTGTCTGGCGCCGAAAAGGGAATTTGATCTACCAAAGTAGCCGTCACTCTCCGAGTGACGCATTGCGATTCCCTGTCACCCCCGGCGTCGACCTCTTGTTCAAGCCTTCTTACTGGTGCTGAATGAGCAGGTATTGGTTATGCTGGACCGCCCAGTGACCCGGGGGCATGTCAGTCGCCCATTGCTCCGGGATTCGTAAAGCTGCTCAGCCTGAACGCGATCGACACAGGCCGGCGAGCCCACGTAGGCGAGTCTCTCCGAGACTCGCGAACCCTGCGGCCGGAGTCGCCACCAGGCGGCGAAGTTTGGGGGTTAAACGTCTGTTCCGGCGTCTCTTCGAGACGCCGGAACCGCGAGTCTCGGAGAGACTCGCCTACGTGTTTGCCGATGAGGGTTCCGGCACCGGCAATCAGGTGCTGTGGTATCTGAGTGACCAGCAGAACACCGTGCGAGACGTGGCGAAGTACGCATCCACGACCGCTGGCAGTCAGGCGACCGTTCGCAATCATCTGGAGTACCTCTGTTGTAAAGGGCCACCTGGAAATGATTTTTCAGGAATCTGAGCGGTGACTGCTGGCCTTTGTTTTTATTGGCTTTGTTGGTTGTTCTGGATCTCCTGGGGACCAATTATGGCGGGTGATCGGCTCGGCAGGAGCCTCGGCCTGGGATGGTGAAACGGTGTTAAACCTTGAAAAATCTTGTTTTTCATGATCCTGGTGGCCTGGCTCTCATTCTTCGTGCCTGGGTCGAGTCGGACAGTCCGGCGGCCTCCACCCATTC
>JALHMY010000006.1 GCA_022843805.1 Fuerstiella sp.
CCTCCTCTCCCAGCGAAGCTGGGGGAGGTCGAGCGAGCGAAGCAAGATCGGGAGGGGGCCGGGTGAATAGCGGTTTGCGGGTGTTATAGTGAGGGCGTTGAGTGCCATCCGCGGCGGGCCCTCCCCCGGCCTTCGGCCGACCCCTCCCACTGCGCTTCGCTGCGCGGGAGGGGAGGATTTTGCGTGGAGGGGAGGGTTTATTTAACCTCCTCTCCCAGCGAAGCTGGGGGAGGTCGATCGAGCGATAGCAAGATCGGGAGGGGGCCGGGTGAATAGCGGTTTGCGGGTGTTATAGTGAGGGCGTTCTGTGCCACCCGTGGCGGGCCCTCCCCCGGCCTTCGGCCGACCCCTCCCACTGCGCTTCGCTGCGCGGGAGGGGAGAGATTTGCGGGGAGGGGTTTCGGCGCCTGTTATTTCTCAAACAGGGCGTCGACGAAGCCCTTGGGGTCGAACAATTCCAGATCGTCAATCTGTTCGCCGACGCCGATGTATTTTACCGGAATGCCAATCTCCTGGCGGATCGCCACGACTACACCTCCGCGAGCCGTGCCATCAAGTTTGGCGAGTACCAGGCCGGTGCACTTGACGGCTTTTGTAAAGCTCTGAGCCTGGCTCAGTCCGTTTTGTCCGGTGGTTGCATCCAGAACCAGCAGGCTTTCGTGCGGCGCAGCGGGGATGACCTTCTGGATAACGCGACGGACTTTATCCAGTTCGTCCATCAGGTTTTTCTGAGTCTGCAGGCGTCCGGCGGTATCGATAATGACGTAGTCGGCGTTTGTCTGAACGGCACGCTGGCAGCCCTCGTAGGCCACTGCGGCAGGATCAGAGCCGCTTTCCTTGCGGACAATTTCGCATCCCAGCCGCTGGCTCCACATCGTCAGCTGTTCGACAGCAGCCGCTCGAAAGGTATCGCCGGCAGCCAGCACCACTTTGTTGCCATTCTTTTGCAGCAGGTTGGCAATTTTGGCGATCGACGTTGTTTTGCCAGCGCCGTTTACTCCGGCAACCAGAATTGTGGTGGGACCGGATTCTGCTTTAGCCAGAGGTGACAGTGGGTTGTTCAGATCCCAGAGCGAATTGTTGCTGCCGGTCAGCAGATCCACCAGTTCGTCGCGTACTGTTTTCCAGATGGCATTCACATCGACTGTTCGTCCGCCATGCTCCGCACGCAGCCGTGTCATAATTCGATTTGCGGCGGCAACACCCATATCCGTTCGAATTAGCCGGCCTTCAAAATCCTGAAGGACTCGCTCATCCAGAATCTCACCCGCGCGAAACAGGTCACGAACGTCGGTGCGCAGAATCTGCTTCGTCTTTTCCAGGCCACGTTTAAGTTTGTCAAAAAGTCCCATAGCGTGTGCTGTCTTCGTTCTGTAGGCGGATCAAAATTTTCCATGCCGGAATTCGCAGGAAAACGAATTCGTTTAAAGGCTGAGACCAGTAAAGCCTGAGACCAGTCAGAGTTCCCAGGGAGCGGATTCTACCCTGCGTTGCTTCCAGTTTGACATTTCTTAACGTTCGCAGATCTTCTGGAAGCGGCCCCACGCCTCGTTCCATGCATTCTGGTGCTGAGGAGTGTACTCCGTAATTGACTCGGAACGACGGACAACTTCCCGAATTTCTGCCAGAGAAGACAGGTCTCCCGCGGCGCGAGCCTGGATCAGTACGTTGCCCAGAGCAGTTGCTTCCACTGGTCCAGTAAATACCGGACGCCCGCAGGCATCAGCAGTAAACTGATTCAGCAGGTGATTCTGTGTCCCGCCGCCAACAATGTGAATGACGCTGACCGGAACGGACGTCAGTTCTTCCAGCCAGCTCAGAACCATTCGATATTTGAAAGCCAGGCTCTCCAGAGCACACCGAATAAACTGACCCTCAGTTTCAGGGACTGGCTGTCCGGTTCGCCGGCATTCGTCCGCAATCGCATCCGGCATGTCGGAGGGGCTAAGAAATTCTGGTCGGTCAGGGTCAACGAGTGACCGAAATGCGGGAGCATCCGTCGCCATTTGCGTCAGAGTCGCATAATCCAGGTTTTTGCCTCGCTGTTCGAAGGATAAGCGGCATCGCTGAACCAGCCACAGCCCCATGATGTTTTTCAGCAGCCGATAGGTTCCGTCAATTCCGCCTTCATTGGTGACATTTCTCCTGAGTGCATTTTCTGTCAGAATTGCGTCCTGCACTTCGACTCCCATGAGTGACCATGTACCGCTGCTGATGTAAGCCCAGTCTGCTCGACCTGTATTTGCAGTGGGAATCGCAGCGACAGCGGCACCGGTGTCGTGTGTTGCCGGTGCCACGACATTCAGTCGTCCGAGCCCTGTGAAGTCGGCAACATCCTTTCGCAGAGTTCCCAGTTGCGTGCCTGGGTTCACGACTTCCGGAAACATCGACACCGGGACATTGAACTTCCGCAGCATGTCGGAGGCCCATGTTCGAGTTGTGGCGTTCAGCATCTGGGTGGTCGACGCATTGGTAAACTCAACAACCCGACTGCCACACAGACACCAGTGAAAGAAGTCGGGGATCATCAGAAATCGTTCTGCAAGAGCCACCAGTTCCGGATCCCGTTCACACATTGCCAGCAGCTGATACAATGAATTGATCTGCATAAACTGCAGACCAGTCTGAGCAAAGATTTCCGACTTTGGTACCCTCTGGAATGCCTTTTGGAGCATTCCCTCAGTGCGAGTATCACGATAATTCCATGGCTGTCCCAGCAGCTCATCGTGGCGGTTCATCAGCACAAAGTCCACGCCCCACGTGTCAACTCCCACGGAAACTGCCGATGATCCGATCCGTGAAGCCGCTTCACGCAATCCGTTCTGGATTTCTGACCACAGGCCCACGAGGTTCCAGCGCAGAGTGTTGCCGAGTCGCACGGGACCATTTGAAAACCGATGAAACTGCTGCACTGAAATTCGGCTGCCATCAAAGTGGCCCGCCATCACTCGCCCGCTTTCTGCCCCCAGATCCACCGCCAGATATGTCCTGTCCGCCATTTGCCTGTTTCCTCAACCCCTCAACCCGGATTTGCGTTGCCAGCTTTCCCCGGGGAGGATTGTGACAGGCTGGTTGTGCTTCGCAAGTTTCAGCAGTTTGTCACCAGAATCGGTATTCCTGTCCGGACTATGGAGTCCCCGGCAGTCATGGAATATCATTCCGAAATGCTTCACCTTCAGTCCACATCTCCGGAACGCTGGCTCCGTCAGGTTGACCAGCATTTGAACGATATTCTGATCGATCATGCGCATTGCGAGCAAAAAGCGGCTTCAACCGCGATGGATCTGATGTTCGACTATGTCGAAAACGAAGATCTTTGCCAGCAAATGTCAGAAATTGTTCGCGAAGAGCTGGAGCACTTTCAGCTGGTTCGGGATCTGCTTAAGCAGCGAGGTGTGCGTTTTTGCCGGCTTAAGCCGGGGACATACGGCCGAAAACTGAAGGAACTGGTGCGTCGTCAGGAGCCACATCGGGCGATTGACCGGCTGCTGGTGGCGGCCCTGATCGAAGCGCGCAGCTGCGAACGCTTTGTTCTGCTGCGTGACCATCTGACGGATTCACAGCTAAAAGACTTCTACGGCAGTCTTTATGAATCAGAGGCCCGCCATCATGCGACCTATGTCCGGCTCTCCCGATACTTCGGCAGTGAATCCGACATTCAGGCTCGATTGCAGGAACTCGCGGAGCTCGAGGCCGCCATCATTGCTGAAGGCTGCGAACTGCCTCGAGTGCACAGCTGATCGGACGAGTACACGGCCGGGCCGAGGTGCAATGGCGTGGACTTAGTGTCGCCTTTCGCTCCGCGAAAGTAGCGTTTTCGCGTCTTTTCGCAGAGCGAAAAACGACTATGGAAGCCCGCACGATGCTTAAGTCCACGCCATTGGGGCCGAGGTGGCTAAGGATCGGTTCACGAATTAATATCGTGTTTCGCTCCGCGAACCAACGTTGGATCGCGAAGCGATCCAGGACAATCACGACAGCTATTTTCGAGCCGCTCCTAACGCGTATTATTCCGGTTTGCAGAGATCACTGAGCCGGTTTCAGAGCGAACTCATAGCAGGCAACTTCTTCGCTGTTTCGCAGGAAAATGCGATTGTCGACAACAATCGGGTGATTCCATGTTTTGCCCTCAATTGCAGGAATTCGCGCCAGCTCATCCAGCTTCGAAGGGTCTGCCTTAATCAGTACGAGCTCTCCATTTTCGGCAGCCACCAGCAGCTGACCTGCATCAGACAATAACAGTACCTGTCCGCTTCCATAACGACCCTTCTTCCACGCTCGCTTGCCGGTTGTCAGGTCAATACAGGCAAAAATATTGCCATCGAATCCGTAAATATGTCCATCATATTCCACGAAGTCATTGAAGTCAGGCTTCATGTCGGTGGATGTCCAGTCTTCCTTTGTGGTCCACTGATCAGCCGAATGAGAAACGGTAATGCGTCGAGTTCCCATGCCGAGGCTGGATGCAATCAGCACAGAGTTACCGATCACGAGGGGTTGAATTGCCCGATAGTTCTCGAGCGGCCATTCATGCTGCCAAAGTACGGTTCCGTCCTGAATATTCAGACACTGGAGTCCGCTGTTTGTCTGCATCAGAATGCCGGGTATCCCATCAATCGTTGCCAGATGCGGGGAACTGTAACTGTGATTGCCTGAGGCCACAGTCCAGCGAATGTCACCAGATTTCGCGTCGTATGCAAGAATTCCCTTGTTCCCCGAGCCTCCTGCATGCACAACAACCAGGCCGTCGACGGCGAGAGGCGAGGAGGAGAAGCCCCACTGAGGTGGTTTGCAGCCTGCGTCAGCCTGCATGTCCCTCTGCCAGAGGACTTCTCCACTGGAAGGGTTAAGGCAGATCAGGTTTCCATTGGCGCCCAGAGCGAACAGGCCTTCGTCAGACAGCGTGGGGGTTGCCCGAGGGCCCGCGCCGGCAACTGCTTCCCAGAAACGACTCGGATATTCATAGGCCCACAGGATATCGCCATTCGAGGCATTCAGACACAAAACAGCTTCATTGTCACCTCGCTGCTCCTGAGTCCACAGGCGATTTCCAGCAGCGGCAAACGATGACCAGCCAGGGCCGATCTTCGATTTCCAGATCAGCTGCGGAGGCGAGCCGGTCCAGTCTTCGTCCAGAATGACTCCCGGATATCTTCCATCACGCAGCGGGCCACGGAATTCCGGCCACTGTGCATCGGCCCGAGTAATCACCGGCGTCTGATCCGACGCAGACAGCGGATTCGTGGAGCCATCCTGTGCAGTGGCTTTTCGTTCGGCCAGACTCTTCAGATACTGCTGTTCGGCAGTTGGTGACCACCGCCATGCAAACTCTGCTTCGAAACGTCCTGTAATGCCTTTCAGCTGCAGCAGATCCCAGAATCCAAATCCCAGTGCCGACATCAGCAGCGCGGTGCGCAGGCGATACGCTGGTCGACCAGCGAGTATGATCAGTGAAACTGTGAAGAGAACAAAGCCCGCTGGCAGCTGATAAACGATTGTGCTCATTCCCTTCATGGAAAAATGCAGCAACAGAGCTGAGACGAGTGCCAGACCGACAACGCCGATCAGCCCTGTGATCTTTTCCCGTATTCCTGCCCGACTGGCAAATAGCCACCAGATCAGGATGAGGCCACAGATACCCGCAGGACCCATGAATCCCATCATCATGACAGGCAGCGGAGGTGACTCGACCAGCGTGGGAATGATTTTCATCAGTCCCATCACGACCAGCAGCATGGCAGCGGGCCACCATCGAAGCGAAACAGAAACGTTCGGCGTGGCGTTCGCTGGCAAGGTCACACTCGAATTCTGAAACGGGTTTTCAGTGTTCATAACTCTTTCCAGTTTCCAGTTCGCGAAGTGTGTGACCCATTCCGGCAGTGTTTCGCAGTGTCTCGTCGATTGATGAAGCACCGCGACCGAATGCGGACTAAGAATTTCCAGAGCAGCAGGTGTATCACATCGATTCCGGATTGTAGCTGTCAACAAGTCACAGAATCGAACATTCCGCAGGATCGTTGCTGGAGGACATCATGGCGGGCGACCGGTACTGATCGCTTCGTCAGGTGCACAAACCTCTTCTGGATTTTCACTCTTCTCCCGGGGAACTCCGCCTGTAGTTTCCAGATTTGCACAATAAAAATGCATGTGTTGCAATTTAGCCAGGCAGTTTTCGTGGTGGAAGTGATCGCAGGTACAGTTATTAGTCGGCGATTTTGGGAAACGCGTCATTTGAAGTCCTTTCGCATATCCAGACTTCGCAGGGCTGCCTTTAAACTAATCATCGGTTTGATTCTCGCAACTGCTTGTCGATCAGGAGTCTGGCTGATGCATCCGCTCGAACCGCTCACCGCTGCCGAAGTGCAGCAGGCCGTTTCAATCTTGAAACAACTTGGTCGAGTGACATCCACGACTCGATTTGTATCGGTGACTTTACACGAGCCGCCCAAGGATCGTGTTCATTCTTTGAAGACCGGGGATGCGATGGACCGCGAAGCCTTTGTCGTTCTGTTCGACAATGCATTGAACAGTTGCTTTGAAGCCACTTTATCACTGACAAAGCAGTCGCTGATTCTGTGGAAGCATATTCCCGGTGTGCAGCCGACGATGACGATTGACGAGCAGGTGGAATGCGAGCAGGCGGTCCTGCAGTCCGCCGAGTTCAAAGCGGCATTGAAAAAGCATTGCGGTACCGATGACACCAGTCTGGTCATGGTGGACATCTGGAGTGCCGGCAATTACGGCGATCCGGAGGACAGTTCACTGCGTCTTGCAAGGCCCTTATGTTTTTTGCGGACTGATCCGACGGACAATGGATACGCAAGGCCAATTGAAGGGCTGCGGCCTGTTGTCGACCTGAATTCCATGAAGGTGATTCGTATTGAGGAATTCGGTGTCTGGCCATTGCCGCCGGAGCCAGGCAATTATTCCGCGGACAGAGTGCCGAATCAGAGGACCGACATTAAGCCGCTGGAAATTCTGCAGCCTGAAGGGCCGAGTTTTGAAGTTGACGGCTACCAGGTGCGCTGGCAGAAGTGGAGCTTCGTAATAGGTTTCAGCGCGCGGGAGGGACTGACGCTACATCATTTGCGATACAATGACAATGGCGAGGACCGCTCCATTTTGTATCGCGCATCTCTGACCGAAATGGTTGTGCCCTACGGTGACCCCGGTCCTACTCAGCGTCGAAAGAATGCATTCGACGTGGGTGAATATGGGATGGGCATGTGTGCCAACAGTCTGGAACTGGGTTGTGACTGTCTGGGGTTGATTCGATATTTTGACGCACATCTTTGCACCAGTCGCGGAGAGCCTCTGACGGTAAAAAATGCGATTTGTATGCACGAAGAGGATTTCGGTATCCTTTGGAAACATACTGATCGACGGCTGGGCACACCGGAAGTTCGTCGGTCCCGGCGGCTCGTGATTTCCTCTGTGTCCACAGTTGAAAACTATGAATATGGATTCTTCTGGTATCTGTATCAGGACGGCAATATTCAGCTCGAAATTAAGCTGACAGGAATTCTGTCGCTGGGTGTTCTGCCGGAAGGTCAGAAACCGCGATACGGCACAATGATCGCTCCGCAGCTGTATGCTCCCGTGCATCAGCACTTCTTCAATGTGCGACTGGATTTCGATCTGGACGGCGTGGCTAACACGGTCCAGCAGGTGGATATTGTTCCGGATAACATTGACGAGAAGAATCCGTTTGAGAACGCCTTTCTTGCGAAGGCTCAGCCTGTCGCGACGGAAAAGCAGGCCAGAGCCAACCTTTGTCTTGAGACCGCTCGTACGTGGAAGATCATCAATCCACAGGTTCGTAATGCTGTGGGAGAACCGGTAGGCTATAAGTTTATGCCGGGTGACAACTCATTGCCGATGGCGTCAAAGAATGCGTGGTGGAGGAAGCGGGCGGGATTTGTTGATCACCATGTTTGGGTCACTCCGTTCCGGGACGACGAGCGTTACGCAGCGGGAGACTTCCCGAACCAAAGCGGCGGGGGTGACGGGTTGCCCGCATGGACGGCTCAGGATCGCCCTGTGGAGAATACCGACGTCGTGTTTTGGTACACCTTTGGACATACGCATATTCCACGGCCCGAAGATTATCCCGTCATGCCAGCCGCCTATCTCGGTTTCCTGCTGAAACCCAACGGATTCTTTAAGGAGAATCCCGGCAACGATGTCCCGCCGTCAGCAGGCAAATCGCAGCAAAAATCCTGCTGTCACTAAAGGGAGAGCTCACCTTCCTGATGCCGCTGAAGATCTTTCATATCACAGGACCCGATCTGCGAAAGGAAAGAAGATCAGGATAACAAGGTTCAGACATCGAAGCTCCGCTTCGCCAGTTCCGCATGCAATATCATCATTTGTCTGGCGGAGCGGAGCTTCAGCAATTTGCCGGCAGTCTCCAGGAAATTGCAGGCTCCGAGAGGTAACAGGATGACGGCTCATGGACTGACATCGAGTCGATTGACGGCCGACTGGCTGGGCGTCGGGTGTTCTTTCGCCTGTGCGTTACATTGCAGTGTGTTGCCTCTTGCGCTGTGCCTGTTGCCCGGTTTTACTCAGGTTGGCGCTGTGTCTCCTCTGCTGCAGCCTGTCACATTGCTTCTGTGTTGTTTGCTGGTCTTTCTCGGCATAGTTCCGGGATATCGTCAGCACGGGGACTGGCGAGTTGCCACGATGGCCCTTTTTGGACTGATATTGCCGCTTCCTGAGATTCTGTTATCTGATGTCTGCTGCATTGTCGGCGAATCCTCAGAACTCCTTCAGGCACCAGATTCCCGAGGACTGAATGTTAATTCTGTAAAGGGGGATTCGACAGTCCCCGGTTCAGGTTCAGGTCTGACGGATCAGCAGATAACGGTTCAGCATTTGACCAGGAAAATGACTTCCGAAACAGCGGTCTCAGATTTGTCCCCGGACATGGCAAATGTTCCGGGGGCTCGCCGAATCCTGTCGTCTTTTACGATCACCGGCGGAGTGCTGCTGATGCTCTCGCATCTGCTGAATATTCGTCTGCGGTGTCAATGCCGTGGCGGGATGATGCCCGTTTTCCAACCCCGTTGGGCAACGCCGTTAAGGATTCCTGCACCGAAAAACTGAGACGTTTAACCCGTGGCCGAGAGGCCAGGCCACAGCGAGTCTGAACAACCTGGCCTCTCGGCCACGGGTTAAACGATTCAAAATCCTTAACGGCGTTGCCAACCGGGGTTGCATAACAAAGCCTGGGGTCGCCGTAAACACGGCGCACCCCAGGAAAACACAGGAAAATGCGGTTGAACCCCAACGGGGTTCCACAACACGATCAGCGATCGATCGCAGCCTTGTGGAACCCTTTCAGGGTTCGGACCGAACGAACATCAGGAACCTGGGGTGCGCCGCTTTGCGTCGACCCCAGGCTTTGTTGTGAAACCCGTTCCGGGTTGAATCGCACTGTTTTCTGAGGTGTGGGCAAATGTTCGCGCTAGTTGCCATACGTTTCGCGGAACGGTAAAACATCTTCGGATGTGATCGTTGGAGGAGTTTTGCAAATCCATTCGGACGACGGCCTGGGCTGGAATTCGGCATCGATCAGGTTGGTGCGTTGTCAGAGTTTGAGGTTCAGAACCACAGAATCAGCCGCAGGGTGATAGTTCACGGTTCAGAAACGGAGCAGTCATGAACGACCAGTCGGGCTTTTCCCGTCGACATTTTCTGGGCGGTTCGGTCATGGCAGCTTCAGCGCCATGGATAATTCCGTCGAAAGCGCTGGGTCGGGACGGGGCTGTCGCTCCGAGCGAAAAAATCACACTTGGTGTCATCGGGATCGGCCCGCGCTGCACCTATGATCTGCAGGCCATGCTGAAGCTGCAGGATGTACAGTGTGTGGCAATTGCCGATGTGCAGGCCAGTCGGCGAGACGCGGGGAAGATGCTCGTCGATAAGCACTATGGAAATTCAGACTGCCAGCTCTACAGAGATTTTCGGGAATTGCTCGCTCGCAAAGACATTGATGCAGTGCTGGTTGCCACGGGTGACCGCTGGCATGCAACGGCATCTATGCTGGCCGCTCAGGCTGGTAAGGATGTTTACAGTGAAAAGCCCTGTGGTCTGACGATAGAACTTTGTCAGCAGCTGGCCGACACGATGAAAGCGACGGGCCGCGTATTTCAGGCAGGCACTCAGCGGCGCAGTGTTCCCAACTTTCAGCAGGCCGTCAGACTTGCTCAAACAGGAAAACTGGGACAGCTGAAGACTCTTTACGCTTCCGTATATATGCCGACTCTTGACAACAGCTGGCTGCCAGGTGAACTCACGCCGTCCAGGGACGTTTGCGACTGGAATATGTGGCTCGGCCCGGCTCCATGGCGACCCTACAATGCTCAGTATGTTGCGGGGAAATGGCGAGGCTACTACGACTTCGACTCGGGTGCGCGGTTACTCGACTGGGGCGCCCATACCGTGGATCTCTGTCAGTGGGCGAATCAGTCAGACAGCTCAGCACCAGTTTCTTACGAGCCGTCAGAAAAGGGAATTACCTGTCTCTATGAGAACGGCGTTCGGCTTGTCCTGGACTTCCTGGCCACACCTTTTGGTGATCGGGGTCCAAACTGGATGACAAGGCTGGGAACATGTCCTGTGCGATTTGTTGGCACCGAGGGTTGGGTAGAGACGGGCGACAGTGGTGACACCGAGGTTTCATCGCCAGCCCTGCGAAGTGAACTGCAGGATGCCGCCGGAAAGGTGATTGGTCTGGATGTCTCGGCTCACGCCAGGAATTTTTTCGACTGCGTGCGGTCGAGACAGCCGACGGTGACGAATGCTGAAGTGATGAGAAATTCGCATGTTGCCTGTCATGCGGCGGCCATGTCGTGGATGCTGAAACGCGCGTTAAAATTTGATCCGATCACTCAGAAGTTTGTCGACGACGAAGAAGCGAATGGGTTGTGTTCGCGACCCGCTCGACCATGGACTTGAACACGCATCGTGGATTGCCGTTCCAAACACTAATTCACGGACACAGTTTCCGGTTCAGCTTCAGATTCCGGTTCCGGCAGCGGGTCGAGCACTTTTACGCTGAGGTCGTCGGACGGCATTGCGCGGACAAACTGTCCAGGAATTCGGCTGACGATTCGAACTCGGCTGGAGGCATCCTCCAGATAGGTGCGGCTGAGCTCTTCGCCGTGCTTTGAGAGCCAGGCAAACAGTTTTCCGTTTCCGCTTCCGGTTTCAATTTCTACTGTCTGCATTCCCCCGGAGAGTCGATCGGCCACAATGGCGGACAAACGGTCGATTCCGGCCCCCGTTGCGGCACTGATTGTGACGGTATCCGGATAATGACGGCGCAGTACGTCAACCACTGACTGGTCTTCGATTCGATCAACCTTATTCAGGACCAGCAGTACGTTGGTGCAGTCGATACCGATCTCCTGAAGCACCTGATAAACCGTGTGAATTTGTCGTTCTGCCTCGGGATTACTGGCATCGACAATATGCAGCAGCAGATCGGCGTGGCGTGCTTCTTCCAGAGTGGACCGAAAGGAGGCCACGAGATGGTGAGGCAGGTTGCGGACAAATCCGACGGTGTCACTGAGCAGAACATCGCCGAATCCAGGAATTTGCCAGCGGCGGGTTCTGGTATCCAGAGTGGCAAACAGCTTGTCGGCCACAAGGACATCGGCACCTGTGATGGTACGCATGAGCGTGCTTTTACCGGCGTTGGTGTAGCCAATCAAAGAAACGGTTGGCTGTTCGCGTCGAAGCGACACCGTTCGCTGCCGACGACTTTCCACGTCCTTCAGTTTCTGTTTGAGCTCGGAGATACGTTTATCGACAAGCCGTCGGTCCGTTTCCAGCTGCTTTTCGCCAGGTCCGCGGCCAGCCCCCAGTCCGCCGGTACCCCCGCCGCCGAGACGTTCCAGGTGAGTCCACATACGCTTCAGGCGAGTTCGGAAGTACATCAGCTGAGCGAGTTCAACCTGCAGCATGGCCTCGTGGGTTTGTGCGTGAGTCGCAAAAATGTCGAGGATGACTTCGCTGCGATCGACGATGGGTTTTTCGAGCGACTGTTCAAGCGCGCGACCCTGAGAGGGAGTCAGATTATTGTCAAAAATGACAACTTCCGCATCTTTCGCTTCTACCAGGAGCTTCAGTTCTTCCAGTTTGCCGCGACCAATACAAACCGATGGATGCGGAGTCTCCCGAAACTGGACCATTTCGCCCACAACCTGAACACCGGCCGTTTTCACGAGACCCTTGAGTTCATCGAGTGCATTTTCACGAGTGAACCCTTCATCCGGATGGAATACTCCAACGAGAATGGCCTTTTGGCTGGCTACCGTCAGTTCTTCGCGTTTTGGGTCACCCAAGTGGCTGCTTCCTTTAAACTGTTCAACGAAACAATTCGGTAAATTTCGCTCGGACATTTCCTGGCAATGGAATGTCGTTTTCACCGGCTGCGTAGTACGCAGCCGTGGCAGTTAGCGTCAATATCTTATTCTACCGGGCAAACATTGTGCCACTCGATATTCCAAATACTGCGATTACCGATTTTCATCGTCGGAGGCAGGTTAGACCAACCTGAGTCTCAGCCCCCTTCATCTACCTTCATCTAATGGACACTGCCGAGGGGTCAGTGGGTTCGCTGTGTTTTGCATTCCAGCGTGCGTGACCTGATGAGAAATTGCCGGCTGAAATTGCCGATTTCGACACGCCAAATCGCCGAACCCTTTTCCTGCAAAGTTCTATTCAGTTCGGACTGTTCCTCATCAGGCATGCGGGACGAATAAAGAGGAAACAGTGATGGGTGTTATGAGAAAGAGAAGATCGCGTTCCCGATTCTGTCTGGCGGTTCTCAGCCATTTTTCGTGACGACGGGGCAGGGCAGGAGGCCCGACGATGTCAGAAGCGGACATGATGGAAATTCTCAGGACCAGCTTAAACGAACTGCTGCGCTGGGTGGGATTTGGCACGCTGACTGGTCTCGCCGCGAAAGCCATCATGCCGGGTCGCGATCCCGGCGGTGCCGTTGCCACCATGCTGATGGGAATTGGAGGCAGTGTCATTGGTTGCGGTACAGTGCTGTTCTTCTGGCGCGATGCGTCGCTCGACCCAATTAGCGGACGTGGTTTTCTCGCTGCCATTCTGGGTGCTTTTCTACTGCTGTTCTTCTACCGACTGCTTGCTGGCTCATTCTTTACTGAGTCGGATGGGTATGAAGATCAGAAAATGCACAAGGTTCGCAAACGTGCGCAAAAGCGTCGTCTGGTCGAGGAAATTCTTAAAGATGCCGCGTAGAGCCGGGGCGAACTGAGCAAGAAATTCATATCACGCGGGATTCCGGCAGCAGGTCAGGATCGGGTCTTGCCGTGGATTTCCCTATCGATTTCCGCCCTGTTTCCGGAATTGTTCTGTCAACAGCATTTCGCTGGCTGGACGCGGATCAATCTGCTGACTTCTTCGAAGCTCTTCCACCGCTTCGTGAAGGGCCTGCCGCGCTCGCCGATTTCTTCTCAGCGACTGACTCACATGCACTCGACTGGCGACCGCGTCGCTAAATGCCAGCAGAATCAGCCAGAAGGCCAGCAGCAGCAGTCCCATGACATAAAACGTAGCAAACGCGGGGGACTGTTTGAATGCCGGAAGGTTTTCGCACAGGGAAATCAGTGCACCCAGTGTGACCGTGAGGGCTGATGTCTGCATTCTTCGTCGATACTGATTGTCGAAGAATTTCTGATCATTCGAGCCGAGGTCAAGGTCTTCCTGATGTCGGCGATGCTGAGCGACGTGCCATCCAATCATGGCCATCCCGAACAATGCAACCACGACACCAACGCTTAGAAACACATTGTCGGTTGCCACGCCAGCGCCTTTTTGAACCAGAGGGACAAATGATTGCGGGAGTCTTCGTCTGCAATATCAGGAAACGCCTTATTGTCCGTTTCTGTGCAACAGAAAACGACTGATTGGAAGCCGACAGCAGCAATTTTTTGGAAAACACACGAACTTCCGAGGGAATTCCGTCGTCAAATCAGAAGTCCAGGCAACAACCATCATGTTGGTGATGTGGTCTGGAAGCCACTCCTGCAGTTAGTGTGGTCCCGCCTTCTTTCCTTTCAAAATACCAGTGACTCTTTTCCCGCAAAGTGTTTCCTGTAAGTGTCTCGATTTTGACCTTTCTGACGTCGCTTTGATAACAGTTGGTCGACAATGGATCGGTCAAAAATGCACCAGAGTGGTACAGGAATGATGAGTACTGGACGGATTCGGTAAGTTTTGAACCACTGCGCGTGCGGAACAGGGGGCGCGTGCGGAACAGGTGCGCGTGCCGATCGGGTGCGCGTGCTGAACGGGTCAGGTAAATCGCCTTGAGAAAATTTTGATATTTCCCGCGTTTTTCCTTTTAATTTCACATTTTTGTAAGACCGGCGTGTTTGTTTTACGTAATTACAACGGGACCGGGGCGAGCAAATCGGCTCGCTAAAGTCGCCAGAATTGAGTTGCGGACGTGAAAAATCGACTGTGACAGCTGCTGCAAGATGAAATGTGCTATCGCCGAAAGAATCGGTTTGCAGAATGGCACAGGCTTTGCCAGTAAATATTTCACTGCTTGTTTATGGACTGCCTGATCTATTGTGGCAGCCCACTTCTCCGGGGCAACAGGCGTTTCACGATCCCCGGTCGAATTTGAGTGAATTAGGACTGACCATTTTCCGTCGTATGTTGGTCAGAAGGAGAAGCGAAATGTCCCGTTATCAGACTCCAGCTCTGCAGACTCTTGCCGAGCAGCAGGTTCGGTTTGCTCCTAACACCGTGAGGATGGCACAGCTGGAGGATGCGGAGAAATTCCTGCTGGAGGTCGACCTCAGGGAAACATTTCCTTATGCGGATGTCTGCGAGCGTATTACGGGATACAGGCCTTCCAAAACGAAGATGCCCGATATTCCGGGCGCACATTTGTCTCACGATCTGCGATGTCTGGTGGAAGATCTGTCAGCAAGCCTGAAGATCGACGCGGAGACGATGGCGGAGCCGGTTCTGACGGTGGATGAGGTGAGTGAGCGGCTCAATATATCCACCAAAACGGTTTGTCGATGGCGAGACAAGGGGCTGCCGAGTCGCTGGTTCATGATCAATGGAAAAAAGCGGTTGGGTGTGAGGGAGTCATCTTTGCAAAAGTTTATGCAGCTGCATGAAGAAGAAGTTGCTCGCGGTCAGGCTTTCACGCAGCTGACCGACTCGGACCGGGAGCAGATCATTAATGAGGCGCGACATCTGTCTGCACAGGGATTGCGACTGACGGACGTAAGTCGGCGTCTTGCTCAGCATTTTGGGCGTGCCGTGGAGACGATTCGTTACACGTTGAGGGATTATGATATGGAGTATCCGGAGAACGCGATCTTTGTCACGACAGAACGGCCGATGTCCGTTGAGCATAAGGAACTGGCCTTTGACCTTGCTCAGCAGGGTATTCGGATTCCCGATCTTTCGCGTCGTTTTGGTCGTTCCCGGGCCGTGATTCAGTCGGCGCTGGCGGAAGTTCGCGCGATGCGGCTGAAGTCGATGGTGATGGAGTTTATCGACAACGACGAGTTTCGACGGGAGAAGGCTGAAAAGCGAATTCTCACGATGCCGCCCGAGTTGTCTGTTTCTGAAGGCCCCGTTCGGCCTCCTTCCGGGCTGCCCGCGTATCTTGCCGAATTATACAAGGTGCCACTGCTGACCCGGGAGCAGGAGCAATACTATTTCCGTCGCATGAACTTTCTGAAGTTCCGTTTTGTGGAACTGCAGAAGTCGTTGAATCCAAAGCGACCGGGTACTCGCACTCCGGCTGAAATGGAAAAGCTGCTGCGGCAGATTGCTGAAGTGAAGAACCTTCTGATCCGTTCGAACCTGCGGCTCGTGGTGTCGATTGCCAAGCGTCATATGAAAGCGGGTGTGAATTTCTTTGAGCTGGTCAGCGACGGAAACATGTCGCTCATTCGAGCGGTTGAGAAATTCGACTATTCACGCGGCAATAAGTTTTCAACTTATGCATCGTGGGCCATCATGAAGAATTTCGCACGCTCTGTCCCTGCTGAGAACACTCGACTGGACCGTTTCCGCACGGGTCAGGAGGATATTTTTGTACAGTCCACTGATGAAAGAACGACAGGTTTTGCGGATGAGCGGATCAACCGGGCTCAGCGAAGTGCCATTCTGGAGATGATGGAAGAGCTGAATGGTCGGGAGCAGAAGGTAATTGCGTGCCGGTTTGGTCTGGACGGGGGTTCAGAACCAGAAACTCTTGAACAGGTTGGCGTGCGACTGGGGGTCACGAAAGAGCGAGTCCGCCAGATCGAAGTGCGTACTCTGGAGAAACTGCGCCGCATTGCTGAGCGTCGGCGAGTGGATATTCCCGGAATTTAGGAAGCCTGTCCTGGGAAAAGTTCAATTCGCCGGAATAAGAAGACGAACAGAACACGATTCAGGTTTTTTGCGGACGAAGTGCCGACGTCTTGGGTAATTCAACAAAAGTTGGGCGGTTTTGGAAGAGGCGACTTGCCTTTCCGGAACCGCCAACTTTTTCTGATGCTGACAGGTTTCGCATATCAGCCTTGCCTGGAAGAATCCGATTGTTATACTCCGCGACTCGCCACCGCTTCCGGTCTGCGCTAGTGTAGCTCAATTGGCAGAGTTCCGGTTTTGTAAACCGGCGGTTGTGGGTTCGACTCCCACCGCTAGCTTCCGGGATTTCCTTTGGCTCCAGGTGTCAGGGGATTCCGGCAGTCGATTCAGCATTTGTTTCTTTTTGTGTTTTGTATTTGTGTTTTTTGTAGTTGTGTGTACCGGCACTGTTGTTCTGTGATTGATGTGCGGTGAGATGTGCGGTGATTAGTATTCGGTGTCTGATATTTCGGGTTTGATGTTCAGAGGGGGAATACCAGAGCGGCCAAATGGGCCAGACTGTAAATCTGGTGGCTTAGCCTTCGCAGGTTCGAATCCTGCTTCCCCCAATGCTCAGCGGGCGTAGTTCAATGGTAGAATTCCAGCCTTCCAAGCTGGCCGTGTGGGTTCGATTCCCATCGCCCGCTCTTTTTGCTGTCAGTTTGAGCGTTCGTGTGTCAGAAGATCGGTTTTAGGCATCGGTGACTCCCGGGGTTTGTTTTTTGTGTGTGGTGTTTTTGGGTCGGGGGCTGGTGTAAGAGTTGTTTCGTCTGGTGCGTGGCGGTGCAGTCTGGCTGTTGTGTTTGCGGAGATTGCTGCTGTAGCTCAGTTGGTAGAGTACGTCCTTGGTAAGGACGGGGTCATGGGTTCAAGTCCCATCAGCAGCTTTTCTGCGTGGATTGATGTGTGGGGGCGGCTCGCGTGAGTTGCCGGATTTTGTTGTTTTGAGTTTGTTTTGCCGGGCGTTGTGTTGCGTGTCCTGGCGTAATTGATCTGGAGTTCAGGAGATGGCAAAGGGTACGTTTGAGCGAACGAAGCCGCACGTCAATGTGGGCACCATTGGTCACATTGACCATGGTAAGACAACGACGACGGCGGCTATTCTGGCGGTGCAGTCAGCGAAGGGTTTGGCGGGTATCAAGAGTTACGCTGATATTGCCAAGGGTGGTACAGTTCGCGATGCCACAAAGACAGTGACAATTGCTGCGAGCCATGTGGAGTACGAAACTCCAAATCGCCATTACGCTCACATCGACTGTCCCGGACACGCTGACTATATCAAGAACATGATTACCGGTGCCGCCCAGATGGACGGAGCCATTTTGGTTGTATCAGCAGCGGACGGCCCGATGCCTCAGACTCGCGAGCACATCCTGCTTGCTCGTCAGGTGGACGTGCCTGCTCTGGTTGTGTTTCTGAATAAGTGTGACCTGGTTGACGACGAGGATCTCCTTGAGCTGGTGGAGATGGAAGTTCGTGACCTGCTGAATAAGTACGACTTCCCCGGCGACGATATTCCGCTGGTTCGTGGTAATGCGAAGGGTGCTCTGGATAATCCGGCTGACGAGAAGTACAGCGCCTGTATTACTCAGCTGATGGAAGCTTTGGACAGATACATTCCTGAGCCAATGCGAGCTTCTGACAAGCCATTCCTGATGGCTGTGGAAGACGTATTTTCGATTGAAGGTCGCGGTACTGTCGCGACTGGTCGAATCGAATCGGGCATCATTAAAGTTGGCGAGAAGGTTCAGATCATCGGTCTTAAGGACACAATGGAAACGACCGTCACCGGCGTTGAAATGTTCCAGAAGACTTTGGATCAGGGAATTGCCGGCGACAACGTTGGTCTTCTTCTTCGAGGTTTCAAGAAGGAAGATATTCAGCGTGGTCAGGTCTTGGCTGCTCCAAACTCGATTAAGCCTCATGTAAAGTTCGAGGCTGAGGTGTACGTGCTGAGTAAAGAGGAAGGTGGCCGTCATACTCCATTCTTCAGCGGGTACCGACCACAGTTCTACTTCCGGACAACTGACGTGACCGGAACTACCAAGCTTCTGGGTGGTGCGGAAATGTGTATGCCTGGCGACAACGTGAAAGTTGAAGTTGAGCTGGGTAAGCAGATTGCTCTGGTTGACGGCAGCCGCTTCGCGATTCGCGAAGGTGGGCGAACCGTGGGTTCTGGTGTTGTTACCAAGATTCTTCAGTAGTCTTTGCGGTCTGAATGCAGCTGCCTGTCGCCGGCATGGACGACAGGCAGTTTTCTGTTTTTGAGTTCAGGATGTTGAGAAATGCGTGAGTACGTGTGGCTGGAGTGTACTGAAACAGGTGCCCGAAACTACCGGGTCATCAAGGAAACTCGCGGCACGGAGCGGCTGGAACTCATGAAGTATTGCCCGAAGCTGCGACGGCATACGCTTCACAAGGAATCCAGGAAAAAGTAAAAGTGCGGCTCTGGCCGTACCGGACGGGTGTAGCTCAATTGGCAGAGCAGCGGATTCCAAATCCGCAGGTTGGGGGTTCAAGTCCCTCCGCCCGTGTTTGGAATAAGGGGAGTTCGGTGTAATACTAACTCCCGTTGGAATTTGGTGTGTTTGGCGAATGCGGTCGTGGCTGGCGTTGGCCAGCTGTAATCGTAAGGGCTTGCTTAAATTGGAGCGGAGCTGTTGTCGGGCTGACTGACAGGATGGGCAATGCTGAAAGTTGCTCTTATTGCTGAATAGTCGGTGCAGTCAGCGGCGGTCTGACGGAGTGTGCGGGACGAGGGTTTCCGGTTAGGGTCGTATGGCGTCGGGAGCCGTCGGTATACCGAAGTATGTCTGTTTTCGGGTGATTTGAGTTTCTGAGATCCCCATGTCAAGTAAAGAAGCTGGTCTATCGTTATTGCCGGAACTGCTGAGATTTGGTGTTTATAAACCAAATCAGGGGCGACTTGTTCGGCAATTCACATTCTTTGGAGTGGCGATTCTGGCGGCGTTTGGTTGTATCACACTGGCGAACGGCCCTTTGGGTGGGTCGACCAGCGGATTTGTGCAGATTGGCATTCCGGTACTGATATGGCTGTTGAGCTGTTGGATTGCTTTTCGGGCTGTGAATATCCCTCGTTTTGCCGACTTTTTGATCTCGGTTGAGTCCGAAGTTGAGAAGGTGACGTGGCCAATGCGGCAGGAAGTGATGCAGGCTACGGCGGTGGTGCTGGTAACAATGTTCTTTTTGGGCGGTTTTCTGTTCACTGTGGATATGGTCTGGAAGAAGTTGTTTTCCATGATTGGCTTTTTGGACTTTTAATGTGGTTGCTGAGTGGCGAATCAAGCGAATATTGGTCTGTCTGCTCAGAAGTTGTGAATGAATGACGTCAAGAGGTTGCAATCTGGCTGCATCGTGGTCAGGATACGCCCCTTCGCCTTTCCCCTTTTCGGTGTTGTTGCAGTTCTCGGAGGTTTGACTTCATGGCAGAGAATGCGGTTGGCCGTAAACCAGCCAGCGAAATGCTCTGGTATGTCCTGAAAGTTCAGACAAATCGCGAGCGCACGATTCGAGATGCATTGCTCAAAAAGATTCGGCTCGAGGAGCTGGAAGAATATTTCGGGGAAATTGTAATTCCTTCTGAAAAAGTGAAGGACACTCGCAGCGGAAGTGCAAAGGAGCATGATCGAAAGTTGTTCCCTGGTTACATCATGATTCAGATGGTGCTGAATGATGAAACCTGGTACCTGGTGCGTGATACCGGCGGTGTGGGTGACTTCGCAGGTGCTGCTGGCAAGCCGTTGCCAATGGAACAGCACGAGGTTGATCGGATGCTGGGTCGGATTAAAGAGGATTCAACTTCAGCTCCTAAAGTGAAGATTGCATTCACTTCAGGGGACATGGTTAAGATTCGGGAAGGTACTTTCGAAAGTTTCGAAGGCACCGTAGAGGGCGTTGATGAACACAGTGGGAAGATTTCGGTATTGATTGAGATCTTCGGGAGATCGACGCCGGTGGAGTTGGATCATTGGCAGGTCGAAGCGGTCTAGGCGAAAAATTTTCGGTGAGTTGAATCGGATATGGGCAAGCAGCGACTGGTTGTTACTCAGATCAAAGTTCAGGTGACTGGTGGTCAGGCGACTCCGGCACCGCCGGTGGGTACCGCTCTGGGTCCGCACGGCGTGAACATTGGTCAGTTTGTTTCGCAGTTTAACGAGCGAACTCGTGATATGATGGGGATTACAATTCCCGTCGTGATTACGGTGTATAATGATCGCTCCTTCGAGTTTGTGCTGAAGAGTCCTCCTGCTGCTGTTCTGTTGAAGAAGGCAGCCGGGATCGCGAAGGGCTCCGGAAGTCCCCTGAAAAACAAGGTAGGGACTGTCACGACAGCGCAGCTCGAAGAAATCGCAAAGAAGAAGTACGACGATCTGAATGCTTCAAGCCTGACTCAGGCTCGGCGAATGATTGCCGGCACGGCCCGTAGTATGGGTTTGGAAGTGATTGACTAGGCAGGCTGGACGAATTGTGCTGCTCAGATTGTTGACTTTGGCGTAGTTTGTTTGGTGTTGGGTTGTCGGTGCGCCGGTCAGTTTTGTAACGGTTTTGTCTTCCGGTCCTTTGGTTGTGAGTTGAGTGATGGCTGGTCGTTCGAAGCGAATGGATGCATTGACGAAGAAGGCAGCAGGCCTTGGTGTTGTTCAGTTGAGTGCTGCGGTGCAGGCGCTGAAGTCAATGGAAGATCAGTTGCCAAAGGGAATCAAGCGATGCGGCTTTGATCAGACTGTAGAGATTGCCATTCGGCTTGGCGTTGATCCTCGTCAGGCCGATCAGATCGTTCGCGGTTCGATTGTTCTTCCGCATGGTATTGGAAAGTCTCAGCGGGTTCTTGTTTTTGCTCAGGGTGAGAACGTTAAGGTCGCGCAGGGAGCCGGTGCTGATTTCGTGGGTGGCAAGGAGCTGGCTGACAAGATCAAAGACGGCTGGCTCGATTTCGATGTGGCGATTGCCACGCCGGACATGATGGGTGTTGTCGGTCCTCTTGGTCGAGTTCTCGGTCCTCGAGGCCTGATGCCAAGTCCGCGTGCTGGCACGGTGACGCAGGATGTGGCGACTGCGGTGAAAGAGTATAAAGCGGGTAAGGTCGAGTTCCGTGTCGACTCAGGGTCAAATGTGCATTGTGTTGTGGGCAAGATGTCGTTTGACGCGGCGCTTTTGCAGGAAAACATTGAGTCGCTGTTGAGTTATATTCGCAGTCTTAAGCCCAGTGCCTCGAAGGGAGTTTATGTTCGCGGTGTCGTGGTTTCTGCCACGATGATGCCTTCGATTCTGGTCGCCGTTTAAATCGGGTATTGGCCGGGTTTCTGGTGTGCGATTAGCTTTATCGGATTGGTAAAAGTCGCAGAAGATAACAAAGTAGTTCGTGGACTGCCTTTCCCTGTTTGATGGTTGATTGGCGCTGAGTTTTGTTACCGCTTGATTTTTATAATCAGCAGTTTTGGTCGTAGTCACAGGAAACGAGTGTTTCAATGAGTCGTCGTATTAAGGACATGTTGATCGCTGACATCCAGTCTCGGATTGGAGATGTCAAGGATTTCCTGGTTGTGGATTGCTCCAAAATGGACGCAATTTCAGCCAACCGCTGGCGGCTGGGTCTGCGCGACGCGCGAATTTCAGCGTTGACGATCAAGAATTCGATCGCGCTCAATGCGTTAAAGCGTAAGGGAGTTGAAGGTCTCGACAAGGTTCTGGCTGGGCCTTCAACCCTGGTGTGGGGTTCGGATGACGTTGTAGCCTTGTCCAGGGCCGTGGCGACGTTTGCGAAAGAAATTAAGAATTTTGAAATTAAAGGCGGTTCAATTGAAGGCCAGTCGATTGACAGCGCCGGCGTTGAGTCGTTGAGCAAGAGTGCTGGACGGCTGGAGACCATTGGTCAGATCTGTGGTGCCATGCTTGCTCCGGGAGCGATGCTGGCAGGATGTCTCCAGGGTCCTGGAGGATTGCTTGCCGGTCAGTTGCAGACGATTTCCGAGAAAGATGGCGGCGCGAGCGAAGCGGCGGACGAGTCGGGATCGGTTACTGAAGCAGCTTCTTCCCCTGAAGCTTAATGAATCAGGCGACTTGTTCGCTTGTGTTTTGATTTGTTGATGACGAAAAGCGTGTTACTGAAAGGAAAGGTACTTAGAGATGTCTACTGCGGAAGCTGCCACAACGTTCGATGCAGCCACAATTGAACTTGGTGAAAAGATTGTTGGGCTGACTTTGCTCGAGGCAAAGCGTGTTGTGGACTATCTGGAGCAGGTTCACAATATTAAGCCAGCCGGTGGTGGCGCCATCATGATGGCCGCACCAGCTGGTCCGGCTGCCGAAGCGCCTCCGGAGAAGACGGAGTTTGATGTTGTTCTGACCGGCTTTGGTGAGAATAAGATCCCGGTGATTAAGGTTGTGCGAGCCGTGACGGGTCTGGGGCTGAAGGAAGCCAAAGACCTGGTGGAAGCTGCTCCCAAGACGCTTAAGGAAGGTCTTGCGAAGGAAGATGCTGAGAAGCTGAAGGCGGAAATCGTTGCAGCCGGTGGTACCTGCGATATTAAGTAGCAGGTTTGGTCATGGCAGTTAGCAGAGCTTTTCGTTGACGTCGGATCGGGGAGTTCGATGAACTCCCCGATCGGCGGTGATTTTTGAAGTCAGTTCCTGACATTTTCGTCTGCTGCCGGTTACGGTGACAGACTCAAAAAGGCTCGGCGATTCGTGGTATTTGGCCGGCTGACCGTGGTTCGGTTGACAGAAAAGATAAAGTCGCAGGCAGCTGTCTTCAGGCAGGTGCCTTTCGTCGCGCGCTTTTTCCGTTGACGAGCCGGTCTGTGGCGAGCTGGCGGCGGCGAGCTGGTCGGTAGTGATGGGTTTAATGGTGAGTTTTGTAGTTAAGGCAGGTTTGGTATGGCTATTCCGTCTGTACGTACGATCGACCAGGACACTGTTCGAGGCTTCGGAAAAATCAAGGCGGACTACGAGATTTCTGGATTAACTCAGATCCAGACGGCGTTCTACAGTCGTTTTTTGCAGGCCGAACGTCCGGCTCGTGATCGACTGGATTTTGGACTGGAAGGAATTCTGCGCGAAGTCTTTCCGATCATTAGCTTTGACGGTCAGTTCCGGCTTGAGTATGTCAAGTATGAATTGGGTAAGCCTCGCTATACGGCGGACGAATGTCGTCAGTTGAAGCTGACTTACGGGATGCCGTTTCGCATTTGGCTGCGGCTCGTCAAAGAGCAGCCGGTCGAGGAAGAGGTGTATCTGGGCGACATTCCGATCATGATTGGTGGTGGTGAATTCATCATCAACGGAGCGGAGCGTGTCGTTGTGAGCCAGCTTCACCGATCGCCGGGGGTGGACTTCGTGATGGCAGAAGAGACTGCCAGCAGCGATCGTAAAACACATTCGTGCCGAATTATTCCGGAACGTGGAAGCTGGATTGAGCTGCTCGTCAGTAAACGGGAAGCGATTGGTGTTCGCATTGACCAGAGCGGAAAGTTTTCAGCGCTCACACTGCTTCGCGCGATGTCCCGTGATTATTCCTCGGATGCGTCGATCATTCGTCTGTTTTACCCGACACACACAATAAAGATTAGCGCAAAGACGACAGCGTCTGAGCTTGAGAATCTTTACGCCGTCGATGACGTTGTTTATCCGGAGAAGCATGAGCGGGCAGGGGAGCTGGTGGTCGATGCCGGATCTCAGATCACGGAAGCGATTGCGGAAGAACTGATTACAGCTGGCGTTAAGTCGGTTGAAGTTGTTACCGAGGTGCGGGATCAGTTGATTCTGAAGACACTTGCCGAGGACGGGACGTCCACGCACGAAGAGGCTCTGCTGAAGATCTATCAGCGATTGCGGCCGGGTAATCCGCCGAATCTGGACAAAGCGTCTGAGCTGTTCACAGAGAAGTTTTTTGATGTGAACCGTTATCGTCTTGGTCGAGTCGGTCGTTTCCGCATCAATCGCAAGTTCCAGCAGTCAGTGTCTGATGAAGAGATGACGCTGAAACCGGAGGACTTCATCAATGCGATGCGATACATCGTTCGCCTGCGAATCGGTGACGACACGGCGCAGATTGACGACATCGACAATCTCGGAAATCGCCGTCTGAGGACGATCGATGAGCTGGCCTGCGATGAAATTCGCAAGGGTTTCCTGAAGCTTAGCCGAACGGTTCGCGAGCGGATGAGCCTTAAGGAAGTGGAGTCGATCTCCCCGAGGACTTTGATTAATCCAAAGAGTGTTTCAGCAGCGATCGACTTCTTCTACGGTCGCAGTGAACTGTCTCAGGTGGTGGATCAGACCAATCCATTGTCGATGCTCACACATGAGCGACGATTGAGTGCTCTGGGTCCGGGCGGTTTGAATCGCAAGCGAGCCGGCTTTGAAGTGCGCGACGTTCACATTTCGCACTATGGCCGTATTTGTCCGATTGAGACTCCTGAAGGTACCAACATCGGACTGATTTCCAGTTTGAGTATATTTTCCAGGGTCGACGACTATGGTTTTCTGATTTCACCTTACCGTGTCGTAAAGAATGCGCGGGTGATGGATGAAGTCGTCTGGCTGCGGGCTGATGAAGAGGCTTCCGCGTTTGTTTGTCCGGCTGATACGACGGTTGCGGACGGCGAGATTGCGGAAGAGCGTGTACTGGCTCGAAACAAGAGCGATGTGGTCTGGATTGGCCGTGAACAGGTTGAATTTATTGACGTGGCGCCGTGTCAGATGGTCGGTGTCTCAGCCGGTCTGATTCCGTTCCTTGAGCATGACGACGCGAACCGAGCCCTGATGGGTTCGAACATGCAGCGTCAGGCTGTGCCTTTGCTAATCTCTGAACGGCCAGTGGTTGGCACGGGTATGGAGCCATTCGTAGCGCAGAATTCCGGCATGGTGCTGCGAGCTGAGAAAGCCGGCAAAGTGACGTATGTGGACGCCAACACGATTGAAATCGACGGGCGTCGTTATCCGCTGCGGAAATTCATGCGTCTGAATGAGCGAACCTGTCTGAATCAGAAGCCGATCGTTGCGGTTGGGGACAAGGTTAAAGCGGGCCAGGTACTTTGCGACAGTGCGGGAACTCGAAAGGGCTCACTGGCGCTGGGGCGAAATGTTCTGGTGGCCTTTATGTCGTGGGAAGGCTTCAATTTCGAAGACGCCATTATTCTGTCGGAGCGTCTGGTGAAGGAAGACGTTTACACGTCGATTCACCTTGATGAATTTGATGTGGAGATTCGTGAGACCAAGCTGGGTCGCGAGGAGTTCACACGAGACATTCCGAACGTGAGTGAGAAGGCCTTGCGCCATCTGGATGACAGCGGTATTGTGAAGATCGGTACGCGAGTTCATCCGGGAGACATTCTTGTCGGCAAGGTATCGCCAAAAGCGAAGTCAGAACTGACTCCTGAAGAAAAGCTGCTGCACGCGATCTTCGGTCGGGCCGGTGAGGACGTTAAGAACGAATCACTGGAGGTACCCAGCGGTGTGGGTGGAATCGTGATTCATACGGAGAAGTTCTCTCGCCGAATGAGCCTGTCGGAGATTGAGCGAAAGCGATTTGAAGACGACCTGAAGAGAGTTGAAAAAGAGGGTGAAGTCGCGATTACGGAAGCGTTCAGAGGATTTATTACTGAACTGGAAACGGTGCTGGAGCAGCCCGTAACGGACGAGGACGGTCGGCAGATCTCGAAAGTGGAAGAAACAAAAACGGTTGCCGATTTTGCTCGACGATTCCAGAGTCGATTCGAAGAAATGGATGTCCGCAGTCCTCAAAAGAAGACGGCTGCACGAAAGGTCATTCGTGACAACTGGTGTCTGGTTGAAGACGTCATTGATCGTGAGGACCATCGCCTGAACAGTATGAAGCGTGGCGACGAGCTGCCAAGTGGTGTGCTTCAGATGGTGAAGGTCTATGTGGCATCGAAGCGCCAGATTTCGGTCGGTGACAAGATGGCCGGTCGCCACGGGAACAAGGGGGTTATTTCCAAGGTGCTCCCGATTGAAGACATGCCATTCCTGTCGGATGGTACTCCTGTGGACATCATCCTGAATCCGCTGGGGGTACCCAGCCGAATGAACGTGGGACAAATTCTTGAGACTCATCTGGGCTGGGCGGCAGGTAAGATGGGTTATCGGGCAATTTGTCCGGTATTCGACGGTGCCACAGAAGAAGATGTGCGAGCAGCTCTGGTGGAAGCTGGTTTGCCGGAAGACGGTAAGTCAGTTCTTTACGATGGCCGTACGGGAGATCGGCTGGAGCAGAAAGTGACCGTTGGGCAAATTTATATGCTCAAGCTGCACCACCTTGTGGATGATAAGGTGCACGCCCGCGCAACGGGGCCATACTCACTGATCACTCAGCAGCCACTCGGCGGTAAAGCTCGATTTGGAGGCCAGCGATTTGGGGAAATGGAAGTCTGGGCTCTGGAGGCGTACGGAGCCGCCTATATTCTGCAGGAACTGCTGACCGTAAAGAGCGACGACGTGGAAGGCCGTACCAAGATTTACGAGAGCATGGTGAAGGGCGAGAATACTCTGGAAGCCGGCACGCCAGCCAGCTTTGACGTGTTGAATAACGAGATCCGCGGACTGTGTCTGAATCTCCATCTGGAGAAGGCAGGGCTTTAACAGGAGTGGTGTTCCCAAACATCATTCTGCCGGAGTTCAGACAGTCAGTGTATTTCCTGGAAATTAATTCCGTTCGTGTGCCAGAGTATTCTCTGGCCACGATTCGGGAAGAACCTCAGTTTGAGGAGAGTGAAGCGTGAGCGTCAGCGAAGGTACATTTGATCGTGTTAATGACTATGCCTCGATTAAGATCAGTCTGGCTAGTCCCCACGATATTCGCAGCTGGTCTTTTGGTGAAGTAAAGAAGCCTGAGACTATCAATTACCGAACTTATCGTCCGGAACGGGATGGTTTGTTCTGCGAGCGCATTTTTGGACCTGAAAAGGACTGGGAATGCGCCTGCGGCAAGTACCGCGGCATGAAGTACAAGGGAATGATCTGCGACCGCTGCGGCGTAAAGGTGACTCACAGTCGCGTGCGCCGCAAGCGAATGGGGCATATTGAGCTGGCTGCCCCGGTTGTGCATATCTGGTTCTTCAAGTCGATGCCCAGTCGTCTGGGTGCCTTGCTGAACATGAAGACGACATCCCTGGAAAAGGTAATCTATTTCCAGGACTATGTGGTGATTGATCCGGGCGACACTCCGCTGAAGCAGTGTCAGATGCTGACCGAAGAAGAAGCCCGACAGGCTCGTCGAGATTACGGCGAAGGTTCGTTTGAGATTGGCATGGGTGCGGAGGCCGTCAAGAAGCTGCTGATGAGCATGCGTCTTGTGGAGCTGTCAGGGGAATTGCGCACGGACCTTGCCAAAACCGGCAGCCAGCAGAAGATCAAGGACCTGATCAAGCGGCTGAAGATTGTGGAGGCGCTGAGGGACAGTGAAAACCGTCCTGAGTGGATGGTTCTGGATGTAATCCCCGTCATTCCGCCCGATCTGCGTCCGCTGGTATTGCTGGATTCCGGCAACTTCGCAACGAGTGACCTGAATGACCTGTATCGCCGCATTATCAATCGAAACAACCGACTGAAGAAGCTTGTTGACCTCAATGCTCCTGAAGTGATTGTTCGCAACGAGAAGAGAATGCTGCAGCAGTCTGTGGATGCGCTGTTCGACAATAACCGCTGCAAGCGGCCGGTTCTGGGATCGTCAAATCGACCTCTGAAGTCCCTGACCGATATGATCAAGGGTAAGCAGGGGCGTTTCCGCGAAAACCTGCTCGGCAAGCGTGTGGACTATTCTGCGCGAAGCGTAATTGTCGTGGGTCCGGACCTGAAGCTGCATCAGTGTGGTCTTCCGAAGAAGATTGCACTTGAGCTCTTCCAGCCGTTCGTGATCCGCCGCCTGAAGGACCTTGGCCATGCAGACACGATCAAGAGCGCCAAGCGAATGCTGGAACGCCGCGATGAGGATGTCTGGGACATTCTGGACGAGGTGATTCGAAACCATCCCGTACTTCTGAACCGAGCTCCGACTCTGCACCGAATCGGGATTCAGGCATTCGAACCGGTACTGGTGGAAGGAAACGCGATTCGGCTTCATCCGCTGGTTTGTCGCGGATTCAATGCTGACTTCGACGGCGACCAGATGGCCGTGCATTTGCCACTGTCCATCGAAGCGCAGGTTGAAGCCACCACTTTGATGATGTCAACACACAACATCTTCAGTCCTGCCAATGGTGCGCCAATTATCAGTGCATCTCAGGACATCGTGATGGGATGTTATTACCTGACGCTGAAGCGCCCCGATCGTCCGGGGGAAGGCATGATCTTCGCTTCGTCAGAAGAAGTGTTTATGGCGTTCCAGCAGGGCAAAGTGTCGCGGCATGCCACGATCCGTGTGCGAATGCCCAAGGGTAAACGGGTTAAGGGTGAGGGATCTGATAAATATCGCCCGGGTGGGCTTGTGGAAACGTCTCCGGGACGCGTGATGTTTAACGACATCCTGCCGAAACGTATGGCCTTTTATAACCATACGATGCGGAGCAAAGACCTTGCGATGGTGATTTCTGACTGTTACCTGGAACTGGGTCGGCGAGAGACCATCGAATTGCTTGACCGCATGAAGAGCTGCGGGTTCCGAGCATCAACGGAAAGCGGGCTTTCCTTCGGCGCCAGCGACCTTAAGACCGCTCCAAACAAGGAGAAGGTGATTGGTGAATCTGAAAAGACAGTTTTGAAGCAGCAGAAGCTGTTTGAAAAGGGTGTCATTACCAATCAGGAGCGATATAACAAGGTTCTGGACATCTGGACCCATGCTCGTGAAGAGATTACCAAGTCGATGATGGAGCAGCTGGAGCACGACGTTCGCGAAGGCGGGGCGTATGTGAACCCGATTTACCTGATGGCTCATTCCGGTGCCCGAGGGGGTGTCGGTCAGATTCAGCAGTTGTCAGGGATGCGAGGTTTGATGGCCAAGCCGAGCGGCGAGATCATTGAAACTCCGATTAAGTCAAATTTCCGTGAAGGTTTGTCGGTACTTGAGTACTTCAGTTCGACGCACGGTGCCCGAAAGGGTCTTGCGGATACTGCTCTGAAGACGGCAGACAGCGGATATCTGACCCGTAAGCTGGCGGACATCTGTCAGAACATGGTCGTGACGATGCACAATTGCGGCACCACCAAGGGGCTGACGCGGGGAGTTGTGTATCGCGGCGAAAAGGTGGAAGTGGGTCTGGCCGACGCCATTCGCGGACGAGTCAGTCGCACAAACATCGTGAATCCGATCACGGATGAGGTGATTGTACGTGAGGATGAGCTGATTACGGTTGAAAAGGCACGCAAGATTGAGGAAATGGGATTGGAGCGAATTCAGGTTCGCAGTCCAATGACCTGTGAATCGTCGCTGGGAATTTGTCAGCTGTGCTATGGGATGGACCTGTCCACCGGGGACCTCGTGGAACAGGGTATGGCAGTTGGAATTATTGCCGCTCAGAGTATTGGGGAGCCAGGTACACAGCTGACGATGCGAACATTCCACATTGGTGGAGTGGCGTCGAAAGACGTCGAGCAGAGTGAGTTGATGGCGAAGCGAGCCGGTCAGGTTCGATTTACTCGAATTCGCAGCGTTATTAACGCCGAAGGCCGGCAGGTTGTGCTGGGGCGAAACGGGGAAATCAGTATCGTCGACGATCGTGGTCGTGAAGTCGAGAAACAGTCGGTTCCGAACGGTGCCGTGCTGGCTGTGACAGAGAATCAGCAGGTCAATCCAGGCGATGTTCTGTGTAACTGGGACCCGCACTCGATTCCGATTATTGCACAGGTTGGCGGACGCGTGCGTCTGGATGACTGTATTGAAGGGCAGTCGATTCGAACCGAGAAGGAAGCTTCCGGAACGATGCGACGTACGGTCACTGAGCATAAAGCGGGATTGCATCCGCAGGTGATCGTTGAGGATGGTACGGGACGTATTCTGGACTTCTATTATCTTCCTGAAGGTGCCAGTCTGGAGTGTGAGGAAGGCGGAAGCATTTCTGCTGGTACGATGGTCGCGAAGACTCCTCGCGAATCGACAGGTACTCAGGACATTACCGGAGGTTTGCCTCGAGTTACAGAACTGTTTGAAGTGCGAAAGCCGAAGGATCCCGCGGTTGTTGCCGAGATTGACGGTGAGATCGAGTTTCTGGCAGAGAAGAAGCGCGGGAAGCGAATCGTCTTGATCAAGGGAGCCGACGGCACCGAAGTCGAACACGTAATTCCGCACGGAAAGCATCTGCTGGTGCACCCGGGAGATGTGGTGAAGGCCGGGGACGCCCTGGTCCGTGGCCCTCTTGTTCCACAGGACATTTTGCGGGTGAGCGGTGCTGAAGAAGTTCAGCAGTATCTGCTGCATGAAATTCAGAATGTTTACCGGGCACAGCGAGTGGAAATTGACGACAAGCACATTGAAATCGTCATTTCGCAGATGCTCCGCAAGGTAAGAGTGGATAATGTGGGTGACACTGACCTTCTGCCGGGCGTCCTGGTTGACAAATTTGAGCTCAAGCGAACAAACGATGAACTGGAATCACGGGTCAAGATTACGGATCCGGGTGGCTCCGATTATGAAATTGGCGATAAGGTTGCGATTAAAGATGTGGAAGAGGTGAATGCGGAGGTCAGTCGGCCCGCGAAATTCACGTCACTGAAAAAAGCGCGTGCCAGCCATCAGTTGCTGGGAATTACGAAAGCGGCCGTACAAAGCGAAAGTTTTATTTCGGCGGCAAGTTTTCAGGAAACTACCAAGGTTCTCACGGAAGCCGCGCTTGGCGGAAAAGTGGATAATCTGGTCGGTCTGAAGGAAAATGTGATTCTTGGCCATCTGATTCCGGCTGGTACGGGATTCCACCTTCACCAGGATGCTCAGGTGCGAATTCACGATTCGGCGATTCGAGAGCAGGAAGAAGCGAAGCAGCGAATGGTTGCTGCCCGGCAGGGTCTGATGGTTGACGCAGAGATTCCACCACGCCGGATGGATCCTGATCGACCGTCAGCACCGTCTTTGGCGGATCTGACTCCTGACGATCCGATGTGAGCGGGCGGAATTGTCATGATCGTTGACACACGAGGTTGACGATTATGATCAGTGCGGATAAAGTGTTGCGTTTTCGGTAACAGCATAGTCTTTTTGTCTTAAGAATTTGGCGAGTCATGCCCACGATCAATCAGCTTGTCCGGAAACCTCGCCGGCAACAGCGTTCCAAGACCAAAACTCCTCTGCTTGAGGGATGTCCTCAAAAGCGTGGGGTTTGTCTTCAGGTAAAGACCGTTACCCCGAAGAAGCCAAACTCGGCCCTTCGAAAGGTGGCGCGTGTTCGGCTTTCCAATGGGAAAGAAGTCACCGCCTATATTCCGGGCGAAGGTCACAACCTTCAGGAACACTCGATCGTTCTTGTCCGTGGTGGTCGTGTTCGCGACCTTCCCGGGGTTCGATATAAGATTATTCGCGGTGTTCTGGATACTTTGGGCGTGAATGGTCGCCGACAGGCTCGCAGCTGTTATGGGGCAAAGCGTCCAAAGTAGTCGGTTTCCGCCTGATCGCCTGACGGATTCCGTATTGTTGCGTCTGCCGTTGTTGATTTTCGGCAGATTCAGCATCTGAGTTCGGTTGCTCCTTTTGTTTGCGGCGATTGACGCCATGCAGGATGGGTGAGTGTCAGTGTGGCTGGTTGGCGTGTGTGGCTGGTCGAGTGTTGTGTGGCCACGGTTGTTTGGTGTATTGTCGGCTGAGTTTTATCTACGTGCTCTGAAGGTGTTTGATCTCAATGGTTAGTAAATTCACTGCCAGTCGTGAACAGCTGAAGCCCGATACTCGCTTTAGCAGTCTTTTGGTTTCAAAATTCGTCAATTGCCTGATGTATGATGGCAAGAAGAGCGTTGCGACGGGTGCAGTTTATCGCGCGATGGATATGATTCAGAAGCAGTTGCCAAATGAAGATCCGCTAAAGGTCTTCACGCAGGCGATTGAAAATGTCAAGCCTGCCATTGAGGTTCGTTCCAAGCGAGTTGGTGGGGCCACGTATCAGGTTCCGACACCTGTGAATCATCGTCGTCAGCAGGCTCTGTCAATTCGCTGGATCCTCGAAGCAGTTCGCGGTCGCAAGGGTCGTCCGGTTGACCGATCACTTGCGGACGAGCTGATGGCTGCGTTCCGTCGTGAAGGTGTGGCGATGACTAAGCGGGAAAATGTGCATCGTATGGCGGATGCAAACAAGGCCTTTTCTCACTTCGCCTGGTAGTTCCGGGAGTGGCGTGAGCAGGGTTCAGAGGCCCGCTGGTGCCGGCAGCGGTGTCCGGGGGGATCATCCCGGTCCGGCTTTTTCTGAAGTGTTGGCAGCGTATTTCGTTACAATTGAATCGCCAGGCTGGGCTTGCCAATAAGTCCTGCTTGGCGTTTTTCGTTTGTACCTGGGAACAGACATGGCACGCGCAATTCAAGACATCCGGAACATTGGCATCATCGCGCACATTGATGCCGGGAAGACCACGACGACAGAACGCATCCTGTTTTATACGGGCGCGTCTCACCGAATGGGAAACGTGGACGATGGAACCACGGTTACGGATTTTGATCCGGAGGAGGCTCAGCGTGGAATTACGATCTATTCGGCAGCTGTGACCTGCCAGTGGGCCGGCTGCACCATCAACATCATTGACACTCCCGGTCACGTTGACTTCACCGCTGAAGTAGAGCGCAGTCTGAGAGTTCTCGACGGTGCGATTGTGATCTTCAGTGCGGTGGAGGGGGTGGAGGCGCAGAGTGAAACAGTATGGCGGCAGGCCAATCGATATCACGTTCCGAGAATCTGCCTCATCAACAAGATGGATCGGATTGGCGCTGACTTCAATCGTGTTCTGGGCCAGATTCGCGACCGTCTGAAAGGGAATCCGCTGGTCATGCAGATCCCGGCCGGGCAGGGGCCACGCACAAATTCCGACGGATTCTGCGGCGTGATTGATCTGCTCAGGATGAAGGCAATTTACTGGGATACGGATTCGAGGGGTGCCGAGTTTAAAGTTGAGGAGATACCTGAGATTTATCGGGATGATGCGTCGATTTGGCGGGCGGAGCTGATGGACACGTTATCCCTGCTGGATGAAGAGTTCATGATGGCATGTCTGGAGGCCGAGGATGTCCCGGTGGAACTGGCAATTGCCGCGATCCGCCGACTGACGCTCAGGGGAGAGGTTCAGCCAGTCTTTTGCGGGTCGTCGCTGGACTATATTGGCGTTCAGCCACTGCTGGACGCTGTTCGTGATTTCCTGCCCAGTCCGCTGGACAAGCCTCCTGTCGAGGGCATCGTGCCGAGTGGCAAGCAGGCCGGTCAGTCGGCATCGCGTAAAGCGAGTGCGGATGAGTCGTGTTGTGCGCTGGTGTTTAAGATACAGGTGGAATCACATGCTGATCTGTATTTTGTGCGGGTTTACTCGGGGGTGCTCACCGGAAACTCGAAGCTGCTGAATCCTCGAACCGGGAAAAAGGAGATGGTGACGCAGCTGTGGCATATTCAGTCGGACTCGCGGGAGAAGGTGGAGCGAGTGGAGGCTGGAGATATCTGTGGGGTGATTGGGCCTCGTGAGTCAGCCACTGGAGATACACTGTGTGACGCTCAGGCCCCGATCGCCCTCGAAGCGATTACATTTCCTGAGACAGTGATTTCTGTGGCGGTGGAGCCGGAATCGAGTGCTGACCGACGCAAGCTGGAAGACACATTGAAGCGGCTGGAGAAGCAGGACCCGACATTTCACGTCAAAATCAACCCTGATACTGCACAGACGATCATTAGCGGGATGGGTGAGTTGCATTTAGAGGTGATTCGGCACCGGATGGAGCGGGATTTCAACCTGAAGGTTCGATTCCACAAGCCGAGGGTGAGTTATCGGGAGAAGCTGGTTGGTACGATTACAGTGCGTGAGGACTTTTCGCGGCAACTGCCGTCGGGGCCGATTGGGTTTGGTTTGACGCTGGTTGCGGAGGAAATTCAGGATAGCGGCGCCTCGGTGGAGGTAATTAATCAGGTGGCGGTGGATTCGATTCCGAAGGCGATGTTGCAGATTTTGCTGGAGTCGATCGAAAAGGAGGCACAGGGGGGTGGGAAGTTTGGGAATCCGCTGATGGCATTGCGTCTGCGGATCATTTCGGTTGAATATCGGGAGGGTGAATCGAATGAAGTCGCCATTCGCACTGCTGCTGCGGAGGCCTTCCGAAAAATCCTCAGTGATGGGAAACTGGTCATACTGGAGCCCATCATGACACTGGAAGTGGTGACACCGGAAGATTTTCTGGGCAATATCCAATCCGACCTAAATTCTCGTCGGGCGGTGATTGTTAACAGCGACCGACGTGGCGATTTGTGCGTAATTCAGTGCGAAGCGCCGCTGGTCGAGATGTTTGGCTATTCAAATCAAATTCGAAGTTTATCGCAGGGTCGGGCTTCTTATTCGATGGAACCCTGTCGATACGAGATTGCTCCTGCAAATGTGGCAGACCTGATGATGTAGTTGAAGTTTAACAGTACTTCTGCCGAACTAGATGATTTCTCGTCCGTCATTCATTGACAGAATGTCCGTGCAACCGTAAACTCCGCGATTCCCCGTGGCCGGGGTTGCATAACGAATTACCTAATCTCTTTGCTCAAGGTGACTTGCGGTGGCTGGTGCTGGTGAAGAATGTATCCGTATACGGATGGAAGCCTATGACCATTCGGTGCTGGATCAGTCAGCAGCGGAGATTGTAGATACCGCTAAGCGAACCGGGGCGATTGTCCATGGTCCGGTACCGTTGCCGACTCGTATTGAGCGGTATACGGTTCTTCGAAGCCCTCACATCGACAAAAAGTCGCGTGAGCAGTTCGAGATCCGGACCCACAAGCGACTAATTGACATCATTCAGCCTACTGGTAAGACGGTTGATGCGCTGAACAAGCTGTCATTGCCGGCGGGCGTCGATATCAAGATTAAAGCAACGGCGACTGCCTGAGCTTCGCGGTTCTGTGTCTGGTGGGTTGCTTCTCATTGGGCAGTGGTTCAGCGGGTTTTGGTTAGTGTTGGTTGTTTTGATTGCAGATGTTTTGGTGTTGATTTCTTTTTCGGGCCGCCTGTCTGTGGCTCGTCGTTCCATGGTTTGTTTGCGCGCGGGTTTGTAAGCTATGTCTGTTGGCTTGCTCGGTAAAAAAATTGGAATGACGCAAGTCTACGGTGATGACGGCGTCATTGTGCCTGTGACCGTCATTGAGGCTGGTCCGTGTGTGGTGTTGCAGGTTCGGACGCAGGGTGTCGATGGTTACGACGCTGTGCAGCTCGGGTTTGACAATATTCCGCGGGGCAAGGCTCCTCGTTCGGTCCGCGGTCATGTGACGGTGCTTGGTGGCCGTCGGCAGGCTGTTCGGAAGTCAGCGGGTGTTGAGGCTGGTGCGAAGGCGGGTTGTGAGCCCAAGCGTTTTGTTCGGGAGTTTCGCGTCGACGGCGGTGATCACGGTCTCGCGGTTGGGCAGGTGCTGCTTGCTGATTCGCTCGCCGGGATCCAGTTTGTAGACGTGATTGGTTATTCCAAGGGTCGTGGCACAACTGGGGTTATGCGCAGGCATAATTTCCATGGGCAGCCGGCAAGTCACGGTGCGAAGCGAGTTCATCGGCATCCTGGATCGATTGGACAGAGTGCTGACCCGTCCAGGGTAATGCGTGGGACTCGCATGGCTGGGGTGTATGGTGGTGAGCGGGTGACTGTGAAGAATCTTCGACTGGTTCGCACGGACAACGAAAATAATGTGGTGCTGGTGCGAGGGGCGATTCCGGGACCGGTTGGGTCTTATGTGATTGTGCGTCGCTCAGAGAAAAATCGATAATCCCTGGTGCTCGGTGGATCCATGATTTCTGTCGCAATTCGAGATATGTCGGGTACTGAGTGTGGTCGCTACGAGTTCGATCCTGCAGCTCTTGCTGACGGGGTGAACCGGCAGTTGCTGCATGATGTTGTCGTAATGTACAATGCAAATCGTCGCGTCGGTGAGGTGCAGACGAAGTCTCGCGGTATGGTGGCTGGCAGTACTCGCAAGCTGTTCAAGCAAAAGGGTACTGGTCGTGCTCGTGCTGGCGCGATTCGTACGCCCGTTCGTCGTGGTGGCGGTCATGCATTTGGTAAAAAGCCGCGTGATTACTACTACCGATTGCCAAAAAAGGCGGTTCGCAAGGCCACCCGAATGGCTCTGCTGAGTAAATTCCAGGACTCCCAGGCCGTTGTGCTCAAGGGTTGGGACTGTTCGGCCCCGAAGACTAAGCTGGTGGCCGGCTTTTTGAAATCAGTGGGATTAAGTGGTCAGTCGGTTCTTCTGGCGACAGAGGGGCTGAATGTGAATGTCTGGAAGTCAGCGAGAAACATCGAAGGTGTCGAAGTGATGCCCGGGGCTGACCTGAATGCATACAGTCTGCTGCGCCAGAGAAATATTGTGATTACGGTTGCGGAAATGGACCGGCTGATTGGCCGCAAATAGTGGTTGGTCGTGCTGGTGCTGTAGCCAGGGTATCGTGTGTGTGGCGCTGTGTTTGTTGTGAGGGTACAGCGTCGAAAGCGTAAAGTGTCGTGCGTGTATAGTGGATTGAATGGGTGTTGATATGCCAAAGCCGTCCGAGCATGTTCCAGCGGTGGAGCAGCATTATGTGATTCGTCGGCCGCTGGTAACGGAAAAGGGGACGCACGTCTCTGAGCGGCACAACGCTTACTCGTTTGAGGTGCATCCTCTTGCGACAAAGCTGGATGTGAAGGCTGCGGTTGAGAATATGTGGAACGTTAGGGTCGTGGGCGTCAGAATTCAAAACCGAATTGGCAAGCCGCGTCGGTACAAGATGACGATTGGTCACACGAAGGGCTGGAAGAAGGCGATCGTGAAGCTTCACGACGAAGATCGTATTGCTTTCTTTTAACTGATGCCGGGTGTTGTCGGTCGACTGTTTGCAATTTTGTGTTAAGCGAGTTTTTCCATGGGTGTTCGTTTCTACAAGCCGGTAACTCCTGGTCGTCGCGGAGCGTCGGTTAGCGACTTCGCTGAGATCACAGACCGTAAAAAGCGACCCGAGAAAGAGCTGACTACCCGGTTTAAGAAGAAGGGTGGCCGTAACTTTCAGGGGAAGATTACGGCCCGTCATCGTGGGGGTGGGCATAAGCGTCTTTATCGGCAGATTGACTTCCGGCGGGACAAGGACGGTGTGGTGGCGAAAGTCACGCACATCGAGTACGATCCGAACAGAACATGTCGAATTGCTCTCCTGGAGTATGCTGACGGAGAAAAGCGGTACATCCTTGCGCCGGAAGGACTTGCTGCTGGTGCTATCGTGGAAAGTGGCACAACGGTAGAGCCGGTGGTGGGTAACTGCATGCCGTTGAGTTCTATTCCGCTCGGTACAACGGTCCATAATATTGAGATGCAGCCGGGGCGTGGTGGCCAGATCTGTCGCAGTGCCGGGGTTGGCGCAGTCCTGAATGCTCGAGATGGTCGCTGGGCTCAGATTACCCTGCCGAGCGGTGAGGTCCGAAGAGTTCCGGCGAGCTGTCGGGCGACGATCGGAACGGTTGGAAATGGCGAACACAGCAGCATCGTGATCGGCAAAGCTGGGCGTAATCGCTGGAAGGGGATTCGACCTCGAGTTCGAGGTACCGCGATGAATCCGGTCGCTCACCCGATGGGTGGGGGCGAAGGGAAGAACTCCGGTGGGCGTCACCCGTGCAGCCCGACTGGCAAATTGTCAAAGGGTGGCAGAACTCGTAAAAAGAAGAAGGCTTCATCCAAAGCCATCATACGGCGTCGGCGTTCAGTTCGGTACGGTGAAGTTAAGCTGTAATCGGTTTCAAAATTGTGTTTGACGGCAGGATTACGGGGCAGGTGAGGAAGGTTGTTTAATGGGTCGTTCTCTGAAAAAGGGTCCTTATGTCGACCCGCGAGTTCTCGAAAAAGTTGAGAAGCTGAACGAGTCGGGGCGTAAAGAGCCGATCAAAACCTGGTCTCGGAAATGTACGATTTCACCCGAGTTTGTTGGGCATACATTCCTCGTTCATAACGGAAAAGTTCACATCAGTGTGTACGTCACCGAAGATATGGTGGGGCACAAGCTGGGCGAATTTTCTCTGTCACGAACGTTTCGTGGTCATGGTGCGAAGGGTAAGAAGTAGTCATGTTGGTACGTGCGACTCACATGTTCGCCCGCATTTCTCCCACCAAGATTCGGCCGTTCGCGGATATGATCCGTGGAAAGTCTGCTGAAGAAGGTTTGAATGCGCTGGCATATGTTCCCAACCGCGGAGCTCGTTTTCTTGAGAAGGTTCTGAAAAGCGCCATTGCCAACGCTGAAGAGCGTGGCGTCAGGAATCCGGACCGATTGAAAATTGGAGAGGCTCGGGTCGACGGCGGCCCGATGTTTAAGCGAGTTCAGCCTCGAGCTCGCGGAATGGCGTTTCTGATTCGGCGGCGAACTGCCCACATTCATGTGGCAGTGGATGCTCCTGAGCTCGGATAGTTTTGGGCCTTTTTTCTTGTAGGTGGAAGCATGGGTCAGAAAGTAAGGCCAACGGGATTTCGAGTGGGCGTGATGGAGACCTGGCGAAGTCGCTGGTACGCTCCGAAACGCGAGTTTGGTGATCTGCTGGCTGAAGATCAGAAGATCCGAAAATTCGTTGCCACTAAGTATGAATTCGCTGAGATCTCCAAAGTGGAGATAGAGCGAACACGCGATCAGGTAGTGGTTCATCTGTTCTCTGGTCGTCCGGGTGTGATTATCGGGCGAAAGGGGCAGGAAGTTGATAAGTTGAAGGCTGAGCTTGAGGATCTGACGGGCCGTCGAATGGACGTCAAGATCGTTGAGATCACAAACCCGAACCGCGATGCGAAATTGGTGGCGATGAAGATTGCCCAGTCTCTGCAGAAGCGGGGAAGTTTCCGGCGAGCGATTAAGAAGACGCTGGATGAGGTGATGGGTTCGGGTGTTTTTGGAGTGAAGATTCAGATGTCGGGACGTTTGGGCGGTGCCGAAATGTCTCGAACAGAGAAAGCAAGTCGCGGGTCGATTCCATTGTCGACTTTGCGTCGCCATATCGATTATGGCTTTGCCGAGTCCGCCACGGCTACAGGAATCATTGGCGTCAAAGTGTGGATCGATTTAGGCGATTATTCGAGTGAGGAGTCTTTAGATGGCTCTAATGCCAAAGCGGGTCAAGCATCGCAAAAGCCAAAGAGGGCGTATAAGAGGTAATGCGACTCGCGGCAACACGGTCGTTTTCGGTGAGTGGGCTCTTCAGTCATTGGACCCAGGGCACATCACTGGTCAAACGATTGAAGCGTGTCGTATTGCGGCAACGCAATATGTGCGCGGTGAAGGGCGAGTTTATATTCGAATTTTCCCGCAGAAGCCGGTTACGGCCCGTCCGCTGGAAACTCGAATGGGTAAGGGTAAAGGGGAGCCGGATCGCTGGGTGGCTGTAGTGAAGCCTGGTACAGTACTTTTCGAACTGGCCGGTGTTTCTCGTGATGCAGCTCGAAGTTGTTTTAAGCGAGTAGCTCATAAGTTGCCCGTCAGAGTTCGGCTGGTCGGTCGTCGTCCCGAGATTTGAAATTTGAAACGTCAGGGTTTAGTGATGTCTACGTTGAGTCATTTGAGGGAATTGTCAGCCGAGCAGTTGACGCACGAGCTGCGTGAAGTGCAGCAGTCTCTCTTCAAATTGCGGTTTCAGGCGGCTTCAGAACGCAGCGACGTGCCTGGGAATGTGAAGAAATTGCGACGCACGATTGCACAGATCAAGACAATTCAGCGACAGCGGGAACTGGCTGGTGTGTGAGATTTACACGTGTGAGCGGCTTCTTGCTCGCAACTGATGACGAAATTCAGGTAGCTGGGTGACGTTAAAGCTGGTTGGTGATTGCCGGGAATTTTAACGACGCGGTTTGAATCAGATTGGTGTTGACTCGATGAAGAAGACGTTGATCGGTACGGTGAAGTCGGACAAGCGGATTAAGACGTTGCGCGTCGAGATTGAGCGACGGATGCGGCATCCGAAATATGGAAAGATCATCCGCGGAAAGACAGTTTGTCAGGTTCATGATGAGAATGCCACGGCGAAGGAAGGCGATCTGGTAGAGATCGAGGAGTGTCCTCCGGTTTCCAGGAGCAAACGGTGGGTGCTGGTTCGCGTGGTGCGGCCGGCGGCTGTCGTTGAGGCATAGGTGCACGATCATCATGCGAGAGCCACCGCTCGGTTGTGGGCGGATCTTGTCAGACTTGTGCGACAGCACCCGCTGGCTCAAATGATGTGTTGCTGCTTTGATATTTCAGCGTTGATTGTTGATGATTGTGCCAGAATCGTTTTTTGTAGAACTCATGTGTTGGTTGACGGTGACTTATGATTCAGATGCAAACCATGCTGGACGTGGCTGACAACTCCGGTGCAAAAACGGCCCGTTGTATTAAGGTGCTTGGTGGCACTCGTCGTCGCTATGCGTCGCTTGGTGATATTGTGGTTATTAGCGTGCAGAAAAGCATTGCTGGCAGCAACATTAAGTCGGGGTCTGTGGTCAAGGGAGTGGTGGTGCGAACCCGCAAGGCTTCTCGCCGTCCTGATGGAAGTTATGTTCAGTTTGACCGCAACGCGGTGGTGATCGTGGATAACGATGGCAACCCGCGTGGCACTCGTATCTTTGGCGCGGTTGCTCGTGAGTTGCGAGACCGTAAATTTATGAAAATCGTTTCACTTGCCAGTGAAGTGGTATAGATTCGCTGTTCTTTGTGCCTGCGTTGGCAGGTTGAGTGTCTGAGTTATGCCACGTCTATTAAACGAATACCGTAACAGAATTGTTCCAGAACTTAAGAGTCAGCTGGGTCGGCAGAACTCTCACTGCATCCCGCGACTTGAGAAGATCGTGGTCAGTATGGGGGTCGGCGAAGCGATCAATGATCGCAAGCGTCTCGATGCTGCGGTTGAGCATTTGATGATGCTGAGTGGTCAGAAGCCACAGATTTGTCGAGCTAAGAAATCTGTGTCCGGGTTTCGACTGCGTGAAGGATCGCCGATCGGTTGCCGGGTGACGCTGCGTGGCAAGCGAATGTATGAGTTTCTTGATCGTCTGATTACTCTGGCACTTCCGCGGGTGAGAGACTTCCGCGGCGTGAATCCAAATGGTTTCGATGGACATGGAAACTACAACTACGGGCTGAACGAACAGCTGGTATTCCCTGAAGTTGACCCTGAGACAGTGACTCACACTCAGGGTATGAATATTACATTTGTGACTTCGGCAAAGACCAATGACGAGGGACGAGCATTGCTGAGGGCATTTGGAATGCCGTTTAAGGCAGAAGATAAGTAGAGCATAGTGGGCTGGGCCTGGCCCTGTGGTGCGTGGTATGCGCGTTTGACGTTCAGCAATATGTCAGGTTGCTCTGGCTGAAATTTCAGTGAATTTGGACAGAAGAAGTTGCAATGGCAAGCAAAGCAAAGATTGAAAAGGCGAAACGGAAGCCAAAGTTCAGCAGTCGTATCGAACGGCGTTGCGTACTTTGTGGGCGTCCCCGGGCCGTCTATCGTAAATTTAAGTTGTGTCGCATTTGTTTTCGAAATTTGTGTCTTGACGGCCTGATTCCCGGGGCTCGCAAGGCCAGTTGGTAATCTCTGGAAGTTTTTGGCAGAGTCTATTTTCTATGATGACTGACCCAATCGCGGATCTGTTGACCCGAATTCGCAACGCGGCTCGCGTGGAGCGTCCGTTTGTGGATGTTCCGTATTCTCAGATCAAGATGAACATTGTTGACGCTCTGAAAAGAGAAGGATTTATCTGGGATCATGAGGTCATTGAAGGGGAGCCTTCGAAGACCCTTCGAGTGACTCTGAAGTACGGTCCGAACGGCGAGCAGATTATACAGCACATAGAGCGGATCAGCAAACCGGGTTGCCGAGTGTACCAGGGTGTGCGGGAAATGCGTGATATTCGGCAGGGTACAGGCATTGGGGTTCTTTCAACGCCAAAAGGCGTTTTGAGCAACCGTGAAGCGAAGAAACAGGGTGTTGGTGGTGAAGTTCTGTGCCAGTTGTGGTAGAAGCTTGGGTAGAGTTGGCTGTCTCGTGAGGGTAGTCGGCTGAATCTGTAACAGCACTCGGGGTCGTTTTTGGCCCTGGGATTTATTTGGTGGCGACCAGCAATGTCTCGAATTGGTAAAAAGCCGGTTTCAATTCCCTCGGGTGTGAAGGTTGATGTTCAGGGCAGCACAGTCAGTGCCCGGGGCGCAGCCGGCGAGTTGGCGATTCAGGTTCATGACAAGATCTCTGTTGAGGTTGATGCAGCAGCATCTCTGGTGCGGGTGAACCGCCCTGACGATAAACGCGAAAGTCGTGCTCTGCACGGGCTGACAAGGGCGCTTATCCAGAATCTTGTCAACGGTGTTTCCAAGCCGTTTGAAAAACGTCTGGAGATTATCGGAGTTGGTTACAACGCCAATCTTGCTGGTCGTAAGCTGACGCTGCAGGTTGGCTACGCGAATAAAATCGTTTTGGAAGTCCCGGCTGGTGTGACGTGCGAAGTTCCGGACGCGACTCATATTGTTGTGAAAAGTTCTGATCGACAGGCCTGTGGTCAGTTTGCTGCAAATATCAGAGCGGTACGACCTCCTGAACCCTACAAAGGTAAAGGGGTTCGTTATCAGGGCGAGTTTGTCCGGCGTAAATCTGGTAAGGCTTTCGGTTCAAAGTAGGCACCGCCTGAAAGCTTCCAAATCAGCGAGTGGACGTTTGTTCAGTACGGAATTGTTGAGAATATCTTTAAGTTGTTTATGACCGGTCGCAGTGTTAGATTGTGGGCAGGTAAGCGTAATGAAGTTTGAAAAAAGAATTGCGGCTCAGGGTCAGCGTCGAAAGTACCGTGTGAGAAATCGCGTGGTTCGCGACTCTCACGGTCGTCCACGGCTGTCAGTGTTCAGAAGTAATCGGCACATGTATGCCCAGATTATTGATGATGCGGCGGGGAAGACGCTGGCAGCGGCCAGCACGGTTGAGGGAGAGATTGCCGGGGCTGGTAAGTTTGCCGGTAATGTCTCATCCGCGGAGAAAGTTGGTCGGCTGATCGCTGAGCGCGCGGCTGAAAAGGGAATAACAAAAGTCGTGTTCGATCGTGGTGCTTTTCGGTATCATGGTCGGGTTGCTGCATTGGCCGACGCTGCACGTGGTGCCGGGTTGGATTTCTAGGTCAATTGAAAAGTGCTTTGTTCAGCCGCAGGGGTGACTGGTGTCAACAAGCGAAGTTAGAAGCGATTCAGGCGAAAAGGTCATAGCGATTCGACGTTGTGCCTGCGTGGTAAAAGGCGGGCGGCGTTTCAGCTTTGCAGCACTCGTTGTTACGGGTGACGGCAATGGTAAGGCTGGCTACGGCTATGGCAAGGCCATTGAGGTGCCGTTGGCGGTTGAGAAGGCCACAAAGCAGGCGAATCGATCACAGGCTTCTGTACCGTTGGTTGGTTCGACGATTCCTCATCAGGTGATTGGTCGGTTCCGTGCATCGAAAGTGATTTTGCTGCCTGCCAAACCCGGAACTGGTATCATTGCCGGCGACTGTGTGCGGTCAGTTGTGGAGTCGGCTGGAATTCATGACATTTTGACAAAGGCCTATGGTTCGACGAATCCGTTGAACCTCGTCAAGGCCACGTTTGATGCTCTGCGACAGCTGCGTACTCGCGAGCAGATTGAGCGTTTGCGGGGAGTGTCGCTGTGATTTTGAATGATGTGCACACGGGGATTCGAAAGAATAAGAAGCGGAAGAGAATTGGCCGCGGTACTGGTTCCGGACACGGTAAGACATCCGGTCGAGGTCATAAGGGCTTCTATTCACGCTCTGGTTCGTCTCGACGTACGGGATTTGAAGGCGGACAGATGCCTTTGTTTCGTCGCGTGGCGAAGCGTGGCTTCAGCAACAACGCATTTGCGGCTGAAGTTGCTATCGTGAATGTTAGCCAGCTGGAAACTGCGTTCGAAGCAGGCACCGAGGTGACTCCGGAGTTGCTGGTCAGTCGCGGGATCGTTCCCTCACGCTTTGACGAGTTGAAGGTGTTGGGCGACGGAGAGCTGACGAAGTCATTGAAAGTGCATGCTCATCGCTTTTCATCCTCCGCCGAGCAGAAGATTAAGGCGGTTGGTGGGAGTTTCAATATTCTGACCGGTGCCGGAGTGGTCGCGGGTTAGAAGGTGAGGCTGGCGGTGTTGTCTGTAGTTGCAAATCGGATTTTCCTGCTGTCGTCTTGTGGAGAGACGGAATGCTCTCAAAATTAGTGACCGTATTTCGCGTTCCGGAACTTCGCAGGAAAATTTTCCTAACGATTATCCTTCTGGCGGTATACCGGCTGGGTTTTTTCATCACTTTGCCCTTTATGAACCATGAGGTGATTAAGGACACGGTTGAGAAAGCTGGTCAGGCTGGTGGACTCGGAAGTCTTCTTCAGATGGCCTCGTTGCTGTCTGCGACCGACCTGCAAAGCGGTTCGATATTTGGGCTTGGGATCATGCCATATATCACCGCGTCAATTGTCTTTCAGCTGTTGGGTACAGTTTACCCTCCTCTGGAGGCATTGCAGAAGGAAGGTGAGTCCGGGCGTCGAAGGCTCAATGAGTACACTCGGTACGCCACCGTATTTGTTTGTTTTCTGCAGAGTTATGGCCTGATTCGTTACAGCCTTGCGGGTCAGGGTTTGGTGCTTGACTATTACAACACGTTTTTCTGGCATCTACTCGGCACGATCATCATGACGGCCGGGACGGTGTTTCTGATGTGGATTGGCGAACAGATCGATGCGTATGGGATTGGCAACGGGATCAGCCTGCTGATCATGGCTGGCATTTTGGCTCGACTGCCCGATGTCGCGTACAAGTGGCTGGACGGGATTGGAACGCAGGGCATTCAGATTGGGACGACCTACGGTATTGAGAAATTGTTGCTGATGGCAGCGTTGTTTGTCGGGGTGATTGTCGTTGTTGTCTTCATTACGCAGGGGCAGCGTAAGATCCCGATTCAAAGTGCCAAGCACGTTCGTGGCCGTCGGGTGATGGGTGGCAATCGTCAGTGGTTGCCGCTGCGGGTGAACCAGTCTGGCGTGATGCCCATCATTTTTGCGTCAAGTCTGTTGTTGATTCCGTTCTTTATTTTCAATCAGCTGAGAAATCTGTTTGGGGAAAGTGGCACTCTGGCGGTTATCGCTGATGCGTTTAGCCCAGGTCAGGGATTTATCTACAATCTTTCGTATGTGCTGCTGATTTACTTCTTCTGCTATTTCTGGACTGCCATTACATTCAATCCGAAGGATATGGCGGAGAATCTGAAGGACAGTGGAAGTTTCATACCTGGTTATCGTCCTGGTGGAAGAACGGCCGCGCATCTTGAATCTGTAATGTTGCGAATTACGTACGTCGGTGCTGCATTTCTTGCGGTGATTGCCGTGATTCCAACTGTAATCTCAACGACGTTAACCGGTGATTTTGCCACAGCCAGTTTCTTTGGTGGCACCGGACTTTTGATTATGGTGTCGGTGGCACTGGACCTGGTTCAGAAGATCGATTCGCACCTTGTGATGAGAAATTATCCGGGTTTGCTGGATACTGAGAAGTAGTTGGTCTGCGGATCGGGAAAGATTTGTTTGGCATTTTTGAGCGTGGTGCGGGAAACTGTCCGGAAGTTGGGCGGACCTGCTATCGCCGGACTTAGCGGTGAAGTAAGATGAAAGTTCGTTCAAGCGTAAAAAGGGTTTGCGAGCATTGTAAGCTCGTCAGGCGGCGTGGTCGGATTTTTGTAATTTGTTCTTCTAACCCACGCCACAAGCAGCGACAGGGCTAAATGCCGGGCTGTGTGATATCGGAGACTGTGTAAATGCCTCGTATTTTGGGCGTTGATATTCCCAACAACAAGCCGACTTACATCGCGCTGACGTACCTTTACGGTGTTGGGCCGGTGTTGTCAGTGAAGATTTGTGCTGAGCTGGGGGTTGATCCGCATGCTCGCGCTGGGGAACTGACTGAAGACGAAGTCAGTCGCATTACGACTCATCTTGACAAGAACTACACTGTAGAGGGACCTCTTCGGCGAAAAGTTCAGCAGGATATTGGTCGTCTTCGGGAGATTCAGTGTTATCGGGGCATCAGGCATCGCCGTGGTTTGCCGGTTCGCGGGCAGCGTACGAAAACGAATGCAAGGACGCGTAAAGGCCGTAAGAAGACGGTTGCTGGTAAGAAGGGCGTTAAGGATCTGAAGCACTAGGCGTTTGTGATGATTGAAATTTTGCGCTTTGCAGTGAGATGAGTCTGTGGCTAAGGTTAAGAAGAAGAAGATTCGACGTAATGTGAACAAGGGTATCGCCTATGTGAAGGCGACCTTTAACAATACGATCGTGACCATGACCGATGCGGCCGGCGATGTAATTTGCTGGGCGACGGCGGGTACTGTGGGCTTTAAGGGTTCACGAAAGAGTACTCCGTTTGCTGCTCAGCGAGCGGCCGAAACCGTCGCTGAACGGGCTGCCAAAGTGGGTGTCCGCGAAGTTGAGGTGCGTGTAAAGGGACCGGGATCCGGTCGGGAAAGTGCAATTACCGGGTTGCAGTCATCCGGGATTGCCATCAAGTCGATTGAAGACATCACGCCATTGCCCCATAATGGCTGTCGCCCGCCAAAGAAGCGACGCGTTTGATTTGGTAGGATTGTTTGTTTCTGTTTTGAGGTCAAAAAATGCGTATTCGTTGGCGAGGTCTTGAGCTTCCCAGTCGTGTTCATGTGGACCGGGAAACTCGCACTGCAACATACGGCAAGTTCGTTGCGGAGCCATTTGAACGAGGGTTCGGCGCCACGGTGGGCAACAGTCTTCGTCGTATTTTGTTGTCCAGTCTTGAAGGTGCGGCAATCACTCGTGCTCGCGTTCAGGGTGTTCAGCACGAGTTTACGACCATTCCTGGCGTGGTTGAAGACGTCACTGATATTTGTCTGAATTTGAAGTCACTGGTCGTTAAAAATCACAGTGCCTCCAGTAAGACGTTGAGAATTGAAAAGAATAGTCGCGGAGTTGTGACGGGTGCGGATGTGATTTGTGACGATCAGGTTGAGATCATCAACCGGGATCTCGTGATCGCGACGATGACTGACGATGTTCCATTTCATATTGAAATGACAGTGGAGAACGGCCGCGGTTATGTTCCTGCTTCTGAGCAGTATCAGCACGAGCCGGAAGTGGGCGTGATTCCTCTGGATGCAGCGTTCTCCCCGGTTGTGCGAGTTCGCCATCTGATTGAGGATACTCGCGTTGGCCAGAGGACTAACTACGACAAGCTGACGCTGGAACTCTGGACAAACGGTACGGTTTCCCCCGAGATGGCTTTGGTGGAAGCAGCAAAGATTCTGAGGAAGCATTTGAATTGCTTCATTACATTTCGCGAGCCGGGACCTGAAGCGGGCCCTGAAGGTGGATTGCGCGGGATGAGTGAAGCAACAGGATATTCTCCTGTCGATATGGAATTGGAAGAGAAGCTTGGAAAGAGTTTGGCTGAGCTGAATCTTTCCGTACGAGCCACGAATTGTCTTGAGTCTGTTGGAATTAATACGGTTCGTGACCTGGTGGTTCGAAGCGAAGATGAATTGCTTCAGGTCAGGAACTTTGGTGAAACTACTCTTGATGAGGTTCGGGAACGTCTTGGTCAGATTGACCTGCGGCTGGGTATGCGTTTACCGAATCAGACAGTTTAGGTGTGTTGCCGAGGTCGGCAGGGCCTGTAGATCAGTCATAAATTGATCGGCAGATGTTTGGTTGTTGAAGTTACTGGTACGTGCGGTCTGCGGAATGTAGTTGCTGCAAGGCGCGGATTTTTTGAACTTGGTTCCTGTTAAAATAGAGTGAGTGTCTGGAATGCGACACCGTGTTAGCGGCAGAAAGCTTGGCAGAAATGCCTCGCATCGAAAAGCGATGTTTCGGAACATGGCAACCAGTCTGATTCGTTCAGTGACGCCTCAGGAAGACGTTGTGGGCGAACCGAAGGTTGCCGGACGCATCATTACGACTGTTCCCAAGGCCAAAGAGTTGCGGCCAATTGTGGAGAAGCTGGTAACGCTTGCGAAAAAGGCAGCGATTCACTCTGCAAAGGCCGATCAGTTCCGGACGAAGGCTGAAAGAAACAGCGAGGCTTGGAATCAGTGGCGAAATTCTGAGGCTGGTCGCAACTGGGTGCTGGCCAGTGCACCGGCTCTGGCTCTGCGTCGCCAGGCATTTGCAGCGCTGCGGGACGACAGGGCGGTCGATATTCTGTTCGACGTTTTGGCACCTCGGTTTGCGGATCGTACCGGCGGATACACTCGCATTGTAAGATTGTCGGGTGTTCGGCTGGGGGACGCCGGTGAGCGTGCGATTATTGAATTTACGGGGGTTCGGGACCGCGTGAAGAAGGCTCGCCGAAGAGCGGCCCCTGCGGTGGTAGAGACTGCGAATTCCTGAGTATTGTTGAGTGATCTGAGTTCTGATGGCCCTCGTCGAAGAGATTCGATGAGGGTTTTTTTGTGGCGACGTTGTTGGTTTTCGTTTGTGGGATTGACAGCCTGATACCGGGGCAACGATCATGGCTGCATAAACTTAGGTCTCAGCGGATGTAAGGTCCGATGAGAAGTTGAGTCTCCGAAGGAGCGGAGAGATTTGGCATGAGCGGTACCGGCTTTGACTTTTGTCTTGCGATGCAGGCGTTTTGCGAAGACATTTGCAGGCGGCATTGTGAGTTTTCCCATATCCGAATGCAGGATGTGGCCGTAACTTTTGCTCAAACGCGATCGACGGTTGAATGGGGTATGCAGGCGAAGCTTACGCCAATGCGTTTTGAGGGCGGAGCGATGCACCAGCGTCGGGGAAAGCGTCTCTGGACTGTGCAGCGAGTGTTCAGTCACGGCAGGGAGATGCTTTATATTCTGACCTTCTATTTGCCGCGATTCCTGAACCTCTCATTTGAAGAGAAGCTCGTCACTGTTTTTCATGAGCTGTATCACATCGGGCCCGATTTTGACGGTGACATTCGTCGATTTGGCGGAGCCTGTTACATCCATACGGGCAGCCAGAAGGCCTACGATCGGCAGATGGAGGTGTATGTGCGAGAGTACCTTCGTTCCGGTCCGCCGGAGAGTTTGTATTCATTTCTACGACTGAATTTTCGACAGCTTCAGACAGTTCACGGGCCGGTCAGGGGATTACGAATTTCTATTCCGAAACTCATTCCGCTGGAAGAAGCCGCGTGACATGAGTTTGGGAGGGGATGTTTAGTGGAAATCGAAATCGACCGGATTCGGCCGTCAGTTGTTTACCAGCATTTGATTCGATTGATTGTTCCACGTCCTATCGCATGGGTGTCTACGGTCTCGCGTTCCGGGCTGTCGAATCTGGCACCATTCAGTTTCTTTACCGGGGTGGGTTCAAGGCCTCCAAGTCTTCTGTTTTGTCCGGCGAATCGTCGCGACGGGCAGCCGAAGGACACGTTGAGGAACATTGTTGATACCGGGGAATTCGTGGTCAATGTAGTGACCTCCAGGATGGCAGAGTTGATGAATCAGACATCTGCAGAGCTTCCGGAGAACGAATCGGAGTTCGCTGCCTTTGGTTTAACTGAGATTCCGTCAGTAGCAGTTCGAGCACCACGAGTGGCTGGCGTGCCGGTGAGTTTTGAATGTCGGCTCCTGGAGTTGCTGAACCTTGAATCGGGTCCTGGAGCTGCGAACATTGTTGTTGGGCGGATTCAGCACGTTTACGTCGATGACCAGGTGCTGGATTCTCAGGGTTTTGCGGACCCGAGTCGACTGGATGCCATTGGGCGAATGGGCGGCGGGGCCTATTGCAGAACGACAGATCTGTTTGATCTGCCCAGGCCCGACTGACTGGCTTGTGCAAAACAGCAGGCTGGCAGGCAGACTCAGTGACGAACCCTAATGCTGCGGTGCGGACAGTTAAGGAGATTCGTCTGTCTGAATGGTCGCTGCCGATCGTCGCAACTGCGCGAGGAATCGTGGCAGATAAAATTGTTGCACCAGCAAAGGTTCGTCGGGTGAGAAGCCTGGAACGGCGTGAGCGTATTGAGAGAAATCGGATGGAGAAATTGCCCATCCTTCGACCTCCGCCCAGCCAAAGACGATCAGTACCTGATCCGAAATCTTCTGGCATGCGAGCCAGCGAGTGTATTCATCGGAAAAATCGAAGGGAAGGTAGATCAGGTCGCCTTCATCAGATGAAAGTTCCCGGATCCACGCGGTGAGCATGCGTTTTAGCCCGACCTTTGGTGAGCAGTTATGGTCGGGACTTGAAGGGTCAAGGCCAAGATAATAGCTGTTCCCCAGTTTGGATACTTCGCCTGCCTGAACGACGATGTGGTTTTCAGCGTCCAGATGCACCATAACGATTTGCGACTGAGGGGCGGATTCCTGCGAGGGCTGAGTTGGTACGGTATTCAAAATTTGGGGATTCCGATTTTAAGGCGAGTCTCTGATGCTGTTCAGTGAGTTGAGATGCCGTTCAGGTGAGTCGGCGGGAGTTGTACTGGGAAACGGGCTGCTGGATTTCTTCCCGGGATCTCCGGCAGTATATTCAGCGTTTTATCCTGGAATGCTCGACAAAGGCTCAGCAAATGCCGGAATCTGTGTGAAAAGCCGCTCGAAAGTGATTTCCTGAAACGAATCACTTTTCGCAGGATAATTCAAGTCGTTTACACTCACTGGACTTTCAGAAAGACCGCACATGCCTCGTGTTCTCTGTACTGCGCTCAACACTGACGACGGACCTCACATTCAGATTTTTCGTAATTCCGGCTGGACTTGTGACATTGTGGATCGGAGTCTGAACCTTTGGGATGCTGCGGTCCTCGCGAAGGCTGTTGCCGGATACGATGCAGTTCTGGCGGGTTCTGAGCCGTATACACCGGGAGTGCTGAGTGCAAATCCTCAGCTTAAGGTTCTGTCGCGGTATGGCGTCGGATTTGATGCGATCAATCTGACGGAGTGTGACAGACTGAAGATTGTGGTGGCAACGACACCGGGGTGCAATCACCATGCTGTGGCAGAGCATGCGATTGCCATGCTGATGGCAGTCGCCCGTGGGTTTCCTCGCTGTGACCAGGAGGTGCGCCGTTGTGTCTGGACGCGAGTCTCACGCCCTCGGGTCATGGGCAGTACTTTAGGTCTGCTGGGTTTGGGTAGAATTGGACAGGCGGCGGCGACCAGGGCGATTGGTCTGGGGATGACAGTTGTTGCCTATGACCCCGTTCCCCCGACAAGCTTTCTGGCTCAGCATCCTGTGAAGGCGATGGCTCTGGATGAAGTACTTGCGGTCTCCGATTACATCTCGCTTCATTTGCCAGTGCTGCCGTCGACAAAGCAGATCATCAACGCCGGCTCGATTGCCAAAATGAAAGATGGGGCAGTTTTGATTAATACTTCGCGTGGTCCTCTGGTTGATGAACCAGCTTTGATTGAAGCACTAAAATCCGGAAAGTTGCGTGCGGCAGGGCTGGATGTGTTCGAAATTGAGCCATTGCCTGCGACGAGTCCGTTTCTGCAGCTGGAGAACGTGTTGCTGAGCGGGCATGTGGCTGGTCTTGACAATGAATCACACGACGCCACCTGTATCATGGCTGCAGAGAATATTCTGATGCTTCATCAGGGACACTGGCCAGCTGACAGAATTCAGAATTTGAAGGGCACGACAAACTGGGTCTGGTAAGGATTCGACGGAACTGCCAGTGAACAGATCAGCCCGCCATGCGACGTTTTGCGAAGCAGGCGCGAACATCAAGAACGGCTTCAATCACATCGCCTGCATCCTTGTCTGACATGGATGGCGAAAGTGGAAGACTAACCATATGTTCGAATGCCTGCTGAGCAACCGGAAATGCATCTGGCGAATAGCCGTATTTGTTTCGGTAGAAGGAATGCATGTGAATTGGAATGAAATGTACGGACGTTCCAATATTGCGGGCCGTCATTTCTTCGATGAAACGATTTCTGTCGACTGACCATTCCTGAGGACGGAGGCGCAGGACGTACAGGTGCAGAGCATTGGTAACGTGAGGGCGAGTCACTGGTGTCAGGAAGCCTGGGAACACTTCGAAGGCTGAATTGTATTGGCGTACAATCTCCTGTCGCCGTTCCTGCATTTGGGCGAAGCGTCGCAGCTGCTGCAGTCCGAGGGCCGACTGAATGTCCGTCATATTGTACTTATAGCCAGGTTCGACAATATCATAGGCCCACTTACCGCCCGCCGCATACCGGCTCCATGCTTCCCGGTTCATTCCATGCAGGCTGAGAATTCGGGCACGATCCAGAAGTTCGGCTGAGCCCGTCAGCATGCCTCCTTCGCCGGTCGTCAGATTTTTTGTGGCGTAGAAACTGAAAGCTGTGAGGTTGGACCCGGCGCCGATTTTTTTCCCTCGAAATTCTGCTCCAACAGCATGGGCCGCGTCCTCAATCAGATGCAGATGATTCTGAGAACAGATTTCCTGCAATTGATCCAGTTCGACCGGGTGGCCTGCGTAATGAACGGCGAGTACTGCTTTTGTTGCGTTCGTAATCGCTCGTTCAACGCCGCGAGGACTGATATTCAGCGTATCGGGTTCCACATCCACGAGCACGGGCTTCGCACCAACATGCTCGATGACGTTAACTGAAGCCGCAAACGTCAGAGGCGTTGTGATGACCTCGTCGCCTGGGCCGATATTCAGACTGCGGAGCGCGATGTGCAGACCTGCCGTACAGGAATTGAGAGCAAGTGCCGCAGGCGCGTTGCAGTAATTCCGGAAGTTTTCTTCGAACTGACGAGTGCGAGGGCCAGAGGTTAGCCAGCCGGATCTCAGGGCTTCAATAACTTCATCAATCTCTTCCTGTCCAATCAGAGGCAGGGAAAACGACAGAAACTTGTCACGCACAATGCACCTCCATGATGGCGATTTAGGTTCGCATTTTTGAACGTGGTTTAGTGGTTTTTTCAGAATGGAACCAGATCAGTTGGGTGCTGATCGCACGTGCAGTATTGGCACCGCAAATCGGCATAAACTGCCGTTTGTTCCCATGTCCTGCAGATACTGCAGATTTCCCCTGAGGTTTCTTCGTCAAATTTCGTTGTTTCGTTGTGCGAAGTTTGTTTCATGGGCGAAACACGGTTGTCTGGGGATCGTTTCATGAAACGATATAGATGATCTTTGCCCTGGCGGTTCAAGGACGGGCTGCTGTCGGCTGGTTGGGAAGAAGCTGTTATTTCAGTAAGACGTTGACTGTCTCGCGTTGGGCAGCTCGGTCAGTGAAGGCCGGGGGCGTTTCTGAGTACCGGCAGATTTCCATATCAACGACTTGTTGCTATGAGAACCACCAAAATTGTTTTTCGATTGTTATTGCTTTTGAGTCTGACGGGTCAGTCAGCGTTGTTTGCAGTTTCCGTGGAGGAGGAGCATGACGCGGAGCAGGATCGTCGTCGAATGGCAGTGACGTTAAACTATTGCCGTGCTGCATTGCATCGAATTCGGCGAGCCCCGTCCAAGAACGTGGTGCTTGAAGAGCAGCAGAGGATTCTTAACAATCTTGACTTGAATCAGATTGAGGATCCCGAGGTGATGTCTCTTTACAGGGCCATTCTCGATGAGATAGGCCAGATTGAAATCAGTGATCGTGAACGTCACGTGATTGAGGAGCAGGTTCGTCGCGGACTGCAGCGGAAGATGGGCACGGACATCTTTGTGATTGGTGCTCAGGCGGCGACGGGGCAGATTGGGTCTGTCATTCAGTCGGGTGCAAACAGCTGGTGGGATTACCGCAGCACGCAGATCAAGCGAGAAGCGGATCTCTGGCAGGTTGAGAAAACGCAGTTCACAACTTTGATGGCTCGATCATCCACGTTTCTGGACAGTTTCTGGAAGCTGAGCCGCAAGAGCGAGATTCCTGACCGCTGGCTGCTGCGGGATCAGGATCTGGATCAGCTGGCTGAGGTATTGAATGAGAAGGATTCTGAACGACGACTGAGGATGCTGGGTCGGCTGGAAAAGTTTATGGAGTGCTATCCACCGTACTGGTATTACGTCGCTCGTACTCAGCAGCAGCTTGGACAGGTCGACGCGGCCGTTGTCACATTTCGTCGACTGGCGGATCTGGGGCGTGGACATTTCCGGCAGGACGATATGCTTGCCAGCAGCATGGCCAATCTTTCGCTGATTTACGAAATCCGAAAGAACCCTGAAGCGGTGGAAGCTGCGATGGCGGCCGTTGATTACTCCAGTCGCAACTGGGAATCGAATCTTGTTGCTGCGTGGGTGCTGGAGCGTCATGCAAAGTATCAGCAGGCTGAAGATCTGATTCTGTGCAATCTCGACTACGATCTGGAGACTGATCAAAGCTCCGTCGCCCTTGTTTCGCTCTATTATCATTCCGGAGATCGAGCGAAGCTTTCTGCGTTGCTGGATGACCGGGAAATCCTGAGCAGAGTTCCTGTTCCGGGACTTTTGTTGTGTGCTCGTCTGCTTGGTCCGAATCGTCTTCCAAAGAACGCGGAGTTGTATCTGGCATCTACAATTCAGGCCACACGTCGACAGTCAGCCCGAAATAATGGCATTGCCGTATCGGCGGGATCTGCATGGAAGCTGAGTGACGCGGATGCCCAGATTGCTGATGGCTCGTTGATCTTCTATTCCACGGGTTATCGTCCGACTGCACGTGGCGTGGAGGTGAACTTTGTGACGACAGGGGAAAACTCGGCGGACGGGAATCGGGGAGATACTCTGCGTATGACTCTGAACTATCCCGGAACTCCAGCCATCCATGTTGTGATGATGGCAGAAGACGAGCACCGCGATTCCGGGGCGGCAAATGTTCCGGCAGGTCGCCGCAGTTCGCTTTTTGGAAATACGTTCTCCGGGGTAGCAGGAGGACAGGCGACAAGGACGTATCGGATTCATGAAATTGAAGTTGATGGTCTTAGTCTTTCGCTCGGGAGTGATCCGGAGATCGCGCCGGAGGCTGGTGATGACGAGAGGAGAGTTCTGAAGCCGGAATTCTCCGGGGAGAATGCGCCCACTCGATATTAATTCGAGCGGCAGGCAGGCCTGCAGGCTGTCAGTTCGCTTTGCGGAACCTGACTGTCATTTCGCGGGCAGGCTTTGGCGAAGGATACCGGCGGGCGTGTGAGTTGCCAGATCGGCGATCATTTCGTGTGTTGCCGCGGCGACGGCGTCCAGCCAGCGATCCGGGCCGAACTGCTCCTTAAACGGCTTTCTCAGCCATGCAAAGTTAATTCCACGTGAACTGTTGACGATCGCTCCGAGTCCATTCGCATGAAACGCGGCAGAACTGTCTTCGGAGCTTCCCCCCTGAGCTCCATATCCGGGAATCAGCAGGGGGACGTTTGGCATCAGTGTTCTCAATGCACGCAGCTGGTCAGGCCATGTGGCTCCGACAACCGCGCCGACTGGTCCATACGTCTGATGATCGCGGAGTGAGAATGAAAGCGACTGCACGGTTTTTGCCACGGCTTCATACAACGGCTGGCTCAGGGTTTCACGATCCTGGTAATCGGAAGCGCCGGGGTTGCTGGTTCTGACCAGAACATAGACTCCTGCTCCCCGGCTTGCCGCACAATCGACGAAGGGTTTCAGTGTGTCGCTGCCGAGGTACGGATTGACAGTCAGTGCGTCAGCTGGCCATGCAGCGGCTTCCGGATCCTCGCCAGCCAGCCATGCATCCGCATACGCTTCTGCAGTTGTTCCAATGTCGCCTCGTTTTCCATCCGCAATAACGAGCAATCCGGATTTTCGGGCATAAGCCATCACAGAGTGCAGAGCCCGGCATCCGGGAACGCCCAGCTGTTCGAAAAAGGCAACCTGTGGTTTAATGGCGGGTACCAGTGGGGCAACGACATCAATGATCTGTTTCGCAAAAACCTCAAATGCGTTCGCCGTTCGTTCATGGATGGTTCCCGATGAACCTGCAGAGCCGAGTCGAATTGCGTCCGGGAGCAAATCCCATCGCGGATCGATTCCGACGAGCGCGGGTGTACCACAGGTCTGAATACGCTGGTTGAGCCGTTCGATATAGCTGGCCATCGGTATAAGACCCCATCAACGTTTTTTTTGAACCGACCCTGTGAAACATATTCGCATGATCACCTGCCGATTCCGACAGAATAACCGCATCGTGATGAATGAAACGAATTTGTCGACTGTGCGGGCATCGGAATTTCTGTTTGCACGTGCAGAACAGGATTCGAAGAGAGGATCAGGGTTTAAGTGCAATTCGTGAATCATGTTTCAAACACAATCCAGATCAACTTTTTGGCGGGCTTTCCTATGATACAATTCAAGTCAGTGATGCGGTTTCTTGCCGATGAGCGAGGACCTACCGCCGTTGAGTACGCCGTGATGCTGGCGATGATTCTGATTGTAATGATCGTCGGAATTACTGCAGTTGGCGGCGGTACCAATGGGTGGTGGGTGCGTTCAAGCGAGCAAATGTCGACACATGGGTTCTGATCCGCTCGTCGACTGAGTCATAAACAGGTGATTTAACGTGCCCTTATCCACACAGTGTCTGATCGCGCTCGGTGGAAACGTGGGGGTCAGCGGAGAAACCTTCGCGAGTGCCTGTGAGGTTCTGGCTGCGTCTGGTGCAGAGATTGAGCAGCTAAGTGCGGTAATACGGACCCCCGCAGTCGGAGCGAATGCCGGAGCCGAATTTCTGAATGCGGCCGCTGTGCTGACTACCTCAATGACCGCCCCTGAGCTTCTTCGGACGCTTCATCGGGTTGAGAATCAGTTTGGACGCACAAGAACGGTGCACTGGGGACCAAGAACCCTGGATCTCGACCTGATTCTGTATGGCGACAGTGTCATTGATTCCGACGAGGTCGTTGTTCCTCATCCCGCGATGTGGTATCGACGATTCGTGTTGTTTCCGGCGGCGGAAGTAGCTCCCGCGATGCGGCATCCTCTGCTGGACCGGACGGTTGAGCAACTGCTGCAGAGATTGAATTGTCTTCCTCTGGTGTTTCATCTGCAGTGGCAGAACGTCTGCGAACCGGTCGAAATGCGGGATCTGTCGCCTGCTTCACCCGGCAGCTCTGGAAAACGTCACTGGCTGCTTCAGCTTTGCAGACAATTGCGTGTTTCAGTCCCGGAGCATCTGGCGAAATTTGTGATATCGCCACCGGATATTGAAAGTGAGAGGCCGTTTGCCGAACTTCGATTCTCAGCCGAACGATCGGTCTCTGACAGTTCATCAGTTTCTGACAGTTCATCGGTACCGACAGGCAGTGAGTTTCTTCAGGCTGCTGCAGCACGTCGCCGCCAGCCGTCACAGCAGGGGGATTTTATCATTAACCTTTCAGCAGATTCAGACTGCGAGCGCGCGGTACAGGACATTGTGATCGCGGCAACTGGAGGTGACCATGACGCCGTCAGCGGGGTAGCAGCAAAGACCTGAGGTTCCAGTGTTTCAGCGGCCCGAATGGCTGCGCAGTTCCTGCCGGTACAGTTTTTCCAGCTGATCGAGTTCCTGCAGCAGCTGCTCCTGATGTGACGGATCGATGATGTCATCAAGCCGCATGCGAAGTTCGCGGACGATGGATTCCAGCTGCGTTCGCATGGCATGGCCATTGAGACTGGATTGTTTTTTTCGAAAGAAAAGCATTGTCAGCGTCACATGCTCATAATTGCGCCCGGCTGGCCCGGGAGAATCGAGGAGTGCATGTTGCACGCAGGACGTCAGGCACTGTTGTCGCACTGTACTGTCACATTGCACTGATGCATCTGCAGCCTGATATATTGGATGTCTGGTGACAACCGATTCAAGATTTGTTGGGCGGGATTGTGCTTCTGCTGAAACCTCATCCCGGAATTCGCTCAGATTGATCAGGATCCGACTGATTCTGATTCGTTGAAAAATATCAACGTCTCAGGCTTCGTCATTCGTCATCGACGGGGTGTCCCGTCTCTTCCTCACTCCCTGCCTGAAACGCAACCACAAACGTCGCGGCTCTCGCAGGTTTTGTCAGGGGTTCTTAATCAAAGCGTCACGGCCCGGACTCAGAGGGCGGGAGGCAGATTCAGGTGATATTATGTGGACTCCGTTGCAGAAGCCTGGGCGGGCGCGGATATTGTTGGATGATCGTCATTGATCGAATGTTCGGCGACGAAAAAGCGATTGCTCTGTCCATTGATGAGATCGGCTAATGAGTGGTCTGACAATTCCCTGTGAGTATCGCTATTTGCATGAGTCACGGCTGGATCGTGGCCAGTTGCTGCTGGCGACTTCAGCGTCACTCATGCCGTCATCTGCGGCGTCTGCAGGTACGACAACTTCTTCATCTGCATCGCGAAATGCATCACAGGCAGACGGGACGTCACCCCATTTTTTTTCGGGAACGCTGGTGAAACCCCGTCGTACATCGGGGCTGCTTCGCGGGCTCATGAATATTGTGCGGTCGCGGTTTCATGTGCCTGCCGCCATGCTGAACCGAATTCTGGCGGAATCTGATCCTGTTGTCACATGTTCGGACGGACGCATTCGGTTTGAAGGTTTTTCGGCCTGCTGTGGAGCGTATGCGAGAGTTGATCTTCTGCCTGAAGCCGTGGACGGGCAAACTCTTTGTCGCGGCACGACCAACGTCGATTTCAATCAGCCCATGCTGACGGCTTTGGCAAAGATACGCGATAATGATCACGTCACTCTGAGTGTTGGTGCAGATCATGTGCAATTGTCTCGCAATGCGGAGGCGGTTATTGAAAAACAGGTCGCACTTCCGGTACGCTGGCTGAAGGGGTTTGTCGAAGTCCAGTCGTGCCAGAGTCGGATGACACTGATACACGATGTCAGTGGACGTGAGGCGATGCGTTTTCTTCGATCACTGCCTCGCATGAAGACGAATCGGCGTGAAACGTTTGTCGCGGCGGCTGGTGGCGGGCTGCGTCTGAGTCAGCTCCCGGCACCAAACGTGGTTCGAGTGGGTGGGCTGGAGAGGCTGCGAGTTCTGGAGAGCATTGTTCCTGACGCGGAACGTCTCAGAATCTATGCTGACGACGTCACGGGTGCTTCGGCGTGGGAGCTGTCGTACAGCGACTGTCGTTTTCATCTGGTGATTAGTCCGGAAGTGTGGCGTGGATTCTCGGGTGAAGGTCAGGCATTAAACGCAATGGCGGCTGGGCACTGGGATACGGTATTGCCTATGGTGAGATCCTGTCTGGCCTGGGATGCTGTCATTGATGAAGAAGCTCTGCATCGTCGTGTCTCGCTACTTGCGACGCCGAACTTTTCAGCAGATGCCCTGGCGATACGCGGAGCACTTTCTGCGCTGGGGACTCAGGGGATTGCAGGATTTGATCTGGCGGAAGGCTGCTGGTTTCACCGGGAGCTGCCGTTTGATCTTAATGCTGTCGAAAAGCACCATCCAAGACTGAAAGACGCGCAGAAGCTGCTGGCAGAGGGCCATGTTCGCGTCGGCAGGGAGTCGAAGGAACAGGTCGAAGTGCTGGTACAGTCAGGTGGTGTTGATCATCGGGTGCGACTCAGCTCTGATGATGCAAGGTGTACATGTCCCTGGTTCGCGAGGTATGGTTCGTCACGCGGACCCTGTAAACACATACTGGCTTCGCAAATGTTTCTGGAGAATGCGGAGGATGGCTTCGAAAGTAAATAAAGACGGTCTGCAGCTGGTGCTCGATTCGGGCGACGAAAAGGAGTGCGTGAATTTCTTTCGCGGAATGCCGGAGGAAGACAGACGTCAGTATTTTGCAGTCGTCAGGCCCTTCTGGAATCTAATTCGGAAGAGTCGTTTCATTGAAGATCCGCCCGGTACTTTTCGATGGAACTCGCGTGCTGAAATCGCTGATGCCGCGTTCCTTGCCACCGCCAGCGGGGCAGAGATCAGGAAAGCCCGGCTGGCAGGGCAGCTTAAAGATGAAGTGGTCTTCGAGATTATTGCCGACCGAAGACCTGACTGGGTGGACGACTGGGTTCGTTCAATGCTTGAAGAGTCCTGGTACTGGAATCACTGGCGCCTGATTCGTCGCCTGATCATCGCAGGTTTGGCGAAGAAGCCGGATTCATCTCGGTATTTTCTTGGGATGATTAGTGCGCTGAATGGTCGAAGGAACGAAGGATCGCTGGCTTTGTCTCTGCAGCAGGCACCCGATTTGCTGGAGGAAGATATCTGGAAGCTGTTTGAATTCGACGGAGAGGGTGAGAATAGTCTGGCAAATACCGAACGATTCGAAGGCAGCTGGACCGACGCTTTTCTCGCTCTTATGAATGAAGGCCGACTGCCGCGAGCACGCCTTCTCCAGGCCACGATCGAAGCGCTGGAGCGGGACTTTAATCATTACCGGGCAAAATGGTTCTATGAGTTCTTTGATCGTTTGGAACCTGCCGAGGAGGAGCTGAGATATTATGGAGAGCGACTGCTGGGGCTTCTTGGTGTATCGGCACCCAATGTGGCGTCCTGGGCGCTGCGGCGAGTGGAGCCGCTGGCAAAATCGGGGGCCTTCCGGACCGCGACCTTCTGTCACGCAATAGAGCCCATTTTGAGAGCTCGGGCAAAGGGGACTGTGCTCACAGCGATTAAAATGCTGGAACGTCAGGCAGTCTCAGCTCCGCACGAAGCCTCGATCGTTTCGATGACAGTGGCAACAGCACTGGCCCACGAATCGCCGGAAGTACAGAAGGCGACGTTTCGATTGCTGGAATCAATTTCGTCTCCGAATGATGAAAAGGTGTATGCACTGGTTCAGAAATTCCAGCCAGTGCTGGCGGCGTCAGTTCGTGGCACTGCCGCGAAGTGGCTCGAACGCTCCGGCAGTACCCTGGTGAACGCCGGCACGTTGCGCTCGCCCATGGGAACATCCAGTGACGAATCGGATTCAGGATTTGCTCCGGGAGTGCGGCAGGTGATATCCGTTGCAACATCAGCACCAGTGCCGGAGATCTCCGGGGAACTTGAGCTGCTCTATTCGATTGATGTTCTGAGACGAAATCAAAATGAGGGAGTCTTCGAAATTCCCGCTGCTATCTTTGACGGCACCGAGCTTCCGAGACTTTCGCTGGTGCGGCAAGTGATTCCAGTCACAACCATTGAAGACCTGATCGACGTCTGTGCTCAGGTCATTGAAGACGGCACTCTTGTGGATGATGCAGAACGCTGCATTGACGGACTGGCTCGCTTGTGCGGTTCCAGGCCAGCGGACATTGATCTGCTGACTGCACCATTGCTGAAACGAGTTCGCAGTCGGATTCAGAAGAGATGCAGTCCATTTTGTGGCGTTGATCCGGCTTACGATGTGATGGGATTATTCTACACGTTCTGTACAGGGCAGTTGATTGTGCCCGTATTGAAGTCAGGGACTCTGCAGTTTGAATTTGAAGGCACAGGGTCCAAAGAGTACAGCATTAATACGAAGAAGCCGATTGGTTTTCTTTCAGCCCATTGCCTTTCGGTTGCTCGCAGAATCGCAGCCGGTGAGGCGTTGCAGCTGCTGAGTACGCCGACTCACGCAGGAGGGTGGATCGATGCGATCGAACTTGCGAAACGTGTCAGTGCATGGTCCGTTTCTGTGCCGGATTTGCCGGATGTTATTCTGGCAATGCTGCGTCTTGCACCGCAGAATCGGGAGGCTGCCCTGAAGTTACTTGCGGACCGGCCGGAGGAGTGGTGCAGGGCGATACGTCATGCCCTTGGAGCCCCGAATATCCCGGTTGGAGATACGGCAGCATTGTGGGCAGCTGCTGCACGAGCGCGTGCACCGTGGCACAATGACCCGCACGTGAGTAGCAGGCATCCAGGGCTCGGCCCGGATGCTGCTGAAGCCGCAGATATCTCAATTCAGATAAAAACTCGTAAATCCGGCCCATACACATTTTACAGCGCTGGATTTGCGGTTCAGCCGAGAGTACCGGACAACGTTGATCCGATGCTGGTCACAGTTCTGATGTTTGCAAGCCAGTCGATCGGGAAGGAATATTCGTTCGAAATGGGTGGATTTGCCGGCCGCACAGACGGCGCGGTTCGCTGGTCGGCAACAATCTGGCCACTGGCTCGGGAATCCTGGTTTGCAGCGTGTGCTGGCGAGTGTCTTTCAAACATCGACTGGTCGGAAGCTCAGTGGCAGAATCGAACAATGCTGGAACCTTTGCTGGATTCCGGAACGCCGTTGCGAAAGGCAGGAGTCTTGTTACTGGCGGGAATGCTGGGGGCCAAAGAACCGGGCGAATCCGGACTGGCCACCGACATCGCGATTCGAGCCATTGACGATGGACGTCTCGGCAGCGACAATCTTGGTGAGGCACTTTCGCTGCTTCTGACCTCCGGACTGATCAAGCCGGGACGCTGGAAGAAAACACTGACGGAGGTTGCTGCTGCGTCACCGGTCCATTCCGCAATCATTCAGATTGCCCTTCAGCAGTGCTTTTCGGACCCTGCGAAAGAGTTGCCAAAAGATTCAGCGAAGCTTCTCGAGCTTTTGTATGAGCTGAGTGTCGACGCTGGGATCCCTCTGACTTCGGAATCGTGCCGGACCTTTCTGGCATCAGGTACTGCATCTGGAAAGTCCGCCAAAATGGCGAAGAGTCTGCTCGACTTGAACGGGCACCCGGAAGGGCACGACAGACTCCGAAGCATTCGGGAAAAGGCAGTGGAACGTCGATTGGTTGCTGCCAGTCGGATGCGGCTGACTAACTTTTCAGGAAGCCGGCATGAATGATCTGCGCTGGAGGGAAATCAGGACTGCTAACGAATCACAATCTTCGCGATTCCGGTTACGTCTGTTCCAAAGGAATCCGGGTTCTGGTGTTACGATGATGAAAGTTTATGCCAGGGGCAGTTCCGTTTCAGCGCGGCAGATTCTGTCATGAAATTGACGGACCGTGTCGGCTTCCGGATGTATCTGAATGCCAGTACCGGCTGTTTTGATGAGCCGACAGGCGGCGAATTTATCGGCAGATTTCTCGTATTCCATAATCCACGCATCACGTTCCTGCAATCGCTCGGGTGACACTGGCCAGACTCCCGGGCGAGGTTTCATGTGTCCCGAAATGCCGATTCGCCATGGCTTTGCCGTCAGGCGTGCTCGAAAGCAGTGCTGTTTCTCGCACATGATGGCATAGGTGCGATCAACTTTTAACTGCCGAAAAGCCTCTGCGACTTCGTCTGAACGCGGATCGAATAGTCTGTGCAAAGCCATCACTCGAAACCCGTTAGACGTGCGGTAGATGCGAACGCACCAGTCAGGGTGCGACCGAATAAAGGCGTCGATGTGTCGAATCGCAATTTCTTCGTGACTGCCACGCAGCCGTGCCAGCAATTTCCTGGCTGGGGGGGCGATGAGTAGTGAGATGTACACGACAGCCACGACAAAGGTCAGCAGAGCGAAGAGAATGGAGCCCAATTTATCCAGTACCCAGAGGCTGGCTGCACCTGCGATGATGACACCTGTCAAAACGTTTGTACAACCGAACTGATCCGAGTCCGGGAAATCGATATCCGCAAAGAAGACATTGGGAGTGTTCAGGCAGCGAGCGCCATAAGAATTGCGAGTCACCACCGCATTTCCCGTTGTTTCAATGACTTGTTCTCGGATGGGAAGGTCATCCGATCCGTTGTAAGCGACTTTTAGTTCCCGCCGATTCAGTTTCTGACCGCTGGCGATTCGGTCGAATGCCTCCTTTGTACGAGCGGCCGCATGAGCATCAGCGTCGGACTGACTGATGTCAGACCATCCGAATCTCCGGACCGTTAACTGTCGTCCATTGACTCGTTCCTGAATTCTCGATTCCGACCAGAATAAAGGCACGATCACTGCGGAGTTCCCTGACAGATGAATTCTGAATGAGTTCCAGCCATTGGAAGAATCTATCATTCAAAATCAGTCGCGAGAATCCTTCGGTTGCTCGACAACAATCAGAGGAACATTTACCGCTTCGGATTGATTGAATTGGCCCTTTAGAAGTGCCGAGATCCGTTCCTGCACAGCAGCTTCCGTGCGATCGTTTGCCAGTCGGACGACTGCTCCAAGGCTGGTTGCCTGGTCGAACTGACTGTCTGCAATGCCGAGACCGCTGAAGAACTGGCGAACCTGCTGAACCTGAGGATCCGAGGCAACTGCATCTTTCTGTTCCGGGGACAGAGCAGTAGCAGAGGCTTCCGATGCAACTCGAAACATCGCCTGCCAGCGGTTTTCAGTCGTCCTGTGAAAGAGCACTCTCCATGTGCTGGCAAGTCCTGCTTCAGGCTGAATGGAGAATCCGGAGATCGAAACGGTTTTTACGTCTCGATCGGCCGCCGTTTTCTGCACGCTGGCAGGAAGTTCACTGATGTCCCTGTTGAATGAAGCTTTTGACCCCGTGGCAGAAGTTCCTCCGAATTCGGGACCGAGCAGCTCGGCCAGTTGAGACTGAGCCTGTTCCGCCAGCATTTGAGACATGATCGCCTGCAGACTGGTGTTCTCGTCCTGCAGGACGAGTGTTGAACCGGTCGAAATGAATTCCGCAACTTTGGCTGTCCGAAAATCGATGGCTGTCTCGAACTGGTCCCATTGCTGAATTACCGGCGGACTAATGGAGGAGGGCATCGCCGTAACTCTCTTGTCCGGCGGAATTGCCTGCAGCTGCTGCAAAGCCTGCTGCCATGGAATCGTCTCCGGTTCCGGCAGTCTGTTAAGGAATGTTGGCAAGCCGAGTTGTTGGTTCCGTGGCGACTGGGGTTCGTATCGACGAATCATTTTGGGAGGCAGTTGCACCTGAACGAGTTCCGGCAAAGTAACCGGGTTTGCTGGTTCAAGGCTGAGATACTCCTTCATCAGTCCGATTCGCTGCAAATCTTTTTCCGGAGCCTGTTCCAGTTCTCGAATCTCGTTGCGGATCAATTCTGCAATCTGATCATTTTGAGACGCATTGCTGATAGCTTTGAGAGAGGGTTCTACCTGGTCGTGGAAAAATGGGGCCGCATTCTCGCGAATCCATTCTGTTCGGAACAGAAAAGTGTTCGTCTTATTGGGAACCGGAACTCCATACAGACGCGTTTGATCTGTGAGAATTATGAGGCTGGCAACTCGATCTCGAAATGCCACGCGTTTTGGCTGTTGGCCGAGGGATTCTGATTGATGGAACGTCATCATCGGGACATACAGGCTGAGGCCGATGCGGCAGAGCACGCTTGCATAAACTCTGAACATGAGAGTTACTCCGGGAGAGTCTGGCCTTTGTCTGTAATCCGACAGCTGCAGACAGAGTGTGAATCTGTCGAGGGCTGGATCGTTATCCTATACTTCAACTTTTGATTTTGCCTGTGTGAAATTGTCCGACTGTTGCTGATGGTTGACAATCTGCAACGTGCCGGTGTTCATTCCGCTTTACATGTGGTTGCGTGTGTAGTCTTAATTTGAATAAAAATTAAGAGCATTTTACAGGATTTCTCAGCGGCGCAGTTTTTGCGACCCACCAGTACGGGGGAGGCCGTTGCTGGTTGCGACGGCTGCCCCAACTTTATGCCGATGCCATGGCTGAAAGCTGGATTTTACATCACTCGATTTTCACCATACTGATAACCGGACGTCAGCGTCCGACGACTGTTTTGGCACCGGCCGTTAATCCAGCACTGTTACTTTTGGGATAAGCCAATGAAATTCCAGGAACGGAATCATTCTGCCCCTCCTTCATGGCTGAGGTGGTTTGTCTCAGATGCCTCAAAAGGAATTCTGGACCAGGCATCGATTGCGCCTCTGGGGTGCCACTTTTACCATGACGCGAAGCTGAATACGTGGGAAATCTCGATCTTCGTATCGCGAACTGAAGTTGTGGGGGGGCCTGGGGACGGACGGATGATTGGTTCCGGATTACTGGTTGATGTTGGTGCCGTGATTGCGGCATTCGATCAATTGCCATCATTGCACTGGCAATCGGAAGCCGTGTGCGATGATGACCAGCTGGGGAATCACATTTCTCTGGAAGGAATCGCTCGGGGCCATCAGGTCTGGCTGAGAATCCTTCATGAAGCTCCGGCGGAGTTTAGTCCTGGCCGGCTTTTGCACGCCTCACATGGATTTCTGGAAGATCTTTGGTAGGCAGAAATGTCGCATGCCTGATTGTGGTTTATCCGACAGCCGTATGTCAGAGATCTGTGATCCGCATCATTTTATCGCTGACAGCGTGGGCAAAAAAATGTGGAGCGCTGAGCCTGCACAATGCGGAGAATTGCCGTACCGCATGACGGACAAGCTTCTGATTCTCTCGCATAGACCTGATGGTGATTCTGATAGCCGCCATTTTGATTCAGTGCATTTCGCCACGTTCCGTCGCTCAGGGTTGATCCTTCGTATTTGATTGCTTCCGTGAGTATCGAGATCGTTGCATTGCAAATGGCCTTCACCTGCTTTAACCGCAGTGTTGAAGAGGGTTTACATGGATTTATTCCGGCAAGATGCAGAATTTCACTGGCATACAGATTTCCAATACCGGCGATGAGACTCTGATCGAGCAGAGCGACTTTAACAGGGCGATCGGTTTTACGCAGAGCCGACTGCCAGTCGTCTGCCGTCATTTTCAGGGCGTCGGGTCCCAGACGATCGGAAAGTCCCTTCAGCTCCTCGCTGGTGATTAGTCTGACGGTTCCCAGTCCGCGTCGATCCCAGAATTCGAGACTTTCCGGAAGTCCTGCAGCGGGTTGAAGGTGCCAGCAGATACGACGGTGTTCCCTGGTGGGAGGATCCGAAATCAGCATCAGTCCGGTCATTCTGGGTTCGATAACGATATGGCGGCAGATCGGCACAGACGTCGGAAACGGTGGGCAATGGGTTGTCAGGTCAATCAGCACGCGTTTTGCGAGTCGGCGAACATCGAGAATCCAGCAATTTTCCGAGCAATCAGCGAATTCTTCGATGGGGGGCGAGATTTGAATGGGCTTTCGTTCGCACCGGCAGAATTCCACACGCTCGATTTTTCGTCCGAGTACTCCTGACCGAATTCCTCTGACCATGGTTTCAACTTCAGGCAACTCTGGCATCTTAGTTTCCCTACATTCGGTTCGATCGGAATTCCGTGATCATTGGGGATAATGCGTGTGTCAGGGAATTCGCGGAATATTCTTGACGCTGCACGTCTGGGCGACGATGCTAGAGAACGGGGTAGTGTGCCGCAATCAGAATCATTGTGAGGTCATGCAGATGCGTTCTCTTGTCATGGAAATCTGCCGCAGCCGTTTTCAGAATGTTGCCTGCTCAGTGAACTCTGGTTTGCTTTGGGCATGCAGCTTCGCCGTGCTGTCGGCGTCGCTGACCTGTTCGGCTGGCGAATCCGGCGTTCCGGGTGAAGGCGAAGCCGAAGGATATGTCAGGGCCGTCCAGCTGAAAATGGAGGCTCGAGTTGCCGCAGAAAAGGGTGATTTTCTGAAGGCCGCTTCTCAGCTGCAGGCTGCTGCCCGAGTTTCGGGTGACCGGGTAACGGCTGACCGGGCCGGTCAGGCGCGAGCAGCACTGGAGGCTGGCGGTGGTAATATGTTTGCTGACTTCAGTCAGTTGATCACACTGATTCAGGAGCAGACATCACCCCCCGCACAATGGTTCGATATCGATGGCGAAGGTGGTCGAATCACCCAGTTTACACAAGGTGTATTCGTCGGGGCACCTGCCATTCTGACATCGATTATGCTGGCAAATGATGATTCGCGGCTGCTTACAGCAGCTCAGCTGGCCCGGACCAGCAATCAGAATGACGATGTGCGTATCAGCTCCGATTTGCGACTGGTATCGCTCTCCCGTCTGGAAAACTTTGTTCAGCAGTCAATTGCTCAAAATAAACCATTATCCGACGACGTCAGATTTCTTGCCGGCCTGACGGAAGTCCGATTCCTGTTTCTTTTTCCTGAGACTGGCGATGTTGTCATCGGAGGTCCTGCCGGAGATTTCAGTGCAGGTTCGAATGGTCGGGCGATTGGAATTGACAGCAGTCGTCCTACTCTGCAGCTTGATGACCTTGTAACTCTTTCCAGAACGTTCTCATCCAGCGGTGCACGATTCTTCATGTGTTCAATTGACCCGAAACAGGGTCAGGTAAAGGCACTCAACGACTATCTGGCTGCAAACAAATCCAAGCTCAGTGCGGCAACAGCAAAGCAGTGGACAGAATCTTTGCAGACGACGCTGGGAATGCAGAATGTGATCCTTGAAGGTCTGCCGACTGATTCCCGCGTTGCTCAGGTCATCGTGGAAGCCGACTACCGCATGAAAGAAATCGGCATTGGTCGGCGTGAAGGTGTCAGCGGAATGAAGAGCTACTTTGAGCTGCTCAGCCGTTCCGACAGGAAGGGCAGCGGGTCAATGGATGCGTTACGCTGGTGGATGACCATTGGTTATGACGCCATTCGTGTTTCACCGGACCACGGAACGTATGAGCTGACAGGTCGCAGCATTCAGTGCCTGTCTGAAAACCAGCTTGTGAAAGCTGATGGCACTCGTGAAGCCACTGGCAAGGCCGACCGTGCCAACGCCGAGTTTGCCCGGCTGTTTACTGAACATCTGCCACAGCTGGCTGAGCAGGATGTTGTATTCGCGGATCTGCAGAACGTGTTTGACCTGGCTCTTGTATCTGCAATTATGAATACAAACGGACTGGCACAGTCGGTTGGATACCGTCCGGATGCATTCGCTTCCGCTGGTGAATACAATACAGCGGCTGTCAGTGTTCCGACAGAACTTATGACCGCTGCAGAATGTCGGGTCTATCGTGGCGGTGATGTTGTGATTCAGGTCGCGGGGGGTATTCGGGGCGATCTCATGAGCATCGTTCGTGACCCAAAGAACTTTGTAGCGACTGAAGAGTTGGCTCAGGACGCTGCAAAAGCTCACCCTGCAGGCCACGGAAGCAATCGCTGGTGGTGGGACGCCTCGGTGCGGTAGGATGGAGCCCGCCTTGCAATTTGCGGGTAAACCACAGACCTGACTGAAAGACGATTCTTATCCCGTTCGGCGGCCACTGGCTGCCGAACGGTTTTTTTTTGCGCTGAACGTCCCGTTCTCCGTCCAGGCTCCATCACTTTTCCCGGAGGCGGCAGGCGTTATCATTAGGTTGAACGGCAGAATTTTCACTTGTTTGGATGAACGGAACTTCAGAATGCCTCGGTTGAGTCAGGCGGATCTGGTCGAATTGAACCGCAACTTTGAGGAACGCACCCCGCAGGAACTGCTCTGCTGGGCGAAGGAGATCTTCGAAGATCGCGTTGCTGCGATGACGTCAATGCAGGAGTCGGGCAACGCCATTTGTCACATGCTGTACGCTGTGCCAGTGCCGATGCCGGTGGTTTTTGTGGATACTGGTGTCCTGTTTCAGGAGACCCTCGATACTCGGGATCGACTGGTTTCCAGCTATGGCCTGAATATTCAGACACTGTCGCCGCGCCTGACGATGGAAGAGCAGACGGAGAAATTTGGCGTGTTGTATCTGTCAGCCGAAGGGCAGAAACAGTGCTGCGAAATGCGCAAATCGGAGCCCCTGGATGCCGTTAAGGGGCGTTTTGATGCATTGATCGGGAGTCTGAGAAGGGCCGATGGAGGTCGACGCGGCGGATGTCCGATCCTTGCCATTGATACTCGGCTTAACTGTTTGCGAGTGAACCCACTGGTCAATTTCAGTGATGAACAACTGGATGAATACATCCGTCAGAACGACGTGATTCTGAATCCTCTGCACAAGCAGGGATATTCAACCATTGGCTGCAATCGTTGTACGACTCCAGTGCTTCCTGGTGAGCCCAAACGAGCGGGCCGCTGGCGACATCTCGGACCCTGGTCTGTCTATTGTGGGATTAATCCAACTGATCTGGATCCGGAACGTTCTCCGTCCGTGGATTTTCCGCAGGAGCTGATCGATCGGATTTTGGGTCGCGAGACGGATTTTATGATCTGATCCACATCGTCTTAAGTGTGTACGAAGTCTTCAGTGGTGTCCGACCAGTGGGAGTGACTCGTTTCATTTTTTCAACACTCATTGTTGTAAAAAGTCCACTGAAGATGCAGGAACTGCGGTGACTGTAAACATTGGACGAGTTTTCCTGGATTCAATGATTGCATGCTTGCAACGGGTTGTCCCTGGAGCACATGATCCTGACAGAGTCGGACGCGCGTTTTTGTCATAAATTACGCAACTTCGCCACCTTCCTGACATTCTGTCACTATAGTCGTTTTCCTGTGGGTAATTTTCCCTGGGGGAATACGATTGGTTGTGTTTCACGATGGCGCAGAATCTCTTTTCCTTTCTGACGGCATTTGTCAGCGCCCTGCTGGCCAGTGCGTTGATTGCTCCGCTGATTGGCGTGCTTGCACGACGCCTGGGGATCGTGGATCGCCCGGATGGGCAAAGGAAGCTGCATTCGGACTCCGTTCCCCTGACGGGCGGTCCGACGATTCTGTTATCTTCGATTGCTGCAGTCTGTTTGACGGTATGGTGGTTTCCGGACGTACTGCAGGCTGCCCGGGGAGACTTCAGATTTCTCATCTTCCTGTTTGTAGCATCCGTGGTGATTGTTCTTGTCGGATTATGTGACGACCGCTTTGGATTAAGAGGTCGGCAGAAGCTTCTGGGGCAGTTTGCGGCTGCCTGTGTGATGGTGCCTTCAGGCATTATGATTGAGCGGATTCAGTTGTTTGGAATTCCGATTGAGTTTGGCGACTTGTCGGCGCTGGTAACTTTGTTCTGGATACTTGGAGCGGTGAATGCTCTGAATCTGATCGACGGGGTCGATGGATTGGCCAGTACGACCGGAATTGTTCTGAGTCTCTCGGTCGCGGCTGTCACGCTGGCCATGGGAGGTCGTACGGATGGGGTGGTCACGGCGCTGATTCTGGCTGGATCTCTTTCAGGTTTTTTGTTTTATAATTTTCCGCCTGCTCGAATGTTTCTCGGTGATTCAGGAAGCATGCTGATTGGGCTGGTGCTGGGCAGTATCGCTCTTAAATGCTCGCTGAAACAGTACACCGCAGCGGCTCTTGTCATGCCCACAGCGATCTGGGCAATTCCGATTTTTGACGTGGCGATGGCGATAGTGCGTCGCAAGCTCACAGGGCGCAGCATCTACGCGACCGATCGAGCTCATCTGCATCATTGTCTGCTGCGGCAGGGGCATAGCGGAAAGAGTCTGCTTCTGATTGTTGGCACATTGTGTTCGATCACCGGCCTCGGCGCCTTTCTGAGTGTCATATTCAATAACGAGCTGCTGGCCGTCATGGGCGTTGCGACTGCCATAGCACTGCTTGTGGTGACGCGGTCATTTGGGCATGCGGAATTGAAGCTGCTGACCAATCGGGTGCGGCGTTTTACTGGTTCAATGGTATTGCGGCCGGGCGGTGTTGAAGGCAGTCCTGTTCTGCACAACGAGCGAGTCCGGTTGCATGGCGACCATCAGTGGGAAGATCTCTGGGAAACTCTGACGCAGTTCGCCGATCGATTTGGAATGGATGGTGTGGAGCTGATGGTTCATGTTCCAAGTGTTGGTGAGGAGTATCATGCGGCGTGGCAGCGAAAATCTCACATTGAACTCCATGAGGCATGGAGGTCGGAAATCCCATTGATTGTGGACGGTTTCCGCGTCGGCCAGATTAAAGTCGTGGGAGCAGTTGGTGAAGGTTCCATCTGTGAATGGATGGGCGATCTGATTGGTGGACTGCGGCCATTTGAATTACAGCTGATTGAGTTAATCAAGGAACTGCGGGAGAGAAAATCGCCACGTAAGGCGGCTGCAAGAGCGGAACCGGGTGTGTTTCAGGTGTCGCAGCAGACCGGAATATTGTAGCTCTGCCTGTCATCGACGGCGCGTGAGGATCCGTACCTGGTGGCGACCTTTCTACTGGTGAGTTACAGTGCAGAGTTCAGAATCCAGCCATTCCGTTCGTTCATCGGGTGCGAGCCCGGCTGAACCACGATTCAATCCGGAATGGACTGCCTGGCCGGGAATGCTGCTCGCGGTCAGCACAGTGTGCGCTGTTCCATGGTTTCTGGGAGGCGCAATTCCACTGGCGAGGCTTGTGTTGCAGGTGGGAGCGACGGCATCCGGAGCGGCCTGTATACCGTGGTTAATAACGGGACATGGCAAATCGTCAGGGATTCCGGTCTGTTCCATTTTTGCTCTGTTGTTTGCGGCACTGGGGCTGTCTCAGATGCTTCCCGTCTTTGCTCCGCCAGTTTCAGAGATGGACCATGCGGTTCGTGCAGATCTGCGTGCGACGGCGGATTTCGATGCTCTGCCGGACTTGAAGACTGACGGAGAAGAATTCATCGGACATCTGCGAACCATTTCCCCCTCGGACACTCGAATGGCGGTTGCTCAGTGGCTGTCTCTTGCGATTCTTGGTTTGGTTGGCTACCAGACTTTGAATTCCCGCGTTCGTCTGCTGGCAGCATTGTCTCTGCTCGCTGGCAACGCCGTCATCATGACGATTGTCGGACTGCTGCAATTGTTCGGTGATGGAAAGATGATGATCGGTTCACAGTGGATACTGTTCGACTCACGTGTGTTTGGCACATTCACGAATGCCAACAACGCGGCTGGCTGGCTTTGCGTACATCTGGCAATTGTGGTTGCGGTGATGATTTTGATCTGGGGCAGAGCACCGGATTCAGGATACTCGCGCCCTTTTGAGCAGCCATCGTTAAAGGACGAGATCTGGTCTGCGGTTTCGTCGGTCCATTTTCGTCTTGCAAATTTGAATAACTGGCAGATCCTGAATATCGCAATGCTGCTGACGGTGCTTTGCGGGATTTTTGCCAGTCTGTCCCGGTCTGGCATGGTCGCCGTGTTTTTGGCAATAGTAGCAGCAGCCGTCAGTCGGCTGAAATGGAAGCAGGCGGTCGTGATGCTGGTTCCACTGCTGCTGATTATTGCGGCGATCGGGACTTTCCTCGCCATCCTGGAACTGGATACTCTGGTTGTTGGTGAATTGCGAACACTGAAGGACCCAATCTCTCAGACGACCGGCCGACTACTGCACTGGTCGGACGTGCTGAAGTCCGCCGTTGATTTTCCCTTACTGGGATCCGGTATGAATGCATACCGATTCTCCACGCTGCCGTATGTAGCGCATTCCGGCGATCAATGGTATTACCACGCCGACAATCAATTTGTGGAAGTATTGGTGGAAAGCGGGCTGGCCGGACTTTGTTGTTTTGTGGTCATGGGCCTGGTGCTGCTGCTGACTGGCATTCGACTCAGCCAGGCCGTTTCACAAGTCAGAAGAAAGGATCAGATACTGCTGCTGTCTCTGGGAGTGATGACGATCATGATCACTTCCACTCAGGCTGTCACTGGGTTCTTCGACTATGGCTGTGGCTTGCCGGCTGTGTCGTCGGTTGTCATGTTGATGAGCGGGGCAGCGTTTGCTCCGTTTGGCCCGAACTCCGGATATCTGGAAACGACGGGTCGCCGACTTCAGTTGAACTTTGTTGTTATTCCCTCCTCCCGGGCTACAGGTCCTGCTGTTGTTCTCGCAATGATCACTTCGGCCGGCATTTTCATTCCCGACCTTTGGGCAGCGCATGCCATTCATGAACAGGCGGTGGCGGCCGATCGCCTTTTGAAGAAACCTGTTTCGAGAGAAGCGCTGGGGCGATTGCCGGAAATTCAAAGGCAGCTGCGAGAGGCAATGAAATCCCGACCGGATGATGTCAGCGGACTCCATATCCTGGCGCTTCTTCATGAGTCGCAATTTCGATTCGCTCTGATTCAGGATGTCTTAAAGGACCAGGAATTGCCGGATGCGAGGTTCGCACAGGTCTGGGAGTCGATGTCTCCGCAGGGCCTGGCCGGGATGCTGATCAAAATGCGGGAGTCTCCGGAGACTGAGGAGTATGCACAGTTGAACGATGGCGTAAATCGATGCCTGTCTCTTCACCCATGGTCTGTGGTGATGAAGACGGCACTTTATCAGGTCCCATTGATTCCCGGGCTGCGAAGCCAGCTGTTGGCAGGGAAGCTTCTGCCGATCCCTGTGGAGCTGGACGAACAGCTGGTATGTGGTCTGATGTTCAGTGAGCCAGCCCATGCCAGGCGTTTGTTTCAGGCAGGTTATTTTTGCCTGAAAACGGGTCGGCAGGAGGCCGCGGAAGAAGTATGGAATGCGTGCATTCAGGCATCCGACGAGTTTCGTGTTCCGATTCTGACCGAGGCGGCAAACCATTGGACGCCGACAGACACATTTCAGAAATTTGGCCCGGCCGACTATGTTGAGATTGTTCGATGTGCCGCCTTACTGAGCGATGGTCCGCTGCGACAGCTTTTGTGGTCAGAGGCGGATCGACAATGGGGGCTGATCGGCGGGAAGGCGACGTTAAAGCAGCAGTATTGCCGGGCCATTCATCTGCAGCAGCTGCAGGGAAACGTCGCTGCCCTTGAATGGCTGGATCAGTGTTTGAACAATGCGCCTTCCGATCTTGAGATGGGAATTCTGAACGCAACGCTACATGAGCAGCAGGGCAACAGGAATGAAGCGATTGGTCAGTGGTCGCGTATTCAGTATTTCCATCCTGAGCATGCTGCTGCTGCCCGGGAGATCAAACGGCTTGAAGGGAAGCGATAATGAGTCCGGACAGAAAATGGAGTGAGTTTTGTTGTCAACAGGTCCATTTGTATGCCATTCGTCCTGAGTGTGGCGTAAAGGCCTCATTTTTGTTCAGCAGTGTTGCGATTTTTCAGCGTTGCTTTTTTTCATCATCTTCCCCTAATTAACACAGCTTTGACTGGCGGATCTCAATCTGTTTGACAATTGGTGATTTGTGCATGAGGGACTGGATAATCAGGTGATTTAGTCGCACAATGAATGATGCCTGCAGGAACGAGTCAGGTCCCTGAACAGGGAATAGGGATTTTTATCTGGAGGGGCAGAGTGCCTGCCCAAACAACGTCTGGGAGAGTCATTGGTGGCCATCACTCAGTTTGATCCGGTCAATGCGGCGTCTGCATCAGGAGATGATGGGGGCGAAGGTCTGGATTTCGTCGGCTTTCTCAGACGTCGAAAGTCGTTTATCTTCCTGCTGGCCTGCCTTGGCGTCGGTGCTGGTTATCTGCTTTTTCATCGGCAAAGCCCGTCATTCAGCTCTCAGGCCTGGGTTCAGGTGATACACCGCACCTCCGATCCGCGTTTGAAGACAATGCTGTCGGAAAAAGACCTGTCAGATGCTGACTACGTCATCAAAAGTCCAAAAGTTTTGAACGCAGCATTCATGAAACACGGTCTTAATGAGAAGACCGAAACGCTGCGGAATATGAAGCGAGCCAAAGAATCAGAGGATGAAAAAGAATCAGAGGATGAAGATGACGAGGCGTCCGAAGAGGCCATCAGCCTCATGACGGAGATGATTACCACCAAGAATCTGTCTTCGGCGGTTGTGCAGATTACCTGTACGGGAAAGAACCCGGCAGATACGCAGCTGATTGCGAATGCCGTGGCGGAAGAGTATCTGGCATTGCAGAATGCGAACTATAAGGATGCGTCCGACGAACTGGAATCGCTTTTGAAACAGGCTCTTGATGATCTTCATACGGACCTCAGTGCTGCAGAGAAAGAATATAGCGACTTCCGCAAAACATCGCCTCTGATGACGGATGGTGGCAATCCTCACCGGGTGCGTGAAGAAGCGATTCGTGGTCAATTGTCATCCATTGAACTTCAGCGAGCCCAGCTGAAATCAGAGCTGGATTCTCTGAGAGCCGCATTGGAGCGAGGGGGAAATCGCGAAGCGATTCTTTTGCTCGTGAATAAGCAGACGGTAAACACAGCTTCCGGTCAGGCTTCGTCCGAGGCCATCCAGTCCACAGTCTCCACAGCAAAAACGATGGCTGAAGCTCTGTTTCCACTGATGCTGAAGGAAGCCACACTCCGCACGAAGCTGGGTGAGGATCACCCTGAACTGCGAGCGATCCGGTTGCAGATCGACCTGACTCAGCAGCACCTGAAGGAACTTGCCGGGATTGATGCGTCGGTCAGGGAGGATCAGGCGGGGGAACCACTGCCGCCCGAGCCTGATTTTCTTCAGGTCTACCTGGCTTCGCTCGATCAGGAACTTCAAATCCTCGAAAAGCAGAAGTCTGATCTTGAAGAGATGGCGACCAAAGAAGAAACGGCAGCACGCAGTCTGATGCAGGAAGAAATCCTGGACCGTAACAAACAGAATGCGATTGGCCGCCTGTCAAATCTTTTTGATGGCATCACCCTGCAGATGAGAGAAATCGAACTGAATGCCGACATGGGTGGAGTGACTGCTCAGGTGCTGGCACCAGCCAGACATGGTGAACTGGTCTTTCCGATTCTGAGCCAGTTCCTTGGACTGGGAGCGTTTCTGGGCGGATTTGTTGGGCTGGTGATTGGCTACCTTGTTGAAGTTGCCGACCGCAGCTTCCGAAAGCCTGAAGATATTATTCGTGAGTTTGGTGTGCCGATTATTGGCCACATTCCATTCATGAACGATTCTCGCCTGAAGTCTGTGTCCAGCAATGTGACGATCGACCGCACGGCGGTATCCGTGCATCTTCCTCGGTCTCGTCCGGCGGAAGCGTATCGTTCAGTGCGTACTGCCATTAATTTCAGTCCTATTGGTGGCACGAACAAACTTGTGATGGTGACCAGTCCTGCAGCCGGGGACGGCAAGTCCACACTGGCGATCAACCTGGCTGTTTCCATGGCACAGTCTGGCAAGAGAACCCTGCTTGTTGAAAGCGACTTCCGTCGTCCGAAAGTTCACAAACTCACAGGTGTGCGGAACAAGACAGGTATTGTTGACGTGCTGAGGGGGATGGCCGAACTGACGGACGCGATTCAGTCGACTGAGGTTCCCGATTTCTTTGTATTGCCCTGCGGGTCGAGGCCGAAGGATCCGTCTGAACTGCTGACACGTCGTGAATACGAACAGTTGCTGGCTGTTCTCAAGGAGAAATTCGATCTGGTGATTATTGATACTCCGCCGGTCCTTGCGGTGACGGATCCCTGCAGTGTTGCCCCGAGAGTGGATGGAGTGATTGTCTGCATGCGTCTGAGTCGGCATACTCGCGAACTGGGCCGAAGGACTGTGGAGCAACTGCGAGACGTGGGAGCAAACATTGCCGGGATCGTGGTCAATGGAGTTGAGGAACGTGATTCGTACGGGTATGGCACCTATCGCTACTCCGACTACCGCTATTACTACAAGAGCTACAACTATAAGAACGGATATTATGGAGATGAACGTTCGAAGGAAGATTACTTCAACGAAGAGGCTGGTACGGATCTGACTCTGACAGACACGCTGTTAAAGGAAAAGTGAGTGGGTCATTTCTGTTAACCGCTTCTCCTGTTGACGTTTGATTTACTGAAGCTGAACAGAGCAAAACCCGGCATTCTGCAATGCCGGGTTTTTTCATGTGAACGTCTGATGCCCGGGATCTGGTGTGCCGGCGTTTTTTTGGGATGGGCCATTCTGCCGTGAAACCTCGCCCTCGCATACTGTTTCTTAACCGGTCCTACTGGCCGGATTCAGAAGCAACTGGTCAGCTACTGACAGCACTTTGTGAAGGGCTCGCGGACGATTTCGAGGTTCACGTACTGGCTGGGCAGCCGAACGCTGTTGCTGAGTCCAACTGGAAGGACACGGTTCTGCGAAATGGCGTTACGATTCATCGGGCGGCTCATACCACGTTTTCCAAACGATATATGGCATTGAAGGCGATCAACTTTGTTTCGTTTGTGATGGCTGCAGATCATTCGATACGGCGTATCCCGCGGCCCGATGTTGTTGTGTTTGAAACCGACCCGTTCCTGTTGCCTTATGTTGCGCGCCGACTCGGGAATACAACGGCCTGTAAAACAATCGGTTACCTCCAGGATATTTATCCGGATGTCGCCGTTGCACTCGGAAAGATCAGGAACTCGTGGGCCATTCAGGGATTGCGATCGTCGCTGTTCAGTATCTATCAGAAATGCAGTCGGATGGTTGTGCTCAGTCGCGACATGCAGCAACTGCTCATTGACAGCGGTGTGGCGGCGGACTGCGTACAGGTGATCCCCAACTGGGCTGATACTCAGCTCATTCAACCCGTGGAGGGTAACAATCTGTTTCTTGAGCGCCATCAGCTGCACAACAGGTTTGTCGTCATGTATTCGGGCAATATGGGGCTGACGCAGCGACTGGAAGACTTTGTGGAAGCCGCCGCGCTGTTGCAGGATGATGATCAGATTCAGTTCGTTTTTGTTGGACAGGGGGCGACCAGGCCAGATCTGGAAATGCTCGTCCGATCCCGGCAGCTGACAAATGTGATGTTTCTCGACTATCAGCCGCTGACAGAACTCTCTCACAGTCTGAGCGCCGCGGATTTGCATCTCGTGCCATTGAACAAGGCACTCGCCCAGTGTCTGATGCCCAGTAAGTTATACGGGATTCTGGCAGCCGGTCGTCCTTATCTGACGAACGCTCCGGCCGGGACGGAGCTTCACGAACTTACCGTGCAGAATCAGGTTGGACTGGTGGTCTCTGCCGGGTCCCCTGCTGCAATCGCAGATTCGGTCCGAGGCGCCAGAGCGAACATTAAGGAATTAAGAAAGATGGGAGTCAACGGCCGTCGGCTGGCCGAGTCCAGGTATTCTCAGGCATCTGCGATCACGGCATTCAGGGAAATGCTTCAGGACGTGCTGTCGAACGGCAAATGAGAATGGAGTTGATACTCCGGCGTGGCTCCGTTGCGCGGCCCTTCAAATATTGCTATCGTATTGATTCACCGGACCGTTGTTCGAATTCTTCTGGCTTTGCTTATGAATCCTGACTCTTCAATATTTGTCGCTGGCCACCGTGGAATGGTGGGATCCGCTGTGGTTCGACTGCTGCGGAGCCGGGGATACGAACGGCTTGTGGTGGCCGATCGATCTCAGCTGGATCTGACATGTCAGAATTCGGCGGACCAGTTCTTTGCGAGACATCGTCCGGATGTGGTCGTTTTCGCAGCTGCCAAAGTTGGAGGAATTCATGCCAACAATACCTATCCTGCTGATTTCATCTATCAGAACCTGATGATGGCAGCCAACTCAGTCCATGCGGCTTATAAGGCTCAAACGAAGAGATTTCTTTTTCTGGGAAGCACCTGCATTTATCCTCGCCTTGCACCTCAGCCGATTCGGGAGACGGCCCTTCTGACTTCAGAACTGGAGCCGACAAACGAGGCGTATGCACTGGCCAAGATTGCGGGGCTGAAGTTATGTCAGTTCTACCGTCGACAGTATGGTGTCCTCTTTCATTCTGCCATGCCAACGAATCTGTATGGCCCGGGAGACAACTATCATCCGGAGAACAGCCACGTGCTTCCGGCACTGATTCGGCGTTTCCATGAAGCCAGAGAAAATGGCCTGCCCAGTGTTCGTATCTGGGGTACAGGAACGCCTCTTCGGGAATTTCTGCATGTGGATGATCTGGCAGGCGGCATCCTGCATCTGCTAAAGACGGAAGATCCTCCTGATCTGGTCAATATTGGAAGCGGGCAGGAGGTCAGTATTCTGGAACTGGCAGGACTTGTCAGCAGGGTTGTAGGCTACGAAGGCACCATTGAAACTGATCCTTCGAAACCGGATGGCACACCGAGGAAACTTTCCGATATTGGGCTGATTCGATCGCTGGGATGGTCGCCGCAGATTTCGCTGGCGGATGGACTCAGATCGGCATACGCCGAATTTCTGAAGGAAGTGCAGCATCAAACTCTGCGTGCGGTGTAGAACTCTGCGTGCAGTGTCGTATCGTGTCTGATGCCGTTGTGGAACGATTACAGAGGGTTATTGAAGAATGTCAAAACGCGCGTTCATTACAGGGATTACCGGTCAGGATGGTTCATACCTTGCGGAACTGCTGCTGGAGAAGGGATATGAAGTACATGGCCTCGTGAGACGCGCCAGCACCTTTACAACCGGTCGTATCAATCATCTGTACCGCGATCCTCACAGTGCCGGGACTCGCCTGTTTTTGCATTATGGTGATCTGACCGATGGGCAGAGCCTCACAAATCTCATTCTGGACCTTGAACCGGATGAAATTTATAACCTGGGTGCTCAAAGCCATGTTCGAGTTTCATTTGATCAGCCGGTCTATACGTTTCATGCCACTGGGGGCGGGGCATTGAATGTACTTGAGGCGGCTCGCCAGCTGAATAAACGGCGTACAACAAAAGTCTATCAGGCGTCATCCAGCGAAATGTACGGGGACGTGATTGAAACACCGCAGACAGAGAAAACTCCTTTTCGCCCTCAGAGTCCCTATGCCTGTGCAAAGGTGTTCGCATTTCATCAGACAGTGAATTATCGCGAATCATATGATTTGTTTGCTGTCAACGGGATTCTGTTTAACCATGAAAGTCCGCGCCGGGGAGAGACTTTTGTCACTCGAAAAATTACCCGTGGTGCGACTCGCATTAAACTGGGATTGCAGGACAAATTGTATATGGGGAATATGGAGGCGAAACGGGACTGGGGATACGCAAAAGACTATGTCGATGCGATGTGGAGAATGCTTCAGCATCATGAGCCGGATGATTTCGTGATCGCCACCGGAGAAACTCACACGGTACAGAGCTTTTTGGATATGGTGTTCAGGCAGCTGGAGCTGGATCCGGCAGAACATGTCGCGATCGACAAGCGATACTTTCGTCCGGCTGAGGTAAATTTACTGCTTGGCGATGCAGGCAAAGCCAGAGATCTTCTGGGGTGGGTACCGTCAACATCACTGACGGAACTGGCTCGGCTGATGGTAGATCATGACCTTGAACTGGCTCAACAGGAAGCGGTTGTCGCTGGCAATCGTTGATTCGGACGAGAGTACACAGGACGCAAGCAGACAACGACACGGCCCGGATCGTCCGTGAAATTCGCAACGGGCTTTTCCTGGAAATGGAGTATTCCATGGTTTCTCCCGTCGCAATCATTACCGGTATCACCGGACAGGACGGATCCTATCTGACTGAACTGCTGCTCTCGAAAGGCTACGAAGTTCATGGGATTGTTCGTCGCAGCAGTACGCTGGAACGGTCTCGGCTGAAAAGTTTGTATCTTGATCCTTCGATCTACGATCACCGCCTGTTTTTGCATTATGCGGATCTGTCGGATACCACCACGATTCGGCGTATCGTGCATCGGGTTCAGCCGACCGAGTTTTATCATCTTGCGGGGCAGTCGCATGTGGGACTGAGTTTTGAGATTCCTGAGAGCACATGTGAGCTGACAGCTCTTGGAACGTTGCGCATTCTGGAAATTCTGAGAGATCAGCCGAATCCTCCGAGATTTCTTTACCCGAGCAGTCGCGAGATTTTTGGTACGCCAGCCGTTCTTCCTCAGGACGAGAACACGCCTGTGAATCCAAATTCGCCTTACGGCTGTGCCAAGGCGTTTGCGACGCAGATGACAAGAATCTACCGCGAGGCCCATGGTCTCTTTTTTTGTAACGCGATTTGTTACAACCACGAAAGTCCTCGCCGTGGAGAGAACTTCGTGACGCGTAAAGTGTCGCTGGCTGCAGCAAGGATTAGCCTGGGCCAGATGAAGTCCGTAAAGCTTGGGGATCTGGGTGCTTCTCGTGACTGGGGGTACGCAGGAGATTTTGTGATGGGTATGTGGCAAATGTTGCAGCATGAGCGCGCGGACGATTATGTGCTGGCAACGGGAGAGGCTCATACGATCGGCGAACTGCTTGAGATTGCATTTGCCCGGGTGGGGCTTCGCTGGCAGGAGCATGTCATCATTGACGATCGTTTTAAGCGACCATCCGATGCGTGTATGTTACTTGGGAATGCCGGGAAAGCTCGAACAAATCTGGGCTGGAGAACAAGCCTGACGTTTGAGCAGCTGGTGGTCCTGATGGTCGACTCTGACCTTGCGGCTTGTCGGCAGTAGTGAGTTGTGGGTATCTGTGCACTCAGTTGATAGAATCGATTGTATCGGTTGATGAAAATTTTAAACGCGGCGGTGGATTTTTCAGACAAAGATTTTCCTGGGCGTCAATTTGTCTGTACCCCAATGTTGCAACTACTGCAGACGAAAAACCCGGGCTGTGACGATTAAGTTTCTGTTGATCGTTCACAGGCATCTTTGCTTTTGCCATCGCTATCGCTTAATGTTGCGCGGCTGAACGTGGGAAGTCCGAACTAACGGTCTTCGGGATGTCACCCGCGGGAACGGAGTTCGCGATGGTGGTTCCGATTATAGCGAACGTCCGGATATTGAGCGTGAAGCAGAGGCATTTCATGGTGTGGGCTGGACCGGTGGCTCCGACTGCGCGTTCGGAGAAATCCCTGGTGATGCGGGTTCGGAACCAATGTTAAGTCCAATAATCTCCGTCGAGAATCTGTCAAAGCGATACCTGCTGGGGCATAAGACGGAATCGAGAGAACGCTATACCGCGCTGCGCGACGTTGTTGTTCGCCGGACGAAATCCCTGATTCGTCTGGCGGCCGACACGGTTCGCGGGCAGCAGGTGCTGTTTGGTGATGAAGTAGAGGAGTTCTGGGCGCTCCGGGATGTTTCATTCGAAGTGCAGAGCGGGGAGGTTGTTGGCGTAATTGGGCGAAACGGTGCCGGGAAGAGTACGCTGCTGAAGGTTCTGAGCCGAATTACGGATCCGACGGAAGGGAGAATCACACTTCGCGGACGCATCGCCAGTTTGCTGGAAGTGGGGACTGGGTTTCACCCTGAGCTGACGGGGAGGGAGAACATTTTCCTGAACGGTGCGATTCTGGGAATGACTCGTCAGGAGATCCGCCAGAAATTTGATGAGATTGTTGCCTTTGCTGAGGTGGAAAAGTTTCTCGATACGCCAGTGAAACGCTACAGCAGTGGCATGTACGTGCGGCTTGCGTTCGCAGTGGCCGCCCACCTCGAGCCTGAGATTCTTGTTGTGGATGAGGTTCTGGCGGTTGGCGATGCGGAATTTCAGAAGAAGTGCCTTGGAAAGATGCAGGAGGTTTCGCGAGGGGGCAGGACTGTTCTGTTTGTGAGTCATCAGATGGCTGCAGTTCAGGCGCTGTGTGACAGGGGGATTTTTCTTTCAGGCGGTCGGATTGTTAAGCAGGGTTTGGTTGGCGAGGTGATTCGGCATTATCTGTCGGAAAGTGATCAGCGGTCACAATTGTGCCTTGTTGATCGGCATGATCGTCAGGGCAGTGGCGTCCTCCGGTTTACCGATGTGTCGTTTTACAATGAGGCGAAGGAGAATGTTGGCAGTCTGACCAGTGGTGCGGCTGCGAGTATAGAGTTTCGCATCAGTAATTCGAGTGGGAAAACCGTTCGAAATGTTCGCGTTTGCCTCGCGGTTGATACCGTATTCGGGCAGCGACTGATGGTATTCTCAACTCATTTGGCAGACCAGGACTTTGCTGAATTGCCTGCCGGCGCATTTCGTATCACGCTTGATATTGAATGTCTGGCGCTTATACCAGGGCGTTATAGCTTTAATCTCTACTCCACTGTGAATAACGATGTGGCTGATTGGATTCGGAATGCCGGATATATCGACGTTGAAGGCGGCAACTATTACGGAAATGGTCAGTTGCCCACCCAGGACCAGGGTTGCGTTATGATGCGTCATGAGTTCAAATTGAGGCAAGGTGATTAGTTTTTCTTCTTAGTTAGTTGAGTTGACGAAAGAAGTGGTAATTCCGCGGCGCATTGGGTCAGTGATTCGTGGGGCAGTTCGTCGCATGGCCGCTTTACCCTTGCGTCTTGCTGGCTCATGGCTTCGTGCCGAAGTGCTGCAGGAACTTTCACAGAAGACGCTTTCGGTCTGTTCTGTTGGGCGTGGCGCCATCACATTTTATGCGCCTAAACCTCTGGCTTCAGGACCGTGCGGCTTCGCTCTTTACAAAAGAGCCGGAAATGATTCGCTGGTTTGACTCCGTTGGGAAAGATGCCGTTTTATGGGGTATTGGTGCAAATGTTGGCTTAGAACCCCTAACAAAACCTGCGTGAGCCGCAACCACAGACGTCCCGGAGGGTTGTGTCGAGAGCGGTCGATCTGCGGCGTCATCACTCCTCGACGACATTTGTCGCCTCGTCGCTCTTCCTTGCAGCTCAACCACTCTCGACACAACGCGGCCACGGAGGTTTTGTTAGGGGTTCTTATTCAGTCTCTACTCGGTCGTGTAGAATAACTGTCGAGTCCTCGCGTTTGAGCCCCCTGCCGCGAACGTCCATGTATTGTGCAGAAATATCCAGCTCAATAGTCTTAGTGATCGGGTGACTGCCTATTGTCTTGCGATGTCAGTAGCCACTGAGAGAGGACATCTGAATCTGGGTTCGGCGGACATAGGTTCGGCGGACATAGGTTCGGCGATGAGCCAGTTTGAGCGAGGCAGAGAAGCCTCTCGATACTGGAATGGGACTCAGTTTCTCATTCAGGGAATGGTGGGAATGACGATTGATGAATTCATCGCGCGGTTTAATCCACCATTTCCCACGCATATCAAGATGGATGTTGACGGACTTGAAGCTGCGATTTTGAATGGCGCATTGGGGACACTTGCGGATGGCCGTTTGAGAGCGGTCATGATCGAGTTGAGTGTTACTGACCTGGTTGAGAAAACAGTATCCGTTAAACTGTTGAATAGTTTTGGGTTTCGGTTGTCAGGTACGGGTGAGTGGCAGGGCACTAAATAACAGAGTGCCGCCAATCATCTGTTTGAACGCAGCTGACGCAGTGGAGATCATGGCAGGTATGTCCGAATACGAACTGATACTGGCAGCCGGGCGCACTGAGAAGAACTACTGGAGAGATCTCTGGAGGTACCGTGAGCTTTTTCAGGTACTGGCCTGGCGTGATATTTCAGTAAGATATAAGCAGACGGTGATCGGGGCTGCCTGGGCTCTGATTCGTCCTTTTCTTACAATGCTGGTATTTACCGTCATTTTCGGCAAGGTTGCAAAACTGCCCAGTGACGGGAACACTCCGTACGCCTTGCTCGTACTTGCCGGTATGCTTCCCTGGCAGTTCTTTTCCACTGCGTTATCCGACGCATCCAACAGCCTGGTGGCAAATTCGAATCTGATCAGTAAAGTCTATTTCCCCAGACTAATTGTGCCCATTGCAACCGTAGTTGTCGCGTTTGTGGACTTTGTGATCAGCTTTGTTATCCTGCTGGGATTAATGGTCTGGTACAGGTTTGTTCCTGACTGGCATATCTTGTTCCTGCCGCTTTTTGTTGGTCTCGCATTTCTTTCGAGCGTAGGGCCTGGGCTGTGGATAACCACACTCAACGTCAGGTATCGCGACTTTCGGTACATCATCCCGTTCATCGTACAGTTTGGGTTGTACGTTTCTCCGGTGGGATTCAGTTCGCAGATGATTCCCGACAAGTATCGGCTGCTCTATGGGCTCAATCCCATGGTTGGAGTGATCGATGGATTTCGATGGTGTATTCTGAGGGGTGAAAGCCCGCTGCATCCCGGCAGTTTTATTGCGAGTGTCGTAGTAACAGCTGCTTTTCTCTGGCTCGGAATACACCAGTTTCGAAAAATGGAAAAGTCCTTCGCCGATCTCTTGTAGATGAGTGTGATGAGCTTATTGCTGATCGGATTCAGCACCGCATCGCAGCTGATTTGATGTTTAGCCCGTTGATTTGCTGCATCTTCAATCGGCAGGAATTCCTTTAGGACCAGATGGTTCCGGAGCTGATGACGCGATCCCCTGTGATTTCGATAGAGAACGTTGGCAAGCGTTATCTGGTGGGGCATAAAACCGGTTCTGTTCGACGCTACACGGCGCTTCGCGATACAATCGCATTAAAAGCGCGACAGCTGCTTAGAAACTCCGTTGACATTCTGAGTGGGCGTGCGCTTCAGTCAGGTGATCAGGTGGAGGAATTCTGGGCTCTTCGTGATGTATCGTTCACCGTGAATGAAGGTGAAGTTGTCGGGATCATCGGTCGAAATGGAGCAGGCAAGAGTACACTTCTGAAGATCCTGAGTCGGATTACGGAGCCTACATGTGGTCAGGTGTATCTGCGTGGGCGAATTGCCAGTCTTCTGGAGGTTGGTACCGGATTTCATCCTGAACTGACCGGGCGCGAAAACATTTTTCTGAACGGCGCGATTCTCGGCATGAAACGCGTTGAGATTCGTCAGCGATTTGATGAAATCGTTGAGTTTGCGGGAGTCGAGAAATTCCTTGATACGCCAGTTAAGCGTTATTCGTCCGGAATGTATGTGCGTCTGGCGTTTTCCGTGGCAGCTCATTTGCAGTCAGAGATACTGATTGTGGATGAAGTACTGGCGGTAGGTGACTTTCAGTTTCAGGAGAAATGTCTGGGGGCAATGAAGGGAGTCGCTCAAAGCGGTCGAACGGTTCTGTTTGTCAGCCATAACATGAATGCCGTTTCACAGTTGTGCACTCGCTGTGAAGTCCTTTCGGAAGGTCGAGTGGAGTACAGCGGTGATCCGGGCTCTGCCATTGCCCGATTTCTTAATTCGCGCAGTACGAATTCTTTAATCCAGATCAGTGAGAAGCAAAACGAGAACGCGAAGGAGAGGTTTTTGATCAGGGAACTGGAATTGCTTGATGGCGACAATGTGCCAGCGAGCACTTTCATAATGGGGCAGCCTCTGAAAGCCCGAATTAGAATCCAGTGTCTGAAGTGGACAGCCAGAACGGAAGTCGGAGTCAAAGTGTCAAGCTTCACGGGAGTTTCGCTTCACTATCTGGCCTCCAGCTGGGAAGGGATGTCGTTTGATCTTGAGCCGGGTGAGCATGTCTTCGAAGTAACGATGCCCAGAGTGTGTCTGTTTCCCGGAAAGTATGAAATCGGTGTTTGGGTGGGGATTTCCGGGCAGACTTCGGATGCAAAGGCTATGGAGCTGACTCGCATTAACGTCCTGCTTGGAAACATCACAGGATTCCCGACTGCGATTGATCAGTATGCCACAAGCGGTTGCGAAGTATACATGCCGAGCATCTGGAAACGAGTGCATTGATGCAGTGCGGACCTCCTCAGATTCTGCAGGTCGTGGAAGACGATCTGTGTATTGCCTGCGGGGCCTGTATTCCTGCGTGTCCGGCGAAGGTCGTGCTTCCCGTATACAATCTGATGCGAGGTGCGTATGAGGTGGAGATTCGTGACGGAGGCCCGTGTCTGACCTGTGAGGACAAGCCGTGTGATGCGGTCTGTCCAGGAATTCACACAGATTTTCCGAAACTGCTGCGACTGAACGATCGTATTCCTCCTGATCAGTCGAGCGATGTTTCCCGGTTTGGGCCCGTTCGAAGTGTGTATTTGGGTTATGCGCCAGATCACCGTGATAACGGTATATCGAGCTCTGGGGGCATTGTTCGCCGGCTGATTGAATCGGCTTTAGAACAGGGCATTCCGGTCATTTGCCTCACAAAGGGTGAATTCCGATATGAACCAGCAGTGCTGAACAGTCCGACTGACCTGGGCAGAGTAACCGGTTCGATTTACCACGGAGTCGGTTTTTTTGAAGCGATCGAACTGATTCGTTCGCTGGATCGTCCCTGCTATCTGGTTTCAACTCCCTGTCAGCTGGCTGGAATTCTGAAGTATGCAGACATCTGCGAACCGGGCATTGCTGGAAAAATCGCATTACGCATTGGTCTGATCTGTGGATGGATGTATTCAGATCATGCGTTAAAGGCGTTTTTATCATTTAAGGGAGTTCCGGAACCTGTGCTGGACGCCCAGTATCGTGGCGAGGACAAGGTTGGGCGACTGAAAATCACAACCAAAAACCATCGGATCAACTCTGACCGCAGGAAATTCCCCGACACTTCCGCAGCCCTCGATTACGGTTCGTCATTTTCTTCGGCGGCGAATCGACTTCGGTGCCGACTTTGTCAGGATCACCTGAACGTTCTTTGTGATATTGCGGTTGGAGATGCGTGGCTGAAACGAAAGAGTCAGGACAAGCTGAGTATTATTGTGGCCCGCACAGAAGCTGGTGATCAGATACTGAAGACTCTGCAGCAGGAAGGCAGCATGATCCTCGAGCAGAGTTCTGAAGCGGACATACTGGAAAGCCAGTCAGAAGATCTGGTACATGGAATTACCGCAGGAAAGCTGGCAGCGTTACAGCGTCCGCGCGGAACGCTGATTCCACGGTTCCAATACGGAACGAAAGACAGGAACGAGGAGATTTTCCCAACAGCAGCGGAAAGCCGCGAACTTAACAGGGAGATGTGGCTGCGTAGTCTGTTGCGATCCGGGAAATACCGTCGCTTTCGCCTGCTGTATCTGTGGCACCGACTGGATCGATATCATCCGTGGCTTGCTAAGGCTTTAAGAAGCCCGCGAAAGTTCATGTCCATCGTCTCAGGACGGCTAAGGATTGACAGGTAAAGAATGCGGATTTTTGTTACAGGTCTCTGTCTGCAGGGCAACAAAGGTGGTCCAGCGCTGGCGTTGTCAATGATTCGGGCAATTCGCAAATACAGTGAAAACGCTGAATTCGTCTTTGCTGTACCGCCGGCACCGGAATATTACTTCGAACAGCTTTGGGCAAAGAAGTACGGCCTGACGGTTGTTGAAGACTGCTGGGATGGGGACCTTGGTTCGCTTAACCCTTACAGGCTTCTCAGGGAGGGGCTTGCCGGATTCCGACGTCGATTTCGCCGTTTGTGGGCATTTTATTCCACGATGAGAGCCTGTGACCTGGTGCTGGACATGACCGCGATCAGTTATGTGGGTCCTCCCGAGGGTTCCGAAGGCCATGTGATGGGGACTCGCCACAGATATTTTCGTTCAGCCAGCCTTGTTAAGCGGACTTTTCGGGCATGGACACAGAGTTACGGGCCATTCTCTACTGAACGAATAAGGCGTGCGGCACGGAGGGATCTGTCGTCACTTCCGATTGTCTATTGTCGTGGTGAAGAAACGCGACGGCAGGTACAGTCTCTGCTCCCTGGCAAAGAGTGCCGGGTCTTTCCTGACATGGCTGTTATTCTGGAATTCGATCGGGAGCTTGGACGGCGTTTGATGGTCAGGTACTTCGGGGAGATGCCTCAGAGGCCAGTTGTCACTCTTTCACCCAGTGCAGTCGTGTATGCGAAATGTGGAACTGCAGCTGATGGCACAAATTTCCATGTTTCCTGCTGTGCACAGATTGCAGATCAACTCGTGGAACGCGGCTTTGCCGTGCTGATTGTTCCTCATACATATCGACCAGCGCAGCATGTGCCGGAACTCTGCGATTTTGCTGTGGGGCTACGAGTGCTTGCGTCAGTGAAGCGAGCAGAATGGGTACGAATTGTGCCGGAAGATCTGTCTCCAGCGGAGTTGAAGTCGGTCATTTCCGGAGCGTACATACATATCGGCGCCCGATACCATAGTGTGGTGGCTGCGTTGTCCAGTGGAATACCTGCAATTTCACTTTCCTGGCATTTTAAATATGGCGACATCATGGCGATGTATGGACTGGAAGGGTGTGTCATTGATGCAGAGAAGCGTGAGGCAGCGAATTCCGTTCTCGCTGTCTTTGATCAACTTTCGGAAATGCGGGACTCTGTTGTTTCACGTCTGAAGGAATGTCAGCCTCCTCTTGAAGCGGCTGTTTATGAAAATGGGCGGAGTCTCATGGATGGAGTGGTTGTGAAGTGAGGCGGTGTAATTCACGTCTGAGGAAAGTGTGTGCAGCCAGATGGGGAAATCAGAGAACAGCGTCGTGGGTGTGAATACTTTCGGACAGCGATCGTGTCGCGTTTGCGGCTCTTCCGGCGTCAGGTCCCCTGGGACAGTTGAGTACTTCGAGGGATTTCGCTCTGAGGTATTTGAATGTCAGGAATGTTATTCATTCATGACGACTCATGATTCGTCCGTGCATGAATTATTTCACCAGTCCGGTGCCATTTCCTACTATTTCCAGTACAGGCAGCTTGCAGAGAAAACGAAGGATCTCTTCGACAGGAAGCAGACGAATTTGCTGAGAGATTATCTGACGAGTTATTCGTCAAAGTATCGATTTGCGATTGAGGAGGCTGAAAAACTTCCTTCAGATGCCAGAATACTGGAAGTCGGTTGTTCAAGAGGTTACCTGACGTCCTGGTTTATTTCTTCGGGTCGGCAAATTTTGGGTATGGATGTCTCTCGAGAGGCGATCGACAGTGCATCGGCCGCATTCGGTCGTCATTTTGTGCTTGCAGATTCACCCGAAATTGCGGGCAACGGGCCGTATGATCTGATCTTTCATGTGGGAATGATCGGATGTGTACCTGATCCAGTCGGACTGACGAAGGATCTTCTGAACCTGCTTAAACCAGGCGGGCGGCTCATTTTCAATGCTCCCAATCGACAAAGCTGCTATCTGAAGGGACAGCTTTGGACAGATTCCGCGCCGCCGCCTGATCTGGTAACACTGTTTACCCCCGGGATATGGAAAAGACTCTTTGCCAGTGAGGCGGATGTGCGTGAAACGGTGGAGAACTGCCCTCCGGAGCAGTCATTGCGAATCCTGCTGCGCCGGTTGTTTGGCTTGAGGTGGAAGCCACCGGAACCCAATAGAATTTCCGTGGCCGCAACTGAACCCCGGAGTCATGGTCAGCAATGGAGTCGACACTGGCTGCGTTTTGAAGGATTGGTTGTCAGGTGTGCTCGGGTGACAGGGCTGATCCGGCTTACAAAGTGTCAGCCGTACGAGTTTGGTTTGTTTGTTGATCTTCAGAAGAAGAGCCGTGCCGATGTCGTCACTGGTTAAGAGGATTGTGAGAGGTGTGGCACAGCAGACGCTGGGTCGGCTGCCGCAGTCGTCTTCTCGCCTGATGGGCCGACTGGCATTACATGGTGGTCAGCCGGTACGGGACATCCGGCTTCGTCCGTATGCAAGCAGCAGACAGGGGGCGCTGCAATCATGGTGGCTGCATGTGGCACCGCAATTCAGAAAATTATTCTGTTCCGGGCAGGAAGGAATTCCGCAGCGGCTCGCGGCCGAATTTGCCAGTCAGTGGGCAGCGTATTGTGGTGCGAGGTACGGATTGATGCTTCCCCACGGGACGGATGCTCTTCGATTTGCTCTGGCCGCTGCATGTGACCATGACGGACTGGAGTATGGCGGTGAGGTGATTGTTCCAAATTTCTCATTCATCGCCAGTGCAAACATGGCACTCGATCGCAGATTCGGAATAGCACTTGTTGATGTTGAGCCTGACACATTGTTGCTTGATCCGGAGAAGGTTGAAGCGGCAATCGTACCCGGGAAGACTGTGGCTGTTGCTGCTGTTCATCTTTTTGGGCAGCCCTGCAACATGACATCGCTGATGCGAATTGCAGAGAAGTACAGTCTCAAAGTGATTGAGGATGCTGCGCAGGCTCATGGAGCCGAATGGCAGGGTAAACGGGCTGGTTCGCTGTCGCATGCTGCCGGATTCAGCTTTCAGTCTCATAAGACGCTGAATTGTGGTGAGGGAGGTGCATTCACGACCGATGACGAAAGCATCTTTGAAAGAGTGTATGCCATGCACAATGTCGGCCGGGCCAGACACGGGGCCGGACGATGGGAGCATCTTTCACTGGGATGGAACTGTCGCCCGACAGAATATCAGGCAGTGCTGCTGCTGCATCGGCTTAAGCTGTTTGATAAGCAACATGCGGTTCGAGAGAGAAACTTTAAGTGTCTTTATGAGTTGCTGGGAAAAGATGGCTGTCTTGTACCACTCGCTGTTCGACCTGAAGTGACGCGGCATGGCATGTATATGTTTGCCATGAAATATCGTTCAGAATTTTGCGGCGGGCTGAGCATTGACGAGTTTCTCAAAGCCGTTCAGGCAGAAGGAATTCCGATTCACCGGGCGTTTGCCTGTACGATTTCAGATCAGCCCGCAATGAAGCAACTGCGCGATAAACGCCCGGAGTTCATACGGGTCGAAATGACGCCCGTGGCAGAAAAGGCGGCTGGTGAAACCGTTTACATTGAGCACGAGTTCTTTCTGGGGGCAGAGTCTGAAATGAAGGACGTAGTGGCGGCTGTCAGAAAAGTGGAATCGTACTTTCAGGGCAGAAGCACCAGATGAAGTTCGCCATCATTGGAACAGGGTATGTTGCCGATTTGTATGCCGCCACACTTGCCAGTCATCCGGAACTTGAACTGATTGGCGCCTACGACCGGGTAGCCGCAACACTGCAGGGATTCGTTCGTCGATTTGGCGTTCATGCCTATGCGAATCTGCACGAATTGCTGAGTGACGGCAGGGTTGAGCTGATCCTGAATCTGACAAACCCGAGAAGTCATTTCGAGGTGACTAAAGCATGTCTTGAGGCAGGCCGGCACGTGTACTCGGAAAAGCCGCTGGCGATGAACCGTGAAGAAGCGGAAGCACTGGCAGCACTGGCGGCACAGAAGGGGCTCAGGCTGTCGTCGGCACCCTGCAGTGTTCTCAGCGATACGGCACAGTTGTTGTGGAAAGCGGTCCGGGAAGGCATGATTGGCCAGGTTCGCCTTGTTTATGCCAGTTTTGAAGACGGAATGATTGCTCCAAATCAGGCTCCATGGACCTGGAAGAACAGTTATGGGATTCCATGGCCGGCGAAGGATGAGTTTGAAGTTGGCTGCACTTACGAACATGCTGGCTACGTTCTGACCTGGCTGGCGGCAATGTTCGGCCCGGCTCGTCGTGTGACGTCGTTTGCTTCGTGTCAGATTCCTGACAAGGGAATTGACGTAGACAGGATGGCCCCTGACTTTACGGTGGGCTGCATTGAATATGATCGGGGAATCGTTGCGCGTGTTACCTGCGGGCTTGTGGCTCCTCGTGACAAGTCCGTGACTGTGATTGGAGATCGGGGTATATTGCTGGTCCCGGATATCAGGAATGACCGCGGCCCTGTGTTTTGCAGAATCTATGATCAACCCACTCTGATGGGACGAGTATTTGCGAGACTGCCAGCGGTGCGCAGGTTCATTGAATCCTGTGTGCCGGTCGCTGCAGATCATATACTGGGTTTTCGAAAGATCCGGTCAGGAAATACAAGTCCTAAGAAGCTGGTGAGTTCAGGAAATCGAGTGGATTTCCTGCGAGGGCCTGCTCAGATGGCGAAAGCCATTGCTGAAGGAACATGTCCCGTGCTGTCTGCGGAGCTGGGAATTCATATTGTCGAACTTGTTGAATCGCTTCAATATCCCGGTGAATCGTGTGGAGTCCGATTGCTGAAGTCCTCGTTTGCTCCGCCTGAACCATGAAAGCGTCAATACTGATCCCCTGTTACAACGCTGAGAAATTCATCGCTCAGGCGATTCAGTCTGCGCTTGATCAGACGTGGGGCGATAAGGAAGTGATTGTCGTTGATGATGGTTCCACGGATGGGAGCCTTGACGTGATTCGCACGTTCGATGGTCGAATTCGCTGGGAGACTGGTCCCAACCGGGGTGGGAATGCTGCGCGGAACCGGCTTCTTTCACTGGCAACCGGTGAGTGGCTGCAGTATCTGGATGCCGATGACTATTTGCTGCCATCAAAAATTGAGGATCAGATTCGATTTCTTTCCGGCAGCCAATCGGCAGACGTCGTTCTCAGTACGACACTGTTTGAGCTCTGGCAGGATCCGAATCGGCCGGAACCCCTGCGTGAGTATTCCATTGACGGCGGCGAGGATCCATGGGTCCTCCTGCTGAACTGGAGTCTTCCGCAGACGGGAGGTCCGTTATGGAGACGGGAATCTGTCATTGCGGCGGGGGGCTGGGATGAAAAGATGCCCTGCTGCCAGGAACATTCTCTGTATTTTCGACTGCTCAGCCACAATTCGAAGTTTGTTTACTATGGCCACTCGGGCGCTGTTTACCGATACTGGTCAACCGGCACCGTGTCGCGATCCAATCCGGATAAACTGAACGAGACGCGACTTGGTTTGCTGGCGGAAATCGAGGCGTTTCTTCTGAAGACCGGGCAAATGACTCCTCAGAGGCTGCACGCCCTGAATGCCACCCGGCTTCTGATTTGTCGTCACTGGAGCTCCGTGAACCAGGAGAAATCGCGGCAAATCATGCGAACAATCCTTGCCAGTTCACCGAAGTTTGTCCCGAACGCCGGATTTCTGTATCGTGCGTTGCACCGGCTGCTCGGGATGCAGTTGGCGGAAGCGATTCGCGATGTGGGCTGTCGTGTGCGAAGTTCAGTGAATCGCCGGAAAAAATCGTTGCCAGTCCTGTTAGCGGCAGGGGGCCTGTCCATGCTTTTGGAAGCAGGAAGAGAATTCGCGTGAAGGTTGTGATTCTGGCAGGTGGACTTGGAACTCGGATCAGTGAAGAGTCTCATCTCAGACCCAAGCCAATGATAGAAATTGGCGGTAAACCCATTCTGTGGCACATCATGAAAATGTACTCCAGTTATGGGATCAATGAATTTGTTATTTGCCTTGGGTACAAGGGCTATGTGATCAAGGAATATTTTGCCAACTATTTTCTGCATACCTCGGACGTGACTTTTAATATGGTCCAAAACGAGATGCAGGTTCATCATCGCACTGCGGAACCGTGGACAGTGACGCTGATCGACACTGGTGAGTCCACAATGACAGGCGGTCGTCTCAAGCGGGTAAAGTCATTCGTTGGCGAACAGACATTCTGCCTGACCTATGGTGACGGAGTCTCGGATGTTCGAATCGATAAGCTTCTTGAGCACCATCGCGCTCAGAATCGCACGGCAACGGTAACCGCCATTCAGCCGCCGGGCAGATATGGTGCGCTGAATCTGAATCAGTCGGATGTCACCAGCTTTCAGGAGAAACCTGCTGGTGATGGTGCCTGGATCAATGGCGGATTCTTCGTGCTGGAGCCTGCTGTATTCAACTATATCGCGGACGACCAGACCAGCTTTGAGCGAGAACCATTGCAGGATCTGGTGCGTGATGGAGGGCTGACGGCTTATCAGCATTATGGTTTCTGGCAGGCCATGGATACTCTGCGGGATAAAAATCAGCTTGAGGATCTCTGGAAGTCTGGTTCAGCGCCATGGAAGACCTGGTAGTGATTAGTGATTCAGGCGGCGTTGATTCGTTTCCCTTGTGTTGTATGAATGACTGTTGTGTTCGAAAACATCTATCACCATCGCAAAGTGCTGATCACCGGCCACACGGGTTTTAAGGGAAGCTGGCTGGCTCTCTGGCTGAAATCTCTGTCTGCAGACGTTTCCGGACTGAGTCTTGATCCGTCAACGGACCCGAGTCACTGGAATATGCTGAAGCTGGAGATCAATGATCACCGATGCGATGTGCGGGATGCGATCACTGTTCAGAACGTGGTCTCTGCGTGTCAGCCGGAGATTGTCTTTCACCTGGCTGCTCAGCCGCTTGTGCGGCGTTCCTACCGTGATCCGCTGGAAACCTGGACGACCAATGTCAGCGGAACGGCAAACGTGATGGAGGCTTGCCGACAGATTTCGTCCGTTCAGGCGATTGTTGTCGTTACAACGGACAAGTGTTATCAGAATCGTGAACAGCTTTGGGGCTACCGTGAGAATGATGCGCTTGGCGGACATGACCCCTACAGCGCCTCTAAGGCCGCCGCTGAACTCGTGGTGGCAAGTTATCGTGAATCGTACTTTTCAAAACCGGGGACTCCACTGGTGGCATCGGCACGTGCCGGCAATGTCATTGGTGGAGGGGACTGGTCTGAGGATCGGCTGATTCCGGATGCCGTGCGGGCTGTGACCGCCAGCCGTTCTCTGGAAATTCGTTCGCCTGGGGCGACTCGTCCATGGCAGCATGTTCTGGAATCGCTGTCTGGCTACCTGCTTCTTGGAAAACAGCTCCTTCAGAAACAGCAGGGTTTTGCGGATGCATGGAATTTTGGTCCGAGTGCTGACGGCAATCGAACAGTGGCGTCTGTCCTTGAGATGATGCAGGTTCACTGGCCCGAACTGACCTGGCATCACACGGGAACTCCGCAGCCGCATGAGACAACTCTTCTTCAGCTGGACAGCACAAAAGCTCACCGATTGCTGGACTGGAAGCCTGTCTGGTCAATTGATGAGGGAATTGCGAAAACAGCCGAATGGTATCGTCAATATCATCGGTGTCGGGAGATCCTTTCTCCTGTTCAGCTCGGGCAATTCATTGATGCGGCAAAGCTGCATGGGCGACGATGGGCATTGAACTGACAGCTCTCAAAACTGAAGTCTGAGAACTGACGGTCGAGGTTACTGCCGGGAATCCGGAAGGAGAAGGGGATCTTTTGCTTGATCATTCACAATACTTCGATTGACGGTGTCCGAGTGGTCGACACATCGCCTGTCGGCGACCATCGCGGATCGTTCGCAAGATGTTTCTGTCAGGCGGAGCTCGCTTCGGTTCTGGATGGTCGTTCGATTGTGCAGATCAATTTGTCCAGGACAGCTCGTGTCGGAACGATCCGCGGCCTGCATTTTCAGCATCCTCCTCATGCTGAAATGAAGCTCATTCGCTGTCTAAGGGGCCGGGTTCTGGATGTTGCGGTTGACCTGAGAGCCGGATCTGACAGTTTTCTGCAGTGGCATGCTGAAGAGTTATCTGCGGAGAATCTGAAAATGATCGTGATCCCGGAGGGCTTTGCCCATGGTTTTCAGGTGCTCGAGCCCGATTCTGAATTGCTTTATCTTCACACGGCGATGTATTACAAATCGGCGGAGGGTGCAGTTCGGTACGATGAGCCTCAGCTTGGAATTTCATGGCCTTTCGCTGTGACTGAAATTTCTGAGCGGGATGCAGGTCATGCCTATTTGCCGGCCGGTTTTTCCGGACTGAGCCTCAGCGAGCATTGAGTAACGATCAAGCATTGAGTCATGGTCGGCTCAATGGAACGCCCGCCGTTATCGACGGGTTCGGAAATATCTGCAGGAGATTCGTTTCGGTGAAGTGCCGACATTGCCATACCCCGCTGAATCATGTGTTTGTCGATCTGGGTTCGGCACCACCTTCCAATGCCTATCTGACCCCGGAACAACTCAAACAGCCGGAGAAATGGTACCCCCTGCGCGTTCTGGTTTGTGACCAGTGCTGGCTGGTACAGACAGAGGACTTTGCTCAGGCGGACGAGCTTTTTGACGCGGAGTATGCGTACTTCAGCAGCTTCTCAAACAGCTGGCTGGCACATGCACAGCGTTATGTTGAAGATATGGTGGTCAGGTTTGCGCTTACAGAACGCAGTCATGTGGCAGAGATAGCGGCCAATGACGGATACCTGTTGCAGTACGTTAAAGCAAAGGGAATTCCCTGCACGGGCGTGGAACCAACAGCCAGCACGGCCACGGCAGCCCGAGAGCGTGGTATTCACATCATTGAGGACTTCTTTGGAGTCCGTCTGGCCGAACAAATGGTTCAGAACGGTCAGCAGGCTGATCTGACCGCTGCAAATAATGTGCTGGCGCATGTTCCGGATATCAACGATTTTGTTGCTGGTTTTTCACGTTTGCTGAAGCCCTCCGGTGTGGCTACGTTTGAGTTTCCACACTTGATGCAGCTGGTCGGGCAGAATCAGTTTGACACGATTTATCATGAGCACTTCTCTTATCTTTCTCTGACATCAGTAGCGACCATCTTTGAGGCGAACGGTTTGTCCGTCTTCGATGTTGAGCAGTTGCCAACGCATGGCGGAAGCCTGCGTGTTTACGCTCAGCGAGGCGACTCGGGGCGGCATGCCGTTTCGGACCGGGTGACGAGCATTCTGAAGCTGGAAGAATCGGCCGGAATGAAAACTCGGGAGTACTATCAGGGATTCCAGGCCAGAGCGGAGAAGGTTAAGGACGACTTTCTCAGATACCTGCTGAATGCTCGATTTGAAGGTCGTCGGGTGGCCGCGTATGGCGCTGCTGCCAAGGGTAATACCCTGCTGAATTTTGCCGGTATTCGACCGGATTTGATTGAATTTGTCGTGGATCGCAATCCGGCAAAGCAGGGGAAATTTCTGCCGGGTAGTCGGATTCCGATTGTCAGCGAAGAGCGACTGAAAACGGAACGGCCGGAAGATATCGTGATTCTGCCCTGGAATCTTACGGATGAAGTCATCCGGCAACTGGACTATGCGAGACATTGGAATGTTCGTTTTATAACGGCGGTCCCATCGCTGGCAGTCAGATCGTGACTGTGCTTCAGTGTCGTCCTGCGACAATACTGATCTCCGCCCTGTCCTGAGAGGGCTGAGTTCCAGGGTCAGCCAATCCGATTACCATCTTCCACCGCAACTAAGTTCCACATTTCATGCGAATCGCCATTACAGGAGCTACCGGGTTCATTGGACAGCATCTGGTTCCGTGCCTTTTGGGCAGAGGGCATGAGGTCCTGGCGATTGCACGTGACGAGAAAAAGAGTGCCCGGTTCGACTGGTTTCAAAATGTGGACTTTCTGAGCTGTGACGTTCACTCCTGCAGCGCGGAAATGGTGGGCAGGATTGCCAGTTGCGACTCTGTCATTCATCTTGCGTGGCCAAATCTGCCGAATTATGGCGAGTTGTTTCACATTGAACAGAATTATCCGGCATCGTACTGGTTTCTAAAATCTCTGGTGGAAGCCGGAGCAAAGCACTTGCTGGTGACTGGTACCTGCTTTGAATATGGAATGCAGAATGGATGTCTTTCTGAGGAGGTACCGGCGGTGCCGGGCAATTCGTATGGAGTTGCCAAGGATTTTCTGAGAAGATCACTGGAAACTCTGTTAACAAAGTTCGACTTTCGACTGCAGTGGGCTCGCCTCTTCTACATGTATGGTCCTGGTCAAAACCCCAAAAGTCTGCTGGCTCAGCTGGATTCGGCGATTGCGCGGGGCGAGTCAGTATTCAATATGTCGGGTGGAGAACAGCTGCGTGATTTCCTGCATGTCAGTGAGGTGGCGAAGAGCCTCGCGCTGATGACGGAGAATTCGCAACATACCGGGATTTACAACGTTTGCAGTGGAATCCCGATTTCTGTTCGCCGGCTTGTTGAGTTGCGAGTACAGGAACAAAACGCCTCGATCAGTCTGAACCTTGGCCATTACCCCTATTCCCCTCACGAACCGCTGGCCTTCTGGGGCAACAATGCACGGCTTCGTGGTTTGGAGCATGAACAATGAGCAGTGATCCTAATCAGGTATTTCAGCAGGAGACGCAGGATCGGATTGCGTCATATGCCGGCTCCCAGCTGGAAGTGGTGGCGAATGAGTTTCTCAGGGAGAGTACTCAGCCGAAGTACTCGTACAATTTCACCTGGATGGGACGTCCCATTATTCAGTATCCTCAGGATATCGTGGCGATGCAGGAGCTGATCTGGCGCATTCAGCCCGAACTGATTATTGAGACCGGGATTGCACATGGCGGTTCTCTGATTTTTTCGGCATCAATGCTGGAACTCAACGCTGCCTGCGGCGGGCCGAAGGATGCGGAAGTCCTCGGACTGGATATTGACATTCGGCAGCACAATCGAATGGCGATCGAGAAGCATCCCATGTTCCGGCGGATCAGTATGATTCAGGGCTCGAGTATAGCGCCGGAGATTGTGAACCAGGTTCGTCGGCGGGCCGAAGGAAAGCGAAGTGTGCTGGTGTGCCTTGACAGCAATCACACGCATGAGCATGTGCTGGCGGAACTGGAAGCCTATGCACCCCTTGTAACTCCGGGAAGTTATTGCGTGGTTTTTGACACAGTGATCGAAGGTCTTCCGGCTGATATGTACCCTGACCGACCCTGGGGACCGGGAAACAATCCAAAGTCGGCACTCCGGGAATACCTGAAGTCTCATCCCGAGTTCGAAGTGGACCATTCGATAGATAACAAGCTCCTGATTTCAGTTGCCAACGGCGGGTATCTGAGACGCATTTAAGAGTGATCAGAGGCCGGGCGACTTTCTGAGGACAGCGAGATTTTCATGCCGCGATTTAGTGTGGTGGTGCCGACGCGTAACCGCTGCCGGACGCTGCCGTTTACTCTGCAGACAGTTCTTCATCAGGACTTTGATGATTTTGAACTGATTGTTTGTGATAACTGCAGTGGCGACGACACAGGATCTGTAGTCAGCGGATTGCGGGATTCTCGGTTGAAGTATGTAAGATCGGATATTCCACTGGCGATGTCCGATAACTGGGAGAAGGCTGTCGAGCAGGCCAGTGGCGAGTTTCTGATCGTGATCGGAGACGACGACGGTCTGATGCCGTCTGCGCTCACAAACATTGATGCGATACTCCGTTCTTCAGGAATGAATGCACTGCACTGGCAGCGAGTGAACTATAACTGGCCGGACTTTCCAATTCCTGAACTCATCAATCAGCTGGTGATTCCTCTGGATTCGCCCAATCAGATTGTTGATGGGAGGAAGCAGCTTCAGCGGGTGGGGAGGGTACCGGGTGCTTATGTCGGTTTGCCCATGCTTTACAATTCGGCAATTAGTCGGCAGCTCACAGAAGAAATGAAGCGGCGCTCCGGCAGGGTCTTTAAAGCTTCTTCACCGGACGTTTACTCGGGAATGTCGCTGGCATGGCTTGCTGGCAGGTACGCATCGTCCGGGCAGCCGTTCAGTATCAACGGTGGTTCCGGGACGAGCAATGGTGTGGGAACCACCATGCTGAATAATACTTCGGGGACAGCTCAGGAGTTTCGTGCACTGACTCAAAAAGCGGCCATGCCTATTCGCGCCGATGTTCCGGATGTGCCAACATTGCCTTCGGCAGTAGCCGATTCCTATTTCCGGGCAAAGCAGGAATACTTTCAGCACGAAGCTCGTCTTGCCGTGGATCGGCGACGCCTGGCCCAGGACTGTTTGAAGTCGCTGCGAGATCAGCAGCCTGAACAGTTTCGTCAGTCGGTGAAGGCGATCAGGGAATCACTCGCCGATGTCCCGAATGTGCAGCGATGGTTTGACCGTCGTTATTGGAATCAGGTTGACAAACTCCGGTCTGCGACATCCGACTGGTCGTGGCAAAAAGGCTTTCGGTATGGTGCCCTGCATCTGGATGCTGCGGATTTCGGCATTACTGATGTCTTTGCCGCGGCGCAGTATTGCGGTAAGTTCTTTCCGGAGATGGCACCGCAGTTTCAGGTTCATTCTGTTCCATATTCGTTAAGGATACGGAAGGCAGTGCGTTCCCTGATGGGCGGCTGATGCTGTAAGCGCCGATTCATGTTGTTGGCGCATTTCCTGTGTCTGCAGGCGATGTAAAAGCAGGAGTGATTGTTGATTATTGTTCAGCTTCTGGGAGGACTGGGGAACCAGCTTTTCCAGTATTGTCTTGGGCGGCGCCTTGCTGCGGAATATCAGGTGCCGCTGGCTCTTGATGTTTTTCTGCTGGAAGACAGAACGAAAGGCAGGCACGCCGTGGACCGCCGATTCAGTCTGGACGTATTCGCAGCCGACTTTCGGTTTGCGACGATCAGTGACTGTCTTCGATACAGTGCATGGGGAATGCCTCGACCGCTGCGATATCTGTCCCGCACTCTCCGAATCAGTCGTGAAAGCCGACAGACTGTAGAGCGACGATTCGGGTATGATGCAAATGTAATGTCGTGTGGACCGGACGCCTATCTTTCCGGCCTCTGGCAGGCTGTGCAGTATTTTAAGCCGATTGAAGAACAGCTGAGGAAGGATCTGGCGTTCCGCCTGCCTCTGGCAGATCGATCAGCCGGGCTGGCATCTCAGCTGAGTCGGCCCGATTCGGTATGCCTGCACGTGCGTCGAACTGACTACGTGACAGCCGCCTCATCGAATAGTCCCCTGGGTTTTATCGGCCTGGAATACTATCGCAATGCCTGCGACGAGGTGCTGGCGAGTCAGCCTGATGCAAAGTTCTTCGTGTTTTCTGATGATCTGGAGTGGTGTCACCAGACACTAAATTTCCTGCCGAATGCTCAGTTTGTTGGCCAGGAGCATGCAGGGTATAAGGACTCAGGACACCTGCATCTCATGTCCCTGTGTCGAACATTCGTGATTCCCAACAGCACGTTTTCCTGGTGGGCCGCGTGGCTGGGGACGTATGCAGGGAAAGTCGTGTACCTGCCGGATCGATGGTTTCGCGATCCGTCACTGGATGCTTCCGGCCTGTATCCTGCCGGATGGATTTCCGTTTCCTCCGGTCAGTTGCCCGCCTGAAATTGCTGCCTGAGAATTGAATCGGTGAACAACATTCTGTTTTCAGTCGTTATACCAACATTCAATCGGGAGTCGCTGATACGACAGACATTGGAGTCGGTTGCCGGACAGCTCGGTCAGGGATTTGAAGTCATTGTCGTGGATGACGGGTCATCAGACGGCACTTGTCAGATCGTTGAGGAATTCCGATCTGTTCGGTTGATTCGTCAGCAGAACGCCGGGCCTGGGGCTGCTCGCAATCGAGGCGTCCGTGAGGCGACAGGAACCTACATTGCATTTCTGGACAGTGATGACCTGTGGTTTCCGTGGACTCTTGAGATTCTGAAGCAAGTCGTCACAACAGCAAACGAGCCCGCTTTTGTGGCAGGATGCCCATCAGTATTCTGTTCAGAGCAGGAGTTAACAAACGTCCGCGAACATCCGCTGCAGTTTGAACAGTTTGAAGACTATCTGCAGTCCGGAAACGAGTGGCGCTGGTTTGGTGTAAGTTCGTTCCTGATACGCAGGGACGTATTTCTCCGATCAGGCGGTTTTCGTGAAGGACTGGTCAACGGCGAGGATGCTGAACTGGCCCTTCGGCTGGGATGTGAACAGGGTTTCGTTCAGATTCAGTCGCCCCCCACTTTCGGATATCGAAGTCACAGTGGAAATGTGACGGCTAATTTCTCAAGGACAATGGAGGCCGCCCTGCATCTTGTTCAGCAGGAAAAGAGCCAGAGGTTTCCTGGTGGCACGCAGCGCGCTTCGGACAGACATCGGATCATTTCCCGGCATGTGCGGCCCGTCAGCCTTCAGTGTTTGTCTGAGGGGCTTTTTGCCGAGGCTTGGAGTTTTTACCGTCAGATGTTCTGGTGGAATTTGCGGCTCTGTAAAGCAAAGTATCTGCTGGGCTTTCCTGTGGCAGTGTTATGGAAATCGATGTTTTCCGGGCCGACAGATCATGATAAATCTGTGTGAAGCCATGATCCGAATCTGTGGAGGCGTTGCATCGCGGTTTCGCAATCTGAAATTTCGGTTTCTGGGGGTTCGTATATCCGGCTACTGCTGGCTGCGATGCGTCGAGATCTCGGGAAACAGGTCACAGATTGTGCTCAATGGGCCGTGTTCACTGGATCGCGGAGTTACTCTTCTGGTTTCAGGAGTATCAGGAGCAGAGCCGAAACTGGTGATCGGGAAGGGCGTCTACATTAATCGGGGCTCGATGCTGGATGCACATGAGAGTATTGTGGTGGACGCGGGGGCGATGATAGGGCCTAACTGTTATATTACAGATGCTGATCACGGGATGCGGCCGGGAATTCCTTTAAGTCAGCAGGCGATGACATCTGCTCCGGTGCGAATTGGGCGCGATGCCTGGCTCGGGGCAGGGGTGATTGTGACCAGAGGAGTCGTTATTGGCGACGGCGCTGTGATCGGCGCGGGGAGTGTTGTGACGAGAGATATACCGGAGAATGCAGTTGCGGTCGGTGTACCTGCACGAGTGATCCGTTATCGTCAGCCGGATGAGTCAGATTCTGCGGTGGTCAGTCAATGAAGGTGTGCATTGGAATTACGACATACAACCGGGCCGCCATTTTGCGGACGGCAATTCAGTCGGCGATCAGCCAGGACTATGACAATAAGGAAATTGTTGTTGTTGACGATGCGTCAACAGATGAAACTCCCGAACTGCAGGCAGAGTTTCCTGATGTTCGATGGATTCGGTCTGAAAAGTCCATTGGATATCGGGCGGCTCGCAATCTGATGATGTCTGAAACGGACGCGGATTTGTTTTGCAGTCTGGATGATGATTCGTGGTTTACGCAGCCGGATGGTCTGCGGCAGGGAGTGCAGCTGTTCGCATCCCGAGCGGATTTGGGTGGGCTGGGATTCGAGATTCTGGATCAGGGGCACCCCACAGGCAGTGCAGAGTTGCGGACGGTTCCATCGAACATGTTTATCGGTTGCGGGCATCTGGTGAGACTGTCGGCGGCGCGTGAAGTTGGCCTGTATCACGACCTGCCGGGTGAGTATGGTGGTGAAGAAAAAGATCTTTGTCTGAGGCTGCTGGATGCCGGATATGACGTTGTTCGGTTAAGTGGCGTTCATATCTGGCATGACAAGACCTTTCTGACTCGCGATGTTGCCCGACAGCATTTTTCCGGCGTGCGCAATGACCTGTGGCTTACGTTTAGTCGGGCTCCTGCCACGATGCTGACATGGCTGCTGCCTGGAAAGATGATCAGTAATCTTCGGTTCGCCCTGCTTTTTGGACTGAAGGATTCGGCGCGATTGTCCGAATTCGATCGACGTATTCGCGCCGACAACGGGCGATTTGTCTTTGTGAAACCGTCACTTCGTGCGATCTGTTCGTTTACCCGGCTGGCACTGAGCAGGTTCTCGGAGCGGCAGCCGGTTCGAGGCGAAACATTCCGTGATTATCTGCGACGAGGTCGTAGTCTTTAATGCACTGGATTACATGTCAGCTGGGTGCTCGCGAACACTATTCGATACCTCGCGCACTGTATGCTTCAAACCGGCTTGCCGGCATGTTTACGGATGCATGGGTTCGGCCTGAGAATATACTGGGAATTCTGAGACACAGGGTGCGGGATCGCTTTCATCCCGACCTGATTAAGGCATCTGTTGGCTCTGCAAATCTGAATCTAATGTGTTTCGAGGCAGTCAGCCGGACTTTGCGGAGAAGTGGCTGGGATGCAATAATCAGACGTAATGAGTGGTTTCAGAGACAGGCTGTTCGGTGGCTGGAACGATTTCTGAGAGTTCACAGAAATCATCAGGCAGCTGAGCCTCCTGTGTTGTTTGCATATAGTTACGCGGCGAGGGATCTCTTTGTGTGGGCTCGTGCCCGAGGGTGGAGAACAGTTCTTGGACAGATCGATCCCGGGCCGGAGGAGGAACGGCTGATGGTTTCACTGCACCATCAGTTTGGATCTGCTGTTCCGGCATGGAATTCTGCGCCGGAGTCGTACTGGACAGCCTGGCGTGAGGAATGCAGCCTCGCCGATTCCATCATCGTGAATTCGGAGTGGTCACGCGAACTCCTGGTGAAGACGGGCATTTCTGAAGCAAAGATTGCACAGGTTTCACTCGCTTATACACCCTCGCAGCAGGCACTGCAGTTTTGCCGCAGAATCCCTCAGACTTTCACAGCCGATCGTCCTCTGCGGGTACTGTTTCTGGGGCAGGTAACACCACGCAAAGGAGTGGTGGAATTGCTGGAAGCTGCCAGGCAGCTTGTCAGTGAACCTGTGGAGTTTTTGATTGTTGGACCGGTGTTGTTTGATATCGCGACGGAGCTAAAGAGTCTGCCGAACGTAAAGTTGATCGGGTCAGTGCCCCGCAGCCAGGTGGATTTGTGGTATCAAAAGGCTGATATTTTTATTTTCCCGACACACTCCGACGGTTTTGGGCTGACGCAACTGGAGGCGCAGGGGTGGAAGCTGCCGATCGTTGCGTCGCGTCACTGCGGAGCGGTGGTGAAGGATGGTGTCAGCGGTCTGCTGTTGAAGGAAGTCTCGGCAACTGAAATTACCAGTGCAATGACTCGGCTGTGTGCGGAGTCGGGGCTGGCTGCTTCACTTTCCGCCGGACAGAGTACAATACCTGGGCGGCCGTTATCAGAACTCGCCGAACAGCTGGCAGTGGTAGAGCGTCGACTGCAGGCAGGCAGTGGACAGAATGGAGTGAAATGAACAGACCTATGTTATCTCCTCCGCCGGCGCCGGTGGGGTTTACTCCGGTACGACGGAACGCTCAGTTTGATGGCTGGCGGCGACAGCAATACTGTCTGACGGGAATTGTCAGTGTATTGCTGATGACTGTATTGGCGATTATGAGCGTGCCCGCAAATCCGGAACCTGCCGGGGCGATGCGTCTGTCTGGCGTATTCATGACTTTCGGTCTGCTGGCGGCCCCCGTTATTTCCATGCTTAATGATCGCCGCAATGTGTTGCGAGCTGAGAATGTTGCTGCCTCTGCACTTGCATACTGGGTGATGCTGGACCTGATTCAGGGGGCTTATCCGCTTGAGAATATTGATAAGGGAACCGCTCAGCTGGCGATTTTATGTGTTGGCGTGTTTGTGTCAGCGCTGTGGCTCGGCTGTCTCCCATCGCCGGTCTCACCCCCAAAGTCACTCCTGCGAATTGCTGCCGTCAACGTACCGGCCCCTGTGATATTCTTTGTTATCTTAATCTTCTTTACGCTATGCATGCTGAACTTCGCAATCCCCTGCAATTTTGATCCGGTTTTGATGGTGAACGCCCTGAATCGGGCCAGATTTGATGTTCCGTGGGCGGCAACTCATGAAGGTGGATGGGCCTCATTTCTGCACCATCTGGTATATTTCGGATACCTGCTGCCCGCGCTAACGGTTGTGCTTTGGAATCGCCGCGAACGACTGACACCCGAAGTTCTGATCTCCGCCGTATGCTCAATAGTTACACTGATGTTCGTTGGGCATGGCGGAGGCCGTCGAATCATTGGCGTGATGATCCTTTCGGCCATTGCAACATGGCTGCTGTCGCGAAAGAAGATTGCAGCGCGTCACCTTGTGATGACCGGCATCATGATGTTTTCTCTGTTGTTGTTCATGCAGTTTATGCTCTTTATTCGCAGCGAAGGGTTTCAGAAGGACGGTTTCAAGGCACTGTTACAGGCACGAGACTCCATAATGGGCGAAACCCGTGGCGCATATGATCACCTGCATGTGGATGATAATTTCTTTCGGCTGTGTCAGCTGATCGACTTTATTCCGCGGCGACATCCTTACGTTTATTACGAGTACATCTACTGGGTGGCTGTGCGACCGATTCCGCGGGTTGTCTGGGAGGGCAAGCCGCTCAATGGCGGCTTCGATCTTGCAGAAGAGACGAATTCACAGGCGAGCCTTTCGTCATCGATTGTGGGCGAGCTCTATCTGTCGTGGGGGATTGGGGCTGTTTTCTTCGGTGGGCTGATTTACGGCCGCCTTGCGACTCTGCCAACTGCGTTTCTTAAAACCGGGCGGCTCACCATGGGCCCATTAATTTACGGCTATTTGACCATGATTCTGCTGGTTGGCAGCAGGTCGATGATTGAGGTTGTTCTGTTTAGTTACTCAATTCTTGCCGTCATGCTGTTTTCTCCGCTTTTCAAACGACGCAAAGCTCGCTGATTGCGTCTCGAATCCGGCTGGAATTTACCGACGGAAGTTTTGTCTGGTCCTGACTGGTACTGCAGATTCCATGGGTCAGAGGTTTGTATTTCTTTACAGTGAGCTGGCTGGATATGTTCTGGCATCGCTGCAGGCTCTTGCCAGTGAATTCGGCGCAGAGATTGATGTTGTTCACTGGCCCGTCAATCCGGAAGCACCTTTTGAGCTGCCTGCGAATTCCAACCTGCGACTGACGGACCGGAGTACCCTGGACCAGGAAGGTCTTAACCGGCTTCTGGATCAGGCGTCTCCGAATGCGATCATCGTAAGCGGCTGGATGGACCGTGGATATGTGCGTGCTGTTCGACGGTGGCGGAATCGCATACCCGTCATCGTGGGAATGGACAATCACTGGACTGGCAGTCCGCGACAGCGTTTGGCCAGCTGGTTAAGCAGATTTCTGATACGCCGATCGTTTAACAGGATCTGGATTCCCGGAACGCCGCAGCGTGAGTATGCTCGCCGTCTTGGGTTCTCAGACTCCGAAACACTGACGGGCTGGTATTGTGCCGACGTTGAGCCATTCATGCGGATCGGTCGTTCAGCAGAATTCAGTTCGCCAAAACTTCTGTATGTCGGTCGCTATGTTCCTCAGAAGGGAGTTCGTCAGCTCTGGACTGCTTTCGGCAGATTTCGGAAGGATTTCCCGCAATGGGAACTGCATTGCATTGGAACGGGAAGTGAATGGGATAGCCGACCGGAGCTGGAGGGTGTCTTTCATCATGGTTTTCAGCAACCACAGCAATTGCCGCGATTTATTGCACAGTCAACTGCGTTTATCATGCCAAGCCTCTGGGAGCCATGGGGAGTTGTTCTGCAGGAAATGGCGGCTGCCGGACTCCCGGTGCTGGTCAGCGACGCAGTCGGATCAGCGACTCAGTTTCTGAAAGATGGCTGCAATGGTTTTTCGTTTCGTTCGGGAGATGAAGATTCGCTTGAGCATGCGATGCGGCGGATGGCGGCACTCTCCAGTGATCAGATTCTTGAAATGGGACAGGCGTCGGCCAGAATTGCATTAACGCTGACGCCCTCGATTCGATCGCAACAGTTATTGGCGTTTCTTGATTCGGCCAAAATCGCGAAGTGATTCAAATGTCGCGGCCGGGATCAGCGTGTCGGGTTTTCGAAACGGAACTTTTTCACTTTTCAGGCTGCCTGCTGAATGTGCGGTATAGGAGGATATTTTGGTGGAACGCATACTCCACAGCAGTTAGAGGAGTTGCAGCAGAGTCTGAAGCATCGTGGGCCAGACGGAAACGGGCTCTGGAGGGATCCCCAGGGCTATGCTGGACTAGTGCATGCCAGACTGGCAATTCTTGGCCTCGGGCCGACGGGTGCTCAGCCAATGTCGACGGAGGATGGCCGATTTCATCTGGTCTTTAATGGCGAAATTTATAACCATCGTGAACTGCGTGAGCAGCTGATGCGACAGGGGTATCGGTTCAGCGGACGATCCGATACTGAGGTATTGCTGGCGTTACTTGCTGACAGGGGGATTAGTGCTGTTTCGTGTCTCGCAGGTATGTTTGCCTTTGCGTTGTATGACTCGGTCGAGCAGACTGGTTATCTGGCCCGGGATGCTTTTGGCATTAAGCCGCTCTATTACGCGGCCGACGATAACGGACTGGTTTTTGCTTCGGAGCTGAGACCGCTGTGCAGGGTACTCAGGGTTCCTCGCAGGCTAAATCCTGGAGCCGTGCGAAACTATCTGTTATGGGGAAGTGTCCCTGAGCCTGAGACCCTTGTGTCCGGAGTTTTAAGCCTGCCAGCCGGCGCAATTCTTAAATGGAAACCGTCGGAGGTTTGCGTCGAACGATGGTTTGAACTGTCTGCCGAGACGAAAGAATTTAGTGGAGATCCCGTTTCGTTTACACGAGAATGTCTGACGGAAAGTGTCACGCGACACCTGGAGAGCGACGTCCCGGCAGGCTTGTTTCTGAGTGGCGGCATTGATTCAACGGCTGTTCTGGCGCTGACGCGAAAAGTGATGGGTGATGATGCAGCGATTGCCACCTTCTCGATAGGTTTTGATGAAGAGGAATTTGATGAGTCGACTCTCGCCGCTCGAACAGCCGCTCATTTTGGAACCGATCATCACTGCTGGAAGATGACGCCTGAGGATGGTGCTGAGGAGATCGAAGGGTATCTCGCCGCGATGGACCAGCCGACGATTGACGGATTCAATACCTGGTGTGTCTCTGGCATGGCGAGACGCGCGGGTATCAAGGTTGTGCTGTCTGGTCTCGGAGGTGATGAAGTTTTTGGGGGTTATGGTTCCTTTAGCCGTTTGCCCAGACTTCGCGCCATTCATCGGGGGCTGCACTGGCTGGGAAGAATTTGCGGTCATCTGCCCGAGTCTCTGTCTCAGGGTTCACGATGGGCCAGGTTCAGCTCTTATTTGAGTCGGCAGGATACCTGGAAGTCGGCCTATCATGTGCAGCGAGGGATATTTACGGAGCGAGAAGCCGATCTGCTGACTCATACGGTCTGTGGTCGATCGCCTGATCCTGTCCAATGGGACGATCCTGTTCCACTGCCGAATGATGCTCGGGATATTGTCAGCCTGCTGGAACTGTCCCTCTACATGCGCAATCAGTTGCTGCGAGACAGCGATGTTTTCAGTATGGCCCATGGACTGGAGCTGCGAGTTCCATTTGTGGATGCGCGTTTAATTCGAAGTTTATGGACGTTGCCTGCCCATATCAGAATGCGTGGACAAAAGGGATTGCTTGTCGATGCGGTGTCGGAAATTCCGGACTGGGTCAGCAAACAGCCCAAAAAGGGATTTCGTTTTCCTTTTCAGCAATGGCTGGAAGGGAACTTTCGGGAAGTGCTGCAGGAAGCCAGTCAGATTTCACCCGTCAGACTGTCAGCGTGGTACCGGAAATGGGCGGTTGCTGCCTTACTGCATTCGATACGCTCTCTAAAACTTTCCTGACGAAGGTTTGAGTTAGATGTCTCAGGGAAGAACAACAGCCGTTCACATCGTTGCCAGTCTCGGTGAGAACGCCGGGGGGCCGTCGCGAACGGTGCCAGGTTTATGCAGGGCTCTTGCAAATTCTGCCGAAGTGGTGCCCCGAATTATTACTGGAAGCAATCCTGCGTTCGGCGAGAATGTGATAGTTGCCGGAGTTCATCAGGATACGCTGGATGCCGGGGCCGGAGTGAATCAATTCTTCGAGGCCATCAGTCGCTGCCAGGCTGATGCGCCATGGCTGATTCATGATCACGGACAGTGGCTGGCTGCTAACCGGGCGTCGGCAAAGGCGGCCCGGCATTTTCATGTGCCGCGAATCGTCACGCCCCGCGGGATGCTCAGTCCATGGGCGATGCGATATAAACGCTGGAAGAAAATGCTCGCGTGGTACGCATATGCACGCCGTGATGTTCATTCGGCCGATGTCCTGCATGCCACGAGCCAGCTCGAAGCCCAGGAGCTCAGAACGCTGGGGCTGTCGCAGCCGATTGCCATAGTTCCCAATGGTGTCGATGATATTGACCTGTCGCTGCCTCTGGAGCTGCCACCCGGGATCCCTGACCGCAGGCTTGTTGTTTTTATGTCCCGCATCCATCCCAAGAAGGGAGTTCCGGAACTGATCCGTGTCTGGAATCGAATGAAATTGCCGGACTGGGCTCTCGTCCTGGCTGGTCCCGACGAGACAGGGATGCTGCCTTCATTGTTACGCTCTTCGTCCGAAAACATTTTTTATACCGGATCGCTGGCCGGAAATCGGAAAAATTCCCTGCTGCGGCAGGCATCGCTTTTTGTTTTGCCGAGTTACAGCGAGAATTTCGGAGTTGTTGTGGCTGAGGCATTGATGGCGGAAACACCGGTGATCACAACGAATGCGACGCCGTGGCAGATTCTAAACTCGGAAGGAGCTGGCTGGTGCGGAGATGTTGGCGAGCACGCACTTGAACGAATGCTCACGGAAGCCGTATCGCTCTCACCAAAGTCTTTGCAGGACATGGGGCAGCGAGGACGCTTGTTTGTGCGAGAGAAATACTCCTGGGAGTCGATTGGTGTGGACATGGCTCGTGTTTATCGATGGATGTTTCGCATGGAACCGAAGCCTGATTGCATTATGGAACGGTAGTTCGCTGGCGACAGAACTGCCGACACAGACCCCGATGCAGAAAGTCGTGCCTGGTTCTCGGATGACGGACGAAAAGCCCGTAAGTTCGCGAAGCTTTGATGGTTAGACTCGGAGTCGTACGCCCAATGTCGCTCAATATTCAGCAAAACCGGGATCAGACAAAGTATCCGACAAAAATTCAGTTACTCAGGGTGCTCTGGGCTGTCGTAAGGCCACTTTTCAGATGGAGTCCCCGGCCCTGTTTTGGATGGCGAGCATTCCTGCTGAGGATTTTTGGTGCAAAAATTGGCAGGTCGGTACACATTTACAACTCTGTGCAGGTTCAGTTTCCATGGAATCTGCAGATCGACGATTTTGCGGCAGTAGGCGAGCGGGCCATTCTGTACAACCTGGGACAGCTGAGAATTGGCCATAGTGCAACAATTTCTCAGGGCAGTCATTTGTGCGGCGGTAGTCACGACTATACATCGCCCGACATGATACTTCTCTGCGAGCCTATCACGATTGAAGCCAGTGCCTGGGTTTGTGCTGACGCGTTCATTGGGCCAGGAGTTACCGTTGGTGAAGGCGCCGTTGTTGGAGCCCGGGCAGCGGTTTTCAGGAACGTGCCGGAGTGGACGATTGTTGGAGGGAATCCGGCGAAAGAGATTGGCAAAAGAACTGTGGCTCAGCATCAGTCACAATAAACAGTGAATAGTTTCTATGCGTGTACTCCCGATTTGCGTTTGTATACCGGTACTCAATGAAGAACGAAACCTGCCTGAATGTCTGGCATCGCTGGGTCAGGCCTTCAGCGAAGTCGTGGTCGTGGACTCCGGCAGTAAAGATCAGACTTGCTTCATTGCAAAGGAGGCGGGAGCAAGAGTAATTCAGTTTCAATGGGATGGCCACTTTCCAAAGAAACGGAACTGGGCACTTCAAAATGGTGATTTTCAGTCCCCATGGGTCCTGTTTCTGGATGCGGATGAGCGGCTGACCAGCGAGTTCATTGAAGAGTTGCAGAAGACGATTCCCGGGACAAAACACTCTGGATTCTGGCTGTCTTATCGCAACTGGTTTATGGGGCGGCCGTTAAAGCATGGCGACATCATGCGAAAGCTTGCATTGTTTCGCATTGATGCCGGAAGGTATGAACAGTTTCCGGAGAGCTGGTGGAGTCATCTGGACATGGAGGTTCACGAACATCCGGTATTGGATGGAACGACCGGAGCAATACATGCGGCTCTCGAACACCATGACTATCGGGGCCTGCATCAATATATTGCGCGGCATAACGAGTACTCCACCTGGGAAGCCAATCGATATCAGTGGCTGCGCCAGTCGGGTGCTGAGGCATGGAAAGCGCTGAATTCACGGCAAAGGTTTAAGTATCGCTATTTGGAAAGCTGGTGGCTTTCATGGTTTTATTTTGCCGTGGCGTACATCGGGAAACGCGGTTTTCTGGATGGCCGGGCAGGGTGGCACTTTACCTGTATGAAAAAGCGGTATCTTCAGGATATCCGTCTGAAGATCTCGGAACGGAAGGCCGCAGGGGGCTCTGGCTGACTGTGAGCTCCTCTGAACGCCTTCCCGACAGAAGGAAAATTTGCTGTGGATTTGGCCAAAAGTATCGCGAAAACAGCCCAATCTGCGGAAATTCCGCCGTCGAGGCTTTTGGTATCTCTGGTAATTTAGGGAAATATTGTCGAACTTGAGGATGGGTATTTGACACCACCTGGGCGTTCACTCTGTAATGTAGGTGCACAGATTCTCATGAGTCTGTGTGGTTTGCAAACCTGATTGATCAATAGAATGAGGGAGAATGCGTATGAGAACTTTGACAGGGTGTCTGGCCCTGGCTGCCGTGGTGATGTGCACGTCAGCCGTTCAGGCAGAATTGCTGATCGACAACTTTTCGAATTCGGCCGTCACGGATACCCTGATCGGGTCCGGTACGGGAACTTTGGTGAATCTGGACGACGATGTTGCCGGTACTCGCCGGTTCTCACTGCAGTCCGGATTCCTCAACGCGACACATGGGGGCGGTGGAATCAATGTCGCCTCAACGACAGGTTCTCAGTTCCGGCTAACCTATAACTTCACAACCCCTGTGGATTTGAAGTCACCGATTGGACGCGACAATGCTGGCAATCCACTGCGATTGAACCTGTTTGGCGCATTGACCGGGGGAACACTGGATCTGCTTGTCAAATACTCGAATGACGGAGGAGCGACATTCAAGCAGTTTGCCGCGGTCAGCCTTGCGGCAGCCGGTATTCAGTCCTTCAACAGTCTGATTCCAGACCTCGGGACGATTGCTGCGAATGTTAATCGAATTGAGATGGACTTCCGGGTGACTTCACAGACTGGAGCCAATCCGGTTGTATTCAGTCAGTCAGGTGCTACGGTCACGGCGGTTCCGGAACCTGCATCACTTGCACTTCTGGGTTTGACTGCCATTGGCGGCATTTTTGCGATTCGTCGCCGCAATCCGCTGACAGTTGTTGAAAACTGATTTGAAAAGACAGTTCTGTGGACTTTGACGTTCGTTAAAGCCCGCAGAATATGCATTTATACAACTGAACCGTATCCGGCAGACTGTCGGGTACGGTTTTTTGTTTTCATCGCATTGATTGGGCATTGTTTCCTTTTTGCGTCCTGGTGAAAAAATTGAAACGCCCTGTTGCAGCGTCAGGCGAAATCTTTAGGGAAACATTGCAAGCACGACGTTCGGTCGTCATTCTTGAGTGGTTGGATAGAGATCATTGCTGAGAAGCAGAAGTCAGCTGAACACGCGTGTTGAAGTTCGAATCGAAGTTTCGTGGATTTCGCTCTGGTTTGGTAAATGACTATGAAGGCTCGTTCAGGAGTAGCCGGGCAAACTCAGCGATCGTGGCTGATCGGAGTTTTGATCATGGCGCTGCTTCATTCCCGATTTCTGTGGGAATGGGGTTCGTGGATGTGGCAGCGGGACCACTATCAGTTTTATCCGCTTATTGTGCTGGGTTTCGTCGGTCTGATCTGGCAGCGAATGCCGGAGGTGCGGTGGCCTGCGAGTCCGTTATTTTCAGTACGGGTCGCCATTTATCTTTTTGCTTCTGCCAGTCTGTTCTTTGTGGCGGCATGGCTTAGAAATGGTCACTGGCTGGGGCTGATCGCTTTCCTGGCATCGCTGTGGACGTCCGTCTGGTTTTTTGGAGGGAAGTCGGCGGCCGACCAGTTCAGAGGGCCCATGCTGTTTCTCATACTGCTGGTGCCACTGCCAGTCGAACTGGATACGAGGTGCATCATCGAGCTTCAGAAAGTGGCCACGTGGCTGGCGAGTGGAGTGCTGGACCTGAGATCGGTGCGTCACACCGTATCCGGTGTTGCGATCAGAACTTCTGAGAAGACTTTTATGGTCGAGGAGGCCTGCAGCGGCATTCATTCGCTGTTTTCTGCGTTATCGGCCATGATGTTCCTCGGTATCTTCTGTCGCTATAACGCCATTCGGCTGTTACTGACGGCCGTGCAGACGATCTTTTGGGTTCTGGTGGCGAATGTCTTTCGCGTTTTCCTGATTGTGTATGCGGACGCTCGATGGAACATCCCTCTTGACGCTGGATGGCGACATGATGCTCTGGGATTCCTGACCTATGCGATCGTACTGATTTTTGCCCTGAGTACGGATCAGCTTCAGAGATTTCTGTTTCCCTTCACAAAGGGGGCGATGGTGGAGGTACAGGAAGATTTCATCAAACGCATTGTACAGCCGTGGAACAGGTTCATTGCTCGCACTTTTGATGACCGAAGGCTGAGTGGGCGCAGAGCGGTGACTGCGATGGTGGTGACTGTGCTGCTGACATATCTGCCAGTTGGAGGACTTGTCGCGGCCCAGCATTTCATGGCCAGTCGGGAGTCGGTTGGTGAGGTTCCCGCGAGCGCTGGCGCTATGCCTGAGATGTCGGAGAACCGATTGCCAGCCGCTGTGGAAGGATGGTCGCGCGGGGCGTTTGAAAGTATCAACAGGGAAGCCGGTGATATTCTTGGAATGAGTTCATCAGTGTGGCAATATTCCGGGTATGGGATGAATCCGGTTGTATCAGCTGACGGCTACTATTCGGAATGGCACGATCTTGCGTATTGTTATACGGCAATCGGATGGGAGTTGCAGGACGCGGTGAACGGAAAAGTCATGGTTGGTGAACTTGAAATTCCCCACACTCGACTGCGCCTCTATAAAAATTCAGGAGAATCTGCTGTTGTTTACTTCTCCTGTTTTGATTCGCGAAAATTGCCCGTGACTCCGCCGGAGGCGTCTCGCAGTTTTATGCGGATGCTGAAAGATCGTCTGGTATCCGGCGGATTAAGTACGGCAGCAAAGTCGGATTTTGATCCTCCGGTGTTTCAAATTCAGCTATTGTGCGAGTCACGGGGCGAACTGCTGCCTCACGAACTGAATTCTCTCGAAACTCTGTTTTATACAGCTCGGTCCCGCGTTCTGAATGAGGATGATGCAGGTCTATAAATGCTGGACAACATGAGATCGTACTGGCGGCGAACAATACGCCGAATGAAATCGGCAGATTTCTTTTCTGGCGGGTGGTGGCGCAATTCTGTTCCGGCCTGGCTCAGGCCAGGATTCTACTGGACGCTGATCACGTTTCCTTTTCGTCTGTTCATGGCGGCATGGAGCGAGCGACGGCTGACGAACCTGCTTTGGAGTCTGCCGGCGGTTCTGGCCATCATTGTTGTGGCCCTCGCATTTCATCGATTGCGTTTGCAGGCCCGGTCAATATCGCATATCTACTGGCAGGATGCGAAAGTTGCCATGAAGGCAAAGGACTTTACGCGAGCCGAAATGCTGCTGGACAGAGTACTGTTCGAAAATGGCGCTTACATGAATGAAGCGAAGCATGACCTGTTCCAGGTGCTGTCTGAATCTGGCAGGAAGGACCAGGCTCAGTTGCTGGTCAAGTCATTGGCGCCCGATGATTCGACCGGAACGCCGGAGCTGCATCAGCAGATGGCAATCCTGCTCGCCGAAACGGCTTCAACGAAGAGTTCCGCCAAAGAACTGAGCGTGCTTCATCATCATCTGAAGTCTGCAGGAGAGAAAGCATCTGCTCAGCTGGATCTTGCATGGGGACGATACTACATCGCTGTCAGGGATCTTCCGTCCGCTCGAAAGTATCTCGAATCCGCAGCTGCAGAATTCCCTCAGCTCTGGAGTGCGGTTGGTGATATCAGTCTTCGGCTTGGCGATATGCAGGGGGCTGCAGCAGGCTTTGATCAGGCACATCAGCATCTCGCGCAGCAGCTTAAAGAATCCGGCCCGGATGCCAGAGATGTGCGAAAAGATTTTGTGGGCATATTGATGGCGCAAAGTCGAATCGTTGAAAAGCGTGAAACAGCCGTCAGTCTCATGGAAGAGGCAAGTACGGTGCTGACTGAAGGAATCAAATCAGACCCGGACGGCGAATGGAATAAATCTCTGGCACTGGTTTATGTCAGTTTTCACGAGCTTCTGGCAGCGGAAGGAGGTCATGAGATCAGCGAACTTCTGGCTCCACTTTCAAAGGCTTTGGAACAGGATCCCAATTGTGGTGCTGCTCTGAGCCTCCTGATGAAATACTCGGATGCAGATCTTAAAGGTGGGGGCAGTGTGCGTACGCTGCTTGCAAAAGTTGTGGCCGAAGGACGCGAGTCCGCACTGGCTCACCTGGCACTGGGAAACGTTTATGCTCGGGAGAATGACATTGAGAACGCCATTTTTCATTTTGAACGAGCCATCTCAATTAACCCAAAGCTCGCCGATGTCATGAACAACCTTGCCTGGTCACTCGCTCATGAGTCCGGAAAACCCAACCTTGAACGCGCTTTGGGTCTGATTAACTCGGCTTTGGAAGAACGTCCCAACGATGCCAGTTTCCTTGATACTCGAGGCACCATTCTTATGAAAATGGGGCGGCATCGCGAAGCTCTTGACGACCTGGAAAAATCCATTACGGGGGTTCGCGATCCGGCTCCCGTCCACAATAAACTGGCTGCCATTTATCAGCAGCTGGGTAAAATGGACATGGCCAATCAGCACCGTGTCGTTGAACAGGAGATTCTTGAGAAGCGTCGCGGACAAAAAGTGACCGCCGATCAAAAGTGATCGGCAGTTGCTTCGGTCTTGTCCCGGAAGGCCGATTCTGACAATGCCGGAGGTGATCGTGTTGTGAGGCGGTTTGCAAGTCGCCCCCTTGATTTTCCTCAGTTCTCCTCCTCCACGGAGGTATCACTAATTACTCACGAAAAGGGTTCGTCTGTATACATCTACTGGGTGCACACCCGCTGGCACAGAGATTCTTCCAAAATTAGGACAAGTCTTATTGGAGGTAGTTCGAAAATCCTTCGGTTGCTCGCGATGGTTTCGAGTCGGAGTTTCTTAAGGATGAGTAACTTCACTGGCAGCGTGCCAGTCGCACCATGACAGAATCCCTGGAGATAACGATGCCGCAGTCGACTCGCTTTTACGGTATTCACCGACTAATTTCGGAAGAGCGAATTTCGATGCCGGGAGTTTCATCGGAGACCATGGTTCCGGTGTACGTGGAACGTGGCCGAGTTCGCACGCAGGTGAATGTGCTTGAAGCTGCCGGGTTCGATTTGCGAGTTCTGTCAACGGTTAAAATTCCGGCAGGAAGCGAGGTTCGTGTCATTACAGAATCTGGGTTTCCCGCTTCCGAGTCCACATTCCCGGGAGTTGTTCACAACTCCAGATCGGGAACGCTTCGCACCGAATGTGGAATTGTGCTGAGTCGGCGAGTACCACCGGAACTTGAATTGATGTGCAACGCCGGACTTCGCATCAATCTGCGATTTCAATGCTGTGTCAGTGGCGAGGTTCAGTGGGGAAACTCTGAGGCTCGCACTCGTGCAACCGTGCTGAACTATTCTCGTCATGGAGTCTGTTTGCGGTCTGATACCGTCGCAATCCCGGGAGAACCGTTTCGATTTTTCTGGGATCACCAGTCAGTGCGATATAGCCGATTGGCTGGCGGCAGCCAGTGTGTCCTGGGCACCGTTCGATGGGCTACGGGCGAAGAAGGCCTGAGTCTCGCAGGATGTGAATTAACGCGTTCTCTGGGATATGTTATGTCTGGCATCGATGACAGACTGCTGCAGGAGATTCAAAAGGGCCAGCGATGATGGCGGCTCGGTCCGGGGAATTGTGTGACACCGTGCCGGTTTTGGAGACGCGGTTGACAATACTGTTCAGGGATCATTCTAATGGGAGGATTAGAATTGTTGCCTGTGGACAGGATTGAAGAAAATGTCCGATCATTTGTCGATGCGGCCTCCCCGACGTGTGTGTTTGTCTGCGCGCCTGCAGATTGCCCTGGTTGCTTTGAATCGCTGGTATGCTGTCGGGCTGCTGTTGTGCCTGCCGGCCTGTAGCAGGGTTGGCGAAGAATCGGCAGCGGAGGTGGTTGCAGAACTGCCCGTCATTGACGCTTCGCTGTTGACCGTTGAGATGCAATCCTGGCCGAAAACGGTCCGCAGCCATGGAAGTCTCGTGGCAGATGAAGCTGCCGTGGTTGGCAGCCGTCTCGAGGGCCGGGTTGAAGACGTCTATGTGGACCTGGGAGACACCGTCAAAGCGGGCGCCCCGCTTGTCACGCTCAGTCAGGCACAATTCACCCTGAAAGTGGCTCAGGCAGAGGCTCAGTTGCTGCAGACCCGTTCCGCGGTGGGTCTGAACGATGGCGAGCCGGTATCACAGCTGAACCCGGAGAACTCACCACCGGTGCTCGAACAAAAAGCTCTCTGGAATGAAGCGAGGGCGAATGTCGAGCGTGCCATGCAGCTGCGTGATCGAAATTCCATCACCGTTGCTGACTTTGAACAGGTCGCTGCGACTGCAGCCGTGACTGAGGCGCGATATAAGTCGGCGTTAAACAGCGTTCGTGAAAAAATTGCGTTGATTGGAGTGCGGGAAGCGGAATTGTCTCTGGCGCGGGAAGAGTTGAATGACACGGTGATAAGAGTACCGTTTGACGGTTTAATTCAGCAAAAACAGGTTTCAGCGGGCACATATGTCCGGATCGGGGATTCGATAGCGACCGTTGTTCGTACCGATGTGCTCCGTTTTCGCGGAACAATTCCTGAACGTCATGCTTTGTCGCTGACAAAAGGTCAGTCTGTTGAACTGCAGATCGAGTCTGTTCCGGCGCCGGTCAGTGTCAGGGTGACTCGAATCAGTCCGGCACTTGACCTTTTGAGTCGGTCGCTGCTGTTTGAGGCTGTCGTGGAAAATAGTGATGGCGGCCTTCGCAGCGGCTTATTTGCAGAAGCAACTGTCGTGATCGATTCGCAGTCGCAGGCAATTGTTATTCCGCAGTCGGCTCTGAGTGAGTTTGCGGGGGCCGAGAAAGTCTGGAAGGTCGTGGACGGAAAGTGCCGGGAGCAGGCGGTTCTGGCGGGAGAACGGCGCGGGCAGCTGGTCGAGATTCTGGAAGGATTAGAGTCCGGAGATGTAGTTTTGCAGGATGCGGCTTTGGGTAAACCGGCATTGATTCGGATGCCTGTAAAGCTGGATGAGACTCTGGAGTCATCCCGACTTTCAAACCGGAGCACAGATAAATCGTCTGATCCGGGCGGCTTACCGTCTGCCATCAGTTCGATCACTGAGCCGCCTGAGCCGACGGAAGACGAGAAGCCGACGGCAAACGGCGTGAAATCAGCGGCTGTACAATCGGGGGCAAAGGAGAGCGGTTCTGAGGCCGCGTCGAGCGAAAACTCGGAATAACCGATTTGAAGTGGGCCGACTGTAAAAGGTTTAGCTGGAGAATTCGCTGTGTCGTGGCTGGCAGAAATTTGTGTAAAGCGGCCTGTCTTTGCTCTGATGTTAATTCTGGCTTTGATTGTTGGGGGAGTAACCGCATTTCCTCAGCTGGGAGTCGATCGTTTTCCCAATATGGATCTTCCGACGATCTTTGTCCGCACGAATTATCCGGGAGCAGCCTCCGAAGAAGTTGAATCAGAAGTCAGCTCAGTCATTGAAGATGCAGTCGCGACCGTCGCCGGAATTGAGGAACTGCGTTCTATTTCACGCGATGGTCGATCCTTTGTGCTGGTAACGTTTAGTCTGGACCGGAATGTTGATGCGGCTACTCAGGATGTCCGCGATGCAGTATCCGGCGTGATGAATCGATTGCCGCCCGACATTGACCCGCCTGTTGTTCAGAAGCAGGATCTGGATTCATCTCCCGTCATGACACTCGCCGTGTCCGGGCCGCGTACAGCGCGTGAGTTATTTGTACTGGCAGATAACTACGTCAAGAATGTGATCGAGTCATCAAAAGGTGTTGGCGAAGTTCGAATTGCCGGGGCAGCCGACCGGGCAGTTAAGATTGAGATTGATGCCCGAAGACTTGCCGCTCACCGTCTTTCCATCCTGGAGGTTCGGGAAGCAATTGTACGTCAGAATACGGAGGTACCCGGCGGCCGAATTGATGAGGGGCGACGTGAAAGGGCGCTCCGCACGATGGGCCGTGTTTCTCATTCGCGTTTGTTTCCGGATCTTGTGGTTTCCACGGTCAATGGCTCTCCGGTACGGCTGAGTGATCTCGGTCAGGTCCATGATTCAACCAAGGATGTTCGCACAATGGCAAGGCTGAATGGACAGCCGGCGGTTGTGCTTCAGGTGCAGCGTCAGTCGGGTGAAAATACAGTGGCCGTAATTGACAGCGTAAAAAAGATGCTGCCACGCTGTCAGGATTTACTGCCGGATGATGTAAAGGTTGAGGTGATCCAGGACCAGTCACGTTATATCGTCGCTGCTTTGCACGAGATTGAACAGCATTTAATTTCGGGCAGTATTCTGGCGTGTATTACCGTGCTTTTGTTTATGAGATCGTGGCGATCGACCGTCATCGCGTCGGTGGCAATTCCCGCTTCGATTATCGCCACTTTCGCGTTCATGAAGTGGTTCGACTTCACGCTCAATAACGTGACGATGCTGGCACTCGTGCTGATGGTGGGTGTTGTTATTGACGACGCAATTGTGGTACTTGAAAACGTATTCCTGTGCATTGAAGAACGCGGGATGGACCCGATGACGGCTGCCGTTGAAGGGACCAGAGAAATCGGACTGGCGGTACTGGCAACCACTCTTTCGCTGGTCATTGTGTTTCTGCCCGTTTCATTTTTGTCCAGCGTCACCGGGCGCATGCTGTTTCAGTTTGGCGTGACGGCGACTGTTGCCATTATGGTTTCCATGCTGGTTAGTTTTTCGCTGACACCGATGATGTGCAGCAGAATGCTGAAGTCCGTGTCGTCAGTGTCAGGGGCCGGCCAGCCCGCATCCCGCCGCGGAATCTACTATCTCATCGAGGTCTCTTATCTGTGGATGCTGGCGCGAGCCATGCGGTTTCGCTGGCTGGTTTTGCTGGTATCGGTGGGAGTTATGGCCTCGAATATTCCTCTCTATTCACTCGTCAGGCAGGACTACATTCCGCTGAATGTTGATGAATCGGAATTCGAAGTTCGGGTCGAAGCGAAACAGGGAGCCAGTCTGAGTTCGATGCGGGATGCTGTCGAACTGATTGAGGCGGAAGTTCGTCAGATTGATGGCATTCAGACCATGCTGACTTCGCTTGGAAGTCAGGGATTTGGGGAAGTCAATCGTGCGGATATGTTTATTCGACTGACCGACACAACTCAGAGAACATTTTCGCTGGGACGCTGGTTTGAGGGATTGCTGCAGGGCGACATGAAGGCTGCGTTCAAAGGTAATTTTACGCAGCGCGACAAGATGGCAGAGGTACGAACGCGACTGAATTCCATTCCCGATATTCGTGTTTCAGTGAGGAATCTGACTTCACTGCGGCAGGGTGCTCCGGTAGATATTGACTTCTCCATCACCGGTCCGGAAATAGGTCGCCTGCTGGCTTTCAGTGATGAACTGACTGCCAGAGCAAAACAGATTCCCGGAATCGTGGACGTAGCCTCAACTCTGCAGATTGATAGCCCGGAGCTGCTTGCCAGAATTGACCGTGAGCGTGCGGCCGCTCTGGGTGTGGATGTCCGGGAGATTGCCGATACGCTTCGAATTGCAGTGGGCGGTGACGATCGAGTGTCACGATATCGGGATCGAACAATCGATGACGCATACGATGTGGAGCTTCGACTTGTCGGCATCGATCGTGGTGATATCGAATCGATTTCCCAGCTGTATGTGCGAGCAAACCCCGACCCGGGCGTGATTTCTCCGCTGGCAATGATTGCAGTACGTGAACTGGGGACCGTACCGACACACCTCGATAACCTTGTATCCTTCGAGCATCATCAGGCGGCGTCGCGGATTGACAGACTGAATCGACAGCGAATGGTTGCCGTCAGGGCGAACGTAGACGGCGAGTATGCCCTGGGTGATCGTATTGAAGCGATGCGGGCCGCTGCGAAGGAAATTGGTATACCTGCCGGATTCAGTACTCAGGTTCTGGGTGGTGGCCGCGAGCTTGAACGAACGCTGGCAGATTTTGGCTGGACAATGGCGCTGTCGTTTATCTTCATGTATATCGTGCTTGCCGCTCAGTACGAACACCTCGTTCATCCATTCGTAATTCTGTTATCCCTTCCTCTTGCCGTTCCGTTTGGGCTGCTCAGTTTGTACTGGGGCGGAGAGTCACTCAATCTTTACTCGGCGATGGGAATTCTGGTGTTGTTTGGAGTTGTGAAGAAGGCGGCAATTCTGCAGATCGATCATACCAATGCACTGCGTGAAAAGGGGATGGAGCGTACGCAGGCAATTATGCAGGCGAACCGGGACCGACTGCGGCCCATTCTGATGACGACCGTTTCCTTTGTCGCCGGTTTGCTGCCACTTCTGATTGCGACCGGACCGGGAGCAGAGGAACGTCGATCCATTGCTGTACTGGCGGTGGGTGGGCAGACGTTTTCGCTGCTGCTTACTCTGCTGGCCGTGCCCGTGCTGTATTCGTTCTTCGACGACCTTGGCAATCTAATGAAAAAGTTTTTGCTTCGAAAAGGTGTTTAGAACCCCTGGCAAAACCGGCATGAGCCACGACGCCGGAGGCTTTTCGTGGTTCTTAACCGCCTGCTGAAGCGTATTGGTCTTCTGAATCGTACTGACCTTCAGATCAGTCCAGCAGATCGATATCTGCTTCGTCGACGAGGACCGATGCTCCCTGCTGCATGAAGTTCACAATGACTGTCAGGCGGTGCTGGTTATCAACCTTACTAATCGTGCCCTTCATGCCGGTCATCGCACCTGTGCGGATCATGGCGGGCCGACCAATCAGCGGTTTCGGCTCTGGTCGCACGTCGTTACCCTCATGGGTCATCAGGTAAATACGGCGCAGGTCGCTTTGCAGCTCCTCCGGCGATTTGACGTCGAGACATCGGGAAATACAGCCTGTGCTCACCGCCTCATATCGATCGACATTTGTACCGCACACAAAAACGTAGCCCGTAAACAGCGGCTGATAGCTGGTTCGAATCCGCCCGGCGGGCGAGCGTTTTCGATGAGGGGCCAGTGGGCAGTAATGGGCGATTTCCTTGCGTCGTAACTGTCTGACGAGCTCCTTTTCCTGACGGGCCAGGGTATACATGGCGTACCACGACTGATCGACCGTCAGGTGGAAGCTTTCGTCCAGCAGATTTTGAGGATACAGCTCAGGTTCTTTTGCCAGAATTGGCATGGTGGCGACTCCTCTTCACGCTTTAAATCGCTGACTTTCCAGAATCGCGGCAGGCGACATCTCAGGTGTGCGTCTGTCGGCCTAAATCGACAAGCTGATTTCCATGACTTGATTCTACCGGGGTGATTCCAGCAGTTAAATCATATAACCCGCCTGCTCATTGCACTCTCCGGAGAATTTTCCGATAAGCACGGTGTTGCCGCCATTGCCACTGGAAACTGACAGGCGATACTGTGTATGGACCGCTGGTCGTCTGGGAAGGCTGAATTTTGTTCCTGTAGTGAAATTGAGTGAAAGTCGCGAGAATGATCGTTCTGCTGGGTGGGAATGGCTTTGTTGGCAGTGCAATCCACCGCTGTTTACAGCGGCAGGGAATTCCCGTGGACGTTATTTCCCGCAGCCAGCTGGATTATTCCCGAGTTGAATCTCTGACCGGGTATCTGAAGGAGCGGCGTCCGGAGTTTTTAATCAATGCGGCTGGTTATACCGGACGGCCGAACGTAGATGCCTGTGAGCTTCATAAGACCGAATGCCTGCACGGAAACGCAGTGTTGCCGGGCGTTGTCCGCCAGGCCTGTGAAGAGGCGAAGATTCCCTGGGGCCACATCTCATCGGGATGTATCTACACGGGAGTTCGGTCGGATGGTGCCGGATTTACTGAAGAGGACAAACCCAACTTCTCGTTTCGTCAAAACAACTGCAGTTTTTACTCGGGGTGTAAGGCACTTGGAGAAGAGGTTCTTCAGGGTGCGTCGCAGTGTTTCATCTGGCGACTTCGGATTCCGTTCAACAACGAGGATTCTGCCCGAAACTACATCAGCAAAATGATGCGGTACGAATGTCTCCTGAATGCCACCAACAGTCTGTCAGAACTGGATGAATTCTCCGCCGCATGTGTGTCGTGCTGGACACAGCGCGTCCCGTTCGGAATCTACAATCTGACGAATCCTGGAAGTGTGAACACGCAGCAGGTTGTCGAGTTGATTCGAAAACACGGTCTCAGCGATCGGACTTTCAGGTTCTTTGACTCAGAAGATCAGTTCATGCGAACGGCCGCCATCGCACCCCGGTCCAACTGCGTTCTTGACAGCCGCAAAGCCATTTCAGCCGGCATCAGTATGCGGCCGGTTGAAGAAGCTCTTGAGCAGGCGATGAAGAACTGGAAGAAATAAAAATCAAACATCTCTGCATCGACCGGAATACGATCTTCCGGAGCTTACCGACTACGCATCGAGCGTTCAGGCACGACGGCGGCGAGATGCTCGATAACCGTATTCAACGGCGAACCAGTCTGCAAAGCGTTCCCGTTCACGGAAGTTTGTATTTCGATCATCATTGATATGGCCGATTTCGTGGATCAGGACATTATTCAGGTAGAAATCACGAATGGTCCTTTCCGTCCAGATGAGTCTCCACAGGGGGCCATCCTGTACCCAGCGACCTCCAAACATTTCTGTTTCAATTCGCTGAGCAGGTCGAGGGGCACGGACGTAAAGTTCTTCCAGAGACTCTTCAATGGGATACAGATAGACGGATGATCCCCACTGAAGCCCATAACATGGGAACAGCTGTCTCTTTCGAGTCATTCGACTTAACTGAATGACTTCCAGCTTATGCTGAAATTCGACCGGCAACTGTGAGACACGGTGACGAACTTCTGCTGGTGTTACAACATGACGATAGCCTTCGCCCGATTCCTGAACGATAACCCGAAGCTTGCCATTTTGCTGCGGTTCATGCCAGTCTTCCGGCGCGTCAAAGGGGCGCCCTGACGCGAGCCCATTGCCACGATGCTGGTGAGCAGACGCAGGGCGAGCGGTATGCCGACGTGAAGATCCGCCATGTCGCGACTGTGGCAGGCTGGATCGAACTCGAGTTTGTGATTTTCTGTTCATAGCTGCACCCGTTTTTGAGCAGGTTCGACGTAATGTCAAACCAGCTCGTACCAACAGGATCGCGAGGTTATGCGACCGAGCTGGAGGTCTGGTACGGGCATCCGTTCGTCTATCGGAGTGGTTGTTGCCTTTCAATCGCTCCATTGGCAACACGAATCAGCAGACTCAGAGCGTTATTGGAGACCTGCAGAATCACAGGATCACCATGAACTCTCTGACATGGTGCACGATCCTAACGAACGGCGAAGCAGAATCCAGATGAACACCGCAAGTGGAACAATGGCAAGGAGTTAGGGGTTTCCCAGCGGCGTTTTGTACAGTCCGTCTTCCCTGAACGCGAAATCCTGCGGGGCTAAGCCGATTGATGCCATAGAGTTACGGCTTGCACACTGGCGGTGGTTGAGTTTGACGACGTGTACAGTAGTCACTGTAAATCGTTTGATGCCAACTGTTTATGTCGTGCGGGTGTTCCCGGGGACGGTCATTTTCGTCGTTTTCGCCTCGGAGAGGCTGGCTTTTTGGAGCGGCTCACCGGCTTTTCGGGCGAATTCCGCTTCTCCCCTTTTTCGACTTTTTTGCTGGTGCTCCTCACCGGACTTCTTGTCTTTCGGTTTTTGACGGCACTTTCTTCAGAAATTCGAAGGTTCAGTTGTCGACGGTCGAGGTCGACACTCACGATGAGTACGGTGACAGGGTCACCGAGCCGAAACTCCCGCAGCGTGCGCTGCCCGGTAAGAGTTCGAGTGGCCGGATCGAACTGATAAAAGTCATCTGTGAGAGCGCTGGCGTGGATGAGTCCTTCAGCCGGAATTTTGACACCCTGACAGAAAATTCCAAAGTTCTCCACACCGGTGATAAAGGCCTCCATTTCTTCACCCACATGTTCGGCCATATATCGAAGCAGTTTAATGCGGATCAGTTCTCGCTCCGCCTTTTCAGCGCGCCGTTCTGTGTTGGAACAGTGTTTTCCCAGCTGGATCAGTTCGGCCATGTTGTCAGACACCGGAGTGCGTCTTGCTGCTATGGCACCGATCAGGCGATGCACTGTCAGATCCGGATAGCGGCGAATTGGACTTGTGAAGTGACAATAGTCTTCTTCTGCAAGTGCATAATGGCCGAATTCTTCCGGAGAGTATTCAGCCTGCTTCATGCTGCGCAACAGTGCGAAATTGATGGCGCGACCTTCCGGTTTACCTTCAACTTCACGGATCAGTGCCTGGATCTCGGAACGACTCTGAAACTGTTCAAGATCGTGTCCCAGTCCCCGACAGAAGTCCTGAAAGTTTTTCAGGCGCAGCATATCCGGATCGCCATGAACTCTGCGCAGAAACGGGATGTTCGCGGTGGCGAGCAGTTTGGCAACCGCGATGTTTGCCGCCAGCATAAACTCTTCGATAATCTCATGACTTTCATCATGATGCCGTTCGTGAGCGCCGGTGACATGACCATCCCGATCGAAGTCGATTTCGATTTCCGGAATACCCATTTGCAGGGCACCCTGAGCGAAGCGACGCTGACGCAGTAGCATGGCCAGTTCATACATGAGTTCGAGCAGTCTGCGTACTTCCACCGTAACGCCTTCAGACGGTTTGCCCGGATTGCGGATGAGAGGCATGACTTCCTCGTACGCGAATCTCCTGACGACGTTGATTGCTGAATTGGCAACTTCGTATCCGACCACGGCTCCCTGTTCGTCGAATTCGACGAAGACGCTCTTTGTGAATCGTACATTCCCCTGCTGAAGGCTGGCGAGGCCGTTACTGATGACTTCGGGCAGCATGGGAACAACGTGTCGCGGCAGATAAACGCTTGTTCCACGATTCTGTGCTTCCAGATCCAGCGGACTGCCTGGAGTTACGAAATGTGCCACATCCGCAATATGCACACCAAGGTGCCAGTGTCCGTCGTCGGACTTCTTCAGGGAGATGGCGTCGTCAAAGTCGCGAGCGTCCACCGGATCAATTGTGATGATGACTTCGTGAGTAAGATCCTGTCTTCCGCCAAGCTGTGTTTCGTCAAAGTTCTCTGCCTGGACTCGTGCGTTTTCCAGCACCTCCTCAGAGAACTCAAAAGGAAGTCCAAGACTGTGAATGACCGTCATCGTGTCGATGCCAGGATCACCCCGCTGTCCCAGCACTTTAGTCACGACGGCCTCACCGCGTCTGCTGAGTGTTGGGAATCGAAGCATTTCAATCACGACTTTGTCGTCATCGATCGCACCTTTTGCGCCCGGGTCACCCACATGGATCGGTTCGTCGAACGCCGTTCCGTCGACCTGAACGTATCCCTGACCGCCACGTTCGCTGTAAGTGCCTACAAACACATTGCTGGCACGTTCAACGACCTTTTCAATGACTCCCGATCGCTGACCCCCGGATCGGCGTGTCTGACTTAGCCGCACGAGTACTTCGTCGCCAGTCTGAGCGTCGCGAAGATCGCGGGCGGATACATAAATATCACCACCCATCAGTTCCGGAGATCGCTCGGAGGGAATTACGAAAGCGGCTCCGCTGCTGATCTTTCTGACCACACCGGCAATGAACCCGGATGACGCACTGAGCCGTATACGGCCCTTTTTCCCGATGCGAATTTTTCCCGCAGCTGCCAGGTCTTCAACGGCCTGACGAAATTCGGCCATGTTCTTCTTTTTTACCGACAGCCTGCGTGAGAGTTCCTGAGCCACAACGGGATGATATTCCTCAGCACCCAGACAGCGAAGAATATTTTCCTGCAGTTCATTCATACAGATCGTCCTTAGTCAGCATTCGATCGAGCGCAGGCCGGAAAGCGTTACAGTGGCCTGGGCATTGAACGGAGTGTGCCGCCAGAAACACTGGCTCTGACGGCACTGGTTCTGACGGCACTGGCTCAGAACGTTCCGAACTGAAGCATTCGCTGCCGCGAGGATTTTTGCAATCACTTACTGATGATTGCCTGCACTTTTTTCGCAGCCTCTGCTTCCGCTTTAGCCATCACATCGGCGATCTTTACCGGCACAAAACCCTGGCGTTTACTTTCGTCAGCCGCTTCCATGAAGGCGTACAGGTTGATCGTTTCCTCCGCGCTGACCGGGGGCTGCCCGGTCTGGAAGAATTTTACAAACTCCACGACCAGTGGGCGGTATCCTTCATACTTTCCAATGGACTCAGCACCCTTTGTTCCAAATGCTGTTCCGCCGTAAGGAGCCGCACCGCTGCGAATGCCTCGGAAGGTTCCAATTCTTCCGCCCTTCCAGACGCCTGTCACCAGATCAAAATTCGGCGTGTGTGTTCGGACAACCGATTCACAACCGGGCCCCATGACAGTGAACAGCGTTTCGCATCCGTGGATGCCGTACCAGAACAAATCCGGATGCGTGGCTTCAAGAGAGCAGGGCGAATGGGCGTCGCATCCGGTCACTTCGCCGAGCGATCCGTTTCGAACGGCCTGGGCAGAACTGGAGAACCGCAGAGAGGATGAGCTGAAGACAGGAACTTTATAGTGTTTCGCAAGTTCGAAAATGGCAATTGTATCTGTCAGAGATCCTGCAATGGGCTTGTCAATAAAGACGGGTTTACCAGCCTTTAATACCGGTATGACCTGTTCCAGATGAGGCCTTCCGTCGTTCGTCTCGAGCACCACGGCATCGACCTGAGCGATCATGGCGTCCAGATCGTCAATAATCTCCACTCCCAGTTTTTTGATTTCAACTGTGTATTCCGGAACTCGCTTCACACTGCTTTCGATATCCGGACTTCCTTTGGGATAAACCAGTGTCAGCCGACATCCGGGAACGTACTGACCGTCGTCCTTTATGTTCAGCAGTTTGGCAAAGGCAAGACAGTGAGAGGTGTCCAGACCAATCATGCCAACTCGAATGACCTTCGGTTCACCCGTTTTCTCGTCAGCAGTGACTGACGAAAGTCCGACGGACAGGCCGATGGACGCACACAACAACATTCGCAGCATAGTTCAGGTTTCCTGATTAAGGGCTCACTCGTCTGAATTCGTGTTCTGAATCAAACGCTGCTTTTGAGGTTTGTTACAGAACATTGGAAAACGTATTGTGAGAAGTGGTCCCTCAAATGTCACTCCAGCAGCGATTTCCCGTGGGCGTTGAGAGAGAAGAGTGATCGAGTGTCAACCGGCGAACTTTAATCCGGCTGGCAGTTTCTCACCGATTTGATCTGCATTCATGTGCCGCATAGTTGCAGTATTCTCAGCTGCCATACTGTGACAGGCAAAATTTGCCGAATAAAGACTCGACGAATTCGAGTCATCCCCGAGTCTGTTGTTTTGATGGTGGTAGAGCGACACCGGGAGGGCAGGAAATCAATACGATACCCGTTGACGAGGATGTTCTGCAGAAAGTTTGCTGCAGAAGTTCTGCACCGGCCTTCCAGGAATCCTCGGATATCCTGCCGACGATCAAACGGGGTCAATAGTCGTGCGAGCGTTCAATTCTTTACAACTCTTTCTGGCTCTGATCTGCCTTAATGCAGCAGGGTGTGGAACGGCTGTGCAAAAGAACGGAACCGAACAGCTGCTCCTTTCAGATTCTGTCGACCGAGCTGTGGATCAGCTGGATCTTTCACCGTTTGCAGGTCGCAAGGTGTACCTCGACATTGAATACATGAAGCCTGTGAAAGGAAACATGTTTATCAATGCGGAATACATTAACAGTGCACTGCGACAGAAAATGACGACGTCCGGCTGCCTGATTCAGACGGACAAGGCACAGGCTGATTATATTCTGGAGCCGCGGGTTGGTGCTCTGGCCTCAGATACAATGGAGGTGACTTATGGAGTTCCCTCGAGCGGCGGCGTCGGTCAGGCCGCTTCAGCGCTGGCCGGAGCTCCGGGATTTTCGCTGCCCGAGATCTCTTTTGGAAAACGCAATTCCAACATGGCGGTTTCCAAAGTTGTCATCTACGGATACCATCGTGAAACAGGGATGCCCGTGTGGCAGTCCGGAAACGCGGTCGCGAAAAGCGATTCTCAGGACAGCTGGTTCATGGGGGTTGGTCCTCTGACGCGAGGAAGCATTCACGATGGTTATCGATTCGCCGGAGGTCGCCTGCCAGTGCCCTTCTCATCAAGGAAGAACATTCGCGAACCGAGATCTCTGACTGTTGCCGACAGCCACCAGTTTGTGCATCCGGCAGTACTGGAGAAACAGCTGGCAGATGCCAAAGAGTCGCCCCCACCAGCCGGCACCAGTGTGCAGCCGGCATCGCACGAGAATCCGCCGGCTGCTGCTGCCACTGCTGCCCCGGCCACTGTTGCCCCGGCGACTGCTGCCCCGGCGACTGCTGCCCCGGCCACCCCGCAATGACCCCACCGCTGCCGAAATCCGGTGTGTGTCCGCTTTGCGAATATTCGTTTTGTTCTGAACTTTGTAAAGATTCGGCACGAGCATACTTCAAATGTCCCGAATGCTTCCTGATCTTTGTGCCGTCTCACTGCTTCCTCTCGGCGAAAGACGAGCTCCTGCTCTATCAGCAGCATCAGAACCATGTCGCAGATCCTGAATATCGTAAGTTTCTGAACCGTGTTTTTGTTCCGCTGGCAGAAAGGCTGAGCCCTCACAGTTCCGGTCTGGATTTTGGGTGCGGTCCCGGGCCCGCTCTGGCAGCCATGTTTTCTGAAGCCGGCCATCAAATGAAATTGTTTGATCTCTTTTTTGCCAGAGAGATGTCAGTATTTCACGATACGTACGATTTTATTGTGTCGACTGAGGTGTTCGAACATCTGCACGAACCATGGACCGAATTGCAGCGACTCTGGAAATGCCTCAAACCAGGCGGCTGGCTTGGCGTGATGACGAAACGCTGTAAAGACGAATCCCGTTTCTGTCAGTGGTTTTATCGAATCGACCCCTCACATGTCATTTTCTTCAGCGATCAGACATTTCAATGGGTGGCCCGGCTGCTGGATGCAGATCTGTATATACTGAGCGACGATGTTGTCCTGATGCAAAAGAAGACGAAACCATCAGAAAGCTGAGTTGCGCGGAGTTGGCCTGACAGGTAGCCGTTTACTGATCTGCAGGCACGCAGCACTTTTCGCGTCCATTGTTTTTGCGAATCGCTTACTCCCGGTATCATAGCGAGAGGTCGGTCGGCAATTTCCGATTTCTTCTACGCTTCAGATTCTTTCTTCCGGGGGCACAATCACTCATGTTTCCATCCCAATGTACTGGTGCTGCACTCTTTTTCGCTGCTTCGATGCCTGTTCTTCGCCCATTGCAGTATTCGTTCGCACTTCTGGTGGCGGGACTGCTGACTCCACATATTGCAACAGGTCAGGAATGGAAGAGTGGTGTTGAATGGCAGGAGCCGCCTGTCGTTACTCCTGGCGCCACAAACGACCAGGCTCCGTCCGACGCCATTGTACTGTTTGACGGGAAGAGTCTTGATGCGTGGCAGGGCGGAGAAAAATGGCTGATCGAGGATGGAACAGCGATTCCTCGTGAAAGTCAGATCATCACCAAACAAAACTTTGGCGATATTCAACTGCATCTGGAATGGTCGGCGCCCACAGAAATTCGTGGTGAAGGGCAGGGGCGTGGCAACAGCGGCGTTTACCTTATGGGCCTCTACGAAGTGCAGGTACTTGACTCTTTTCAGAACACGACTTATTTCGACGGTCAGGCCGCGTCCATCTACAAGCAGACACCGCCAATGGTTAATGCGATGCGCAAGCCCGGCGAATGGAACACTTATGACATCTTCTTCACTGCTCCAAAATTCCGAGGTAACGGGGATGTGGAGAAACCCGGATATGTCACCGTCATGCACAATGGTGTTCTGGCACTCAATCACTTTGAGCTGATGGGACCAACCTCATTCGTTGCAGCCCCGCACTACGTTGCACATGCTGAGACCGGGCCAATTGCACTGCAATTCCATGGTGACCCGGTCCGGTTTCGAAATATCTGGGTGCGGGAGCTGAAGCCTGCTGTGGGTGTTCGGGTTCGAGCACCTTTCAATCTGGAAGCGAAACCGCCAGCGAAGCCTGCTGCTGAGGAGAAGCCTGCTGCTGACGCGAAATCTGCTACTGATGCGAAGCCAGGTGCTGACCGGGAATCTGCAGCAGACAAGTCTTCCAATGAGGTTCCGAAGTCCTGAGGATCGCAGCGATTTTGGGGAACGTCAGGCCACAACGCTGGTTGTGCTGGGCCAGCCGTCAAGGCTGGCCGGGCACGCCAGCACATTTCTCAGGCCCTCGTCGGGAGTCAGAAGGTCAGCAAGCGAGTTTACAACAACATCCGGACGGAATGCGTAGTCGTTAAGGTCCTCGCGGCGAGTTGAACCGGAGAGAACAAGTATGGTGCGATATCCCATTTGTACTCCACCGAGGATATCGGTTTCCATCGTGTCGCCGATCATAATGGTATTTGCGGCCTCGAGTCCGAGTTCTTTTCGAGCTGCTCGCATCATGACCGGACTGGGTTTTCCCACACTGAAAGCTTTCACTCCCGTGGCCTTTTCAAGGAGTGCAACAACCGCTCCGCAGCCTGGCCTCGTGCCGTTCTGAGTCGGGCAGTTGGGGTCAAGGTTTGTTGCAATCAGTTTTGCTCCCCCAAGTATCAGCTGAACGGCTCGTTCAACAAGTTCAAACGACAGTGTGCGGCCCTCACCGACAACAACGTAGTCAGGGTTTGAGTCGACGATTGAATATCCGTTGTGGTGGAGTGCCTGCAGCAGTCCGCTTTCACCGATGACAAACGCAGTCCCGCCCGGCAACTGTCGGGCAAGAAATCGGGCTGTGGCCATGGCACACGTGAAGACATGCTTCTCTTCAATGGGGATTCCCATGCGGCACAGTTTTGTTGCGACGTCACGTCTCGTTCGCTGACTGTTGTTCGTCAGAAACAAAAACGGAATATCACGTTCCAGCAGCTCAACGATAAACTGTCGAGCACCCGGGATCAGTTCTGATCCGCGGTAAATGACGCCATCCATGTCAATCAGGAATCCATTTGTCACAGCACGATCCTTGTTGAGCCAGTCTTCTAAAAATCGTCACACCGGTCCGGGTCCGGGTATTACCCCGGGGGCCGGACATCACATAATCACGGCAATTCAGCGTATCGTGGCAAACGGAATCATCACATTTGCAACGCTGACCGCATCGCCAGTCGCAACTTGCATGCCGTATAAGGAGTGGAAGAATTTCTTTTCCCCGATTCAGAAAACCATGCCGGATAACACGGTGTACACGATGAAACCCAGGCAATTTGTAAGTGCGTCGCTGCCCTCGGTTTGGGCATCGACCCTGGCATATCCTACTCACTCGTACAATTCTGCGAGACAATGGTTCCCTGTGAACGACAGTGCAGGAAACACAGGCTGTATTCCGGACCAGCATTGATGCTCAGTGAACTGGCAGCGGAGGCCGCGGTTTGCCTGCAAATACGAATACGCCCCTTTGAAGTACCGGCTGGACTCAAAGCTCGGTTCGCTGTCGACGAGTTTTCCAGGCTGTACCACTGAGCGTTTCGCGGCCGCCGGAATGATCCAGTGTCATGCCAACTTCCGCCTGAATCCACTCCGGCAACGTGCCCGAACGCACGGAAACTGGTTGCGGAAGAGTCCAGATCAGACCCTTGCCGTCCCAGTCTCCCAGGACGGCCTTTGTGCCATCGGGAGAGGCGTCGGCGCACATGACTGCATCTCCGGTGCTGCAGGGTGGCCCAATGCGGCGCATGAGTCGGTGATCCCAAAGTTGTGCGCCTGTACGACCTCCTGTCAGTACCATTTCGTCTGAGACAAATGTTACCGTAAACACTTCGTTTTCATGCATCAGAGTGGAAACATGCGTTCCTGTTTCGGCATTCCAGATTTTCACACTGTGATCATCACTGGCCGTTGCCGCCCATCGTCCGTCCGGGCTGAATGCGCCGCAGCGAATTCTGTTCTGATGCGGAAGATCGGCAATCCGCTCACCGTCTTTGGACCAGAGTCTGGCGATTCCGTCTTCACCGCAGGTCAGCAGCCTTTTCGCATTCGGTGAAATGGCTGTTGCGACGCTCACGCTGGCATCGTCAGGGTTATGCAACAGTCGCTCTCCGCCGAGTTTCAGGGATTCCACGTTCCAGATTTGAGCGCTGCCGCCTCCGCCTGCCAGCAGGCTGCCCGAGATTCTGCACAGGCTCAGTCCCGAGATTTCCGGTGGATAATGTACAGCGGGCAGAATTTCGACTCCGTTTTTCAGATTCCATCGGCGAATCATGTTGTCACTGTGGCCTGTTATCAGAATCGGCTGGTCTTCAAAGAAGTCTACTCCGACAACAGCGGACGAGCACTCAATTGCAGACGCTGCGGATGTTCCATCGGCGATTTTCCAGAAGCAGATTCGTCCGTCTTCTCCGGCTGTGGCGGCCAGCGTTCCGGAGGAGTCAATAACGGCCGCGCGTACTCGGAACTCGTGATTTGCAGCAGTTGGCCGCCGCTCGGAATCGTCATGAGTGAAGGGGTTTGTCGAATAGCCGCCCGCTCTCCTCCACATTCGCACAAAACCATCCTCGCAGGCCGTAAGAAAGCTTCTTCCTTCAGGATCGGCAAACGCGACAGCAGTTACCGGAGCGGGATGTGGCAAATGTGGAGTGATGGGACGCATCGTGCTGTGCCTGGAAAGCACGACGCTGCCATTCTTCTGGCGGATCCAGTGAGACCGCAGCTGCTGAAGATCCCAAACCATAGCGCGATGAGATTCGCTGGCAGCTGAAACCGCAAAACGTCCGTCCGGGGAAATCGCAATCCCTGTGACACTACCGTCCGCAAAATCTGTGCCGGCAAACGGCCTGCCGCTTTGAAGATCCCAGAAAGTAGTCTCCCAGTCAGCGTCGCCGATCAGCAGGGTGTTTCCATCAGCGCCAAAGGCAGCGGATAGGACAGGGCGATTAATTTCCTGCTGCAATTCGGGACCGTTGAGGCTGTTGTGGTTAAGGGTATACAGACAAAATCGTCCTGATGCCTCATTTCCACCTCCAAGAACACAGCGATCTCCATCAGCACTGATACAGATCGCTCGTACCGGACCGTCAAACGGAAAGACGTTCAGTTTCTGTCCGGTAACGACATCCCACATGCAGGCCGAGTTATCCGGGCCACCTGTCAGCAAAACCCGACTATCAGGACTGATTGCTATCGCGCATACTTCACCCTGATGTGCGACGATTTCCCGTGTCAGCTGACCCGTTGTGACATCCCACCATGTGACACGGCCGTCTGCACCGCCGACAACCACAGTTGCTCCATCCGGCGTGATTCCGATTGAACAAATCTCAGTTCCGACCGATCCCATCTGCTGCGCGGAGTCCGAGTCATACTGGAACCTGCGGATAATGCCATCCGCACAGCCCGTCACAAAAAAACGCTGACTGGGATCTGTCGCCAGTGTCAGCACTCGATCCGGATGCGCAAAAATCGCCTGCAGAGTATCGCACTGCTGGTACCACGCGGCCACTTCCATTGAAAGGGCATGTCGGACGTCCGGTGCTGACATGGGTGCGGATTCCAGAGCGTTTGCAAGGACCAGCAGGCCACGGCCAGTTTCGCCGTTCTCGCAAAGCTGACGTCCATAATCCCATGACGAAAGAGTCTGTTCAATCAGGGTATTCCGTTCAGCGGTCAATGCGCGGACCAGTCCAATTGATGTGCCCAGCAGTCCGGCCAGAATGGAGACAACGATCACCATTGATGCCAGTACAGCGCCGCGATTCCTGAGCGCAAATTTTCGCAGCTGATACGCCATGCCGGGAGGTCCTGCAACAACGGGTTTCTGATGCAGGAAATGTTCAATATCCAGTGCCAGGCTGTTGGGCGTTTCATAACGGCGATTCCGATCCTTCTCAAGTGCCTTCATGACAATCCAGTCGAGTTCGCCGCGCAGCAGCCGGCTGAGCCTTCGCGAATCGGTACTTCGTCGAGCTGCAATGTTGTTGCGTGCAATATGGCTGCTGATTCGTGCGTGCGGGTGTGGCGGATCGTCCTGGCGTATCCTTCTCAGCAGTTCATCCACATCTGCATCCTGAAGCTGATTCCGACCAAACGGTGTTTCGCCCGTCAGAAGTTCGTACAGCAGGACACCAAGTGAATACACGTCTGTTCTTGTGTCGATATCGACTGCATTGAAGGACGCCTGCTCAGGACTCATGTAACCGATGGTACCCACGATCTGTCCGAACCGTGTGCAGGACGGATGGTTCGTAAATTCCGGTCCCACAGCTTTTGCCAGACCAAAATCAATGATTCTCACGCTTGCGTGCTGTTCGATGTCCTTAATCAGAATGTTTGACGGCTTGAGATCACGATGGATGACACCCTTGTGATGCGCATGCTGGACAGCATGACAGACAGAAACGATCAGCTTCAGCCGCTCGCTGACTGGCTGATCGTGCAGGTCACAATACTGCGTGATCGGCATGCCCTCGACGAGTTCCATGACGAAATACGGCTGACCGTCCTCCGAGGTTCCGCCTTCGAAGACCCGGGCAATGTTGGGATGGTCCATCAGAGCCAGTGCCTGACGTTCCGCGTTAAACCGGGCCAGCACCTCATCCGAATTCATACCCGGCCTGATCAGTTTCAGTGCCACCTGTCGCTGAACTGGCTCAGACTGCACGGCCAGATAGACGATGCCCATTCCCCCTTCGCCCAGCTTCCGAATCAGGCGATACCGGCCCACCGTAGAACCCACATCGATCGCAGTTCCTGTCATCCGGTTCGACAAACCTGGGGAAGGATCCGCTGCATCGGCCGTCTCGTCGGAGTTCGGTACCGTTCCATAATCGACAGCAATTCGGTTCAGCTCAGTCAGCAGCTCAGGATCCGCAGACAACTGGTGTTGTGTCAGAAACTCCGGTATCGAATACCTGTGATTCAGCTGTCGCTGTTGTTCAAACAGGTCGCACAATCGATCGATTTCAGAAAGGTCCATTCGCAGGATTTCACGAAAATCTGTGGATTAGCACTGCAGTTTGAAGATTGTTCAGCACACGAGCATCAGCAGATGCTGGCGACGACCGGGAATTTTGCTGCATACCCCGGGCGGGATCAAGGCCATAAGGTTTAAACGGACTCTGCCCAGCCGAAAATCTCTTCGACTGGTCGAAATGCTGTCGGACGAATCGAAAAAGGCGAATCAAAGGCGAATTGCTGATCAGGTTTTTCGTTCAGATTTCTGACCAGGGTTTGGTATCAGGTTTTAACATCAGAGTTCAGTATCAGAGTTCAGTTTCCAGTCGGCGCCGCTCCATTCGACACGCATACCTTGCGACTCGAAAGGCGATTGCTGAACTCGCGATCACGACGACCATATCGGCAGGCGTACGCAGTTGAGGCTGCCCTTTAAGCAGGCTTGAAGCGAGGGCAGCCAGCACGATCGAAATTGCGATCATCATTAAACATCCGACAATCAGCCCGTAGAAGATCAATTTTACCTGGCGGACCAGATCGGAATACATCTCGTCGTCAGGCGCTGCCTGCGAGGGTTCGTCATATGTCGGGGGAGGCTGATAGGGGTTATGCACAGAGCGATCGCATGCCAGATCATTGTCCGAAGACGACTTTTGCGAGTCAGTCGATGCCCCGGGTGGCGAGGAGTCAATGCCGTCAGTCGCGATCACCTGTTGTCTCCATAAGTTCATCTTAATGCCAATTTGATAACCCCAGGTCTGGATCCGGAGAAGCTTCCTCAGACTGTTCCACATTCCGTCAACACAGCAAAAACCGCTGACAACTTCGGTTGCAAATAACTGCCCGCAATCCAAAACGGAAAATTTCTCCTTTCGGAGTTCCCAGCACCGGATCACTGAGTGTGACGAATGCGCCCCCGCGCAACCCTTACCTACATCGGATCTGTTTCTTTCAATTCAATCAGGTCCAGTAGCCCCCGAGCAACCGTACCGAGAGTCTCCCATTGCATTCGGGGTAACTCTGTATTACGAAAACTGACCAGCCTCGTTGGAGCATCAGAGTCGACATACGCGGTAAGGATGTTACGTGTCAAATCTGACTGTCTGAGAATCTCCGAAAATGGTGACACCCCTCCCGTGCCTTCGAATGGGCCGAACCCAGTTCTTATGTCTCCACCCCAGAACTCCTGATCAATAAGCTGCCTGACCAGCTGATCTGGCGTCCGTGGCATCTTTACATCACGATTTAACTCCATGTCGAGGTCCAGCTGAATCTTCATCGATGCCTCTAAATCGTCACGCAGCTTCGTTGCTAACTCGCCGCATTCGCTGCCTTCCCATGTAGCTCCAATCCAGTCCAGTCTGGCGATGCATTCAGCCCGGCGCGTGGCCGGGTTGGCCATTGAGGCAATCGCTCGATCAAGGAGAATGGCAGGAAAAATCTCTTTGAACTGTTCTTCTACAGGTGCGTAGGCCAGCTTTGGCATTGTTCCGAGAGCTCGAATCCATAAACGATGCCCTGCGTCATTCTCCCCACGCTGAGCACACCACCTTGAAAGTATGATGTCACGCATTGCTGGAAATAAGTTCAGACTGTACCTGCCAAGACCACAGCGATGCCCCATCTCAATACAGTATCCATTCACACTCGATTCAAGATATGGATTCTCCGATATAAGAACCTGTTCAACATACTGACTGAAATCGATCTCGCGAATGGTTGTGTTTAACACCTCGTTCCCGTTCAAAATGAAATCTCTTGCATCATCAGTGAAATACACACGCATGCCAGGAGATTTGCAGATCAGAAATCCGTGGAGAATAATTGACCGATCGCCACATGTTTTTGGAGTCGGCAAAGTAATTTCAAAAAACTTAGAACCGTCTGCCGACGGAAAGCCAATTTCATCCATCCATTTGAATAAATCATTTTTCTTCATTTCCAGTCCGGGCTTCGGTTGACCCTGAGACAGTGTCGAAACAGAGACCGCAAATGCAAGCATTGCTGCTATTGTCGTTAAGATGTTAAACGCTTTCATTTCGTTCCTCAAATCGTCTATTAGCGAACACGCAGAGCGAGACCTCTAAGGCCTTGCAAGACAGTAAGCCGTTGACATCGCGGACCTTTCCTGCGTGAAAACTGAGGTACGGGCATCGGACCTGCCCCCTCTTTTCTTTCTATTGCCGTTTCAGAACGCAATGGGAAGAATACACGATCAACCGATTCTCAACCTCCTCAATCCAGTCCACTGCTGACCGGCTCCCCAGATTTCCTTCACATCATGAAAATGTGCGTCGATGGTCCATCGCCCGGCAACGTTCTTCGGAATGTCACGGGCATCCTTCTGCAGCCGACTTAAGACGACAGCTCCCGGATCTGTCAGCGGCTCGAATACGGGTTGGCCCGTACGGGCAACGCCGTGAAGGATTTTTTTGAGTGAAAACATTGCGATTTAACCCGGAACGGGTTTCACAACAAAGCCTGGGGTCGACGCGAAGCGGCGCACCCCAGGTTCGTGATGTTCGTTCGCCCCGAACCCTGAAAGGGTTCCACAAGGCTGTGATCGATCGTTCATGGTGTTGTGGAACCCCGTTGGGGTTCAATCGCATTTTCCTGTGTTTTTCCTGGGGTGCGCCGTGTTCACGGCGACCCCAGGCTTTGTTGTGAAACCCCTGTCGGGGTTGGAAAACGGACATCATCTGGCCACCAGAGAGGTCACCGTATTTGCTGATAGAAATCCTTCACGGCGTTGCCGCACGGGGGCCGTCGGTCACAAGCCACATGCTGCACTCGACACCCTGCCGGAGACTCAAAATCTGCCGCATCGGATCGACTCCCGTGACAGAATTCGCCTGTGATGCCAGCGTCGGTCACCTCGTTCCGAATCGTTAAAAAATTAACGAAATCCTCTGGACGAGCGACATTCATTGCGTTAATAATTTAACGCAATGGCTGTTGAGCGAAGACATTGGACCGGAGGTGCACGGTGGCGAAAGCGTCGGAGTTGAGTCGTCGAGAGCGGCAGATCATGGATGCCGTTTTTGAATTGGGAGAGGCCACGGTCAATCAGGTTGTCGAAGCCATTCCCGATCCGCCGACGCCGATGGCGGTGCGGCGCATGATGCATATCCTTGAAGAAAAAGGGCACCTCAAACGACGCGAGAACGGTCGCGAAGTGATCTACACACCTCGTGAATCGAAAGAGAAGGCCGGTCGAGGAGCGTTTCAGAAGGTCATCGAAACCTTCTTCGGCGGATCGCTCGAACAAGCGCTCGCCGCACATTTGCATTCACGGAAGGATGCGGTCACAGAGGAAGAACGTCAGCGGCTGATCACGCTGATTGAACAGGCGAAGAAGGAGGGTCGCTGAGATGAGTCGATGGACTTCGGTACTGTTTGCTGTCGGCGGCTTGACCGCGTTTCCGCTGCTCGATTCGGCCATCAGGGGCACGCTGATTCTCGTTCTGGCCGGCACCGTGTGTGTCTGGCTGCGAAGAGATTCCGCGGCGACTCGACATTTTGTCTGGACAATTGCCGTCTTCCTGCTCGTCGCGATGCCAGTGCTGTCGCTCGTGCTTCCTCAATGGCGAATCCTGCCGAACTGGATGAATTCCACGCCGGTGACGCTGCAGCACATCTCTTCGCCCGAATCGCCGACCGTGGTGACTCTCGTCGAAGCGGATGCCATCTTCGAGCCCCCACAGCCGATCATATTTGAGGATCTTCCGGCAGTCATCCGTGATGACGCATCGGATGTGATGAATGCCGCAACTCCAGAGCCGAACAATGGATCATCTGATGTGGCGCCAGCCATTGGTCCGATGAAAGAATCGGCGACACAAATGCCTGCGTGGATCAGTGCTGGGTGGTTGATCGGTTGTGTACTGCTGATCGTTCGTCTCTCCATCGCGGCTGTGATGCTGCGGTGGTCGGAACGGCGTTGTGTTGTGGTTCGATGCTGCAAATGTGATAAAATCGGATCTGAATCTCCAGAGTCAATGGTCCAGCCTCTGGCGAGCGGGATGCATCAGCTTCCCGGTCCAGCTCGCGTTGCATCACGTGTTTCCGACACTGAAGTAGAGTACCGGCCAGTTGACACTGGCCGCTCGCCTCAGGAATTGGGGATCGCCCTTGAGCAATCAAAACTCGCGCTGGGATTGAAGCGGCCGGTGGCGATATTGCTGGATCCAAAGCGATCCATTCCCATCGTCTGGGGACTCTGGGAGACTCGTCTGCAATTGCCGAAGGAGGCCCTTCAGTGGAACGATGAGCAACTTCAGTCGGTGCTTTTGCATGAGCTGGCTCACGTCCGTCGCCGCGACTTGTTTGTTCTCGCGCTGACTCAGATCGCCTGTGCATTGCACTGGTTCAATCCACTTGTCTGGATCGCCGCCTGGCGAATGCATCTCGAACGCGAACGAGCGTGCGATGACCTCGTTCTGAACACCGGCATCCGAGCTTCCAGCTATGCCGAACACCTGCTCAACGTTGCCACGCGATTGACTTCATCCCAGTGGACCCAGGCCTGCGGCCTCGCTATGGCGAGAAATTCGTCGCTGCACGGACGTCTCAGTGCCGTGTTAAGAGAAAAGCAGAACCGTCGAAGTGTGACGACAGCATTGGCAATCGGGTTAGTCCTGACTGCCACGATCCTCGCCGCGCCCATGGCCATGCTGCGGGGCTCAGATGATGCACAACAGGGAAATTCAAAAACCGGGGCCGGCTTGTTCAATCAGATTGGCGAAAAGCCGATCCCGTTCACCGAGGCATTCGACGACCTTGCCTGGGGCGAGTTCCATGAAAGCGACTTGCGAGCAGCAGTTGTGATCGATTCTGAAGGCGATTCGGTACCCCTGGGAACAGTGGTTCAACGAAAGTTGATTCTTCACAACAGAGGAGAAAAGCCTGTCAGGATTCGGCTGGCATTCGTTCATCATCACCAGCTTAGTCACGTCGTTGCCGGTCGGCCGGTGATCATTGACTACAAACCGACGCGATTGCCATACGAAACAGAGGTGCCTCCGAATTCCTGTATTGGACTCGACGCGAGCGGGATCGGGTTTGGCGATGATCTTACCGAGACACAGCAACAGCAAATTCCATTTCTCCAGCGTGTTTCGGCGGTTGCTGGTGACAGCTTTTCAACCTCGGCGGAGATTCGTCTTCTCATCGGTAGACAACCCGACAACGTTCTTTCACTGGAAAAAGTCAACGTCAAAACCGGTGAAGTGAAGCTTCATATTCTGCCGTGGTTGCCTGACGCTCCTCGAAAAGTTCGAACGGCTGACACCCCAGGAAACTACATTGTTGCGGAAAACCTTCGACTCTACATTGATCACGATACCAACGAGACTGGTCTATACAAAGCCAGGCTCGTTTATTCGAAGTCGGAGCCCTGGGATGCGAAGCCTTTGGAGGAGCCAGTCTGGGAATCGGAAGAAATCGCCATCACCTGGCCATTTCAGTTTGTCTGGATTCGCCATTCGGGAACAGTCTGGCTGGCGGAATCTTCAGGGATCAGGAAGCTCACTTACGCCGAGAAGGCCAAAGTGCAGGATGTTGATGAGCAGGAACTTCAATCCTTACCGGAAAGGCTGCGAGAGTACCTCGATCCTTCCTTAGAGAGGTTCCGAAATCAATCGAGACCACAGAATCCAGGCAGCCCGGTCCCAGTAAGCATGCCGGAAGGATTGGAACAACTTCTCGACTGGAGTGAACCGGTCAATGGTCTTCGCGCCGCAGTTGCGATCAGGACTTCGCTAACCGACAACGCTCCTGGAAAAGATTTGCGGATCCTGGTGGCTGTCCACAACATTTCCGAGGACACAATTCGGTTCTGCCCGGCAACAAAGCACGAGTCCCGGAATCGGAGCTCCATTTTTCTGCAATCGATGGGTCTTTCTTTCGGGGGATACCACTTCGCTCCATCGGACTTCCCACCAAAAATCGAGGCGACGATCCCTCCTCACAAAGTCTTTTGGTTCGATTTCCTTGCTCACCAGCAGGAATATCTGCCAGACGAAGAGCATAGAGAACTCTGTGAGCAACTGATCCAGCAACTTTTAGATCATTCGCACCAGACATTAAGCGTGTCTCTGCAGGTTCATGATGCCCCGGAAGGTGCGTGGAAGGGAACCCTGTCAACGCCGCCAACACGTGGTGGTCTGGGGACTCAACCTTCGGGATTTCCAGACGCGTTGTGCGATCAGCTTTACGCGGGCTACCTCGCAAGTGCACAGCGTAACCACGATTCACCGGGTGACATTCCAAGCAGCCTGATCACAGAATTGCGCGACGTGGTGCAGCAGTTCATTGGTGAAAACAAAGACAATCCGAGCACTGTTCTTCAGGTAAAGCAGTTCGAATTGCTGGTCGAACGGTTCGACAGCACTGGCGACTGGAAACAGGATGAAGTGATTGCACTGCTGCACGACATCGCCAGCATCAGCACGGTCCCGCTGAAGCGTGCGTCGGAGAAAACCGTGGCGCCGCCAGCTATTGGCACAGTCTCCATGTACGCTCCCGCTACTCTGGTGGAAATCGAGCCAACAGACTCCGGGAATGAGCCTGCCGTGCCACCAGCAGAAAGAGTGCTCAGGGGAGACACTGTGGTCGCAACGGTGAACGGCAAACGGATCACCGTCGATGACGTGCTGTGTGGCGGACGGCAGATGATCGAAGCCCATACAAGTGTGGAAGAGAAGGTCCGCGCAAGTGTCATCCGGAAGTCCGTGCAGATGCGTCTGGCGAAGTACGTCGACGATGAACTCGTGATGCAGGAGCTCGAATCCAGGACCCCGCAGAATCAACGTGAAGTCATCAGAGAGTCCCTCGAACCATCATTCACTCAGTTTCTTGAGCGAATCAGGAAGAACAACCTGCTGGAAACCGACGAGGAACTGGCGGCGAAACTGGCATCACAATGGACGACAATCAGTTCCCTTCGTGAGCAGTTCCTGAGGAGCCAGTTGACGGAAGGATACCTTTCAAAAGTCGCAAAAGTGCCTGAGAAGGTCACTCCGGACGAACTGCGGAAGTACTATGAAGAGCATCAGGACGACTATGCGGTCTGGAAAGAATCAGATTCTGAGAACACCAGGGTAACGCGGACTATTCAATCGTTTGAAGAAGCGCAGGCAAAGGTCGAATGGGATCTACGACTCAGGTGGCGGGAGGAAGCGAGAAAGAAAGTGGTCGAAGAGATTCGCCGCCGTTCGTCCGTGGAGATATTCGTTAAACTCGAACTCGATTAAGATGCCGTACAACAAGCTGTGCAATGGGCTCGTGCTGAAGAGTCCTGTCAGCCCCCTCGGCATTTGAATTCGGCCGAACGCCCACCATTCATCTGCGATTTATTTTGCTGCCCGGAAACTTTTCTGCCCAATTCTCCCTCCAAAAGCCTGGGGGAACAATGCCCATCGTACCCCAAAACGAAGCATTGACAGAGCACGAGTCATTGATTGTTCAGACTTTGTTCTGCGGGTGAATTATTCTGAGTATTGTCACGGCCCCACAGCAGGAGCTGGTCATCATATCCCGCGGAGACCAGCTGGTTCCTGTGCGGGGTGAAGGTAAGGTCGGTGATCGAGTCCTGATGGCCAGTGAAGCGAAGTTGAATGTCGCCAGTGACTGAATCCCAAAAGACAAGCTGACCATCGTCGCCGCCGCTGACAAGTGTCTGCTGATCACCGGACAACGCGAGTGAAACAACTCCGCCGGAATGACCGATGAGTCGGTTTTGCAGATTTCCGTCAAGAGTCCAGATACGAATTTCGCCATCAAGGGACGCCGTTGCGACTCGATCCCCGTCAGGAAGGACGAGCACATCTCTGATGCGGCGTTCATGGGCCTTCCATTCGGCTGCCTTCGACAAGTCCGATGTCTTCCAGACACGCACAATACCATCCGTTCCGGTGGTCACAACCCGATCGTGATGCACATCCATCCCGAAGATTCCGCCCTTGTGTGCCTCAATGAAGGCCCCGGACGTCCAGTTCTCACAGTCGATCACGTTCAGCGTTCCATTGCGACAGGCCACGAACAGCTTTGTTCCGTCGCTGGAAAACCTCAGGACCCGAACGTCGGTCGCAAGTTCCTCTTCAAACACTGCATTCGGGCAGTCTCGGATGACGCTATCACCGGGAGCAGTCAGCCGATCACCTTCTTTTAACTGAAACGTGCGAATCCCTGGCTTTGTGCCGCCAAAGCCGACTGCAATCAGTGGCCTTGAAGGGTGTCTGGCCAGTCCATTGACGGGGCCGTCGGCGATGCGAAATGCTTCAACGCCTCTTCCGGTTACTCGATTGACGGCTGCAATCCATCCCGCTCGGTGGCCAGTGAACATCACTGGAGAGTCCGGAACATTCAGGACTTGGACCGGTGGGCCAAATCTCCTGTCAGGGATTCCTGCAAACGGGGTGATGGTGCGAACCGGAACGTTTCTGTCGGGCATTTCCGCAATGGCGATGGATCCATCCACGCCCCCGACCACGATACGCTTCCCACCATCAATTGCCAATGCAGTCTTCGACCTGCCGGGCAATGCGGGCACCGTTGCCGGGCTCGACTGGATATCCGTGGGTGACGCATACACATGATGCAGCTGTACGGTGTCAGTGATTGAGAGGATATGGAAGGGCGGGACCATCTGAATGTCCCGGAGATTTCCAGTTCGACCCAGGCTGATCGTTTTCCTGCGTTCAATTGGCAGGAATGGATGAATGATGTGAATTGAGCCATTCGAACGTCCCAGGGCGACCGCTTCTCCTTCTGCCATGCTTGCCGAAAAATCAGCGATCTTCAGGCTATTTACCTCCCAGTCTGTGGAAAACCTCGGATCTTCCGGGCCGTCGAGTGGTTCGCCCGACGCTGTCTTCCATCTGTGGAGTTGACCCTGGTCATCCACCAGACTCAGGATTTGACTGTCCGAACTGAACCAAATGCCAGCGTGATGGTCCTGTAGCTTCAGGTTTAGAAAGATGGTCTGGTCTGACTCGCGATCCAACAGGAATACTCGACGGTTACGATTGATGCCTGCAACCCATTTTCCGTTCGGGGAGATTCTGAAGGTGTATCTGACGTCTGCGACTGAGGTGAGGCTGCGTTCCGGACTGCCGTCAGAGATGTTTAGCTCGACAAACTTCTGGTCAGTGTCGACCGCCATGATTAACGACGTATCAGGAATCAACTGCAGCCCGGGACCGCCTCGCAGTTTGATCGGTGATGGCTGAATTGCTGTCCTGGCATGATGCGAAACCGACAGGTCAAAGATCCGCAGTGTTCCGTCTGCGGAAAGTGCGAACAGCTTTCGGGTCCTTGGTTCGTATCCAAGACCCCCGACCTCTGCAGATCCGGCGGACATTATATCAACCTTCACCTGAACCTGATCCTGGAGCAGGTGCCAGGCGACGCTGCGAGTCTTCTCCGGAAAGATTTCAGTGTCATTCAACTGCCGTTGAACTTCCAGAGAGTTGACGTATACCGAGTGTTGCAGTGAAGATAAAAGACTGCTGCGAATGGATCGCTCCCGCATGGCCAGTGTTGATTTCAGCTGACGGGTCGTCTGAATCAGCTCGTCGCGGTTTTCTGAAAGCTCCTGATTGGCAACCTCGAGAAGCTTCGCGTGCTGTTTTACTCGAGAGGCGGACTGCAGTGTCGCGACGAAAACGAAAATGGCCGAGATCGCAGTGACGGAAAGCACTGCGACCGTCGGCCGATTTCGCTGGGACCATCGAACCAGCTTCTCTCGAAAGAAGATGCGTCTTGCATGTACTGGTTCATGGCGGTGCAATCGATCCAGATCATCAATGACATCATCCAGGTTCGGATACCGTGCACCTGGATCTGACATCATCATACGGTTCAAAATCGCGACCGAGTCTGCTGACAGGTGCGGGGCAATTGAGTTCACATCAAGACGCTGATTCGACGCAATACGGACAGCAACCTGTGGAACACTGTAGTGCTCAGCCTGGTATGGATGAGATCCTGTCAACAGTTCGAACAGCACGACACCAAGGCTAAAGATCTCGCTGCGAACATCAGCCGGATGATCCGATTCACGTGCGAGAAGCTCCGGAGCTGACCATGCAATAGTTCCCCGATGGCCTGGCTGTCCCGGTTCAGTCTGGTGAATGTCTGATGTCGCGCCGGGGATTCGTGCGATCCCGAAGTCAACGATTTTCGGTTGCTTTTTCGAATCCAGCAGAATGTTGGACGGCTTGAGATCGCGATGCAGAATGCCCAGACGGTGGGCCGCACGAACTGTGACACAGACATGACGAAACAATCGGAGTACTTCGGTTTCTGACGACTTCTGATTGCGAACGAACGAGCACAGGTCACCACCATCCAGCAGTTCCATGGCGATCCAAAGGCAGCGAATTCCGTTCCATTCGTGGATCCCGCTGTGGTAAACAGTGACGATTCCTTCGTATTGAACTGCCGACAACGCTGCAAGTTCACGCTCGAACCGTTCCTGCTGTTCTTCGGGGGAAAGCAGGGGCTTCAGAAGTTTGACGGCGATTTCACGATCAGGACGCGACTGTCGACAGCGAAAGACAAAGCCACTCGATCCGACACCCAGAAGCTGCACAACTTCAAATTCGCCAATATGCTTTGGCTGCAGGAATTGCGGAAAACGCCCCAGCATTCCATCAAGGCTGTTCAACTTCCGCAGGGTTGCGACCAGATGTTCGGCAAGCCATGGACTTTCGCTGCAAAGTTGCCTGGGATCCGGATGTCTGCCGGAATCGATCGCCAGCTCATATTCATCGATCAGCTCGCGCAGCCGTCGCTGGTCGTCAATTGAGAGTGATGGCAGCGAAGTCTCGTTACTCGCCCTGCCTGCATCGTCCATGGGCGATGATTTTGCAGGCATCGAACTCATGAAAGAAACGCTCCGTCATGTCGTTCCAGAAGTCTCTCACGAGCCGACCGCCAGCGACGCTGAACTGTCCTCAAATCAACATTCAGCAGCTTCGCCACTTCGGGTTTGGTAAAGCCCTGATACCAGATCAGCTCGAAAACCTCTCGCTCCTCAAGCGGAAGGCAGCCGATGCTTTCGTGGAGTTCAAGCCAGCGTTCCAGATCCTCCGGGAGCATGTCACCGCCGGAGTTCGCATCGGCCATTTCGCTGAAGGACTGCTGTGAATCGGCTGGCGTCCATTGGCGAGCTCCAAAGACGACAGAGGATGTGTATTTCCGCCCCAGGTCGATCAGCGTTCGTCGGACCTGAAGTGCGGCGAGGTTCTCCAGATGCCTCTGAGAATGCGGTGTGAGTGTCTGCATCGCCCTGACAAGCCGCAGGGCGGACTGTTGCACGATGTCATCCGTCTGATCCCAGCGCCGGACTGCGGGGAAATCACGGAGCAAACGATGACACTGTCGTCGAAGGATCTCGGTGACCGCAGCCACGTCGAATGCCATGACCTCAGGACCGTCCTCCGACTGAAGGACTTCGTGAAGAGCGTGGAATTCTTCAGCTTTGTCTTCACGAGAAGCCGTTGATCCCTCCGGATCGATATCAGCGTGCATGGCAGGGGGCTTTCCGCATGGCAGAGCAGAAACACGAAGGACGCCCGATCGTACCTTCAGTCACAGATGGATTCAATTTCCCGTCAGGCCATTCGACATGAGAAACCATCAGATTTCGTGTTCCCTGCGCCATGAAATTTCACCGGAAGAAGCCGAAAAGCCGCATGCCGGGGACTCTGACGAGATTCTCTTTCATCCACGAGTCTGAATTTTGATGAATTCCTTGTCGCGTTTTGGCTCGGCGTCCGCAACGAGAATTGGATCGCGAACCGGCACGCAATCGGCATTTTGTAATGTGCGGAATTGCGTTTTGCGGGCACCAGGTTATCACGGGAATTCTACTTACACAGTAATGCTTTGAAGTCTATGAATCTATCGGATGTTGTTGTGTGCAATGGACCAATGGTCACAGCCTCCCGAAAAGCAGCACGGCTGACGCAGGAGTCGCTTGCAGAGGCGGCCGATTTGTCGGTCCGTGTTGTCAGGAAAGCAGAATCGGGGGAGGCCGTTCGATTCTCGACCCTCGTGACGATTGCCAACGTCCTGAATCAGAACGGAGTCGCTGTGCGTGCGGGGGATCTTTGTACGGATCCTGTTGAAGTGGTTAAGGCCTTTGTGGAGGCCTACCGGTCACACGAGGCTGAGATGGTGTCACAGATTCGACATTTGCTGAGCGAAGATTTGACGACGTTTGTAGCGGGAGATCCGTTGATCATTCCATTTGCCGGAGTTTTTCATGGGCCGGACGGCCTGACGGACTTCTGGCGGCGATTCTTTGGCATTGTGGAGCGATACGACAAAAGTGCGCTGAACCTGCAGTACTTCGTCCGCGGCCCGGAAGTGGTTGCGTATGGAACGGAGAAGGCTCGTATCAAAGGCCACTCGACGGACGAACCCAGCTGGCTGTGTCTGAAGTTCGACGTATCCGGGGGAATCATCACTCGCTTTGAGGACTATTTTGACACTCAGTCGGCACAGCGCTACCTGCAGGAATTCCGGTCCCGAGAGGATCTCGTCGAATGAGTAGCAGAGACATGCACTGTTGAAGTGATCAAAAGATCTTTTCGTTTAGCTGCATCATGATTTGAATCAAAAGGGAATGATCCCCGTCAGCAATGGACTGCATTCAATCGTCAACTCCAACCGCCTGACTGGATGCGGAAATGTCAAAACCTCAATTTGCTGGACTGTCGTTTTCCTGTGGTACTGGGAGAATCTCAAACAGGTTATCTGGCCGAAACGATCGCAGAAAAAGGACAAGGGGAAGACCCGGTTGGCAGACAGAAACCTACGAAGTCCGAACGTTGCTCAGTTCTGTCACCGGAGTCATATTCGAAGATGTCAGCGAGGATGGAATTCAGCAGTTCGGTGAAAGACGGCTTGCCGGGTTTCCGGTGACCTTGTGGCGGGCCGGAGAAGATGCGGTGACCGGTACGAGTGATGACGTTTTCGTATCGAAGACACTTTCGGACACAAGCGGGCTCTATCAGTTCTTTGTCTCGACGGTGGATCAATACCGGGTACGATTTGGCGGGAGTGTTGGCGCTTGGAAGTTTTCGCCGCCAAACGTCGAGTCGGGTCAGGCCGTCAGTGATGTTGATGCTGGCGGATTTTCCGCGGAATTCTCGGGCGGAACCGGAGAGCCAGACATCACAATTGATGCGGGCATCTCTCATAATGGCAACGCCGCATCACGCGCTCGATGGCTGCACAATGCTTATCAGTTCGAACGTGTTGTACCCAATTATCACTTGAACTTCTTTGGAGACGGAGAGAAATGGCTGAAGGGTGAATGGCACGGGAAAGGTCACTGGTATTTTCTGACTCCTGCAGGTGACTTGTATGCGTGGGACTCTGCTGTCCGCGACACGGTTGGTGAATACATCGCCTCCGTCGGTGCGGTGATTTATGCAAATCCAATTGCGCTGCATTCAACATCGGGTGAAATCGGAGTCAGCGGTTCCAGCCCGCGGCAGCTGTCCTGGGATCTTGACTCTCAGCTGAATCTGCAGGCGGCATCATCGTGGGATGAAAACTATGGAGGTCTCGGAGTTCGCTGGATTGCGGGGGACAGGAATCAGTTCGGAACAAAATGGTACTTCATCAGACCAGACGGTGACTTTTATGCGTGGAATGGTTTAAAAAACAAAGCCACCGGAGCCAGAATTGCACAACTTTCGCCCGCAGAATTCCAGGATCCGATCTTGGTCACGAACGCTATACGGCCTGTCGCGGGAGATACTGCTCAGTTGGTCCGTGAAGCTTTCGGAATTCGCAGGAGTATCGGTCGACCTGCAATGGTCAGCTCGGATACCGCAATTTGGTTTGAGGGTAGTCGCAATCAGTTTGGGAACAATACTTATTTTCTGAGTCGAGATGGGCATTTGTTTGCCTGGGATGGTTCATCAACGACTACTGGAAGACGAGTTGCCGTACTTCCAGCTCTGACATTTTCATTTCCCGGTATGCTTTCCGATGCAGAGTATCACGTCGATCAGGCATCCGAAGCCGCGGCGGCGTGGGATTTGAACAGGATGTATCAGCTCAGTTCGAGGAGCTGGTATTTCCAGAACTGGGCGGGAATCAATGAAAAGTGGCTCGAGAGAACGAGTACTGCCGGAGGCCAGACGACGTATCTTATAATTCTTCCCTCAGGCGAAGTCAGGCGAGTCAATTCGTGGAAGAACAGTCCGCGATCCGTGGATTCAACTTACCTGACGACATTGTCACCCGTTTATTACCACTTCCCTGAACTTCTGCACAACGCCGTCCGAGAAGTCGCTTTTGCATCCGATGGTGGAACGGGCACTGCCGACAAAGTCTCACCGGTCATCTCGCTGGACGACACGACAACCACCATTCTCTCGAACGGCAACGTTACCGTCACTGGTCGGGTGATGGATAATTCTTCGGGAGTCGATACCCTGCTTGCACAAGTAGATCTGGGCGACGCTGCGAACGTAATCGTCGGAACGGACGGTCGGTTCACGTTTACGACATCAGCATCCGTCACCGGATCTTCCGATGGATCACACATCATTCGCCTCCGAGCAACTGACAAGGCAGGCAATATATCTGCTTTGACAGCGTTGAACTGGACCCTCGATACCACAGCTCCGGTGGTCATTAGTTCGGCCGATGGCATACTGCGCGATCAGATTCAGTCCATTACACTCGATTTCAGTGAACCCGTTGCGGCTGCCGCAGACCTGGTCGGCAGCTATTCATTGACCATCTCCAGCGGAGCGAATTCCGGACAATCCGTAGCGATTTCATCTGTCATTAGAGTCTCGGAAACTCGGGTTCAGTTGAATCTCGCTGCTTCGCTCAACAACCTGTCGTATCGGCTGATCATTGGGAACTCGGTCACTGACATTGCAGGAAATGTTACCGCACAGCAGGTTTTTGAATTTGGAATCGCCGAGCCGACTCATATCGAAGAGTTGTCACCATCTGCTGGCGAAGAGATGGTAAGCCTGACTCGGGAAACTATCGTTCGATTCGATACCGAAGTGGACCCTTCAACGATTACCAGTCAGTCGTTCTATTTGATTGCGAACAGTCAGCGAGTTCCCGGTCACATTCGAGTGTCATCCACCAACCGCTTCGCCACCTTCTTCTACGACGATCCTCTGCCAGCATCGACGGCAGTACGGGTTGTTGTGGATGGAAGTCTAATTATTGGGCAGGATGGAATGCCCGTCGACGCAGACGGTGACTCAGAACCCGGCGGGATCATGAATGCCGACTTCCGCACGCTGCCCATCACGCTGATACCGAACACACGGATCTTTGGATACGTCTACGATTCGTACAACCGCAATCCGGATGGGTCCGACATTCCGGTGGTCGGCGCCACGATCTCGCTTGATGCTCGTCCGGACATCAAAGCTGTGACGAATGCCCTGGGCTTCTTTGAGTTGGGCATTCAGGACACCGACAACAATGGGGTTCATGACGGGCTCCCAGCACCAGAGTTCTTCGTTCACATCGACGGCAGCACCGCCACCAACGCCCCCGCCGGAGCCGCCTATGCAACTCTCGGCAAACCGTTCCACACAATTCCCGGCCAGAGAGTTCAACTGGAAATGGCCGGAGGTCCCGACGTCGATTCAGGTACTCCCGGCGAGCAGTTCCACATCTACCTGCCGCCAATGTCGATGGGTGACATCGTCATGCTGAATCCAACCGCTGATACGGTTGTAGGGTTCGGACCGGACGCTCAGGCTCAGATCCGTGGTATGATGAATGAGCGTTACCCGACCGACCCAGAAAACGCTGCCGAGCAAGCTCAGCTCATTATCGACACGATGCAGGTGACTTACCCGGCTGGTAGCGCACAGAACGAGGATGGAACGCCAGCGACCCGAGCAATGATCGTTCCTGTTGATCCGAGCCGCCTGCCAGCTCCATTGCCGCCTGGCGTCGATCCGGGGCTGGTAATCTCTATTCAAGCTGGTACAGATGCCGGTTTCAACTTAGCGGGTGGCTCGACGAATTTCGACGTGCCGGCCCCAGTTCGGTTTCCGAATCTTGGCGGTTTGGCGCCAGGACGCTCCGCGTTCCTCAACTCATTCGATCACGATGCGGGAAGGTGGGTGACATCCGGCATAGCAACAGTTTCCGCAGACGGCCGAACAATTGCCACAGATGCTGGGGTTGGCGTCACTGCCCCAGGTTGGCACTATGTTGACGACGTTGCGAGAGTGACCAAAGGAGGTGTCAACTCCGATGATTGTAGCGAAGCACGGGATGACCTTAAAGATTTAGTCAAAGATTTAGTCTTCAACTTAACGGTTAGTGGAATTAGTTCCATCAGCTGGCCACTCGGAATTTTGGCAGGCGGTGCATTGTCCGCCGTTCAAATATATCAATCGTGCTTTGCGAATCCAGCAGACTACGATTGCTTTACGAATTCCCTAAGGGCCACTCTAGATATTCTAAAGCCATTTGTTCCACTTTTTGGTCAAATAGGAACTTTTGGCCTGCTCGTGGACGCTACTAAAGCTTACGTAAAATGGGAAGCTTGTCAGCGTCCAGGAGGCGAGGCTCCTGCTAATCATTTTCAGCAAATGCGAGACTTGATTCAAACTCAAAGGGATTTTGCAACCACACTTACTGATGATCAGATATGGATTACCTTGACGCCAGATGAGGTGCAACCCGTTCAAGATTTCTTCGGTGGATTATCGGACGCGATGGATAGTAGTAGTCCAGGCGGCGTACAGCTGACTCAATCCGAGGAGCACCTGCTTCGCGCATTGCCACTTTCCTCAAGACTAAATGGCAGCGCAGAGAGGTTGTTGCTCCGCTTTAGACAACTCATACAGTCTGGCGTAGTCGACCTTTCACTCATGTCACGGCTTGACATGGCAAACGATAAATACCTCAAAACTATTCAGGCTTTGCAGAGCGAAGGTTGGATCTCGACAATGGACGGAATTGAAGTGCACCATCAGGAATGGCTTCGCACTTCAGCGGCGATGATCGAATTGAGCAAACAGGGCCGCTGGTATCGATTCTCGGGGGCGACGATGCGTAGTGGGACCATTCCATCAAACGGCAAATTCTCGAAATTTATGGTTGCGCCTAAAGCCTCTCTGTCAGTTGCGTACGCCAGTGTTTCTCAACTGCAGGGCGCTGATAGCCATATCTCAGGTCGCGCTGACGGCGTATTATTTGGGCTTGGGAAGACAACGCTAATGACTGGACCGAGGGGTTCCTGTGTTGATATACCGGTAAGTAATCTACTACTTGTAAAGCCGAACGCTCCTGATGCTGATGGCGACGGCATTCCTGACGAGGTCGAAGTAATTATTGGCACGTCCACGTCAAACAATGACACGGATAGCGATGGAGTCTCTGACCTTGCGGAGGTTCTGCAAGGGCTTGATCCATTGGATGGTCGTTCTCTGCCAACGGATATCGTTGCGAGCGTGGAATTGCCAGGCGAAACACGACATGTTGAACTCATAAAAAATCCAGGTGTAACAAATCGTTTGATGGGTTTTGTTGCCACAGGGCCACATGGACTGTCGGTCTTTGACTCATCCAGATTTCAGAATCCGACAAATCTTGGACAGATTGATTTGGATGGTATAGCCACCGATGTTGCTGTAGATCCTCTTTCATCGACAGCAATCCTGGCGACAGGAGAGGGTGGTCTTCAATTCGTCGACGTCAGCGACGTGATGATGCCGAAGCTTGTTCGAACAGTGAGTGTCCACGCGACACAGGTCGAGTTCATCGACGGGCTGGCAATTGCTCCGGTTGGAGGTCGTCTCACGGCGTATGACCCCATCAGCGGTGATCTCGTTTCCTCTTATAACGTTCCCAATGCCGGCAATATCGTTGGACTCGCCCATGAGGGACAATTTATTTACGCGATGGATTCGGACCGTTTTCTGCACGTGATCGAGTTGCAGAACGAGCAGATGACAATACGCGGTTCTGTTCAGCTTCCCCAGGGGGCCGGGCAAATCTCCGTCAGTAACGGAATCGTCTATGCCGCCGCGATCGGCAGTTATTCTCGCGGCGGTTACGTGACAGTGAATGTTCAAAATCCGGCCAATCCCGTTGTTATCGCCGGGTCAGGTATCGTAAATCCCTTTGTTGCACCGGGTACATCGATCGTGCCAAATGGTTCCGGACTCGGTTTGCTCGTCGGAACCACTACCGGTGCGGGCCAGCACGTGGTGGACGTTATGAACCTGGCGGATCCCGGCAACACAAACAGTCTTGTCACACGTTTTAATCTGCCTGCTTCACCGTCCGGAGTTTCGATCGGGTCGGGTATCGGCTATATCGCTGCTGGAAGTGCCGGGGTCAGCGTAATTAACTATGTTTCCTTCGACGCCCAGGGACAGGCACCGGTTGTTTCGGCTTCTGGTCCATCTGGGGTCAACCTTCAGGAAGGCAGCATTTTTTCCATACGCTCGACTGTCACTGATGACGTTCAGGTGCGGAATGTCGAACTGCTGATGAACGGTGTTGTCGTCGCCAACGATGTTTCGGCTCCCTGGGATCTGAGAGCTGTCGTGCCTGCCTTGTCGACTGGAGATACCAGCGTCAGGTTTCAGGTTCGAGCGACAGACACGGGTGGCAACGTGGGCGTTTCGAACGAATTGACCTACACGTTGACGGCCGACGTCACGGCTCCGTCGTTGACGACCTCAACTCCTGCAGAAGGTAGCGCTGGTTTCAAAGTTCAGGCCATTTCTATGCGGTTCAACGAGCCAATTGATGGTGCGCGACTTTCCGTAACAGGGCTCACGCTAACCAATCTTGGGGCTAATGCAATTCTCGGCGGTGGTGATGACACGGTTGTCTCGATTGATCGAGTTGAACAGCTTTCACCACAGCGAGTAGTGGTCTATACGTCGCAGCCACTTGCGGAAGGCCGCTATCGACTTCTTACCAGCTCCGGCATCATTGCCGACATGGCGGGTAACTCACCAGCCAGTGATTTGTCCCTGACGTTTACCAGTTTCGGCCTTGATGAACAGAACTCTGTCGCCTGGATCGGAGATACTGACGGCGACTGGAACAACGCCGGGAACTGGAGCACCGGGCAAGTCCCGGGTCCCAACGATGCTGTTATCATTGATAACAAATCAGCAAACATCCGAGTCCGCCTGCCCAGTGGCAACATAACCATTCGCAGTCTCGTGTCTCGCGAAGAGTTCATCATGAACGGTGGTTCGCTGACCGTAAGGCAGGCATCGGAGATTCAGGGACGATTCGAGATTGGAAACGGCTCCGTTCTTACGGTGAGTGGCTCTCGGGCTGTGTTTAAGGCCAGTGGCGATACAAAGATCGACGGTGGTAGCATCGTCGCGGAATTCGGCGGCCAGATAGAAATGCCTCACGCAGTGAGTTACACGCACACAGCGGGTTCCGTCAGGAATGCAGTTTTGTTGCGAGCGACGGGTATGAACAGTGTGATTGATCTGCCGAATGTTGTCAGCATGACCAATGGTCAGACCCGGCACAATGACATCCTGATCGAGGCGTTATCTGGTGGTCGCATCAACCTTCCGGCGTTGCAGCAGATTGTGGACCCCAACGCTGGTGATCCGCATGGTCGCAGTGTACGGATTCTGGCAGATGGAGTGAACAGCCGCATCGACTTGGCTTCGCTGACCAGTATGTCGGATGTGTCTCGCAACAGCGATGGTGGAAATGACGGCACTTATGGAACCATCGCCGTCAGTAATGGGGCGATGATTGAAGCTCCGGTCCTGTCATCGCTTACCGGAGTCCAGATCACCCTGAATCAGCCGGGTGGCCTGCCTGTCAGCCAGATTTTATCGTGGCAAAATGGTCGTGCGGATTTGTCGGGTGGTACGTACAATTTCAGCAGCCTTGCGGGGGCGGTGAGTACTCAGTTCTTTGTCTCTGGTGCGAACACGACTGCTCAGTTCCCGTCCCTGACCAATTTGTCTGGAGGTGGACTGACACTGTCCGGTGGCGGCGGTGTTTCTGTGCCGATTCTGAATGATCTGACAAACGGGAGCATTACACTGTCTGGTGGAAGTGGCTTATCGGTGCCGGATCTGTCGGAGATCAATGGAGCCAGTTTCGACGTATCCGGTGGTGTCACACTGTCGATTCCGATTCCGACGAGTTACACGCACACAGCGGGTTCCGTCAGGAATGCAGTTTTGTTGCGAGCGACGGGTATGAACAGTGTGATTGATCTGCCGAATGTTGTCAGCATGACCAATGGTCAGACTCGGCACAATGACATCCTGATCGAGGCGTTATCTGGTGGTCGCATCAACCTTCCGGCGTTGCAGCAGATTGTGGACCCCAACGCTGGTGATCCGCATGGTCGCAGCGTACGGATTCTGGCAGATGGAGTGAACAGCCGCATCGACTTGGCTTCGCTGACCAGTATGTCGGATGTGTCTCGCAACAGCGATGGTGGAAATGACGGCACTTATGGAACCATCGCCGT
>JALHMY010000007.1 GCA_022843805.1 Fuerstiella sp.
TGGAAGCTGGCCCCCATGCAATGGCCAAACCAACATCCAATCCCTCCTCTGTCCGCCTCACGACACGTCTGTGTTATTCTCGTGCACCGATTTCACAAGTTACGCTGAACCAATACACTATTCAGACGTAGTAAAAATCTCGGCCATATTCCAGTAGGCGAATTCGTAGCTCCAGTCGTTTGATCTGTTCTGCAGTTCAATCGTGACAGACTGGCCGGCGAGGTCCGAAAGGTCAACTTCGATCTCTCGCCAGACGACCGAGTCTCCGTCGCGGGAAATCAGGGACTGATGTCGTGGCTTTCCGTTTGCTCGCACGACAAGCTGCCAGTCACCTCTTTCATCGGCCGCCACGCCAATGTGAAGAATCGCCTGTCTGGCTTCCGGAATGGCGATTGTTGCCGACAGCGAGCAGGGTTCACTTCGGGAAACCGGATGAGTGCGAAGCGCGGGCCGTCCGTGATAATTCGCAATCAGCGCCACACCGTCCTGACCTGACTTACTGGTCTGATATCCTGGCAAAATCTGAGTCATCAGTTCGGAAAATTTTGCTGCGTCCTGTGTGCTGGCAGCTTCCGGACGAGCGCCTGGCAGAAAACGGGCGTTCGAGTCTTCCGGTGGGCGATCCAGGACAAGGTATGCAAACAGGTCAGCAAGTTCCTGAGGCTGCAGCTGTTTTTCAAGACCTTCCGGCATGAGCGACAACTGGCTTCGAACGATTTCCTCAATATCGCGTCGAGCAATGATTTCCTGTTTGTCGCCCTGGATCTTCAGGACAACGCGCTGAGCATTGTCTTCCGTCGGCAGGCCAGTGACAACTCGTCCTTCCTTCGTGGCAACAGTGAGTGCCTGATAGGAGGCTCCAATGACGAGGCTGGGGTCGAATACGTTCGAAAGCAGTTGTTCAAACGAGGCACGACCATTGCGGGTGATATCAGGACCAACTTCAGCACCTTCGCCATACATTTTGTGGCACTGAGCACAGACCTTTTTGAAGACAATGCGTCCCGCGACGGCATCGCCGGGTGTCGTTCGCAGAGTATTTCGCATCTGGCTGATCAGCCGCGCGCGTGCCGGGTCACGCTGAGTTCGAACGGTTCCCCAGTGAGTGTCCAGCAGGCGATTCAGCGAATCGTTGTTCAGGGCCAGCATTTTGCGAGCCTGGTTGGCATTGATAGCGTTTGCTGAAACGATCTTTTCTGCGACGGCATTCAGAAGGGCTATCGATGATTCCGCCCGGTCCGTCAGAGCTTCCACTGCCGACGGCTGCACTTCCGGGGGCAGGGTCGACAACAGGCCAATCAGAGATGCTGACGCCTCTTTCGAACCGATACGTCCCATGGCCTGAACCGAATACCTTTGCAGGGCAGGGGACGACGACTGAGCAACAGTATTTGCCAGCGCGAGGGAACGCGGATCTCTGGCGGTAATCAGAGCGTTCAGCAGGCGACTTTGCAGCACCTCCGTTTCCTCATTGGCAGGACCAGAGTCAGCGGCTTCTTCGAGAAGTCGCACAGCCTGATCCACTGCACTGGGAATGCCGAGAGAAACTGCCAGTTCGATTGGGGCAACCAGTGCTGCGTCGGGCTGGGAGCGGGCTGGCTGGGATATGTCAGAGACTGTTCGAATCAGCAGGGGAGCCAGATCGGATTTGACATCGGCAAGAGACTGCCCGTTCAGTTCTCCGGAGCGAATTCGTGCGGTCAGTACCCGGAACGCCGGATCGGCATTTCGGGTGTCGGAACTGGCCGTCATAATCGTTCTGATGAGTCGTGCGATCAGACGTGTATCGGGTTTTGGCGTGGCCAGAATTCGATCCATTGTCAGGGTCAGCACGCTGGTGACGACAGCTGGAAGTTTGACTGCTTCGTGTGTACTCAGGCGGGTAAGAAATTCATCAGCTTCGTCTTCCAGACGCGGATGCAGATTCTGCCACACGATTCGAGGTGTCAGCGGATCCTCCCCCGCCTGTACCAGCACATCGGCGAGTGTGGAAACCGTGGGTACTTCATCAAGTTTTCCGGCCGCAACTGCGACCTGCAGCCGGACTCGCGGATGCGCGTCGTTTCGAAGTTCGCGAATTTCCGTTATGACTTTTTCTGAGCGTGTTTTCTGGTTTCCTGCCGCTCGAATGCCCCATGCTCTCAGGTCGGGCTCCGGGCTCTGCAGCAGCTTCAGCAGAAACTCATCCGGCAGTGTGCCTGCGCCAATTCTGGCCCAAAGGGCATGAAGTCGCGTTTTGAGAGATGCGTCCGGTGTCAGCGCAAGTTGCTGCAGTTTGAGATTGGCAGAAGTATCGTTGCGTTCCGAAAGAATTCTCTGAGCAAGGTCGCGAAAAAAGACTGACGGGCTGTGAAGACGTGTGATCAGCTGATCGGTTGTTTCGGCTGCAAGATTCATTGCTCCCGCATGGGGATTGCCCTTATATCTCAGGCGATACAGGCGGCCCTTCAGGCGATCCAGCCCATTGGGATCTCGTCGAGCATCCTGATAGCAATGATACTGATCATACCAGTCCAGTATCCACAGGCATCCATCAGGACCTGTTTTCTGAACGACCGGCATGAACCATGCGTCGTGTGCTGACAGCAGATCCTTTTCGGGGGAGGCATGATATGTGGCGCCCGCATCAGCCAGTACATCCACATTGATACAGCTTCCGTGGATATTCCCCATGACCAGGCGATCACGATATTGTTCCGGGTACGCATCACTGTCGAAGTAGTGGATGCCGCAATAGGCAGCCTTCTGGTGCTTGTGGCTGACGATGGATTCAATTTTCCATGTGAACGGTGGATAGGGGCCGCCCTGGCGATGGTAGTAGCCTGTTTCTGTCAGATGCCATAAATGGTCGATGACACACGCGCTGACAAAAGCTTCGCCGGAAGGATTCCATGCGACGCCCCAGGGATTGCTTGTTCCTTCCGCAAACAGCTGAAACTCGTGCGTTCGCGGATTGATGCGAAACAGTGCACAGGTAAACGCGTATTCCTTTCCGCTCACCGGATCTTTCACATTGCTGCGATTGAAAACACCGTTCAAACCATAGAGCCAGCCGTCAGGGCCCCAGGTCAGTGAGTTGGGAAGTTCATGAGTATCATCACGTCCAAAGCCCGTGACCACCACAGTTTGAGTATCTGCCTGGTCATCGCCATCCGTGTCCTGTAGAAAAAGGATATCGGGAGAATTGGCGACCCAGACGCCACCATAACCCACGGCAATGCCCGAGGGAATGTTCAGGCCTTCTGCGAAAATCGTGAACTTGTCCATCTTTCCATCGTGATCGGTATCCTCAAGGATTTTGATTCGATCCTGTCCGGGGCCTGATGAAAGACGCGGATATTCAAGGGACTCTGTGATCCAGACACGCCCGCGTTCATCGAACGTCATGGATACTGGGTTCACAATGTTCGGTTCACTTGCAACGATCTCGACTGTAAACCCATCGGGCACGGTCATTTTTGCAACCGCTTCTTCCGGTGAAAGAGCAGGGCCCGGTGGTTCAGACTGATTGTGGGGAATCTGTTGTTTCTGTTGCGCGAAAGCCGGCATGATCGCGAGTATCAGGATAACCCAGCACAGCAGGCAGTTGCCAAACGATTTAATCAGGCGGGTTGTGGCGAGAGAATGAAAGTCCATGCCCTGGACGCTCCTGCAAAAATTTAAAACTGTTGCCCGAATCCGCTGATGGACGGCAGCACAATGAAAGTCAATGTACCGAAGCATGATGATTGTGCGACGAGCGATTTCCTGAAACTCTATGATGACAACAATCCGCATCGGTATCAAACTTCAGTGTGGTGTCAGTTGTCGACGGGCCGAATTCCGACGATCATTCTGTTGTCTGTTTCAAAATTTCAGATCTCAGTTCGGATCAGTACGCGGAGAAAATCAGTGATGCGGCAGAAAGCAGAGATCAGAGTTCTACTCGCACTGGCCTGTCTGGGGACAGGGCTGCTGACTGGTTTGGCTGGTCTTCACGCCGATGAAAAGCAGAATCCGGCGGAACCGGTTTACGATCTCGTCATTCGTGGCGGGAAGATTGTTGATGGGACCGGCAATCCCTGGTTCTTTGGTGATGTGGCTGTTCGCGGAGATCGGATTGTCGCGACAGGAAAAATTCCCAAAGGTACTGCAAAGACCGAAATCGACGCCACGGGACTGGTCGTTTCCCCCGGATTTATTGACATTCACTCGCACTCAGATCTGGTGATTCTTGAAGATACCCGCGCGGAAAGCAAAGTGCGTCAGGGCGTGACAACGGACGTGCTGGGTGAAGGCAGTTCAGAAGGTCCGTGGCACGGTGCGACATCCTCGCCCCGTATTTCGGTCAATGGTACTGATCGAAAATGGACACGGCTCGGAGAATACTTCGATCTGATTGATGAGGCTCGAGTGTCAATCAACATTGCGTCGTATGTTGGCATCGGAAACATCTGGCAGTCGGTGATGGGAAGTTCATTTGACCGGCCCACTCCGGAACAGCTCACTCAGATGCAGGCCTACGTGGACGAAGCAATGCGGGACGGCGCGCTTGGTCTGTCCAGCCAGGTGATGATGCCGCCGGGTTCGCTGGCTCAGACAAGCGAGCTTGTGTCCCTGTGTGAGGTAGTCGCAAAACACGGAGGCATTTATTCCACTCATATTCGCAATGAGGGGCTTGGTGTTTTTGAGGCCGTTAAGGAGGCCATCGAAATTGGTGAACGAGCACGTGTGCCGGTGGATGTCATCCATCTGAAGATTGCTGATCAGCAATACTGGGGTCGGATGGCTGAAGTGATTGAACTGATTGAAAGCGCACGCTCGCGAGGGGTCAATGTGCAGGCCAATGTTTATCCCTATACCCGTGGTAACAATGACCTCGTCAGTATCATTCCCCCATGGGCACATGAAGGAGGAAAGGAGCAGCTCATTGCAAGGCTGAAGGATCCCGAACAGCGAGCCCGCATACGAAAGGATGTGATTGACGGCATTCCCGGATGGTACAACCATTACACGGCAGTGGGGGGAGACTGGAGCCGCATGCTGGTCAGTGCAAACAATTCTTATAAGGGGCTGACCATGGATCGAGTCTTTGCCCTGCGGGCAGGTGACAAACCACTTCGGGATTCTCTGGACGAACTGTTTGACATTCTGATCGAGCAAAACGGATCTGTCAGTACTGTCTATGCGCATCACACTGAAGAAGATATGACACTGGCGATGTCACAGCCATGGTGTTCGATTGGCAGCGATGGTTCGGCGCTGGCCATTGACGGATTATTGCGGCGAGGCAATCCCCATCCGAGAAGCTTCGGAACGTTTCCGCGAGTTCTGGGAGTTTACACTCATCAGGCCGGGTTGCTGCGGCTTGAAGATGCCATCAGGAAAATGACATCTCTGAACGCTGTCAAGGCGGGACTGCCGGACCGGGGCTTTCTTTTCCCCGGAAAATTCGCGGATATCACAGTCTTTTCGGAAGATCGAGTGATTGATCAGGCCACTTATACAGAGCCTTTCAGCTATTGCGAGGGTATCGAGTATGTGGTGGTTAACGGACAGGTGGTTCTGGAACGCGGCAAACGCACAGATGCCCGACCTGGCCGCGCTATTCGTCATCAGTCATTCTGATTTCCGGAGTTGAGTCATGAGTCTGTCGAAGTTTCGGCAAATTCGGAACGCAGTTGTTTTGGCTGCTGCTGTTCTGCCGCTGCTGGCGTCAGCCAGTGAGTTTCCCGCGAACGTTTCATCCCGGGATGTTCCGCGACTGATGCGGGCGACCGAGTATGTTCGGGAACTCGACGAGAAGGCCCTTGTCCGACTGGTACCGGTGCAGTCCGGGCTGCGTTACGTTGACTGTCCGAACTGCTCCGGGGGACGACAGGAGAATCAGCTTGAGTGGAATACTCAGGACCCCGAAGGAGTTACCTGTCGTTTCTGTCGTCATCGATTTCCAAGCGATCAGTTTCCGATGAATGAAGCGGTCACGGTGCACAGCCCGGCGGGAGAAATCGTCCGTTTTCCGTATTGGGCTGACAAGAATGGGTATCGACATTTCTTTCAGGCTCGCCGGGATGATGAGGTGCGCCACTACCTCGCGGATCGTACGCGAGATCTGGCTTTGCTTTATGCCGCAACTGGTGACAGGTCCCATGCCAGACGAGCAGCTCTTTTGACAGATCGCTTTGCCCAGGTGTTTCCCGGATGGTGTTACCATTTTGATTATCCGTTTCAGCAGAAGGAAATTTACGACGGCGATGTATTGCCGGCAAAGTTTCGCCCTGGCTTTCGAACGGCTCGCTGGAACTGGTGGGCCTATAACGACATTCCCCTGCCGCTGGTCGAGGCGTACGACCGGATTCGCGAGAGTGGTGTCTTCGATGAATTATCCAGGGAGCTGGGGGTTGATACTGCCGCCCGTGTCGAGCGAGACCTTTTTCGAAATGCGGCCGAACAGGTGCTGGCCAATCCGGACCCGCTGACCAACATGAGTCCGTCGGCGTGGCGGTCACTGATATATCTGGGGCGAGTCATCTCAGAGCCCCGCTATGTCCATGCATCTGTGCGTCGCCTCCGGATGCTGGCTGAGACTCGTTTTTTTTACGATGGTGCTTGGCCGGAAGGTTCACCGGACTATGCAGCTCAGACAATTGGCGGGTTGTCCCAGGTGATATCGCTTCTGAAAGGTTATAGTGATCCAGCCGGGTATCGAGATTCGGAAGATGGTTCACGGTTTGATCAGTTGAATGTGGAAAGTGACTTTCCAGCTCTTCAGCAGGCTCGCGAAGCACTGATGAAAATGCGATTTCCGGACGGACGTGCGGTTCCCGTTCATGATACATGGTCGACCAGTCGACGAGGTGCCACTGACTCAACAGCTCCATGGCTGCTGCCCGCTCTTGGCCATGCATGTCTTGGCGGTGGGGATGGCCGCAGGCAGACGCAGTTTCATCTGACGTGGTCAGGAGGATACGGCCACAGCCATGCCGACAATCTGAGCCTTCTGATGTATTCCAGTGGCCGTGAAATGCTTTCCGATCTGGGCTACACGCATACCGCATTACGTGCCTGGACACTCGCCAGCGTTGCGCACAACACTGTGGTGATTGATGGTCACAGCCAGTCGCTGGGAAGAGAACAGAATCCATCGGACGGCCGGCTGTTGTTTTGTGATTTTACGGACCCGACGATTCAACTGGTCAGAGCTGACGGAACTCGCGGGTACGAAAAAGTGGCACGAACGTTCGAGCGAACTCTGATAGTGATCGATGCCGGGAAGGGACGTCGCTTCGCCGTCGACCGATTTAAGGTGGATGGAGGGAATATCCACGATTACCTTCTGCATGGTGATGCTGACAATCCCGCCAAAGTCACCTCGACGCTGGAAATGGAATCCCTGCATTCACTGTTGCCGGAGAACTTCAAATGGCAGCCTGCTCGGAATGAAGGCGAAGCCGGCCGTGCTCTTGAGCGGTACTATGGCTACGGATATTTGCAGAATCTGAAGACGACGCCTGTGGAAGCGGGCAGTCTGGTTCCGGTTGAATTTGCAGGTGTGGGAACTGCTGCACCAGGAGTCAGGGTTTCACTGTTTCCGGAATCAGGCTGTCAGCTGATCACAGGCGAGAATCCTTCGATTCGACAGGCGGGCGAGGATGATGCGAAACTGGATCAGTTTCGCCGTCCTTTCATGATGCTGAGGCGACTGGCCAGCGAGACCCCCAGCACGTTTGTGAGTGTGCTGGAGCCGTTTGAAGAATCGGGATATCTGGATTCCGTGGAACAGATCGCCGACGGCGATCGACTCGTCGGTCTTCGGATTAAATCGGACGATCAGACTGACTTTTTGGTGTTTGATGCGCAGCAGCCGGTGACGATAGTGGCCGGCGGCCAGGAAGCACGGTTCGAAGGAGATATTGGCTTCATGCGGCTTCGTGGAGACGGCGTGGAGCATGCCTGTGTACTGGGAAAGGGCGGCTGGGAACGAGGCAGTTTTCGTCTCACGTCGTCAGGCTCCCAGGAAAGTGTGCTGAAAGCCATCCAGGGGCGTCAGCTGGTATGTGATGATCGGCAGCAGACACTTCCGAAAAGGGGCGATGTGGTTCGAGTGATCACAGCGGATGGCTGGGTTTATGGATACACCGTGGACGACGCGAGGGTGGCAGACGGCGAGCTCCGGATTACCGTGGTGGAAGGGCCTGGAATGACCTTTGATCATGCGGCGAAGAGGCTTCAGCTGACTTCATTTCCGCAGCGATCGCATACTGGTACCATGAAAGTGGAGTGGGTGTCTGCTGTGCATAGTCGTAAAGAAAATCAGTGAGCTGACGGACCTTTCGTTTGAGCTCGTTGAAGGCAGGAGACCATGTCACAGAGCTAATCTGACTTTTTGACGTGATTGTTTGACATGAAACAAAATCGAAGAGAGATGCTCTCCGCGGTGGGCAGTGGTCTGGGAGCGATTGGCGTCTCCATGCTGTCTGTCGCCGGAAAGGCGGACGAGAAAAAGGATATCGCCGGGAGTTCGGCCAGTGTGATAAAATCGAAGGTGACGGGACTGCCGGAAAACTGGCGGGCGATGCGAAAGTTTGATGTGCACAATCACGTGATGCAGGATGTGCACCTGCCCGATGCAGACTGGAGCAAGGTGGAGAGTCTGGTTGAAGCGGCACAGATTCTTGGAATCGAAAAGCTGTTCTGTTCCCGACCGATTACCGGCGGGGTAATGGCCGAAATCGCAGATGTTCGCAGTGTGAATGATTCTGTGATCGCGGCAATGAAACGATATCCGGACCAGATTTTTGGCTTCTGCTTTGTTCAGCCCGGTAACGGTCCCGCCGCTTTGGAGGAGATCGATCGTTGCCTGGACGCGGGTATGCTGGGAGTCAAACTCTACAACCAGTATCGATATACCGACCCGATGGTGTTTCCTGTTGCCGAACGCTGCATTGAGCGGAGAATTCCTTTCCTTGGACATTCCGCCCATCTGACTGATGCACGCACTCTTGCTGCTCAGCCGAAGACATCAGATTCGCTGGACTTCTGTGAGCTATCGCTTCGCTTCCCTGAGCTTATGCTGATTCTCGGCCACGTTAACGGTGGCGGAGACTGGGAATGGGCCATCAAAGGACTGCGAGACTGTCCGAACGTATTTCTTGATACCAGTGGCAGTGTGCTGGAGAATGACACGATTGAGATGTGTGTCAGGGAACTGGGTCATGAACGAATACTCTTTGCGACCGATATGACGATGGAAGGTTGTGTTGGGAAGATACTTTCAGCCGAACTGACCGATGATCAGCGGGAAGACATTTTCTGGCGGAATCTGCAGAAGATTCTGGATCGGAGGACAGCATGATTATCGATGTGAATGCCTTTCTTGGACATTACCCGTTCCGCAGTCTGAAGTTCAATACGGCGGACGGTATGGTTTCTCTGATGGGTCGGTATGGAATCGATCGGGCTGTGGTTTCATCGCTGAATGCGGTCTTTTATCGGGATGCACATCAGGGAAATGCAGAACTGCACAGGGAGACGAGCCTGCATCCGGATCGGCTGATTCCGGTGGCGACTGTGAATCCGCGTTACGTCGGCTGGCAACGCGATCTTGAAGAATGTGTGTCGCGATGGAAAATGAAAGCCGTGACACTTGTGCCCTCGCACCATGGATATAGTCTGACAGATGAATATGGTCACGCGGCTCTGTCCCGAATTGCTGAGTATGATCTGCCCGTTGTACTGACTCAGCGTTTTGAGGATCGTCGGCAGCGACACCACTGGGATATTGCCGAAGACCTTGAGGTGAAAACGCTGGTCGAAGTGGCTGCCGCTCATCCTCGCCTGAAGTTTCTTCTGAGTAACTGGATTGGGCTGGATGGAGGACGTCTGGCTGAGGCGGGACTGAGAGGTCGATGCCTGATCGACTTCAGTCGGTTGCATGTCATCCTGCTGAAGGATGTTACGCGGCTTATTGCCGCGATGGGTGTCGAATCCATCGCATTTGGTTCGCATATGCCGTTTGATTATGTGGGCCCGTCCCTCGTAAAGCTTGCAAATCTCGAGACGATGTCGTCGGCTGAGTATGAGAAGATTTCATGGCAGAATGCGGCCGCGTTTTTGAAACTTGATCTCTGATACCGATATTCCGCGGGAGACTTCAATGAGCGATGAAGCCAGTCGACGTCGGTTTTTGACAGACTCACTTGTGGCGGGTGCTGCCGGTCTGGCTGCGGCCAGTGTTTCGCCCGCACTGTCGCCTGCGAACGAAAAGGATGCAGGAACAATTGCCGCCGGAGCTGCAAAACCACGTTCACTCACGTTTCAGCCACGCTATCATCGCTGGCATGTGGATCCGGGTGTTGAGTGGACTGAAACAAATACTCAGTACGCCACGCTCCACTGGACCGTTCCGATTTCGCAAACCGCCATCGTGCTGGTGGATGTCTGGGATCACCATTATCTCCGGGATACAGAAGCCAGGACGGAAGTCGTCATCTCCGAAAAGCTCCTGCCGCTGCTGGCTGCCTGCCGTTCGACCGGAATGCCCATCATTCATGCGCCTTCAGCCCCGCAGGCGATGCAGCATCCAAACTGGAGGAAGCGCAGTGATGGTCATTCGACGACGACGGTAAGACAGGACTGGCCTCCGACTGAATTCCTGAATAAGCGAGGACCATATCAGGCATTTGCCCGCCCTCGCGAACCCAGAGAAGCCGAACTGGTGAAACTTAGAGCGGAACGACAACTGCATCCTCTCGTGCAGCCACTGGAAGGAGAAGCCGTTGTCGCGACCGGTGATGAGCTGCATCATTACTGTCGTGAGCAGGAGATTCTCTTTCTGTTTTATGTCGGCTTCAATACCAATGCCTGTGTGCTGGTCAATGACTATGGGACGCTTGCGATGAGTCAGCGTGGCTATGAAGTTATCATCGTCCGTGACTGTACAACAGGTATGGAATCCGCGGAAACGCAGCCTGCGCTGAGTCAGACTTCGGGAGCAATTCTGTTTCTGGAAATGTTTGGCAGGTACTCGACGACATCCGAGGAAATCGTTCGTGGTTTGTCGGCTTCCTGAGTCCGGCTGGAAAGCCGGACGTACGTCAGCCTTTCCAGGCTGACTTGCTGGGCGTGACCCGGCTCGAAAGCCGGACTGGACGGACGCTATCAAATTTACCCAATCTGACCCAGGAGAAATTTGATTCCGTCAACGGTTACGTTTGATCACTTTGGAAGGAAATCTCCGACAATTCGGGTCTCTGGTGGAAATTTCCCGTCGCGCACCGGATGATGACTTTGCGGGACGGGTCTGTTGTCCTGCTGATTTACTGTTTTGAAGCGTTGAGTTTTTGAAGCATTGAGGAGTATCTGGATGGCTGCGTCGATCAATCGCCGAGGTTTTATCGGCAGTGCTGCAGTGACCGGTGCGAGTGCGTGCCTTGCCACTTCGGTGGTTCCCGGTACGACTGAAGCCTCAGTATCCGCTGCCTCAGTATCCGCTGCATCGGGCGCCGGAGCGGCTGCTGCAGCTTCTGAAAAAGCGGTCGTCGAGTGGCCCGTCTGGAATGAGACGGACGAGAAGGCACTGCTGGATGTGTTGAATTCCGGCAAGTGGGGACGCAGCGCGGCGGCTCGACGACTGCCCGAGTTTGAGGCGACGTTTGCCGCCAAAATGCGAGCTCGCCATTGTATCGCCACGGCGTCCGGAACAACTGCTCTGCTTACAGTTATGGGTGCCCTGGGGATTGGTCCTGGTGACGAAGTCATTTTGCCTCCGTATACGTTTGTGGCGACGTTCAACGCCATTACCAGCAGCTATGCACTGCCGGTGTTTGTGGACAGCGACGCGGAATCGTTTCAGATAGACCCAAAGAAAATTGACAGTGCTGTTACGTCCGCTACGAAGCTCCTGTTGCCTGTTCATATTGGAGGATCCCCGGCCGACCTCGACGCCATCATGGCTGTGGCTCGCGAGCGGAAGTTGCCGGTGATTGAAGATGCCTGTCAGGCGCCGCTCGCTGAATGGCGGGGGCAACCGGTGGGAACGATTGGACTTGCCGGGTGTTTCAGTTTTCAGGCCAGCAAGAATCTGACTTCGGGTGAAGGCGGTGCGATCCTGACCAATGACGAAACGTTCGCAAACCAGTGCTACAACTTTCACACGCCTGGCGGTGGTCGACCGGCACCCAGCTCTGGACGGGGGGCCAATTATCGACTGACTGAATTTCAGGCAGGGTTATTGTTGTCTCAGTGGACTCGTTTTGCCGAGCAGTCCGGACAGCGTGACACCAATGCTGCGTACCTTACAAAACTGCTGGAAGAAATTCCCGGCATTAGTCCGGCACGTTTGACGGCCGGCTGCACTCGCAGCGGCTGGCACCTGTATATGCTGCGGTACGACAGGACGCAGTTCGCAAATCTGTCGCGGGCCGGGTTTCTGAAAGAGCTGGGTCGCCAGGGAATTTCAGCAAGTGGCGGTTATTCAAGTCTGAATAACTCGAATCATGTGCGAGCCCTGGCGGGCAATCCGCATTATATTCGAATCTATGGAAAAGAGGTCATGGAAAACTGGGTCGAACGCAATCAGTGTCCGGTGAATGACCTGCTGTGCGAAGAAGCTGTCTGGTTTACTCAGACGAGGCTGCTCGGCCCTGCCGACGGGATGGATCGAATTGCCGACGTAATTCGGGACATTCAAAAACGCTCGGGTGATCTGGCGAAAGCGGAATAGCGACCAGTCGGCAAATCGTTCCGGAGCGAAACGTTTGGATTTTCACGCAGCCTCTCGAATCATCCAGTCGTGAACAGGCGGCCTGTTGACAAATGATCAGGATCCTGGTTAACGTCTGTTAATGATGATTTGTTTTCCAGTTCTGCATTCATGCTGCCTGAACTGCTCGGTTAACGCTTGTTTCCCGGGGAATTCCGGACGTTCATTGCACATGGGAGGTATCTGTGACGTTCATCCGACACTATCTGGTGGCGTTATTTTGTTCGATCTGTATCGCTCCATTCGTGGTTGCCGATGATCGCGCGGCGGTTGATTTCAGCCGTGATATTCGGCCATTGTTGTCAGACAAATGTTTTCGATGCCACGGACCTGATCAGAACGAGCGAAAGGGGGGGCTGCGTCTTGACGTGAGGGATTCAGCGACTTCTGAAGCGGAATCCGGCAACAAGGCGGTTGTTCCGGGGCGGCCGGAGGAAAGCGAACTGATCGCTCGGATTTATAGTGAAGATCCTGAGCTGATCATGCCACCCCCGGACAGTGGACGGACATTGTCCGTTCAGGAGAAGGAGCGGATTCGCAGCTGGATTGCATCCGGAGCGGAATTTCGGGACCACTGGGCGTTCATCACGCCTGAGCGACCATCGGTTCCCGGGGGAAATTCGCGGCAATGGGGGCATAATGAAGTCGATGCTTTTGTGCTTTCGGCGCTTGAAAAACAGGGCTGGCAGCCTGCTGCAGAGGCCAGCCGGGAAGATTTGCTGCGAAGACTTTCCTTTGACCTGACGGGTCTTCCGCCAGCCTTGTCCGATATTGATCGATTCACTTCAGACAGTCGGCCGAATGCTTATGAACTTGAAGTAGAGCGATTACTCGGTTCACCGCATTTTGGTGAGCGCATGGCTGTTGACTGGCTGGACGTTGCGCGATTCGCGGACACCAACGGTTATCACCTGGACAATGGTCGAGACATGTCGGCCTGGCGGAGCTGGGTGATCAATGCATTCAACAGCAACATGCCATTTGATCAGTTTACAATCGAGCAGCTCGCCGGGGACTTGTTGCCGGAGTCTGGTGTGGAGCAGCAGATCGCCAGTGGATTTAACCGCAATCATATGATCAACTTTGAGGGCGGTGCGATACCTGACGAGTATCTGACGGCTTACATTGTGGATCGGGTCAATACGACGGGGGCCACGTGGCTGGGGCTGACGGTCGGCTGTGCTCAGTGTCATGACCATAAGTATGACCCGCTGACGCAGAAAGACTTTTATCAGTTGTTTGCGTTCTTCAATAATGTGCCGGAAAACGGCCTTGATGGTAACCGGGGGAATGCGATGCCGTTCGTTCGGGTACCAACGTCGTCGGAACGGCAGCAACTGGAGAAAATTGAGAACACGCTCAGTGAGGTGCACGGGAAATTGTCAGCAGAGTGGGCGGAACCCGATGCCGAACAACTGCAATGGGAAAAGCGCCAGAAGGAAATCCTGACAACGGCAGGGCAGGGTGGCGATCAGGCGCTTTCTGAGGGAAATGCCACTGTGGTCGCTGGCGAATGGTCTCTGGCCGGGCCCATGGTCCACAAAGAGGGTCCGAATCGGGCATATAATGTGAATCTGGGTCCGGAGCGAAAGCCGGTTGTTCTGACGGATACCTATACGCTTCACGATCTGAGTTACGGCTGGACGCCACGGGCCGAGCTGATCGACGGACAGGTTGTTCAATTGCCTGGTAAGCGTGCGGCCACATACCTGTTTCGGACGATTACTGCGGCTAAGCCAGTTCGAGTCACACTTTCCATTGGTTCACGGGATGCGATCAGGGTCTGGCTGAACGAAAAGGAAATTGTCAGTTCGATGTCTGGTCGCGAGATTTCTCCGGATCAGCACACAATCGACGTTGATCTCAACGAAGGTGCTAATCAGCTTCTGATCAAGTCAGTTGGACTGAACGGCGATGCTGCCGTGATTTTTACGATGTCGGGAGGTGAGAGTCAGAACGTTCCCGCTGCTGTTCAGGCACTTGTCAGGACAGCGACGACTGAACGTACTCCTGAGCAGTCAGCCGCACTTCGAACATGGTATCGGAGGACGGTATCCCGAAACGAATCCGTTTTGAAAGCAATCGCTCAGGCGGTTGATTTGCAGAAGCAGCGAACCGATCTGGAGAGCAGGGTTCGTACAAGTATGGTGATGGCCGAGCTGCCGGCTCCTCGGGACACGTTTATGCTGATGCGGGGTCAGTATGACCGTAAGGGAGAAAAAGTGGCTGCAGCGGTGCCCGCCTTCCTTCCCGCAGCAAAGTTTGACGAGAATCGGCCTTTGAATCGACTTGATCTTGGGCGATGGCTGGTGGACAGACGAAATCCGCTGGTTGCACGCGTTATTGTCAACCGATTCTGGCAGTCGATCTTTGGAGTCGGACTGGTGAAGACCTCCGAGGATTTTGGATCTCAGGGGGAGCGTCCATCGCACCCTGAACTGCTGGACTGGCTGGCGGTTGAGTTTATGGATTCTGCGGATGCAGCTAACGGACGCTGGAATGTGAAGGCGCTCATCAAAAAGATGGTCATGTCAGCAACCTATCGGCAGACATCACGCGTCAGTCATGATTTTTATGCGCGGGATCCGGAGAATCGCTGGCTGGGCCGGGGTGCTCGATATCGTCTTCAGGCCGAGTTTGTTCGCGATCAGGCACTTGCTGTCAGCGGACTGCTGCGTCATCAGATCGGCGGAGCCAGTGTCAGTCCTTACCAGCCTGACGGTTTGTGGACAGAACTTTCATCCCGGGGAGACAGTGGAAACTGGACAGCACAGGTTTACGAGCAGAGTCGGGGGGACGATCTTTACCGACGAACGATGTACACATTCTGGAAGAGAACATCTCCGCCGCCAACGCTGGTAACTTTTGATGCTCCTGACCGTGAAATCTGCACTGTACGTCGATCGCGAACCAATACTCCGCTGCAGGCCCTCATTTTGATGAACGATCCAACATATGTCGAAGCGTCACGTGCGTTTGCTGAGCAGCTGCTGAAAGCTCCGGGCAGCGACCGCGAGCGTCTGCAGCAGACGTTTCGAATGTTCACTTCTCGTTCACCTGTTGATCGGGAACTGGCGGCATTGCACCAGCTTCTTGATCGACAGCGGGAATACTTTACTTCGAATCCGGAAGCGGCGGCAAAGCTGCTGAGTGCGGGGGAATCAAAGCGGGATGAATCGCTTGACCTCATACAGCATGCCGCATGGACGATGACGGCGAGTGCGGTCATGAATCTTGATGAGGTCGTGACAAGGAACTGATCGGAAGTTGCGAAGGGATCACCCTGAGCGGCAAATTCAAATACATCCATATTTGCTCCAGCCGGGAGTTTTAACAGTCATGCAAATGCTGCCTGCAGAGTTTTTGACGCGTCGACAGTACTTCGGCCGAACGGCAAACGGAATTGGGACGGCGGCTCTCGCCTCCCTGCTTGCGGGAGAGTCCGCAAACGCTGAACAGGATAAGGGGATACTGCCGGGGCTGCATCATTTCCCTAAGGCGAAAAGGGTAATCTACCTATTTATGTCGGGAGGTCCGTCCCATATTGACTTGTTTGACTACAAGCCACAGCTGAAGCAGTATCATGGAACGGAACTGCCGGGTGAGATTCGCATGGGGCAGCGAGTGACGGGAATGACATCCGGTCAGTCGTCGTTTCCGTGTGTGTACCCGATGTTCAAATTTCAGCAGCACGGCGAATGTGGTCGCTGGCTGAGCGAACTGCTTCCGCATACCGGCGAAATTGTTGACGACATTGCCGTCATCAAATCGATGAACACGGAAGCCATCAACCATGATCCGGCGGTCACGTATATCCAGACGGGCCATCAGCAGCCGGGGCGTCCGAGTATGGGGTCATGGCTGAGTTACGGAATTGGTACGGAAAGCAACAATCTGCCCGGGTTCGTTGTGATGGTGACTCAGGGCAGTGGAAACAAGACGGATCAGCCGTTGTTTTCGCGCTTATGGGGGAGCGGTTTTATTCCATCGCGGCATCAGGGAGTTCGATTTCGTTCGGGGCGGGACCCTGTACTTTACCTTTCGAATCCGGAAGGGGTCAGCAGCGAGAACCGTCGATCTTTTCTGGACGGAGTGGGCGATTTAAATCGTCTGGCCACTGAATCGTTTGGAGACCCGGAAATTAATACGAGAATTTCTCAGTACGAAATGGCCTATCGGATGCAGGCCTCAGTACCGGAACTGCAGGATCTTTCTCAGGAACCACAGCATATCATTGATATGTATGGAATTAAGGATGACGGGGTTGACGGAGGTTTTGCCCGAAACTGCCTGCTGGCACGCAGAATGGCAGAGAGGGGTGTCCGATTTATTCAGTTGCTGCACCGGGGCTGGGATCAGCACGGTGGTTTGCCGCAGCAAATTCGAGGCCAGTGTCGGGATGTCGACCAGCCGGCTGCTGCACTGGTGAAGGATCTGAAGGCCCGCGGGCTGCTGGAGGACACGCTGGTAATTTTTGGCGGCGAATTCGGTAGAACTGTTTACAGCCAGGGTTCACTGACGAAAGACAATTATGGACGTGACCACCATGGACGGTGTTTTAGTCTGTGGATGGCAGGGGGAGGAATCAGGGGCGGCATTGAATATGGCCGGACAGACGACTTCTGTTACAATATTATTGAGAATCCGGTCCATATTCACGATTTCAACGCCACCATTCTGCATTGTCTGGGGATTAACCACGAGCAGCTGACATACCGTTTTCAGGGGCGAGATTTTCGAGTGACGGATATTCACGGCAATGTTGTGCGCGACATATTGACGTAGAGCGGACAGGCGTAGAGCAGACAAGGGAACAGCAGGACGGGACTGAAGGGGAATGCCCAGGGCAGTATTCTTCAGAATGGCGGTGGGGTGAGATATGGCCATGACTTCGAGTCAGGGGGAATGGAGCGTCGAAGGGTATCAGGAGTACCTTCGCATGCTGGTTCGCCTGCAGCCCGCGTCAGTGGTGCAGTCACGTGTTGACCGATCTGATATTGTGCAGCAGGCCCTGTTGCAGGCATTCCAGCATCGGGAACAGTTTCGCGGAAGCTCGGAAGCGGAGTGGCTGGGGTGGCTTCGAAAAATTCTCAGCAATACTCTGGCGGCTGCGGCACGCAGGCTGGAAACAAAATCTCGTCAGGCGAGTCGTGAACAGTCGCTGGAGCATGTACTGGAGGTCTCTCCGGCATGCCTTGATCCGTTTCTGGCGGCTAACCTTCCGTCGCCCAGCGAACGATTTTCGCAGGTTGAGGAGGCAGTGCGTCTGGCAGCCGCTCTGGACTGCCTGCCGGAGGATCAGCGGCGGGTTGTTGAGCTGCATCATCTCCGAGGGCTGGGGATTGCGGAAGTGGCAGTCGAACTGAAGCGGTCCAAGCCAGCGGTTGTGGGATTGCTGTTTCGGGGTCTGAAAAGGCTGCGAGTCGTGCTGGAACAGCCGGGGACGAACGCAAATGAATGATACTGCGTATGGTGATACGAAACGCAATGAACGATTGAACGGGATTTTACTTGCGTTTCTGGAGGAAGTAGAAGCTGGTCGCATGCCGGACCGCAGCATTCTTCTGGATGAGTATCCCGAACTGCGGGAGGACTTAAGTACGTTTTTTGCCGTGGGAGATGATCTCGATCGCCTGTCAACACCGTTGCGGGCGATCACAGGATGCCTGCCGGTCAGTAACGCAAGAAATCTGACAGACAGTCAGTCGGGCATGGTGAGTGAAACATGTCGCGGCGAGGCTGCTGTGGCTGACCCGGCATCAGGACGCCAGCAACTCGGCGATTTCCGAATCCTGCGAATTATTGGTCGCGGGGGAATGGCAGTTGTTTACGAGGCTGAACAGCGTTCACAGCAGAGGCGAGTTGCGTTGAAGGTGCTGCCGCATTCCGCTTCGCTGGACTCCCGTCAGCTGCAGCGATTTCGCAACGAGGCGGCAGCGGCAGCGCATCTGCAGCATCCCGGAATTGTTCCGGTGATTGAAGCCGGATGTGAGTCGGGAATTCATTACTTCGCCATGCAGTTTATTGATGGTCTCAGCCTTGATGTGGTGGTGCGACTGCTTCGTCGACTGTCAGCCCAGCATCCAGTCGGACTTTCACAGCCGCTCGAGACTGCTCGAAGCTTCTTTGTTTCCGATGAATACATCGTGGGGACAAGTCCTCGATCTCAGTCGGCCGCCGAGATGATCCTGGCCTCAATCATTCATATGCGCACCACAGAAGGTCGGGCATGGTGTAACTGGGTGGCAAGGCTTGGCCGAACAGTTGCTCTGGCGCTCGAATATGCGCATCGAACCGGGATTGTGCACAGGGATATTAAACCCAGCAACCTGTTGCTGGACGCCGAAGGCAACATCTGGGTGACTGACTTCGGACTGGCTCAGTTTGGGGCTGATTCAGGTTTAACCATTACAGGCGAGGTGCTTGGGACGATCCGTTATGCCAGTCCCGAGCAGGTACAGGCACGTCGAGGAATCGTCGATCATCGCAGCGACATCTACTCGCTGGGGGCCACACTTTACGAGCTTCTGACCGGACAGCCTGTTTTCAGTGGTCGTGATCGCAATGAACTGCTGAGACAGATATCCGATTGTCAGCCTGTATCTCCTGGCTCAGTCGATGCCAGAATTCCACGGGACCTTGAAACGATCCTGCTGAAATCGCTCCGAAAGGATGTTGCTGATCGATATTCAACGGCGGAAGAGCTGGCGGCGGATCTGGAGAGATTTCTGGAAGACCGTCCAATCGTTGCGCGACCACCTTCATATCTGCAGCGGGTACGAAACTGGACGAAACGGCACCGAACATTTGCCGCAGTCAGTTCTGCGGTTTTGATTGTGTCGTGGATTGGGCTGGGGATCAGCATTCCGCTGCTGCAAAGTGCATATGCGAAGACCAAGGCCGCACAGCAGGAAGCTGAGGCCGCTTATGCAGGTGAACGGCTGAGAGCTGAAGAGGCTGAGGCTCGTTTCGTGACAGCTCGCCGATCCGTTGATGCGCTGATCGAAGTGAGTGAGGATGAGCTGGCCAGTCGGCCAGGAATGGAACTCGTCCGCCAGCGTTTGCTGACCACAGCACTTCGATACTATCAGGAATTTGTCGAACAGCGGGAGAATAATCCCGACCAGCAGGAGCTGCTTGAGACAAGGCATCGTGTTCAGAGAATGCTGGATGACCTGGCGGTTCTGAGAACGGCCAGTAAACTGCATTTGTTAAACCGACGGGAAGTTCTCGATGATCTGAAACTGACATCAGAACAGCGAGCTCGGGTGGCTGAGGTCACCGGGAGAATGCGGAGTCAGTGGGCCGCTGCATTTCAGGATATTGAGAGTTTAACAGCGGACGACCGTGCCAGACGGTCCATTGAACACGCTCGAAAAAACGAAGCTGATGTTCAGCGTATTCTTGATGCGGCTCAGCAGATTCGTCTGCACCAGATTGGTCTGAGGTCGGAAGGACCATCGGCATTTCGAGACCCTGAAGTTGTGGCCATGCTTCGACTCACAGCCGATCAGCAGGAACGTATTCGCGATATTGAAGAGTCGCAGTTCTTCACCTGGCTGAAACGGCGACGACGCTCGCGTAATGATGAATTCGATACCGATGCTTCCGGTCAGGCCGAAATAAAACGTGAATCTCATCCTTCAGTGAACGATCGAATACAGGCGATCCTGTCGGACGAACAGTACCTCATCTGGAAACGGATGATCGGAGATTCCGTCCCCGGACTTCCATCGTGGGGGACTTCCACCAGTTCGCGGGAAATAGTTCCCGATTCCGTCGGCGACTAATTCCTGAAAAAGAAGTGAAGTGTCCGTTCAGTGAACGAACGCTCTGTATTCGCCTGTTTTTCCGCTGTTTTTTGAGTGTTCCCCGGACCCTCAAGAGTTTTTCCGGAGAGTTCCCAAAAAGTGCGCTGTTCTTGCCGCTGAAATGCATCTAATAGTGAGAAGCCTGCGTCAGGCCGATGCTTTCGAAGACCGATGCTTTCGAAGACCATGGATTCTCGAATTAAATAGTGTTTCGCGGGCTGGCAGATTCCACTTGAAATTTCCAATGGGATAGCTGGGCTGGCGAATCCCTCATTTAGTAGTCGCGTGTTTGTATGCAACGGATTTTGGCACCAGACAAGATGCGGTCGTCGAATATTCTTCCGGGATTGTTACGCAGGATGACGGTCCGGGCTGTATTTGAAAGCCTGTTGCGTGACGGACCGCGTTCAAGGGCGGAGCTGTCTCGAGACACCGGGATCAGCGCACCCACGATCTCAAAGGCGATCGCGGAACTCCTTGAGCGTGATCTCGTTTCGGAAACCCTGATTTCTGAGAATTCCCTGGGACGGCCTGGCATGCGGCTTACCATTGCCCGTGCCCGTTCACGCGTTCTGGCCGTTTCCCTCTGCCCGAACGTTGCTGAAGTTGCTGTGGCCACTCTTGATGGAAAAATCGTATCAACAACCAGGTTTCCGACATTGGAATCTGTCAGCAGCCTTGATTTGCTGAATGACCTGCTTGCTCATCTGCGGGTCACGATTTCCGATACGGAAAATGTGTTTATCGGAATCGGTGTTTGCCGAGCTGGAGTTACTGACCGCGGGCTGGCGGCCGATCAGAACGGATCACTGCACGGATGGGCAGAGGCGGATCTCATTTCGGCATTCTCGGTTTCCACCGGCCTGCCAACGGTTGTGACTCCGAGTGCACACGGTCTAGCGCTCGCCGAACGTCTGATCGGGCGAGCAAGGAAACTGTCGGATTTCATCCTCATGGATATTGGCGACGATCCATCTGTCGGAGTGTTCTGTGATGGTCAGCTTTTGACGGGGCGTGATGGCCTGGGGGGGCAGTTGCTGATCGGAAGTTCAGCACTGCGATCTGACTCGGATTGCCTTCAGCGGATTGTTGACAACATGACAATGCTGATGTGCCTCTTTAATCCGGCTGCCGTATTTCTGCACGGGCAACCGGAACAGGCAGGCGATGAACAGCTGAGCAGGATAAGATCGCTGATGGCGTCCGATGTCGGAGGTCGCATGCCGGGCGACTGTCGGATTGAATCCAGCAGCGTCGGGATTACTGACGCTGCCGTTGCGACCATTGTTGACAGTGTTACCAAAGACCTGGGGCCTCGTCTGAGCGTCAGCCTGAGTGGCACTGTCTGATTTCTGATTGTCTGATCAGCTGTCGCCTGGAATCATGATTCGCTGCGAGGAGTGCGGTTGCGTCCTGGCCATGTCTTCGGCCAGGGGCTGGTATTGGGGGACTTTTCGTCGGAACGTTTCTCGTCAGAACGTTTCTCGTTCGCACGCGGCTCCTGGCGATCAGATCGTTGTTGTCCTGCAGGTCGCGGTCGGCCCGATGTCGGGCGGTCACGAACGGAATCGTTTGCTCCTGGCCTGCTTTCTTTCGCAGGAGACTGGTTACTGCGTTCCGGCTCCGGCTGCCCGGTACTGGAACGATGAGCTTCCTGAGAACGTTCCTCGCCCCGTGTTCTTTGTTCGTCTGTCAGTTCGGGAATTTCGGGCATATACCTTGAGCCGTCCTTTGGTGGCGGTCCGGGGTATTGATAATACTGGCATTCGAGTCGGCCGTTATAGAGTTTTCTTCGACGCGGGGCTCTGCGACCAAAGTGCTTTTCGAAACGACGGTTTGACGTAAGAACATAGATGCTCCATGTCGGCAATGCAGAAAAAACACGCCCCATTTCTCTGTAAACAGCATCTACTTCCTCGGCATCACCCAGACGTTCTCCATACGGCGGATTGCAGATGATACATCCGAATTCGCGAGTTGATTTAAGGGCACTGACTTCCTGATCGCGAAAGCGAATATCGCTAATCACACCGGCTTCGGTGGCACTGCGTTCGGAAAGTCTTATTGCGGCGGGATCGTGATCAAATCCGAGCACTGGTTCGGGGAGTTTCGGCAGTCGAGCTGCTTTTGCTTCAGCACGAACTTCCTTCCACAATGCGCGGTCCAGCCAGGGCCAGTCTTCAGCAACGAAGGAGCGGTTGAGTCCTGGAGCGATGTTGCGGCCGATGAGTGCAGCTTCAATCGGAATTGTACCACTGCCGCAGAAAGGATCGATCAGTAGTCGTTCACGATTCCAGTAGCTCAGCTGAATCAGCCCGGCAGCCATTGTTTCCCGCAAAGGGGCTGCACCTGAGAATTCGCGATATCCTCGTTTGTGCAGTCCATCTCCCGTCGTATCAATCGTCAGTGTTGCAACATCTCGAAGTATTGAGACTTCAACCGAAAATTCTGCGCCTGTTTCATCAAATCGGAAGCGATTGAATTTGCGTTTCAGGCTTTCGATGATGGCTTTTTTGACAGCTCCCTGGACTTTGGGTACGGCGTGAAGTTTGCTGCGTACGCAGCGAGCATTCACCGGGATCTTTGCATCCACGGGCAGGAGTTCGTGCCATGGAAGTTCCAGCGTCTGGTCAAAAAGTGCACCAAAATCGGGTGCCGGGAACTCTCCCACACGGATCAGCACACGATCGGCCGATCGAAGCCAGAGGTTGCATCGAGCGATGTCGCGTTCGTCACCTCGAAAGTCAACACGACCGTCGGACGTGCGGATTTCCTGATACCCCAGGTTTGTCAGTTCCCGGGCCACCACATTTTCGAGGCCAAACGTCGAGGTGGCGATCAGATCAAATTGTGGCATGAAATCGTCTGTTTTTCGCAGGGAGTCGGGATCTGGCCATCAGAAACGGATCAGAACACTCTGTCCTGAACGGAAAATCGGCAGAAGAATAGTCGAGCGGACCGGTCTGACCCGATACACTGCGAGTCGGTATGCATCAGAAAACTATGATAGCCGGATTGGATGGGCCGTTGCATCGGCTGTCAATCATTTCCATTAATTGGTGTTCAATTCATGCGAATGATCTCTGGCTGGAATCGTGTGAGGTTTTGTGTGTCAAAAGCGGGAACGGTGTCAAAAGCCATATCGGTGCTGTCAGTGACGCGTCTGCCAAACGCCCGGCGAATACCAGTCTTGGAAGCAGGGCGATGCCTGATTGCCGAGAAACCTGAGGGGTTTGTCTGCAGTATGCCTCAGGTTCGGCATTTTCGTTCGGTGTTTCTGATGCTGCTGGCCGCTGTCCTGATCGGATGTGGGGGCACGCAGGGTGAGGTGACAAACGACAGTGTGGAGGCGGCCGCGGGGCCGCCACCGGCGCTTGTCAGAGTCCGAGACGTCCGGCACGAGTCTGTTGCGGCGAAGATTGTGACGGTCGGCACAGTACGTGCTCGTTATTCCAGCATTGTCGCGTCCGGGTCGGACGGGATTGTGGATGAATTTACGGTGGAGCAGGGCGACTTTGTAAAGGCTGGAATGGTGCTGTCCCGACTGCGAATGGTTTCCACAGATCTGGAAATCGCCCAGCAGAAGGCACTCACCGATCAGAAGGCCGCGGAGTACGCTCAGACTCTGACACCTCGAAAAGAGCTGGTTGAGGAGGCGAAGGCTCGTCAGGCGGTCGCAGATGTTTCCTTTGCAAATGCCAAACGTCGTCTGGAGGAACTGCGACGCCTGCAGGAAAGTCGGGCTGCGGGAGAGTCGGCCGTTAAAGACGCTGAAGACGCATTCAGCGAGGCATCGCAGAACCTGATTGCCACGCGAGCGATCTATGAGAGAATCGCGTCCGGTGCTCGTGAGGAAGAAAAGCTTCAGGCCAGGGCCGCTCTCGAATCGCAGCAAAAGTACGTTGAGTTTCTTGAGGCGGAAAAGGAAAAGCGAATTACGAGGGCACCGTTTGATGGTTATGTGGTCCAGAGACACTCTTATCTGGGGCAATGGCTTTCGAAAGGATCGCCTGTTGTCACGATGGTGCAGCTGAATGACGTGGACGTGGAAGTGCAGGTTGATCAGTCACAGATTTCTCAGGTGTTTCCAGGGAAATCGGTTATCCTGAAGATTGCCGGAGCAGAAGGCCGGTCAGATCCATCCGGTCAATGGCAGGGAAAAGTGGATTCGATCGTTTCCAGCAGTAACTGGGAGTCCGGATCCCGCAGTTTCCCCGTGATTATTCGAGTGCAGAATGAATTGCGGGAAATTAACGGCAGTCATGAACCAGTACTGCGGCAGGGAATGATGGCGGAAGCCGAGTTTTTTGGCGAATCGGTCGATGCGGTTATGGTTCCTAAAGACTCGCTTGTTCGCACCTCCCGCGGCACGTTTATTTTTGCCGTCAATCCTCCCGAGCCCGGAAAGCCTCTCAGCGTGCGACAGGTGCAGGTAGAGCCTGGCATCAGTGTCAACGAATGGATTCAGGTTCAGGGGACCGATTTGCAGGCTGGCGTGCAGGTTGTCACTGAAGGGGGCGAACGACTGCGAGCCTTCCAGACAGTTCAGATTGTTTCAGAGAATGACGTGGCGGGGCCTGGTTCAGCGGCGGCCTCTTCCGGCGGAGGCTGATTAATTCTCACGAGTTCACAGTCATGGATGGCAGAAATGCCTGTCGGGATTTCGCCCGATTATTTCGCCCGATGGCTACTCGGAAATTGACGTCGAGGTTTGACTGCAGGGTGCGGATCTGAATTCGGAAAGCTGGCCTCATGGAATTAATCAAGTTCGTTATCGATAACCCGGTCAAGCTGACTGTTGGTGTTTTTCTTCTGGTTCTGTTTGGGCTGATTGCTTACTTCGCCACACCTGTTCAGCTGACGCCCGATGTGGTGGAACCGGAGCTGACAATTACCACAATGTGGCCAGGTGCCAGTGCACAGGAAGTGGAACGGGAGATTATCGAGGAGCAGGAAGAGCAGCTGAAGAGTGTGGAGGGAATGGATAAGTTCACGAGCGAAAGCAGTGACTCCATGGGAACCATTACACTGCGATTTGCCGTCGGAACCGACATGGCGGATGCCCGGGCGCGGGTTGCGGAAAAACTGAATCAGGTTCCCGAATATCCTGACGACGCACGCGAGCCTGTGATCTCGACAGTCAATGCCAATACCAATGCCATTGCGTGGTTCATTCTCAAGCCGGTGCCACCAACGCGAGAGGATTTGAATAATCTGATCGTTCGGCATCCTGAGCTGAAGGAGCCACTTGAACCTCTGATGCAGGCGAAAGGTCCGATCGACCTGGCACGTCTCAATCTGCTGGTTCCCCGATTTCCCGTATTATCGACTTTCACGCTTGGCCGCAATAATCCCGCGCTGATGCGAAAGTTCGCCGAGGATTACATTGAAGCGGAATTTGAACGTGTTCCAGGTATTGCCAATGCTAACGTTTTCGGCGGCCAGGAGCAGGAGTTCCGAGTCGTAGTCAGTCCTGCTCGACTTGCTGCGTTTGGCGTGACAATCGATCAGCTTCGGGCAGTGCTGCTCAGCCAGAATCAGAATACGTCTGCCGGCGATATACAGGAAGGAAAGCAGCGAAATGTTGTACGGACTCTGGGTCAGTTTCAGTCGCCCGAACAGGTCGAGGAAACCATCATTACGCTGCGGGACAATTCTCCTGTTCGAGTTCGGGATGTGGCGACTGTAGGCATCAGCTACAAGAAGCCGGACGGAGTTGTTCGACAGATGGGTCTGAACGCTCTGGCGGTCAATGCTCAGCAGGCCCCTGCGAGCAACATGAAAGTCATTATGGGACCGGCTCGCTCAGAACTGGACCTCAACAGGGACGGGGAAATCACGTCACTTGAGCTTGCCGAATGTACTCAGATTTACGGGCGATGTCTGAGAATTGCGACGGAGGAACTGAATCTGGGCATCCTTCAGCAAAAGGGTGTCTATCTGGAACAGGTTTATGATCAGACCGAATATCTGGACTCGGCCACAGCGCTGGTCGAGAGCAATGTTTACACCGGCGGTACTCTGGCGATTGCCATTCTGCTGTTATTTCTGCGCAGTCCAAGATCAGTGCTTATCATTGGATTGTCAATTCCCATCAGCGTGATTGCCACATGCCTGTTCGTCAAGCTGTTCGATCGCAGCATCAATGTGATTAGTCTGGCGGGTATGGCATTCGCTGTCGGGATGGTGGTCGACAATGCTATTGTTGTGCTGGAGAATATTTTCCGGCACTATCAGATGGGCAAAACACCTCGACAGGCATCGCTGGAAGGCACGCAGGAAGTGTGGGGGGCCGTGTTTGCATCAACGGCCACCACCATGGCAGTTTTTGTGCCCGTTATCTTTGTTCAGGGGCAGGCTGGTCAGCTGTTCCGGGATATTTCCATCGCGATATCCTGTTCCGTTGGATTATCCATGCTGGTCAGTCTGACCGTGATTCCGGCCGCGGCCTGTCGTCTGCTGAAGGGGCTGGATCTGAACAAACTGGAATACGATACCAGTTTCGGTCCTGGCGGACTGTTTGGCCTGATCAGACTTGCGTGGTGGCTGAATGACCGGTTTGCTGCTGTGTTGCGGCGTATGATGTCCATGAGGGGAAATGTACTGATTCGTATGCTGATCGTGGCAGCGTTCGTCGCGGCTTCTGCATGGGGAAGCCTCCTCATGTGGCCGGACACGGAATACCTGCCTAACGGCAATCGCAATCTGGTTATTGCCATTCTGTTGCCGCCTGCCGGATACAACATCGGTCAGATGATTCGACTGGGCGAGGATATTGAACAGAAGCTTGCGCCATACTGGCAGGGAGAAGCAGCAGAAGGAGCACCCCGGATACAAAATTTCTTTTTTGTTGCGAGGGGTCGCAGTCTGTTTCTGGGAGCCAGAGCAGTTGATGAACTGCGGGCTGGTGAGCTGATTCCGATTCTGGCGATGGCGGCCGGTTCTCAGCCAGGGGTGATACCGATTGTCAGTCAGTCAAGCCTGTTTGACAGCGGTCTCTCCGGCGGACGAACGATTGATATCGAGATCACGGGACCGGATCTTGAAGTCCTTGTGCAGGAAGCGCAGAAGGCATTTGGACTTTGTATGCAGGAGTTTCCGATGACCGCCGGAAACCAGCTGCGACCAATTCCCGGTCTCGATTTGTCCAGCCCTGAACTGCATGTTGTTCCCCGGCTGGAGAAGGCTGCCGAACTGGGAATTTCGACGTCTTCCATGGGTTATGCCGTGAATGCTCTGGTTGACGGGGCATTTGCCGGAGACTACTGGCATGAAGGTCGTCGAGTAGATCTGGTGATATGTGGTGACGAAGACTATGCGGCCAGATCTCATGATCTGGAGAATTTGCCGATTCGGACGCCACTGGGTTCCACAATCAGGCTTTCGGATGTTGCCGAGATTCTGCTCAGCCGCGGTCCTGAACAGGTGAATCATGTCGAGCGGATGCGATCAATTACGATTCAGCTGAAACCAGCCGAGGGAGTTGCCCTGGAAACTGCCCTCCGAACTGTCGATTCCAAAGTCAGGGGTGCAATGATGCAATCCCCTTTGTTTCAAAGTGGTCTGTACCAGATTCACCTTGCGGGTACTGCCGACAAGCTGGCTGATACATGGTACGAACTGAAGTGGAATCTTGCTTTGGCCGTATTGCTGACCTATCTGCTGATGGCCGCATTATTTGAATCTTTCTTCTACCCGATGATCATTATGACAAGTGTCGGGCTGGCTCTGGTTGGTGGCCTGGGTGGACTGAAATTACTGAACCTGTTCAGATTTCAGGCGCTGGATATGCTGACGATGCTGGGATTCGTGATTCTGATTGGTACTGTCGTCAACAATGCAATTCTGATTGTACACCAGGCACTGAACCTGATCAGAGAGCAGCAGATGAGATCAATCGATGCTGTTTGTGAGAGCGTGCGAAGTCGTATGCGACCAATTCTGATGAGCACTTTGACAACGGTACTGGGAATGTTGCCGCTGGTTGTGCCGATGCCCGTCCTGGCAGATGGTGCATGGGTATGGAGCGTTGGTGCAGGCAGCGAACTTTATCAGGGACTGGGTGCTGTGGTACTTGGTGGCCTGATTGTCTCCACGGTATTTACACTGTTATTGATTCCGGCCGGTTTTAGTCTTGTTCTGGATGCTGAGGCGGTTCTTGCAAGTCGGGTTGTCCGTCGCAATGTCATCTCGGCGAGCGGTTTGAGCGGGTTACCGGTGAAGAATTCCTGAGAGCTGTCTGGCTGGTAACGGAACTCCGAATGTCTTCGTGACGAGTTTTCTGGACTCCTTCAGACCATTGTTTCAGACCATTGCATTCTTTGCCTGGGCGTGTTTCAGCATTGCGGACGCAATTCTGTTAAGGGGCAGCACCTGGCAGGCGGCGTTCATTGCGACGGCTTCTCGAGGCATCCCATAGACTACGCAGGAGGCTTCGTCCTGAGCGATGGTATGCGCCCCGGCATGGCGCATTGCCAGTAAACCGTCCGCACCGTCGCGACCCATCCCGGTCAGAATCGCGCCAACTCCGTTCGTACCCAGAAACTTTGCACAGGAATGAAAAAGAACGTCGACTGATGGCCGGAACCCCGAAACCTTTTCTCCTTCCTTTACTCTCACTGAATACGTTGCTCCGCTTCGATAGGCTTCCAGATGTCGGTCGCCCTGTGCAATCAGAGCATGACCGGGCAGGATTCGATCTCCGTCAGCTGCTTCACGAATTCGGATCTGACAGGCTCGATCCAGCCGGTCAGCATAGGATTTTGTATATCCGGGTGGCATATGAATGACGGCGATGACGCCGGGAGCATCCGGTGGAAGCGAGGTGAGAATTTCAGCGAGGGCTTCTGTGCCGCCGGTTGATGTTCCAATGGCAATGACTTTATGGGTACTGGTTATCAGTGCGTCAGGTGCGAGAGGAGATTTTGTAACCTCCGGTCGAACGGGTGAGGCAGCCGGACGCACACGGACCTTTGCACCGGCTGCCGCCCGCACTTTTTGAATCAGTTCCGTTTGCAGATCAGGCATGCTGTTCGCAACATCGATTTTCGGTTTGGTCACGAAGTCGAATGCACCAAGCTCCATCGCTCGAAAAGTCGTTTCACAGCTCCGTTCAGTCAGTGATGACACCATCACGACCGGCATTGGACGACTGGCCATGAGCTTTTCAAGGAATGTGAGCCCATCCATTCTGGGCATTTCCACGTCCAGAGTCATCACGTCCGGATTCAGTTTCATAATTTTGTCACGAGCTACATACGGATCACTTGCCGTGCCCACGACCTCAATGTCGGGATCCTTCGAAAGAAGATCTGAAAGCAGCTGTCGCATCAGAGCAGAATCGTCAACGATCAGTGTGCGAATTTTTTTTGTCATGGCATTCTCTCAATCGGATGACTCAGTCCGGCAGGCGTTAAGGTCTTTAAGTCCGGTAGTTTAAAACAGTATCACATTCGCCGAATCGCCCGGCTGTTGTGCTCGAATTCGCCGCATCTGCAGCAGGTCGGCTTCGATTTCCGCCCGACATTTTTGCAGTGGCCGTATAAACGCCTGGCCCGTATGCGTCAGAAACTGCACCTGGCGTCCGGATTCTCCCCCCACGTCCTTTGCCACAACCGGAATAGAATCCGTCTCAAGGAATTCGATGGCAAAGCGGATATTCCGATCTCCGATAGCCCAGACAGGGTTATCGGGTTCCTGGCGTGCCAGCACATTGCCACCACCGAAGACTTTTGCGTTCAGCCTTCTGCGGTCACCACCCAGTTTCATGATCTGGTTGATCAGCAGTTCCATCGCATGGATTCCGTAACTTGCACAGATTCTGTCATTTCCGGCATTCGACGGGAGCATAAAGTGATTCATGCCACCAATTCGGGCGACGGGATCGTACAGGCAGACTGCAATGCAGGAGCCCACAAGAGTTGTCACCTTCATTGGCTCGGCACTCGCCTGAATTTCTCCGACGATGATCGACTGAGTTGGAAAGAGGAGTTCATTATCCTGCAGCAAAACGGGAGCAGCGGGACCGGCTCCTGTATTTGTCTGTACTCGCCCCGTCGATCTGCGATGGCTGCCGGAATCCGAATGCGCCGTCTGACCGGTCTGATGTTCTGCTGTCGGTCCCGGGGAAATGCTGGCGGCTTTTGTTTTGAGAGCGATGGCATTCGCGGGCGGGCGGCGGGCGGCACCGGCTTTCGACGACAGCTGATATACCGTGTTACCAAGTGACTGATACAGGTCGTCCAGTCGCAGAATTGACTCGCTGTGACCGATAAAAAGGTGACCATTCGGTTTCAATTGTTCCGAGAACCGTGTGAGCAGAGTGTCCTGCGTTTTTTCGTCAAAGTAAATCATGACGTTGCGACAAAAGATGATGTCAAAGTCCGTCTGAATTGGCCATGCCGGTTCAATAAAGTTGATGCGACGGAATGTGATCATTTCCTGGAGTTCCGGCCGAATGCGTAACGGAGCTTCCGGATCTTTGGATGTTTTCAGGAAATGCCGTTTCAGGACATCGCGGGGAACGTCGGCAACTCGGTCCGCTTCGTAAAGACCTTTCTGTGCGTGAGCCAGAACATCAGTGTCCACGTCAGAGGCAAGGATTCGGATATCCCATCCGTGAAAAGTTGTGGGTCCGAAATGGTCCAGAACCGTCATGGCCAGAGTGTAGGGTTCTTCTCCTGTTGAGCATGCAGCACTCCATATTCGGATTTTTCTCTCACCCGTTTCGCGAGCCTGCTTTTCAAGCTGGGGGAAAACGGTTCGGCGAAGATATTCGAAGTGATGTGATTCCCGAAAAAAATCTGTCTTATTGGTCGTAAGGCTGTTGATCATCCGCAGCCGTTCTTCACCATTCGGATCTCCCTTTTTCAGAAAATCGTAGTACTGTGTGAACGTCGTAAGGTCGCAGGCACGCAGTCGCTTTGAGAGTCGTGATGCGACAAGCTGCTGCTTTCCATCACCCAAAGAGATGCCAGCTTCCTTATAAATCAGTTCCCGAAAGAGATTGAACTCTTTCTGCGTCAGTGCTGCGGTTGTGGTCTGATCCTGCATGACTTTCTGTCATCCGTCGGGCTTGCTGCCCAGTCTGAGGGTTGTATCTGATTGGCGACTGCGCGACTCGTCATACAGTCTGTGCGGTTACATGGTTGCCCAGCAGTCGATCGATATCCAGAAGAGTAATCAGTCGATCGCTCGACTTGGCCATACCGGTGATAAAGCTGGTATCAATATCGCAGCCGAGATCCGGCAGCTGTTCCAGTTCTGCGTCACCAACATTCAGAACATCCGAAACGGCATCCACCACAAGTCCCATAACTTTTTGGCCAACCGTTACGATGATGATCACCGTGAACTGGTTGTAAGTGGCGGCCGGCATACTGAACCGATGTCGCAGATCAACGACCGGAACGACAGTACCCCGAAGATTCATGACGCCCCGGATGTATGGCGGGACATTCGGAATCTGTGTCAGATGGGTGAGCCCCTTAATTTCCTGGACTCGCAGAATGTCGATTCCGAATAGTTCTTCCGCCAGCTGGAATGTGAGGAACTGACTTCCGCCTTCGGTCATATCACTGAGTGCAGAAGTGGACAGAGTAGCTGTTGACATAGAAGATTGTCCTGAAGATAAAAACTGTGTAAGGGAAAGGGGGCTCTCAGGCGGATCAGGAGCCCGTGGATTTCAATCAATACAGGGCTTCAGACCAGTGAAGCCGGTACGGTGATCATGTCATGTCAGAATTCCATGAAACCGGAGCCCATCAGCTGACCGATCTGACTGGATGCTTTTTCAAGTTCCGCTTCGGCAGATCGGCCCGCAACGCCACTTCCGGAATCCGAAGTGGGGCGTACCGTCATCACGGTATTCGTGGTTCTGCGAGCAGTTCTCGGTGCGGCCTCTGATCGGTCCTGGTCAAGACGGAACTGACCAACCAGAACTCGAAGCTGCTCTGCGTGGTCCAGCAGCGAAGCGGCAGTTCCCGACATTTCTTCTGTCTGAGAAGCATTGTTCTGAGTCACGCGATCCATTTGTGCAACTGCCTTATTGACCTGTTCGATGCCGGTCAGCTGTTCCTTCGAAGCGGCAGCAATTTCTGCCACAATGTCGGTCACTCGTTTGACGGAATTCACGATTTCTTCGAGCGTTTTTCCGGACTGATTGACGAGTGAAGAACCGTTTTCCACCTTGCGAACGGAGTCCTGAATCAGAGACTTGATTTCTTTCGCGGCGGATGCACTGCGCTGAGCAAGATTACGAACCTCAGCCGCGACCACTGCAAATCCCCGACCCTGCTCACCAGCCCTGGCGGCTTCCACGGCTGCGTTCAGAGCAAGCAGATTTGTCTGAAATGCAATTTCATCGATTGTGGTAATGATATCGGCAATGCGAGTTGATGCATGATTGATTTCACTCATCGCCCGAACGGCATCACCAACAACGACTCCACCCTTGTCCGCGACATCGCGTGAACCGTTTGCCAGCTGTCGAGCCTGCTGAGCGTTGTCCGTGTTCTGCTTGACGGTTGATGTGATTTCCTCGAGGCTGGATGCTGTTTCTTCCAGACTGGATGCCTGATGCTGTGCACCTTTCGAAATTTCATGGGAAGCGGAAGTCATCTGTGATGCTGCGGATGCAACCGTTTCTGCAACACTGCGCACCTGAAGCAAAGCGCTGCGGATGGCGGCAACGGCGGAATCCAGCGCCTTAGCAACCTGTCCTACCGCATCATCGCCCAGATCAGGGATTGTCAGATCAAAATTGCCGTCCGCCACTGCGTTAACAATCTGAAGGATTTGCTGAACCTTTCGTCGCTGCAGTTCAGCGTCGCTGCGTTCGCGTTCCCCTCGTTCCTGTTCCAGAGCTTCTGACGTCTTCTTGTCGGCGAAGAACTTCCGCAAACCCTGGCCAAGCTGGCCAATTCCGTCCTCGCCGGCGACGGTGATTTCGACGGTATAGTCGCCCTGCGATACCCGATTGGCAACATCCAGAATCTGAGCCACGTTCGTTTTCAGCTCTTCGGCCTGCTTTGCGTCAAGTCGCTGACGTTCCAGAATGCTGGCTTCCATTTGTTTTGTGCGAGTGATCTCAGTGGCATACTTGACGACCTTGTATGGTTTTCCCGTCTGATCAAAGATCGGGTTATAGGAAGCCAGGAGCCAGATCTCCCTGCCGCCCTTGCCAATGCGACGGTACTCGCCCGAGTCAAATCGCCCTTCGTTCAGCTGAGCCCAGTGCTGGCGATATTCGGCGGTGTTCACCGTCGCGGGATCCATCAGCATGCTGTGATGCCTGTTCCGGATTTCATCGATCGAATATCCGGTTGCAGCAAGGAAGTTCTGATTGGCATTGACGATCGTCCCATCCATTCGAAACTCGACCACAGCCTGGGACTTCCCAACGGCCGCAGCCAGAGCCTTGTTTTCCATGCTGTCTGCGTGCAGTTCCGCCAGCTTTCCCAGCAATGAGTTGAGAGCCATCTTGCCTCGATTCAATTCGCCAGGAAGGTCCTCGTTCAGTTTCAGGGAGAAGTCCTGACGAGTGGCAGCTTCCATTGACTGAATCATTGCAGACAATGCGGAATCCAGCGTCTTTGATGCACCGCTTAGCTCTGCGCCCATCTGATCGATCTCGTCTCCTCCCTGAGTGCAGAGACGCTGAGAGAAATTGCCGGCGGCAAGTGCCTGAGCAAGTTCACGAGTTGCTGCAAGGCGTCGCGTGGCATTGCGACTGGCAAGCCAGATAATCGCACCGACGATAAGACATACCGTGATTGCGGTTGCGCTGGTCCACCACATCATTGCATCGATTGTTGCCTGTGTGGATGCTTCCAGCTGACTGTTGTACTGCTCGGCCAGTTTCACGACTTCTCCGATCGCCTTATGGTGCTGCTCGTATTGCGTCTTCAGCTGGGCGCTGACAAGCGTACGAGCTTCATCAAGCTTTCTTTCCCGAACCAGAGGGATCAGCTGAGCCTCCAGAATTCGGAAGTATTCAAGTGCGGTTTCCTGAGCCTTTCCGGTGAGAGCGCTGCGAAGTTCGCCTTCCGGAAGGTGTTTTTTCCAGTGCTCGATTCGCTCAGAGAAAACGGTCTGATGTTCTTCCAGCTTACTGATGAGGCGACTGACTTCACCGGGATCTTCAGCATCTGCCAGTGCATGTGTCGTCAGATAAGTTTCGATGATGTATGCGGGAGGGGGCAGGATATCGGCGATCAGGTCTTTTCCCGACGCAATTTCTGTATAGATCGGTCCCAGCACCTTAACTTTGCTCACGGTGCGGAAATTCAGTATGGAGCTGGCAAAAATCAGAAACAGCAGGAATAGAGTCAGCAGTCCCAGCTTGCCACGAATACTCAAATTCTTTACGACATTCATGATGTTTGGCTTCCTCGGAAGAACGTCAGGATTTTCACTGAGGTAAAATTTTGCGATTGGGTGTATATGGATCTCGCGGCCTTCGTTTACAGGCCGCATCGCGGATCCGCTGCATGGAATCCCGGTACGGAAGGACCGGATGAAAGAGACACTCAATCAGAATTCCACGAAACCTGCGCTCACGGGCTGCTCGAGTCGGCTGACGACTTTGTCGAGGTTCGTTTCAACAGGTCGCTTGCGGGGTGCACGTGGTTGTTCGCCCATGGAGAACGATCGGGGGCGGCCGTGATTATCAGCACTTTCCAGTCGAAACTTTGAAACCAGATCGCGCAGCTGTTCGGAATGCGAAAGCAGCGATTCTGCGGTACCAGCCATCTCTTCGGTCTGCGAAGCGTTGTTCTGAGTGACACGGTCCATCTGGGCAACCGCTTTGTTTACCTGTTCAATACCGGTTAGTTGTTCCTTTGAAGCCGCTGCGATTTCGGCCACAATGTCAGTGACTCGTTTTACAGAGACAACGATTTCTTCGAGTGTTTTTCCGGACTGGTTCACCAGAGAAGTACCGTTCTCGACCTTCTTAACTGAGTCCTGTATGAGTGTCTTAATCTCTTTTGCCGCAAGTGCACTTCGCTGGGCCAGATTGCGAACTTCAGCAGCCACAACTGCAAAACCTCGTCCCTGTTCGCCTGCTCGAGCTGCTTCGACCGCCGCATTCAGTGCCAGAAGGTTGGTCTGAAACGCGATTTCATCGATCGTTGTAATGATGTCGGCGATTCTGGTTGATGACTGATTAATCTCACCCATTGCTTTGACCGCATCACCAACAACATGTCCGCCTTTTTCAGCGATATCACGGGACCCTACTGCCAGCTGCCTCGCCTGCTGAGCATTGTCTGTGTTCTGTTTTACGGTCGACGTAATCTCTTCGAGGCTCGAGGCTGTTTCTTCAAGGCTTGACGCCTGATTCTGTGCACCTTTGGAGATTTCCGTGGATGCAGCAGTCATCTGAGATGCTGCTGAAGCGACTGTTGCTGAAACAGACTGGACGGAAAGCAGTGCTGTTCGGATGGATGTGACAGCGATGTCCAGAGCTTTGGCCACCTGTCCAACTGCGTCCTCGCCAAGGTCGGGTACGGACAGATCAAAATTGCCATCGGCCACAGAATTCACGATTCTCAGTACCTGAGCCACTTTGGCGTTCAGTTCTTCCGCGGCCTTCGCGTCCTGCTTCTGACGTTCGGCAATGGCAAACTCCATATTCTTTGATCGGCTGATGTCCGTCGCATATTTCACGACTTTAAACGGACGCCCGTTCAGATCGCAGATCGGGTTATAAGTTGCCTGAATCCAGACTTCTCTGCCACCTTTGCCAACTCGTCGATACTCTCCTGAATCATGGGTACCTTCATTCAAGCGGGTCCAGAACTGTTTGTATTCGTGTGATGAAGCGACAGATGGTTCAAGAAACATGCTGTGATGCTTGCCGCGAATTTCCGCCATCGAGTAGCCCATGGTCGAAAGGAAATTTTCATTGGCATGCAGGATGTTACCGTCCATTGTGAATTCGACGACAGCCTGAGATTTATTGATTGCTGCCAGCTGTCCGGTACTGTCACGAAGAGCGGTCACATCGCACCATTCCAGAGAAAATCCGGCTGGTTTTCCCTGTGGATCATTGATTGCGGTCACATGCAGCTGGATTTTCGCATCGCCAATCGTGATGTCGGTTTTGACGGGCAGATTTCGGGGATCGCTCAGCAGTTTACGCTGATGACCGGGTACCTTGTGGAATCGGTCGATGCATGTTCCCAGGATTTTCGATGCTTCGAAGTCCGGCCACAGGCGTCGCAGACTATCTGCGTGGCGTGCAAATAAATCCATCGTGCCCTGATTCACATAGGTCACAATGAAATCGGTGTTGACGACCATAATCGCACTGGTGACCCGATTCATCAGTTCATGGGCCAGCTTAAGCTCTGCTGCACCCGGGCCTGTTTCAGCGTTTCGGGGCCGGGACTTTTTGGTGGCACCTGGCTTCTTTCCGGAAGAGTCCGACTTCGCGCTCTTTGTCCTGCTGCTTTTCTTTGGAAGACTGCTCTTTGACTTTACGACCATGGATATGCTCCTGTTGAACTTTCCAAAGGAAAGACGATTAGACCCTGAAAGCAAAGCTGAAAGACCGAAAACCATTCGGTCCGCAAGGTGATAAAAACACAATATGATTCGATCGCAGCGCGGTAAAAAGACCCGACTGCACTCGTTAATGACCGGTGAATCGACAGACCGCCCAACTACACAGCGTGGTGTTCCGCCGCGATGATCGGCTGGTCGGCGCTGAGTGAATGGTCAGCAGCTGCAGAACTGCGCGTTGCAAGTCCGCACAGACCGTTGATATCCAGAATCAGTGCAACTCGGCCATCCCCAAGAATTGTCGCACCCGCCACTCCCGGAACTTTTTGGAAGTTGGCTTCAAGATTCTTGATGACAACCTGCTGCTGACCGAGCAGTTCGTCGACGGCGAGGGAATACTTGCGGCCCTGATCTTCCACGATTACAAGAAGATCATCATTGTTTTCACGGCAGGATTGCCGCAGGTTGAGAATCCGATCCAGTCGAAGGAGCGGAACAATTTCGCCTCGCAGCGTAATGACTTCTCCTCGTGCCAGCACTTTCTGAATGCCGTTACTGGTCGGTTTGATCGATTCCACAACGGACAGCAGCGGGATGACATAGCTGTCGCTGGCGACACGGACCAGAAGGCCGTCCAGGATCGCAAGTGTAAGAGGCAGCCTGACGATCATGCGACATCCTTTGCCCTTAACTGATCGTATCGAAATACTGCCCTGCAATGCTTCCACATTTCGCCGCACCACGTCCATGCCGACTCCGCGGCCCGATACGTCTGTGACCTGTTCGGCTGTGGAGAATCCGGCGGAGAAAATGAGTCCGAAGATGTCTTCGTCCGACAGATTGTCTGATTCGGAAACAATCCCACGTTCAATGGCCTTGCGAAGAATTCGGTCGCGATCAAGGCCCTTGCCGTCGTCTTCAATCTCGATAATGAAGTTGCCACCCTGATGATAGGCACGCAGGCAAACGACACCCTCGGGTGATTTTCCCGCAGCTGCTCGTTCTTCCGGTGTTTCGATCCCGTGATCAACCGAGTTTCGAACCATATGCAGCAGTGGATCACCGATCTGGTCGACAACAGTCTTGTCGAGTTCGGTTTCTTCACCCTCCGTTTCGAAACGAACCTGTTTTCCAAGTCGGTGACTCAGATCCCGGACGATGCGAGCCATTTTCTGGAACGTCGCGGCGATGGGCACCATACGCAGCGACAGACTCATTTCCTGGAGATCGCGAACAATCTTGCCAAGCTGTACCAGCGCGCTGGATTCCATGTCGGGATGGAAACGCTGCCAGTCCTGTTCGACCATGGATGTTCCGATCACCAGTTCCCCGATCTGGTTGATCATTTTATCGAGTCGTTCCCGGTCAACCCGGACGGTCTCATGTGACCCTGCTGCCGATGTCGGACCCGATGATTCCTTTGTTGGAGGGCTGTTCTCAGATCGTCGATCGTCACCTGAACGACGTTCGCCGGATGCCCCGGGGCCGCCGTTAGTGTTGCCGGACGATGGTCTGGTCTCGGGCTGAGTGATACTGTCGGAACTGACTGGTTCGCTGACGCGGATCGGCGGACCGCTCTGCGTGGAAATGCCGTCGTCAGTCTTTGTTTCGGGATGGCTGATGAGCTCAATTGCCGGACTGCTGTCGTCATCCACAAACATAAAGACATCCTGAATAACATGTTTTGGACTGGATGTCGTCAGTTCAATATCCCATCCCATGCAGCAGGACTCGGGGTCCAGTCGGGAAAGCGATGGCAGTTTCGAAAGGTTCGCAACTGAATGAAACGACTGGCTGAGTTTCTGCAGTTCATCCAGCATGAACAGAGGATTCTGGCCGAAATGAAAGAATGTCGGCGATGGCTGAAATCGAATGTGCCACGTCTGACAGGAAGCTGCAGGATCAATTGCAGGTACAGGGTGAGTGCTGTGCTGAGAAGGTGCACACTCAGAGGAGTATTGCTGCAGTGCGTGAAAGACTGACTCCACCTGTTCCGGAATTTCTGTCTGATTCTTCTCGGCCTGAATTAAACCGGCCAGCACATCTGTTGCCTTCAATAGCAGTTCGCAGAGTTCGGCGGTCGGCAGGACTTCTCCCTCACGCATACGATCCAGGAGATTCTCGAGGACGTGTGTGAAACGTGCCACCTGATCAATTCCGAATGTTGAACTGGCGCCCTTGATGCTGTGAGCTGCCCGGAAGATCGTGTTCAGGAGTTCGCGATCTTCTCCGGAATTTTCGAGCTGCAGCAGTGCGGCTTCCATGCTCTCCAGATGTTCGACGGCTTCTTCATAGAATGCCGCGCGAAAACGATTCAGATCAATTTCCATGACAACACCTTCGGAAAATCATGACGTAAGATCAGCGGGAACGTTCAGCAGGCCAGGGCCTGCCGTTCGATGATTTTTATCTGAAATGGCGTGTCGCAGTTCCTAGGGAACAACCTTGGACACAACCTGCAGCAGTTGCTCAGGATTGAAAGGCTTCACCATCCATCCAGTGGCTCCGGCTGACTTTCCTTCCTGCTTCTTCGCATCCTGTGACTCTGTGGTGAGCATCAGGATGGGGGTGAATTTAAAACTGGAGATTTTTCGCAGTTCGCGAATCAGTGTGATGCCGTCCATAACCGGCATATTCAGGTCGGTCACAACCAGATTCACCGATTTGCCACTGACCTTACCGAGCGCGTCCTTACCGTCCGAGCCTTCAATGACTTCGAACCCGGCGGACTGCAGAGTGTAGGAAACCATTTGGCGCATTGACGCAGAGTCATCAACGACCAGAGCCATCTTCGACATGACTGAGATACTCCCGGAACAATTCAACTAAAACAATTCGATCGAACCAAAATCTGAGTTTCCGCTTTGCTGAGCGGACAGGTTTCCTGTGGCGATGACATCGCGTTCTGATTTCATCGTGCTGCGTGATTCAAGCCACTTGCGCCAGTCGCTGGCTCGTGCTTCGACTTTGTCAGCCGGTGTCTGTCGCGCAAACGGAGTCAGGTTCTCGTGGATTGCATCGAGTGCTTCGACCACATGGTCCAGCCGCTGATTGACCCGATCCTGGAACTGCAGAGCCATTACAGATCGACCTATCTCGCGGGAGAGAGATTCGCTGACACTCTCCGTTCTCTGCAGTGAACTGGTCATGCCCTGGTGCATGATGCCCAGCTGATCCAGCAGCTGCACAACCGTTTCCTCACTTCGCCGGGCTGTTGCTGAATCGATTGAGATCCGAGCCTGCAGCTCACCGGCTACGGATCTGAGTGATTCATCCAGTTTTTCCACAAGTTTGCGAATGGAAGAACTTGTTTCCGATGCATGGATTCCCAGATTCTTGGTTTCGTTGGCCACGACGTTAAATGCGGCTCCATATTCGCCCGCCCGTGCAGCTTCCAGCCGGCCGTTGAGTCCGACGATTCGTGCCTCTTCAGAAATGCGTTCCACTCTGACGAGGCTTGCGTCCACACATGACAGAACCTTTTCCAGTTCTTCGATTCTCACGGACAGCTGTGCGGACAGCTGACTCGATTCCTGTACAGCGCTCAGCAGGCTTTGCAGCACACAGCGAATCTCGAAAAGGGTTTGCTCCGTTGAGAGACCGTTCTGAGAGCTCAGGCCGCCCTGGGCGATCTGTACAGTTTCACGAGCCTGAGCCGCCATTCCGCCGAAACCGGTACTGATCTGCAGAACTGAATCCTGAAGATCGCTGGCTGTTTCACGCAGATGTCTTGAGAGTGCATTCAGCAGGGGAAGAGTGGCTGCGACTTCCACGGGATCTGCTTTCACGGATAAGCGTGGTCGGCTGGTATTCGAGTGTGTACGACTGGATGAAGCGATTGCCGACAGGTGTTCGCTGTCGGCTACGCACTCCGCAGACCCTGACGGCGTCCATCTTCGGAAAAACTGCAGCCATTGAGGCCGCCATTCAAAGATGCGTTTCATGACGAATTCAATATTCCTGAGAAGTGAGTAACAGGTTCAGATCGAACGGTGGTTACTCAGGCGGCCTGATTCAGCAGAATGTTTGACAGACCGGCCAAATCCAGCCAGTGGGTGACAGATGCCGCATTCTCCCGAATGCGGATGATCACCTGAGTTGTCGAATCACTGATTGCTGCCATCAGGATTTGAATGGCGGAGACGTCGAAGGCCGTGATATCGTGCAGACAGATGTCTACTCGGGCATGCTTTTCGCAAGCTGCAAGAACTGCCTGATGGAGGGCGACTGCGTTCCTGACACTGAGGTCACCACTGATACGAATCTGGCAAACGAGAGAATCTTCTGACTCTTCGACGAAACACTGCATTTCGTTCACGACCACGCTCCCCCACCGATTGATTCAATGTTGGGCCAGTGTCAGCTGAGCATGGTGTATTTCAGGGTGTGAGAGCGAGGTTGCTGACATGGACGGCCAGATAAATCGAGGGGTCTGGGGGATCCTTGCGGATAAATCGGAAGATTTTCGAGTTTGCGAAACCTGTATTTGATTGGTTGTTCCAGTTGGAGAATCTGGGCCTCGGGGGACTACCTGAAACTCTCCAGGGGGTCCCTATGGGACAAAATCCGCACACGCTGGAGTTCGCCGGAAACTGGAGGTCCAGCGGGGGATGGGTGTTGAACGCAATGTTGACGCTGGTTGCGGTTTTCGATCAGAGCGGGTTTCGGTTTGAGGAGACCGGTTTCCGTCGAAGGCCGCGGAATTTGCGGTCGCCGTCGTCATCATTACAAGTTATGTGGCATCCTTTGCTAAGTAGGCCGGGAACACTAGAATGCCCTGTTCTGCGAAATTCCTGTCATTCAGGGAAAAGGGCAGGTCGCGAATTTCGGCCTGTGTTTGCAGCAGTTTCATCCGTAAATCCCTGGTTTCTCATGGGAAATTCGAATTTCAACAAAGGAATTTTGAATGCAGGTTGCCATTACCTGCCGTCACGGCAGTATCCGACCGGAACTTCGCGAATACATTGCTCGCAAGTCAGAAAAGCTGGTCCGTTATCTGGATCAGGTCAGTGAAATTGACGTGACGGTCGAATTTGAGGGGCCGCGAGTCAGCGTGGAAATGCTGGTGGAAATCGTTGGTTACCATACGATCGTGGCTCATGTGGAAGGTGAGGACGCGGGGGCGACGTTTGATAAGACGCTGCATAAGATGGAGCAGCAGGTTCATCGGTATAAGGAAAAGCGACAGGACCATCGTCGGGATAAGACAATCGCAGAAGTTCTTCCGACGGGGGACGATGGTGCGCAATCTGAAACGGAAGAAACCGAATGAACTGGCGGCTGAATGATTTGATAAATGTCCGTCTCATGGCCACTGTTTGCTGATGATCCTGTTTTGGCGGTGGTGATATTGTTGCTGGTGTTGTGTCGTACCGTGTGTAATGGTGAGTTCGGATACGAAGAATGGATGCCGGAGGGCTGCTGGCCGCGTCGTGTCGACGCTGGCGTGGTCCGGTGTTTGAGTTTTTTTTGCGATTGATTGCTTGAGAGTAGTTTGAATTATGAAGCTCACTGATTTTGTAGTTCGAGAGGCGATTGTTCCGAACCTGAAGTCAACGTCAAAACAGGACGTGATTCGGGAGGTGGTTAGTAGTCTGAAGGCAACCGGAGCAATCAAGGCGGCAGATGAAGAAGCTGTTGTTGCTGCCATTTTGAAGCGTGAGGAACTCGGCTCGACGGGCATTGGAAATGGAGTTGCTGTCCCCCATACAAAACATCCATCGGTCGAGCGCCTTTCTGCAGCGGTCGCGATTTCCCGCAGCGGTGTTGACTTTGCCAGTCTCGATGGCGAGCAGGTATTCATTTTGTTCCTGCTGGTTTCCCCTCCGGACCGTCCCGGAGACCACTTGCGCGGGCTGGAAAACATTTCCCGTCATCTGCGAAGTCAGGACTTCTGTAATTTTCTGAAGCAGTCCATGACCGAGGCGGATATCTGGGACCTTCTGGTTGAAGCAGACGAAGGCGACCGTGACAATTGATGTCCTGTCTGAGCCATCAGTCGGTGAATGTGCCATCAGCTCGGCGAGGACGAGTTAACGGGAATGCAGATCGTGCTGCCCGTGCACTGAAACCCTCCGGCATAATGGTTTCCGGCATCTGGTTTTCCGGCAAAATGGTTTCCGGCATCTGTTTTCCGGCATGAGGGTTGAGGAGCGAAGAATGAGTGGTTCAGATGTTGCCACCAGGCAGGTCAGGCTGTCTGTTCCTCATGGGTTGCACCTTAGTCCTATCTCGCAACTGGTCAGCCGGGCGTCGGAGTTCTCCTGTTCGGTCACGCTGTCCTTTGATGGAAGGACGGCGGACGTGAAGTCAGTCTATGATCTCATGCTTTTGGCAGCTCCGTACGGCGCACAGTTAATGCTCGAAGCCAGAGGCGCAGATGCAGATTTGGCTGTGGATGCTCTTGCAAAGCTGTTCGAGGGTGGTTTTCTAATCCCCTCGGAGTAGCGGGTCTGGACAGAGTTGCAGCTCTGGCAGGCTTTCTGCGATCTGTGAGTCGTTCGACACAGAGTTGCATGAGGGACTAGAATCCCGCTGCAGAATGGATGAGGCCGTGGTGACTCATTCAATGAAGAAATTGGAAACAGGTTCGGATGCGGTTTGCGGACTGGGCTCAGCGCCAGAAGGGAACTGCGGAAGAATTGCGGAAGCAGTCAGAATTTGGCGTTGTCCTGTATGCATGTTCGCAGTGGAATTGCAGTCTCTCCGGGTGTTGTCACCGGGCCAGCACTCGTGCTGGGGTCCGAAGACTTTCGTATCCCCCGAAAGTTTGTGACGCGCGATGCCGTGGATGCCGAACTGCATCGATTTCATTCGGCTCTTGATGATGTTTGTCGTGATATTCGAGCTCATGAGAAGCTGGTTTCCGCACAGCTTGGAGCACAATACGGCGCGATCTTTTCTGCACACCTGCAGATGGCGCAGGATCCGAAACTGATTCGGGAAGTGGAGACGCTGATTCGAGATCAGTCTCATTCTCCTGAGTACGCTGTTAGTCGGGTTTTGCGCAGATTTGCTGAGCAGATGCAGGCTTTGGGAGATCGTTACCTTTCGGAAAGAGCGCTCGACATCTTTGATCTCGAAAAGCGTCTTCTGCGTACCCTGCTGGGTGAAAGCCGGGAGGAGCTGTCAAATCTGACTGAGCCTGTGATTATCCTGGCTCATGATCTGACCCCTGGGGAAACGGCCACTCTGGATACTCGCTTTGTTCTGGGGTTCGCCACGGAAGTGGGAGGTCATACCAGCCATACCGCAATTTTGGCGGGTGCGCTGGAGATTCCGGCAGTCGTGGGGCTGGGACGCTGTCTTGCCGGCGTTTCCGGAGGTGAGACGGTAATTCTGGACGGCGATCACGGCCAGGTGGTCATTGATCCGGACACCGCGACTCTGGATCGATTCCGGATTTCGCAGGCCAGAAATCTCCGTGTGTATGAGCGACTGGAGCAGCTGGAGAGTCTGCCGGCGGAGACGCAGGATGGTCAGAGAGTTCAGCTGCTGGGGAATATCGAGTTTCCTGAAGAGGTTCAGCAGTGTATTCGACGAGGTGCAGACGGTGTCGGCCTCTACAGGACTGAGTTCCTGTTCCTTAGCGGGAACCGGGAGCCGACGGAGTCTGATCATTACGAAGCGTACTGCCGGGTGCTGGAAGCCTGTGGCGACCTCCCCGTTGTGATTCGAACCCTGGACATCGGTGCGGATAAGATTCCAGGGGCCATGCAGCAGCAGTTTTCTGACAGCCAGAATCCGATGCTGGGACTGCGAAGCATTCGTTTAAGCCTCAGAAATACGCCGCTGTTTAAGACGCAGTTGCGGGCAATTCTGCGAGCTTCCGTGTATGGTAACGTGAAAGTCATGTTTCCGCTGGTTTCGACGTTGCTGGAGTTTCGCCAGGCCAGAATGATCCTGATGGACGTTATGGAAGACCTGGAAGACGAAGGGATTCCATTTCAAAGAAACCTGCCGATTGGCATGATGGTGGAGGTGCCTTCGGCCGTTCTGCTGGCCGACGAATTTGCACGGGAAGTCGATTTCTTCTCGATTGGTACGAATGACCTGATTCAATACACTCTGGCATGTGACCGGTCTGATCCGTCGGTCGCAAATTTGTACCGTTCAGGGGATCCGTCAATTCTGAGGCTGATTCAGATGGTTATGAAGGCAGCGGAAAAGCACAAAAAAACGGTGACTGTCTGCGGTCAGATGAGTTCGGATCCGCGATTTATACCGTTGTTGCTGGGGCTGGGACTGCGCAGCCTCAGTGTGACACCGCACGCTATTCCCAGACTGAAGGAGGTTGTTCGCAACGTTTCCATTACGGAAGCCGAGCGTATTGCCAATCATGCGTGCGAACTGGACCTGGCACGGGATGTGGAGCACTTCCTTCTCGGGGAATTGTCACGACTTTGTCCGGATCTTGTTGTTTAGATGGATCGCGTGAGCAGCGGATTAATCGGCGGACTGACGTCAGTAATCGGATTGATGGGAAATGGTGTCGGTTGCGGACAGGCTGAACGCTGACAGGCCGAACAATGAAACAAACTTCCGGGTGTCCGGAGAGGTACCGTCGGTATCTCTTTGAGACCTGGAAATTTTATAGAATACACAGGGAAATTGCTGGCACTGGCCCGCAGCCCGAAACGAAAACAATGGGGCCGACGATGATCGGCATGGGTGAATTATGAAGAAGGAAATGCTGATAAACGTCCTCCAGCCGGAGGAAAGTCGAATTGCCATCGTTGAAGACGGCGTTCTGGAAGAACTCTACGTCGAACGCAGCAGTGCCGAAAACTATGTGGGAAATATCTATAAGGGCAAGGTAGTAAATATCGAGCCCAGTATTCAGGCGGCCTTCGTGGATTTTGGTGTCGGTCGTAACGGGTTCCTGCACGTCAGCGATGTGGAATATCAGTACTATCGCCATCTGGTAAAGGAAGGTGGTGAAGAGGGGACCCGGGACGAGGAAGACGAAGATGAAGAAGCTGATCGCGGCCGTGGTGGTCGTCGTCCTCCCCGACATCTGAACGAACGAAACGCCCGAAACAAGCCGCCAATTCAGAAGATTTTTCAGCGCGGCAGCGAAGTTCTTGTGCAGGTCATTAAAGAGGGCATCGGAAATAAAGGGCCGACCCTTTCCACCTATATTTCAATTCCCGGGCGATACCTTGTGCTGATGCCCGGTCTGCAGCGAGTTGGTGTCAGTCGCAAGATTGGCGATGAGAAAACCAGACGCCAGCTGCGGCAGACTATGAAGAGCATCCAGCCTCCAAATGGTCTGGGGTTCATTATTCGAACGGCTGGCATCGATCGCGAGGAAGCCGATCTGCGGCGCGACCTTAACTACCTGCTGCGACTGTGGGGAACCATCGTAAAGCGATTGAAGGAAACTTCCGCACCGACAGACATCTACGAAGAAAGCGATATGATCATTCGCACGATTCGTGATATCTACACGGGGGAAATCGACAGCGTGCTGATCGATGAAGACAGTGCGTTCGAACGGGCTCGCGAATTCATGAAGATCGTGATGCCCAGCCATGTCAGTCGTGTACAGCGATATGATGGGGCAGAACCGCTGTTCAACAAATACGGAATCGAAGAAGAGATTGTTCGCATTCAGGATCGGCATGTTCCACTTCCCGGCGGCGGTTCACTGGTGATCGACCAGACCGAAGCACTGGTGGCCATCGATGTGAACAGCGGCAGTTTCCGGGCGGACAACGATCCGGAGGAAAGCGCCTATCAGATGAACCTTCGCGCGGCCGATGCCATTGCCCGACAGATTCGACTGAGAGATCTCGGTGGCGTGATCGTGAATGACTTCATCGACATGCGTCAGGAACGGCATCGACGAGGTGTGGAAAGAGCCATGCGAGATGCGGTCAAACGCGATCGCGCTCGAACCAGAGTCCTGCGGATCAGCCCCTTTGGGCTGATTGAAATGACTCGACAGAGAATCCGCCCATCTCTTCGCCGAAGCGTTTATGAAAATTGCCCCGCCTGTAATGGAGTGGGGCAGGTGAAAACTGCGGAAAGTCTGTCCATCGAAGTGATGCGACTGGTCCTGTCGGCATCAGGTCAGGCGGAAGTGGCAAGAATCATCGTTGAGGTTCATGACCGGGTGGGTAACTACCTCAATAACCGAAAACGTAAGGAAATTACACGGATCGAGGATGAAAAGGAGATTACGATCAGTATTGTAGCGCGATCAGATGTTTCCTTTGAACATCTGACTTTTCGTTGCGATGATGAAAATGGCCGGGAAGTCACGTTAACTTAGTTTTAGGATGATCGGCGTGCAGGGCTGACCGCAAGGTCGCAGAAAATGGCCGGGTAACCGGCCAGAATGCGGCTCATGTGGAAATTCTCCTGTCCAGTTGCAAAACATCCTGCATTTCCCGCTCGTACATTCCGAATTTTCACGCTACACTTCGCGATTCTGAAATCCCTCCACGGTGTGATCGTGGACATTTGTTTAGTATTTCTGTTTCATCATGTCAGTCGGCGACGGCTGTTTGTTTGAGGTAGTGGTCCGATGTTCGCTGTGATTGAAAATGGAAGCCGTCAGCATCGAGTCCAGGAAGGCGACTTCCTGTCGATGGATTATCAGGGGGAATTGCAGACAGGAGCCACGGTAACTTTTGACCGAGTGTTTCTGGCTAATGGCGGTGGAGCCAGTGTAATTGGCCGTCCCACGATTGAAGGTGCGTCGGTTGTTGCTGAGGTGGTGATTGTGACGGAGAAGGGGCCAAAGCTGGAGATCCAGAAGCTCCGTCGTCGCAAGAATTCACGTCGTCATACGGGGCATCGTCAGAAGTATACTCGCGTAAAGATCAAGTCGATCACGGTACCTGGTCTGCAGGTGACTGAGCAGCCCGCTGCGGCTCCGGTAGCAGCAAACTGATGGAAATGTTGTCGAAGGGCCGGAAGGGCCGTTGAAGCAGTCAGTCATGGCGAGACGGGATCAATCCCGTCTCGTTTCGTTTTCTGTGCTCAAAGTTTCTGAGTGATTCCGGAGTCCTGACAGATGTTGTGGCCAGCGGGTCGCATCCGTGAACAGTTTCCGGGTTTGCAGCGTCAGCAGGGCGGTGCAGCCGTTGCACTTTTCGATGGACCGGCCGGGAGTCAGGTGCCGGAATGTGTTGTGAGTGCCGTAGGCGAATACCTCCGTCAGACGAATTGTAATCGCGGTGCACCGTTTGCCACATCCCGGGAGTCGGATGCCATTCTGGATGACGCCCATTTCGTTCTGGCCGATTTTCTTGGCACTTCTGATCCGCTGACCGTCAGTTTTGGCGCGAATATGACGACTCTGACTCTGCAGGTCAGCCGCGCGCTGAGTGCCGCCTGGGGGCCGGGTGACGAGATCATCGTGAGTCGGCTGGATCATGATGCGAATGTTACTCCCTGGATGCTTGCTGCGCGGGATCGGGGTGTCACCGTTCGGCAGATTGAGTTGAACGCGGAGGACTGGACGCTCAGCATGTCGGATTTTCATTCGAAGCTGAGCGAGCGAACTCGGCTGGTGGCCGTTGGTCTGGCTTCCAATGCCACAGGAACAATCAACCCGGTGGCCCGGATTACGCAGGCTGCAAAGCAGGTGGGGGCTCTGGTTTACGTTGACGCTGTTCATTATGCGCCTCACGGTCGGATACAGGTGACCGAACTCGGTTGTGATTTTCTGGTGTGTTCGGCTTATAAATTCTTTGGCCCGCATGTCGGTGTGCTGTGGGGGCGACGGGAGTTACTCGAAGACATTCGTCCTTACAAGCTGCGGCCGTCCCCGGATTCACTGCCGGGTCGCTGGATGACGGGAACTCAGTCGCACGAGGGCATCGCAGGAACGGCTGCGGCTGTCAATTATCTGGCGTCGCTCGATGAACGCCCCGAAGGGCCTTCGGACAGTTCCCGGGCAGCACGGCTTGATCGGGTGTTTCACCGAATTGCAGAGTATGAGCATGCTCTGAGTCGGCAGCTGGTAGAAGGGCTGAGATCCATTCCGTCGGTGCGGATTTATGGAATTACGGATCCGGCCGAGTTCCATCAGCGAGTGCCGACCGTATCATTTACACTCGGGCATCTGACGCCTCGTCAGGCGGCTGAAAAGCTGGCCGGGCAGGGCATTTATGTGTGGTGTGGAAACCACTATGCGCTTCCCTTTACTGAGGCTGCGGGACTGGAGCCTGGCGGGACAATTCGCGTGGGCGCATTGCATTACAATACGCCAGATGAAATTGATCGGCTCATTGTGGCAGTAAAGAATCTGACGTGAGACAATCGGATCCAGTACCACAGAGTGAGACACAGGACGCGGCATCATGACGAATCCGGAAAAACCGAAGATTATTGCCGTAATGCCCGCATACAATGCTGCGACCACACTGGAACGGACTCTGGCCGACATCCCGGCGGGAAGTGTTGACCAGATTATCCTTGTTGATGACTGCAGCCGGGATAATACGGTGGAACTGGCGGAGTCACTGGGGCTGACCGTCATTCGTCATCAGAACAATACCGGATATGGCGGCAACCAGAAAACCTGTTATACAAAAGCGCTGGAGATGGGCGCGGATATCGTGGTGATGATTCACCCGGACTATCAGTACGACAGCCGGGTCATTCCGGTTGCTGCGGAACTGATTCGGCTGGGCAACGTTGATGTGATTCTGGGTTCACGAATCCGGACTCGCGCTGAAGCGTTGCAGGGCGGGATGCCAGGCTGGAAGTATATCGCCAATCGATGCCTCACGATTACCGAGAATATTGCACTGGGGCAGAACCTGGGAGATTTTCACAGTGGCTTTCGTGCCTATCGCCGGGAGGTGCTGGAGACTGTACCGTGGCGAAATAATTCCGATGACTTTGTTTTTGATACCCAGTTTCTTGCTCAGGCTGTGGCATTCGGATTTCGTCTGGGTGATGTACCAGTTCCCGTTCGTTATTTTGCCGAAGCATCCAGTATCAACTTTCGTCGCAGCACCCGGTATGGTTTGCTGACGCTGTGGGTAATGATGCAGTTCTGGCTTAACCGGCTGGGGTTGTATCGAGCTCGAATTTTTCAGCGGGATGGCGTTCACTGACCCGTTCGTGATATCTGTCAATGAACCGGACGACTTTAAAAAAGTGGCTGTTCTCGCTGGCGGTGTGTCTGATACTCGTTGTTGCCGGTTATTGGCAATTCCGGGAACCTCCCGTACGTGAGATGCCCGAAGATCCGTCGGTTTTGACAGCAGTCGAAAAACTCGTGGCACAGGCGGAAAATGCCGCCGGGGCGGGGCAGGGGCAGACAGCAAGACTTCTGATTTCCCGGGCGTTGAAACTTCTTCCGGATCACCCGAAATCACTGCTCTATCATTCGACGTTTCTCCATGAGGATGGTCGCACAGACGAAGCGCAGAAAGCACTGGCCCGGGTTTCAGGCGGTGATCCGAAAACAAACTCCACGGCTCGATTTCTCGAAGGCCGGATCTTTATGGATCTGGGGCTGGCCAGAAAGGCGGAGGAGCGGTTTCAGCGTTCGGCCGAACTGAATCAGGCTTTCGCGGGTCCGCTGAAGGAACTCGCTGGCCTTTACTTGTTACAGATGCGCCGCGACGAACTTCTTCGAATTCTCGATCGCCTGGCAGCGGTTCGAGTGCTGACACCTGATCAGCTGGCTGCCCGTATTCTCGCTGGTCTGCCGATGGTTGAGGAGGTGAGGGCAAAGGCAGTACTTGAACGATTTGTTCAGCAGGATTCCGCCGATACTGCCAGTCTGGCGGCGCTGATCAGATATGCGACAGAGGCACGAAACTTGACGGAAGCTTTGAAATGGAGCGACGAAATTCGCCAGCTGAACCAGACTGCTTCGGACCCTGAAGTGCAGAGCCTTCTGGGAAGCGTGTGCCTGATGCAGGAGGACCTGAAAGGAGTGGCCGCTGTACTCCCGGGAAAATTTACTCAGGGGCCGGGGGTTCTCAGTCTGCTGAAGTTCCGCAGCCAGCTGGCGATGCGCGAACAGGATTGGAACACTGTTCGCGGGATCGGCAGTTATCTGGTGAGCGAGCTGCCGTTTGATGTGGAAGTTCATCACAATCTTGCAGCCGCTCTTGAGCGGCTGCAGGAGCACGAGCTTGCCGCCCGGCTTCACGTCCGCACCGAATTGCTGGACCGACTGGAACGCCTTGCGTACCTGATGCAGCAGCCTCAGGCTGCTTCCCCCGCGATGTCAGTGCCTGTAATCGTGGAGATTGCCGATATCCTGAGACAATGTGGGCAGCATCAGGCATCGTCTGAATGGATATCCGCCGGCCTTGTGATCGATGCCCGCAGCCCTGAACTGCTCCGTCTGCAGCAGTCCGTTCCGGCAGATATCAGTTCAGTCGAACGCCTGTTACCCGCGACGACCTTTCCGGAAATCCCGGTCTGGAAACCGGGTGTGGGAAATCCGGAGATACTGGCCACCGGGGAACGCAGTAAAAGAGCTGTTTCGCTGACTTTTGAAGACGTTGCTGCGGAACATGGACTGGACTTTCAGTACTTCAACGGCCAAAGCCCGTCGAAGTTGATTGTGGAAACCGTGGGAGGCGGGGCCGGGGTCCTGGATTTTGACGGCGACGGCCGACCCGATATCTATTTCCCCCAGGGGGCGGGAAACCTTACGGCTTCCGATATTGAGTCTCCGACTGACTCTTCGGTTCGGCTGGATCGTCTGTTTCGAAATCTGGGTTCACGTGGTTTTGATGACTGCACTTTGCAAAGCGGAATCGAAGAACGATCGCACAGTCTTTCATGTACGGTTGCTGACTTTGACAACGACGGATTCAGTGATGTGCTGGTGGTGAATGTGGGCTTCAATCGACTCTATCAGAATCAGGGGGACGGAACGTTTCTGGATGTGACTCCTGCATCGCTGGCCACTCATGCCGACTGCAGCAGTGCGGCGGCCTTTGCAGATCTGAATCTTGACGGGTTTCCGGATCTTTATGTGGTCAACTATGTGGCTGGCTGGGAACGCGTATGTCGAAACAGCCGGGGCGAGGTGGCGACATGTGATCCCAGGGAGTTTGCTGCCGCCAGCGATCGACTTTTTCAGAACAGTGGCGACGGGAACTTCACAGACGTTACTGAAGCGGCGGGAATCACAGATGAGGACGGCAAAGGCCTGGGTGTCGTTATCGCGAACCTCGACCAGGATCGACTGCCGGATATCTACGTTGCCAATGACGGAACTCGTAATTTTTTGTTTCGAAATCAGTCGACGGATAATGAAATTCGCCTCCTGGAATGCGGTCTTCAAAGTGGAGTTGCGGTCAATGGGCAGGGCCGGTCAGAAGCCGGAATGGGGATTGCCTGTGCGGATTTTGACAACAACAGTCATCTCGATCTGTTTGTGACCAATTTTTATCGGGAAACCAACACTCTGTATGCCGGGCTTGGGCAGATGCTGTTTGAGGATCGAACGCGTTTATCCGGTCTGGATGAAGCCAGCTTCGAGGTTCTTGGATTTGGAACTCAGCCCATCGACATTGATCTGAATGGTCTCACAGATCTGGTTGTGCTGAATGGAGATATTGATGACTATTCCGCTTTTGGGCGTCCATGGAAAATGAAACCCCAGGTTTTTCGAAACGAAGGCGGCAGTCGATTTACGGAGGTATCAGCGGACGCGGGACCCTATTTTCAGCAGCCGGCACTGGGACGAGGTTTGATACGCCTGGATTTCGATGGCGATGGACGACAGGACTTACTGGCGGTACATCATGATCGTCCCGCTTCGTTATTAAAGAACGTTTCGGAAGTGTCATCCGGGCTGAGTCTTCGCCTGATTTCTGTCAACTTCGACAGAGATGCGGTTGGCGCAAACCTGACTTCGAGCTGCGGGTCGTTTCCCGTAACGTTAAGCGTTCATGCGGGTGACGGGTTTGCTGCTTCCTGCGAGCATGCCGTGGTTTTTGGTCTTCAAACAGCGAACGAATCACGCGTCAGCGTTGATTGTCAGACAGCAAATACTCGGTTCACAGTTGAACTCTTGAGCCGGCCCGGGGAATTCGTCATTATTGACGAGCAGGGCGGCAAACCGCGGATCTGGAACGTCCCCCGGTAGCAAATCATTAGGATTGATTGCCAACAGACCTGCAGTGGGGAAACGTCCCGCGAACGCGCCGTCGCAATGGGTGGGGATGGAGAGTGGAGTGTCCACTCATGGGGAGTTATGCATAAAGCCCGAAGAGCCGATTACGACCGCACGAGACCGAATAGCGGTTAACCTCCAGGGGACGAATTTGAATGGTTTAGGTGTCAGGCAGACGCGTTGCATACAATATGCAATTATGACCGGCCAGATTGTTCGACTAACCGTTACGGTCAACCCTTCTTAAAGTTGACTTAACAGGATTCGTCGTGTTACTTTGAACATTGTAAAACGTCATAACCGAGCAATAATTAATCAGGGATGTGTGTTGCAGAGGCACTTGCTTATTCGCCTCGCCCGGAACAGCTGCCCTGGGTGTGTACTGAATCGTGTGTTTGAGCTCGGTTCTGCTTTTTGTTTCAGGTTTGTTTTTGCAATTTTGTCAGGTGTTGTTTTTCTCAGGAGGTGTGTATGGTCACTTTGAAGAGTCCGTTTCGTCGACGGGCATTTACATTGATTGAACTGCTGGTGGTGATCGCGATCATCGCCATCCTGGTGGCATTGTTGCTTCCAGCCGTCCAGCAAGCGCGTGAGGCTGCTCGCCGTACGCAGTGCAAGAACAATTTGAAGCAGTTGGGTCTGGCACTCCACAATTATCATGACACACACGGCCGGTTTCCGCCGACTCAGGTCATGGTCTATTACCGTGGTCCTGGATTTACAAATCCTGAACCTCGAAATCACACCTGGATTTCCATGATTTTGCCGTTCCTGGAACAGGCACCTCTGTACCAGTCGATCAATTTCAGTGCTCCGATGTGGAACCAGACGACTCAGGCGTTCCAGACTCTGGCGAATGGCCAGACGATTGTATCGCAGAAAGTTTCTGCTTTGATGTGTCCTTCTGACCCTGCATTTGCAGGCAATACCGGTTTGTCGCATGGGCTGGCTCATACGAACTATGCTGGCAACATGGGCTGGGACTGGCACTTCCGTGGTGCTCACTGGGCCTCAGGTCCTTTCCAGAATGGAAGTACAGGAACGACGCTGGACGAGATTAAAGACGGTACATCCAATACGGTTCTGCTTGCTGAAGTTTCAACTTCCAGTTTTCAGCCTGTTGGGAATTCCGGTCACCAGATCAATGGTGGCGGAAGAATTCGTGACAATGCTCCTCAAAATAACGTCTTCCGTGCTGCCTTCATTGATACCGGAAGCAACGGGGACGTGATGGACCGTGCTGCGACCCGCGGTATGCCAGTACTCTGGCAGGGTGCTGGCCACGAGTGGCTGCGTCCGGACGGCGTCCAGGCTGGTTACTGGTGGAAGACCTCTCCTTTCGCTCACCCACCCACTTATCTGGCCTGCTTTGGTCTGAACAATAACTGGCCGGGCGCCAGCAGTGTTCACGTTGGCGGTGGTCAGTTCCTGCTGGGTGACGGGTCTGTTCGCTTCCTCAGTGAAAACATGCAGGGTGCTCAGCAGCCTTCGCTGTGGTTTGCTCTGCACTCCTACAATGGTGGAACTCAGGCTGGAATGCCGATTGTTGGGGACTTTTGATCTGCTCCGAGCGGGCGATCATTTTCGGTTCATCGGTTGATATAATACTTCCGGTGCACGGTGGTTTTGACCATCCTGCATCGGGAGTTTTTTCTTGTAGTGTTGTTTGGTTTGTGTCAGTTTCAGACATCGCGACCTTGTTGGCCTGTACTCTGAGCCGTGTGTCGCTCAACTTCTGAATTAGTTTATTTCCGTTCGCTGAGGAGTGTTTGCCGTGTTGCGTGCATCGGTAGTGCTGGCGTTGGTTCCGATGGTATTGGTATTGTCCGGATGCGGTGGGGAAGCCCCGGTTGGTTCAACCGTGAAGACTGTACCTCTCACCGGGAAAATTTCACTTGATGGAAAGCCGCACGGACCTGCGTCGGTTAGATTCGTTCCTGAATCCTCTGAAGGTGGTGTTAAGACGGCATATGCTGAAGTCAAGCCGGACGGATCCTTTGAGGCGACGACTTATGTGACCGGAGACGGAATCGCCCCTGGCAAATATACGGTCGACCTGAGCGCGGGTGCTGAATCAGGTTCAACTGATCCTGCTCAGATGATGGCCGCCATTCAGGGCTTCGCCATTGAAAAAACAACGGTGGATGTACCAGCGGATGGTTTGAAAGACATTGAGATCAAGCTGACGACTTCCAAAGGCAAGAAAGCGAACGCTCCGGGTACGGGTGCAATGCTGGGGCAGTAGATGATCGTTATCGCAGTGCTGCCGGATCCGCTTTACGGAGAGATCCGGCCACTTCACTAGTCTGACTGGTCGATAAAAGAATCTGTTTGCCGCATGCGGGCAAACAGATTTTTTTCGTGGCAGGAGAATCCTGTAATACGAACCGGATTGAACTCTCAGATCATCACGGTTGACCAGCGACCACGATTCGCTGACGGGCATTCAGAAGTCGCAATGGCAGTACAACAAGGATTGTGCCGACACTGGCCAGCAGTGCAACGGCGCCGACTAACTCCAGTTGTCTCATGAGCTGAGCCGGGTTACCGTCGATTAGTCCTGAGATTTCTGTATTGTCCCAAAGTTTGATTGCAAAGTTCTGATAGCTGAAGACTCCCGCCATAATCAGGCCGGCCGCTGCCGGGATCCCCTGAGCAGAAAAAATCATGGCAGCATACCGATGATTTGAATATCGGCTGCACACGATCAGAGCTGCATAGCCCATGGTGCTTCCGGCAAGACTTCCCACGACGGCGGAGGAAGGCACAATCACTCCTGAGCCGCCTGCCACAGTTGCGAGGCCGGCAAGGGCTCCCAGCATGACATCTGACAACACCATTTGTCTTCCGCGAAGCCAGCTCAGCAAACACCAGACCACAGCGCCGGTCGCAGCCGCCAGCTGACTGTTAAACAGCGAACCCACCATAATGACGGGTGCCTGCAGGCTGAGCGTTGCATAAAGAAATGCCAGACCAACAGCAAATAAGGCAAGTCCGGCACTCGCAACGTAGTCATTGATTCCTGTATGAATATCCTGATCGCCGTCATTTTTCGATTCGGCCGCAGCCACAGGAAGCCGGCAGATCATTAACGCAAGGGCTGAGAACCCGATCGTCAGGTGCAGCAGGCCTCCTCCAAAATCCACCGCACCTCTCATCGACAGCCATCCGTCCCCCCAAACCCAGTGCGCCATAGGCGCATATACAAGGACGCCCCAGCAGAGACAGACAATCGTCAGTGAGGTCCAGCCGACAGACAGAGAGAGCAGGGCGGCCATGGACGTGAATGCCGCCAAAAAGACGGACAAATGGAAATACTGAAAAGCCACATGGGGAACATGATGATGAGGACGTCGGGAAGAAAACAGAGGTTCAGCCGAGTTGCCCTCCGGGGTGAGAGTATTAAACGCTGCAAATTCTGTCCCGCCAATCCATCCTCCCCGGCCAATCAGATGACCTTCATCTGGTGTTTCCGCCGCCTGTCGAAGCATCGATTGCATATCCGTGGGAGCTGCTGCGGCAGTCACGGCCGGGGTTTTGCCGACAGAGGGAGCAAATGACAGGGTATAAACCAGTGTGCTCCATGCCAGGCTGCCGATTCCGCAATAAAGCAGCCATTGAGGTAACTGATTCTGAACCCGAGTCTGGCGGAAGATTCCCTGATAAAACAGGATGATCCCCGGAATGAGTGTGACGAGCATCACCGTGGCGGCAAGGCAGATCCAGACGATATGAGCCTGACTAAATTCCGCATTCCAGTTGAGTATCATTGAGTCTGCTCCGGAAGCTTTTGGCCCCCTCCTCGAACTAATGTCACCACTCGATTGACCGGTCCCCCGGGGAAAAGTTCCCCTGATTCTTCAACAGGACCGTCCGGCCAGTAAACAACGATATCGTCCGTATGATCAATGTTTCCCAAACCAAATCGAGCTCGCGGGTCATGACTTGCCAGATAACTGGAATGAGGATTGACGACGTGCACCAGAGACCGACTACCGCTGCGAACGATAATTCGGGCTCCCAGTGCGTCTCGACCATTCTCGGTTAGCACAGGCCGCACTGCCAGCCAGTTGCCTTTGCGGGGAAGATCATTTCTGTAAAGTCTGGCTGATGTTCCGCAGTTCGTCACCAGAAGATCGTGATCTCCATCTTCGTCAAAATCTCCGTATACCAGACCCCGTCCGGATGCCGGAACGCCGCTGAAGTCTCCGCCCAGTTCCGGATTGACGACAAAAGTACCGTCAGGCCGTCCCATCATCAGGACGTTGTCATCTGCATAGGGCTTCCAGAATTCCATCGTGTCGCGGATGATCTCGGTGCGTACCTGAAAAATGTCTTCACCATGAAACGGGAAACCGGAATGACAGGGAATCACCAGGCCATTGACGACAGGAAGATCGAGCCAGCCATCCAGATCCAGATCGATCAGTGCAGTGCCCCATCCGGTATGTGGCATGGTGCCGCTGTCTATTCCGGAACCCTGAGTCTGATCAATGAACAATCCCTGTCCGGCATTTTGATAAAGTGTCATTGTCTCTTTGGTCAGGTGAGAGACGACGATATCGGGCTTTAGATCGTGATTGACGTCTCCCAGAGCCACACCCATCCCCGCTTCGGCTGTGCCATTTTTATTGACAGCCACTCCTCGCTGTACCGCCTCTTCAAGAAAGCTGCCATTCTTCTGATTAACCCACAGCCGGTTGGATGCGCCATCATTCGCGACAAAAATATCGGGCCAGCCATCCTCGGTCAGGTCCGCGCAGATGACTCCAAACCCGTAGGTTGCAGCCTGATGAAGGCCCGCTTCCTCAGTAACGTCACGAAATCTTACATTTTGTCTTCCCGTCCCGTCGGGCTGTAATCCTTCATTATGGTACAGGCGATCAATTGTGGGCTGAAATTTATGCGGCCCGCAATAGCTGACAGTTCCATGTTGAAATCCACAGGCCACAGAATGCTGGTAAGTGGGATCAGCCGTGTAGTTGACAACCATGAGATCGAGCCAGCCGTCCCGATCATAGTCAAACATGGCCACGCAGGTTCCCCATTCAGATTCGCGGAAACCGGCAAGCTCTGTAATGTCCTCAAACGTCCCGTTGCCCCGATTCCGATAAAGGCGGTCCTGGCCATAGTTAGCGAGAAACACGTCTGGCAGTCCATCGTTATCAATATCACCGACAGCCACTCCGGAACCATACTCCGTATCACCCAGGCCGGATTCGGCCGTTACATCTGTAAAAATCCCGGCTTCTGTTTGTCTGTAAAGGCGGTTTTCAATGCGGACGTCCGATGGAAGCGGCTGAGATGCCTTTGGCGACTGACCGCAGTTGACAAAGTAGATATCCAGCCTGCCGTCGTTGTCATAGTCCAGAAACGCCGCACCTGCACCAGTTGACTCAGGCATGAAATAGGTGCCGAGCGGACCGGTTGCGGGGGTAAAGCTAATGCCGACGGATTCCGTGATATCGATCAGAGCGCCGGATTCGGACGGTTTGCCTGTTCGTGGACGATCCTCGGCACAGTCGTAATGCGGTGCATCTGACTTCTTTTCTGTTTTGGAGCTGTTTGCCTGACGCAGCCGCAGCCTTTGATACTCCAGTGAGACCAGAACAACGACAATTGCTGCCACGCAAAGTCCGACAGCGAACTTAACCGGAAACCTCAACTCGCTCCTCCCCGTACAATTCGGCCGGCCAAAGTGAACATCACAGTATTGTGTGTCATGCTAACGTCATTGGTCATATCAGAGCAGCGTTTTTCGGACAGGAATACTGCCGTGACTCAGTATTATTCCACTTTCGTTGCAGCTGGCAGGCGTTTTGATAAATCTTCGATCTGTTTCCTGATCGAAGGATCGTCATGCCTGATTCGTGATGCATCCTGCAATCGTCTGGCTGCTTCATCAAACTGACCTTCGCTGAGAAGCAAATCAGCCATGGAAAGGTGAATTCTGATATCCTCCGGTGTTGCGGCGACGGCCTTTTCATAAGCAGCGATTGCTTCCAGAGGACGATTGGTGCTGCGGCAGATTTCGGCGATTGCCATCCATGCGGGGGCATAATCAGGTTTCAGCCGAATTGCGTCCGACAGCAGTTGTTCCGCGGAAATCTGATCACCGCGAGCAAATCGGGCGTACGCGAGACTCAGCAGGATCATGGCATCGCCGGGGAAACGGTCCTTTAGCGCCTGCAGCTCTTTCTCGGCACCGGCGGCGTCACCCATTTCCAGCAGCAGCGTTGCTCGATTCAGGGCGGGGCGAGATCTTTCCGGGAACTGACGGGCAAGTGCACCAAGTTTTGCTGCGGCCTGCTTAACCTGCCCCTGCATGCGAAGCTGGTCAGCAACCGCTGAAGAATACGCACCGGTTGCATCAAACCGCTGCAGTTCGTCCATCCAGGGGTCGGTGAGAAACGCCTGAGCTGGCGGCAACTGTTTCGACTCCGCCTGAAGTGCAATGGCCTCATCCGTCTGTCCTTCTGCCACTTTCATGGACGCCAGTTCAAGGAGCAGTTCACGGGAAAGTGCATTGGATGCTCTGGCTGACTGTACCGTGTCTTCGGCCTGTTTCATGTTGCTGTTCTGCCGTGACAGTCGCATCAACTGGACGAGAGCGGCAGCACCTCCCGGCTGATCTTTGGCGCGATTCAAAAGTTCACGGGCCTGTTGCAGATCATTCTGCTGAATCAGTACGCTTGCCGCTCGGAGAAGCAGCGGTACATAGGCGTGATCCAGCGACAACGATTTCTGATATCTGGCAAGTGCCTCCTCAAATTCGGATTGTTCCAGAATCGTGCCGGCAAAATAGGGCCAGCGTGGTGACGGGGGTTGCAGGGCGGTGGCCTGATCAAAACAGATCAGAGCCTCATACTGTCTCTGGTGCTGCAGCAGGGCCATTCCGTAATTTCCCCATGCATCGGCAGAAAGCGGATTCGACTCGACATGTCGCCGCCGCCGATCAATCAGGCTGACAACATCCGGATGCATTCCTTCCAGCGAAACCCTCGGAATTTCAATGTTTGATCGTCCGAAGTACTTTGTGGCGGCAAACAGGACACCTGCCGCAAGCAGCAAAAAAACAGCAGCCTTCAGCATCCGCGACTTTTTCCCTGCGGTGCATCGAACCGCCGATTCATCATCCGAGCCTGCAGAACCACTTTTCCTGCGAATCCATAAAGTCATTGGAGGCGAGAATCCTGGCCGCTGGCTGTTCGTGCAGGAATCACTGTTCAGTGACCTGCCTTTTTGGGTTCGGATGAATCTGCTGAGGAAATCCGCTTACCGGTTCCCCGACGCAGGACAATGTCACCGTTGATTCCGGGCTTAACAAATTCCTCGATGTCTGCCGGAATGGTCGGCCAGTGAACCAGTATACGCTGAATTTCCGGTGTTTCACCAAGCCCAAAATGGAGACGCGGGTCATGACACGACAAATAGCCAATACACGGCTGGATTTCCTTCACCCAGCGGTGCTGATCGCTGATGACAATGATTCTTGCACCGATGGCATCGCGTTTTAAATCCGGGTCGATTGCCTGAACACGGATCCAGTTTCCCTTTCGGTCTGCCACATTCTGAAAAAGTCTCGCTTTTGCAGACGTATTGCTGATCAGTACATCAACGTCTCCATCGTTATCAATATCACCGGTGGCAAGGCCCCGGGAAACTTCGGAATTGAGCAGAAACGGTTCCCTCAGACTGGTCACCTCCTCAAACTGGCCCGAGCCGATATTCAGGAACAGCTGATTACGTTCCGCATATTCATCCCAGTGAGATGCTGAAGGATCCGGAGTCAAAAACGGAGCCCGCATCACTCGTCCGTTGGCGATCAGCAGATCGTCATTTCCATCCAGATCCACATCTGATGCGGCGACGCCAAATCCTGTAAAGTTCAGACTGGCGGCGCCAAGACCAGCTGCCGCTGTGTTGTCCACAAACACGCCCGACATGATCTGCCGATAGAGCGTATTGGTTTCGCCGCGAAGGTGAGTCAGAAAGATGTCAGGCATCCCGTCCCGGTCAAAGTCGTTCCAGGCTGTTCCCATGCTGGCCTGAGGTCTGCCCTGAAAGTCTGTTGAGCATCCCCGAATATCTGCTTCGTCGCGAAACAGCCCGTCCGGCTGCTGAATCCAGAGTCGATTGGGCTCCATATCGTTGGCCACATAAATGTCGGTTCTTCCATCTCCATTCATGTCGCTGCAAATGGCTCCCAGGCCTTTTCCGGCACCTTCCCCCAGCCCGGTTTCAAGAGTGACATCTCTGAACACATTCAGCTGACCGGATCCACCCGAATTTCGATAAAGACGATCAACTGTTCCGGAGAATGCCAGCGGTCCACAATAGTCACGACGCCCGGTTCCATCCTGGCACACGCTTCCAGGAAAATAGTCAACATAATTGACAATCAGCAAATCGAGCCATCCATCTCTGTCATAGTCAAAAAATACAGCCGCTGTGCACCACCTTGATGTACCGATTCCAGCAGTTGCTGTGATGTCCTGAAAAACGGCGGCCCCATCGTTCTGAAACATTCGTGCTCCGGCGGCCGTTGTGATGCATACATCCGTGTCGCCGTCGTTGTCAATATCCCCGGCGGCCACACCCATGCCAAAATCGCTGATGATCAGCCCGCTGTTTTCGGTGTGATCCCGAAACGATCCTTCTTTATCCTGCAGATACAATGGACACCTGGCTGTCGCGGCACCTTCAGAGACGGGCTGAGGTTCTCCGGCAACCAGCAGCAGATCCAGCAGTCCGTCACCATCTGCATCCAGCATGGCCGCACCGCTGCCCATAATCTGCGGCATGGGAAAATCTTCTGCAGGCACCGCACGGTGAACAGCAGTGAGGCCGGACTTATCCGTGATGTCCTCAAAAAACGCCTGGTGCTCCGAACGGACCGGCTGCTGACTCTCAGGCAGCGGTGGAGCTTCCGAGAAACAGCCTGTCATCAGGATCAGCAACACGGCCAGCCCGGGAATGGCAATCCCGTGGAGGTGATCGGCAATACTGCCGTTCGGACGGCTGTTGAACTCCGATGGCAGTCGTGGCGACTCGTACGCTGCGTGCGCCATTATTCGCTCACCGAATCGTTTCGCGGAAGTATCGACAACTCTGTCTGCTGAGGATTCGGCGGTTTAGTCGTCATACGGCTTATCTGATAGCGGCTGATAAATCGGCAGTGATGCCAAGGCGTGGCTCGTACTCTGAATTTTTTCGGATGGTATGAGGGGCGTGTGGAGGTCACTATGTTCTCTTCAACCCCGATTTCGGTTTCAGTCAGCGACCCTTACTGGCTGGTTCCTGATTCATTCGATAAAGCGGCAACAGGCGATAGTAGACTTCCAGAGTCAGCGTTGCCAGTGCCGTCGAGTATAATCGGCCTCCATAGCGGCCCCAGGGATCATTCGGATCCCAGCTGCCGGCGAGTTCACCATCGGTTCGCTGCTGACTGATGAGAGTGTCGCGGACCACAACGTTCCAGTCTTCCCACTCCTTTCCACCATACTGATACATTGCAAGTGTGCCATAGTACCAGTAGTAGTAATTCAGCTCTGACAGACGAGGACTGTTCTGCAAAAGATAGGCGACAGACTCGCGGTTTGCGTCTGATTCACGAGGATAGCCAAGCATCTGCTGGCAGAAAAGTGCTTCGGCAGTCATCACGGGCGTTACTTTTTCAGAATCCCGTCCGTTGACTTTGGTATTTCGGCGATATCCAAAAAGTCCACCGCTCTTTCCCTGACGGACGCCATTCAGAAAACTGTTCATTCTCTGGCGAACTCTTTCGTCCAGAGTCAGTCCGGCGATCTCAGCACTTTTGAGAGACATCATCTGCCAGCCAAACATGCTGACATCGCCCTCCTGACCAAACTTATATCGCCAGCCACCACTGCGCGGATCCTGTTGTCCGATTGTAAAAGTCACCGCACGAGCAAGAGCACTCCGCAGCCGCAGATCGTCCACTTTTCTCAGTGAGTATCCCAGCCGTTCCGACACGACGTGCTGCAAACTTTCTTCTGCCCTGATCAGATGAAGCGGGAAAGGGATGCATGCCTGCTGAAAAGCTGCAGCTGCCCGACTGGCAGTGATTCCTGGCTGCACGAGCAGCTCGGGATTTACAATCGGGCCAAGCAGTGTTTGCTTTTGCATTCCATAAGCTTCTGCCAGTGCATAGGTTGCCATCCCGTGACAATACATTCGGGCGAAGTGCTCTGCCTTTCCATACAGATTGCCATCCGGCGCCTGCTGCCGGATCAGCCAGTCAAGAGCGTTATCGACGACAAACGCATAGCGGCCATTTTCATGAGTATAACCGGCTCCCAGGAACGACAGCATGACAAGCGCGGTGACTCCGGAGTCTGCTTCGCGACCTGCATAGTTGCGATCCACGCCATTCTCATCCACCTTCACCTGACCGGCACCATGATCTTCTGCATCCCATCGACCATCGGCAGACTGCATTGCTGACAGCCATCGCAGACTTACTTCAACCGCGGATTCGGACTGCTGAGTGCCACCCAGTTTCTGTGCCGTTTCACGACGCTGTTCCACGTTTCTTAGCTGGTATGTTGCCGGTGGGTTGTCCCGACGTCGAATTGTCGGCAGGTCGGCTTCAACAAGTGACGTGGCAGAAGTCACAGACTCGCTGAAGTCCGGAGCGATCAGTCCGATTCGAACATCTTCGTAGTCACTGGCCAGAGGAATCGGAGTCCTCGCAATCAGCGGGCTTTCCCGGGAGGGCTGAGGTGCGGGAACACGATCCGGTAAGGCACGGGAAGGACGAGGCAGTCGGGGTTGAAACGAAGCCGATGGGCCCGCCTTCGGCTCGGGAACATTCATTGCGAGGCCAGCATTGCTGACGGATTCGGGTGAAGTTTTTGGAGCCGTTTGACGCTCAATCCGATCAGCCTGTTCGGTGGTCACCTCAGGCAGCAGAATTGAATTTTCACCGGCCTCGCCAGCTCTCATGGCGATCGTCTCAGGTACTGGCTGAAACCTGAGTTCCGGTGCAGTCGCCTGTGGCTCCATCGGCAGCGGTTCGCGAGACTGCAGATCAGAACTTCCCGGCTTTGGTCGTGTTCGGCTTTGCTGAAGTGCGGGGATATCTGCAGAGTTTCGATCAAACGTTGTTTGAATGTCAGCGAACGGATCTTCAACTGCTGCCTGACGCGGTCCTCGAACTCCGCTATCTGAAGCCATCGACAGCTCCGTCATATTTCGCTGCTCGAACTGATTCACATCTTCTGCGGTCGTATTCAGCGATTCCAGCTGATCCTGATCTGGCTCGGGGAGTTCAGGGCGAGTAATTTCTCTCGACGGAACTTCGAAACGAGACAATTCTGTCTCCGGACGCAACATTCGGTCGGCAACAGGAACATTGCCTGAAGTGGCCATCGGAATATCCTGATCGCTTTCCACCAGTATCTGAGTTATGACCTCAGACTTCTTAACGACTTCCATGGCGGTGGCCATTTTTCGCTCAGTCAGCGGGTCAAATACTTCGAGCCCCAGCAGGCACACGCCGTGAATCAGAACAGACGCTACCAGAGATTTGAGTGCCGTATGTCGATCACCCCATCGCGTTACCAGCATTGTCAGTAAATGGAAAACCGACGCAGCCATGGTGATGATCAGTAACAGAGCGATGAAGTCATCGCCCGTCAGGGGCTGACCCGTATTCAGCCGCTTCAGCAACTGTGAGACCGCGTTCATGGCGCCGGCTTCTGTTCAACGGGCTGGAAGGCGAGCGAGAATTTCCGGATCTGAACGGAATGGCACAGATTCATTACGTCAATGATCGCCTGGTAGGTACCATCACCGTCTCCACGAATCAAGACGGGCTGATCGGCCCATGCTTTTTTGGCGGCTGTCAGTTCCTCGCGAACCTGTTCCAGCGACATCGGTTTTCCATTAACTGCCATGGCTCCGGAACGAGAGACTGTCAGGATCATGGGATCAGGCTGCTGACTGAGCATTTCCATGGGAGCGGCAGTTGGTAATTCGACATCATACTGTTGTTCGATTTCGGAAAATCGCGTACCCACCATGAAGAAGATGATCAGCAGAAAGACGATATCAATCATGGGCGTCAAATTCAGCGAAGGTTCATCCAGAGATTCTGTTCTGAGCGGCATGTTGAATTCTGCTTTTCACGGACCGAATTCCCGCACTAAATGGTGCGCGACCGGAACTAAAGTGTCTTACCGGAAGAATTTTCGGGACGTTCCGCAAGGACAGTCGGAGGGAACGACCTGTCTCAAAACTGATGTCCCGCAATAATGGCCCGATCCAATTATACGCACAGACCGAAATCCAAAAAACCCCGACTGCCAGTATTTGGCGGTCGAACGGGATTCGTGTCACCAGCGACTGAAAACCGGACACGGGACGAAAATACAGTACCGCTTTGATTGCTGATCCCTGTCATCACAGTCCGATGCGGTTTCGCCCAGTGTTTTCCGGGATCTGCCTCAGGCACGGCTGCCTGCGATGCATCAGGGCAGCGTTCTGACTCCATTGTCGGGCAGCAATTCAATTTTGACCCGCCCAATCAGATTCATTAACGGCAGAAAGAGCAGGGCACCTGATGTAACATCATCTGACAGCGATGAATCAGCCACCCGGATATACGCAGCGGGGAATTCAGTCGGGCTCAGCGCCGCATCGAACGGCATCCACTCGCCGTTTATCAGGGCTTCTGTCCACATGTGTGAGGCGAACCCGGATGCTCGCTCGGAATAAACGAGTCCAATAACAACCCGGGAAGGAATTCGTGCACTCCTCATCATCGCAGCAAGCAGTACGGCATATTCAGTGCAGTCTCCCCGATTCTCCCTGGCCGACTGATTTGCCGGCAGCAGCTGAGTGGAAAACGCGGATCGCCGCATGTTCGTAAACAGGTATTGTGTCATCCGCCTGCATGATTCGCCGGGATCTGTTGTTCCTCCAACGGCAGACCGGGTCAGTCTCTGAACAATTGGATCATCCGTCGTTGCCCAGCGTGTACTGGCGAGGTACTGACGGTCGGGTGGCGTTACGCGAGTTGTCTCTTCATACAGTTGTCTGCTGGCGGAAGGTGGCCTCAGCAACGTAACGACGATGCGATTTCCGGATAGCTGCTCCACCTTCTGGTATGTACTTTCGGGAAGCGTCAGCTGCTCAGCTGGTCCGGCAGTGATCTGTAGTCTTGTCTGAGCACGCTTCGACGGGCTCGTGACTGGATGAGTCATTGCAATAATACCACTCAGATCCAGGTCCAGTGATTCCAGACTGGCTGCTCCAAGTGCCGTAGCGGCATCTGCCTGTTCCATGGACAGCAAACTGCCCAGCATGGGCTGCTCAGTTCGAACAACGACATTCGCTGAATCGACAAACAGCGATGTTCGAAGAGCAGGGTCTGCGGCTGGCCAGAAGTTGATTCGAGTAACGACAATCGTCTTTCCGCTGCGAAGTTTTAAGGACTGGCTGCCAGATGTTTCAAAGTCCACATCCGCTGCTGCTGAGGTCTCCGGGAACACTACTGATGAACGAAATCTTCGTGCGGACAACGATGCCATTGCCGGAGCCCATGAGGAAATAAGTGGGGATCGCGGCTGCGGACTGCAGGAGAGACGAGATGTGCGGCGAGTTGCCTGAATACGTTCTGAGATGTCAAATGCCTGCTCGTCCGGATTCCAGACTCCCTGACGCTCCACCAGTGAGCTGTCCGCGCCCGTTCGACGCAGCGACCATTGCTGCACCATCCCATCGGGTGTTTCCCGGGTCTCCAGAAATGCCGACACGGACATATCAGTGCCGAATCGCTTCAGTGAAAGTCGAGTATCCCGTTTCCTGATCAGAATGCCATGATCGCCTGCACCGTCAGCGACAATCGTTGTCAGGTGTTCATAGCCCACCTGTTTTCGTTCAAATTCGATCACATACCAGATATCCGGTGCAACCGGAACGGAAGGGGCCGTCTGAACGTTTGCCCGTGCCGCCAATCGTATCCGAGGGGATTTACCGGGACTGATTTGTGGTAGTTGAGCAAATAGTCCGTCACTCAAAGTGACGCATGCGATGAGCATTGCCACTGTTGCCGCAACCATCTGCAGTACTGCTCTGGCCGAGACCATGAAGTTTCCTGTCCGTCCGCTGCTCCTATGCTGAAACAGGGATCCTGACCATGTGATGAAAAATCGGTGTACCAGAATCTTAAAGGGTTTCACGAAACGATACAGCAGCAGTTCCGCAGCGAGGCTGGTTAGAAAATCCTCGAATGCCATGCGGAAGGGAGGGCCGACGGGCGAGGTTGGAGCGGCCGGAAATCTGCGTCGATCCGATTTTACGGATTTTGTGGCAGCCGCACAGTTTCCCGGTTCGGCACGTTCGTGCACTTTTCCCGGGGCTGTGTCAATAAACTGCCGGATTCACTCAATTCCCGCTCGTCCGGCGATGAACGCGTGCTAACTTTTGGCAGTTTGGGGTGATCATCTTCGCAATGCTCGATGGCTGCCAGTCGGCAGTGTTCCCAACTCAACCATCAATATCTGACATCGCCGGAACTTTTACATGGGCTTCCTGAAAAACCTTTTGAAGTCAAATTATCGCGATGGAGATGCTCCGCACGGTGTCAGCAGCTTTCGCAATCTGTCTGAAACGCAGCTGGAAGCACACATGAGCGTCGCCCGTTATGGGGACTTCACACTGTCGGATGCAGTTCGACCTTCATACAACCTGGAAGTGATTCCACGCACCGGATATCGTCACGAATGGTATATTGATCAGGATTCCGGCGCTCGGATTCCTGTATTGATGGCATCCGTAACACGAGAGCGACTGTTTGACAGTTTTCTGGCTCTGCTGGATCCTCTGGGTGATACCGTGGATGTTGTGCTGGAAACGAGTCACGACAAATCCAACGGTCAGCATACTGACCTGTATCGCGAACAAATTGATATGCCGGTGCTTCAAAGCATTCTGTATGACTTTGAGGATCTGCTGATTGATGATGGTTGCTGCGGAATTGCCATTCTGAATCCTCGTACTCCGATGGAAGTTCAGCTGGACGAGCACAAACTGCTGTTTGTCTACGGACATGACAATCTGGACTATGAGCAGGCATTCCTGTCGAATGGCGTTCGCTGCTCGGAGAACATGCGTTTTATCACTGAAGCTGAGCACGTCCATTCTTCCAGTGATGAGTACCAGCAGAGATTTGAAAAGTTGTGTTATCAGCTGGGTATTGATATCTGAATTCAGGTTTGAGTGTCCTGTCGGGATTGATCAGTAAGACCCGTGGAAAAGCCGGGCTTTTGCTGCCTTCCTCCATGACACTTTTCGTTCTTTGGATGAGGCTCTGCCTCTCGATTAGGAGAATTCGATGATGTGGTCCCCTCCACGCAGTCGAATGTTACGTAACTCGGTGCCACAGACCGCCTGCTGGTTGTCTGTGGTTTCATGCTGCGCCGCCGGATGTTCAACTCTGGCCCAGCTTGACTCTTCGTTGTCTCGGGCAGTCCCCGAACAGGCTCAGGTGGCTCTCGCCGACAGCAAACCAGACGCTGTCAGGGATTCTGAATCGATCCCGGCTCCGGTGTTCGATGACCTGCCGGCACCACCTTCTCAGGTGACAGCAAAGCCGGCCGCGCCCTCCATCACCGCACCGACACCATTCGCCTGGACGACTGTCGGGAAATCGGCCGGAGGTCGGCCGTTTCAGGTCATCTCCGTCGGCCGTGAAGGTTATCGCACTCTGGTCGTGGGCAGTGTTGGAGGACATGATCCGATTGCCGGTGAGCTCGTCGATCGACTGGCTCGACATATTCATGACAACAGTCCCATCATGGGAGGTTTTGAAACGTCGGTAATCCGCACTCTGAATCCGGACGGTGCCGCGAACAGTAAGCACGTCAATCAAAATGGCGTGTATCTGAATGGCGCGTTCCCGTCCGGGAAGGGGACCTCCACGGCAACAAAAGATGATCCGCCTGAAGTTGCCTTTCTTCTGGACCAGGTCAACAAAGTGCAGCCGCAGCGAGTCATTCATGTTCGCACGGTTCAGGGTAAACGAGGTGTGATTGCTGCCAGCAGTTCGGCTATGGCGGTCGCTCAGGAAGCAGCCAGCTGGCTGGATATGGATCTCGTTGCGTTGTCTTCAAAATCCGGAAGTGGGTCGCTGGAACGATATATCACCGTTCGAGGGGATTCTCAGATCATCACGCTTGGAATTCCCGTTTCCACCCCCTCAAATGTCGTGTGGGATCGTTATCGTGACACCATGCTGAATCTCCTGCTGAGTGAAAATCTGCAGGCACGAGAACTGGCCCGACGTCAGAAAGAACAGAACTCCGCGGACCGCCGGGGCGGAAACGTGTCGCCAGCCCGCCCATAAATGATCAGCCAGTATCGATTGTGCATCTAATCGAGCATCTAAAAAATGAAGCCCGGCCTGATCAGGCCGGGCTTTTTTTACAGGTCATCAGTCGGTGTTCACTCACCTGTTGCGGGGCGAACGCATTCGCAAAGTGCAACTTCGCATGAACCCACCTACTTCCGAGCGGCAATCGTGGTGAGTGATGCCTGCACCAGTCGGCGCGCCTGCATCGCTCTCTGAATGGCATTTCGAAAGGATCCTGCGTCACCAACACCACTGAGACGCAGCAGTGTCTGACCGTTTGCTGCCTTCAGTCGCAGATCAGCTGCCCGATAAAACGCCTGGCCTGGCAATTCAACCAGTTCCACATCGTCGATTTGTGACAAGTCCACTGAGCCGATTTTCTGTGCGCCCAGTGAAGCCCAGATTTGTACTGAGCGATTCGTAAGAACATAGCGATTGCCAGTGACCTTGGTCACCAGATACAGCATCGCGGCAATCGGCGCCATTGGCAGCGCGAAAAGCAGAGTTGAAAGTTTTGGACCAAAAATCCTGATGGGAATCAGGTCATACAGCTGTCCCAGCATTCTGCCAATTGCTGTTGCCGAGACGGATGGATAAACCGTCATGATTTTTGATTCTGAACCTGGGCTAACGCCCGCAATCGCCTGGACTGACATCATCGAACTATCCGCCGTAGAATTCACGCCGATACGTTACGCGATTAGAAAAACACGCGAACAGATATTCACCGCCCCGTGATTTTCCTCGGGAATCAATACTCAGATCGCGCCTGTGAAACAGTAGCAGAACACGGCCGACAAATCTACCAAATGCAGGCATCGGACGCTTTTTTCGCTGCCACGGGAACGCCGTCCGGCTACGAATTTTCGGGTCTTTGAGGATCTGCGAGCAGCGGAAGGCGCACCGACTTTCCTGTCCATGCAGACTGATAAATTGCCAGAATAATCTCCACGCTCCGCCGGCCTTCTGCTCCGTCAACTCTCGGCGATCGGCCCGTTTGGATGGCCTCAATGAAGTCCTGCAACTGCAGCTGATGACCAACAAACGAAATTGCCTTTGGGTCCGAAGCACCTCCGGAAGTCGCGGATCCGGCTCCAAGACGCTGGCGCAATGCAGCATCATCAGGCAGCTCAGTGGCGAACTCCCATCGAAGGATTGAATCCTGCTCCACAATGGCGGTTCCCTGATTGCCGTGAATCTCCGTCTTTTTCTGAAGTCCGGGCCATGCCGCCGTACTCGCCTCCAGCACCCCAATGGCGCCATTCGCAAACTTCAGGCAGGCGACGCCGGCGTCTTCCACTTCGATGCGTTCATGAGCCAGCGTGCCGGTAAATCCGCAGACTTCGATGACATCACCCATCAGCCAGTACAAAAGATCCACATTGTGGATTGCCTGGTTCATATAGGCGCCGCCACCATCCAGAGCCCATGTTCCTCTCCAGCCGCCACCATCATAGTATTCCTGCGATCGCCACCACTTCACATAACTGTCACCCAGCGTAAGCCGCCCAAAACGGCCCGCATCAATGGCCTCTTTCAATGCGATATTCGCAGGGCTGAAGCGCGAGGGGAAGATTGTACAGAGTTTTACGCCGTTCGTCTGACACGCTTCAATGATCTGATCACACCGGCTGAGCGTAATTTCCAGCGGCTTTTCCACGACCACATGTTTGCCTGCCTTTGCCGCTGCAATTGCCGGATCCAAATGGGAACCGCTGGGAGTACAAATATTGACAATGTCAACGTCCGGACTCGCAAGCATCTGGTCCAGTGAAGACCAGGCCGTACAGCCATATTCCGATGCAAATGCTGCAGCCTTTTCGGCACTATGGTTGAAGCAGCCAGCGACGCATGCGCCCGGAATTGCCTGAATCGCCTTCGCATGGAAATGCGAGATCATCCCGGTGCCAACAATACCGAATCCGACACTCATGTTTTTGCTTCTTTCCTGCGATAAGTCGGTCATGAACTCAGACCGGAAGTGTAGTACATACCGGTTCTGAATTCGACCGTACCGACCATCCATTGTCATCGGCAACCTGTTTGCACTCCCACATCAGCCATTCATTCGCGTGCTCGAATTCTGTGAGAGCAATTACCGTTGTTCTTTAGGGCCTTATCAAATCTCTCCTCCCACTTCGCTTCGCTGTGCGGGCGTGGAGGTTATTTTAAACCTCCTCTCCCAGCGAAGCTGGGGGAGGTCGATCGAGCGATAGCAAGATCGGGAGGGGGCTGGAGAACTGCGGGGCGAAGGTGTTGTTGGGACGGCGTTGAGTGCCACCCGCGGCGGGCCCTCCCCCGGCCTGACGGCCGACCCCACCCACTCCGCTTCGCTGCGTGGGAGGGGAGGTTAATCGCGGGGAGGGTGGGGGTATAAAACCTCCTCTCCCGGCGAAGCCGGGGGAGGTCGATCGAGCGATAGCAAGATCGGGAGGGGGCCGGTGAACAGCGGGGCGCGGGTGTTATTGGGACGTCGTTGAGTGCCACCCGCGGCGGGCCCTCCCCCGGCCTGTCGGCCGACCCCTCCCACTTCGCTTCGCTGCGCGGGAGGGGAGGTTAATTGCTGGGAGGGTGGGGGTAGAAAAACTTCTCCTCTCCCGGCGAAGCCGGGGGAGGTCGATCGAGCGATAGCAAGATCGGGAGGGGGCCGGTGAACAGCGGGGCGCGGGTGTTATTGGGACGGCGTTGAGTGCCACCGGCGGCGAGCCCTCCCCCGGCCTTCGGCCGACTCCTCCCACTTCGCTTCGCTGCGCGGGAGGGGAGGGTTTTGTCGGGAGGGGAGGAATTTGGCAGGGACGGCAGGCCTCTTTCCAGACGTTTGTTCCCGTGCTATTTCTTCGGAGCTTCGCTGCCCTCAGCTGGTTTGGGTTTCGGAAACTTGTCTTCGTGGATTTTGCGAATCGGATCGCCCGGATTGGCGAGTGGCAACTTTCCTTTTAAAAGGATGTCCTCGGGCGGCATGCATGTGCTTTCGTTGCACGCCTGGTAGCGAATTCGAATTTCCAGTTCACCTGTTTCCGCTGTCTCGGTCGCGTCCGTTTCCAGAATTCCATAAAGGATGACGCGTTTGCTGTAAACGTGGTATGGCTCGGAACCCGGAACGTTCAGCTTTTCGGATGGCGGATAGAACACGCGAGTCATTTTGATCTTCTGTTTGCTGACGATTTTCAGTTCCGTCGGAACCAGAAATTCCGGGCTCTGCGGATTCGAATTGATATGCCACTTCGGATCGATAATCAGTTCAACAGCCACCGGGCATTTTCCACCTCGTTCCAGTTTGTCAAACTGCGGGTAGACCTTTGCCTGCACCGGACGTTCGGTCTTTTCATCCTTTAGCGGGTTGCCGGCAGCGGTCGGTTCCGGGAAGACAGGTTTAAAGACCGATGTGGTCTCGGAATCCTGGTTCTTTGAGTCATTGTCGGTCGTGGAATCTTTCTCTGATTCCTCTGACTGCGGCTCGGCGTCTGATTGCGAGCTGCCATTTGGCAGGGAAAGTCGAGTCAGGACAGGTCGGCTTTTGTCGAACAAGTCTCGACTGGTTTCCCGATGGCTGACTTTTTGTTGTTCAGAAAGTTTCAGCCACTGCTGCAATGCGATCGCCATACCACTGCACGCCGCCGGAGAATCCCGCAGAGTACTGCTGAACCTGTTCAAAATGGCTTGAGTAATCTGCGGGTAGTCAGCAACCTGACTGCGAATTTTCTCATCAAGCTTGTCGCTCGCCGCAGTGATCGTCATCAGATTGCGAATCGTTACACTGTTCCCTGAAGGGAAGGTCGAATCAAATGCGTTGCTGGTCCTGGCGATCAATTGCTCGTGATCATGCGATGTATAGAAGAAGGTTTCCTGTTTCCGATCGTAGAAGAGTTCAATCTGCATGCTCGTCAGTTTCACGGCTTCCTGAAGCCATCGCTGTTCACCGGTGGCTTCGTGCAGGCGGAGCAGAGCGGAAGCAAGAAACGCATAGTCATCGAGGTATGCGCGGTAGACCGCCCGGCCGTTCCGCCAGGATCGCATCAGATGTCCATCCGCATCCTTTAAATTTTTCAGAAGGAAATCGGCTGCTTTCGATGCCGCCGCAAGATCACCTTCACGTCCCGGCAGTCGGCCGCTCTCTGCCAGAGCCTGGATCATCATTGCGTTCCATTCAGTCAGCACCTTGTCGTCAAGCAAAGGCCGAGGCCGCTTTGCACGGACGTCCAGCAGTTGCTGTTTCAGAGGCTTCAGCTGAGTTTGCAGTTCGGAGACCGTCAGAGACATTCGTCCTGCGACCGCCTCAATCGGTTCTGGCAGGTGCAGGACGAAGCCATGTTCAAAACTGTTTGGAGCTTTCATCCCATACACCTGCATGAAAAGCTCAGCACTGCTCTGCCCGAGCGTCGACACGATCTCGTCTGCGGACCAAACGTAATATTCCCCCTCAATCGCGTTCGTCTCGGCATCCAGAGCAGAACAGAAACCGCCATCCGGAAGCGTCAGTTCTCGCTGAACAAAGTCCGAAAGTTCACCAGCCACCTGCAAAAATTGTTCATTTTTGAAGTGCCCTGCAGCCTGCGAATAGACTTCGAGCAGCTGAGCCTGATCGTAGAGCATCTTTTCGAAATGCGGAACGTGCCAGCGACGATCGGTACTGTATCGATGAAAGCCGCCCGCCAGATGATCGCGAATTCCGCCGCTGGCCATGGCGGTCAGAGAGTGTTCGACAATTTTCCAGAGTTCCGGCTGAGAACGATGGAGATGCATCGACAACAGCAACTGCAGGCGAGGAACGCTTGGAAAACGCGGACCATCAGGGCGCGTCGGTCGGAAATCCACCCCGCCATGAACAGGGTCATAATGTTCACGAACATCTGTCATGGCCGCTTCGATTAGTGCCTGATTCAGTGGAACTGCTTCAAGCGTCAGTTTTGGAGCACTTAAACGGCGAACCTCCCCGGCGATTGATGCGGCCGAGTTTCGCAGACCGTCCGCGTTCATTTCCCAAAGCGTTTGGACTCGCTTTGCAATTGTCAGGAAGCCACTGCGGCCGTCCGGAGCATCCTCCGGTGGAAGATAGGTTGCGCCGCCAATGGGATTGCCTTCCGGAGTCAGAAACAGAGACAACGGCCAGCCTCCACCCCCGCCGATGCCCGCTGCCTGCTGATAAACAATCAGGCTCGTCATGTAGATGTCATCGACGTCCGGACGTTCTTCCCGATCCACCTTAATGTTGACAAAATGCTGGTTCATGAATTCAGCAATCGCCGGATTGGAGAAGACCTGCCGCTCCATCACATGACACCAGTAGCAGCTGCTGTAGCCAATCGAAAGAAAGATCGGTTTTCCTTCGGTCTTTGCTCTGTCGAATGCCTCGGGGCCCCAGGGATACCAGTCCATGGGATTGTGAGCGTGCAGGAGCAGGTACGGACTGGATTCCTTTGCCAGCCGATTTCCTTTTCCTGTGGCTTCATCTTCGGGTGCTGAGGCGGTCGCCGCAGCGGGCGCCGCGGCCTCATCCGCCAGATTCACACCAGCTGTCGAGCTACTGGTGATGGTCAATAAAACTGTTGTCAGGCACACCAAATCGTTCAGACGCATAAGGCAGATCGTCCTGTTCCATGACGAGATATCCTGCTTGGCAGAAAACATTCCTGCTTCTGCACAAGACATGGCCGTCAAAGTCGAGACATTAAAATCAATCGCCGTCATGGGGAACCCACTGTTCGGCGTTCACTGCGGAATTCTAGCGATGCAGACCCGCTGAGAAACAGCTTACCACAACGTCGCGGCGTCTTTCCGCCGCGATTCCTTAAAATGCGTCTCCGCTGCAGCACCATAAACCGAAGTTTTGCATGGACTTATGAATTTTATGTGTTTCGGCGGAAGATTGACGGTCTGTCCCTGATGGGGGTTCGATGTGAGTGCGGTGTTTGGGGGATTTGCTGAATTTTAGGAATTCAGGATTTTGTCATCCTGTACGTTCTCTGACGCCGAAGAAATAAGGGGGAAAATTGCGCCATCGCGGTGACGCAGGAAGTTCGTTTGCGGGGGGCAGACGATCACAAGGCAGGAAAGCAATCATTATTTCAAAGATCGTCTGGTTCCCAGGGGACCAGAATGGCCCGAAAGGTTTTCTGAACCACAGCGGTTTACGAAACCTGACAGGTAACATTCCGGAAAGACGGTCGAAGGATACACTGGGATGGATGGAACCATGGCCTCTCCGATGTTGTCCAGGTTACCTCGAGGTTATCGAAATGATCGGCAGTTTGGACTGGTTTACGACCACCTCCCTGCTCGACCTGACGATTTGACTTTGATTGCTGGAATTGCCACTCGCGAAGCCGTGATTCTGAACCGTCTGGGGGTGTACTTTGTCGCACAGATTGGGCTCTGGCGTGCCCAGGAAATCAGTTCTGTAGCCCATGAGCTGCAGATTTCGCCGATCAGGATCACTGATGAGCGCTGGGTTGAGCAGGCTCAGTCGCTTTGTCCGAGTGTTTCCGATGTGCGGGCGTCCCATGGCGAATTGCCAGCATCATTTTTGCGGACGATTTCACTGCTTACGTGTGCACTGATGCTGGGTTTTTTTTGTGTCTACCTGCTGGGCAACCGAAATCGAGCAGGGCTACAGGGAGTTTTGTCGGCGGATATCACAGCCGTCAAGGTTCCGGCAGAGTCGCGTTTGATCGCATCGCATGTGAAGCCTGGAGATGAAGTTTTTTCGGGTGCAGCTCTGCTGACTCTGGAGAAGGCATCGCATATCACGATGATTGAAGAGCAGGAGCGGCGAGTGCAGCATCTGCAGCAGGAACTAGAAAAAGCACAGGCACAGGCAGATCTGGAAACGGTGTGGCGTGTCAGAGAAGTGGAGCGTGAGCTTTTTGATGCACGTTCGCAGATTGCGGCGATTCGGGCAGCACCAGAAGAGTCTGCTGAATCCGTTCGGACGGCCGGGATTCAGAATTCCGGAAAGCAGAATGCCGGCATACCAAAGACAGCGGGCCGAGTGCAGGCATCTCCGGTGTCATCGTCCAGTCGGCAGCCAAAAGTTCATGTTGCTCGCCGGGCAGGTGGACTGATATTCTTCAGTGGAGCATCAGGGCAGTCGACAAAGATTTCTGACGAACCCGGGCTGCCGCCGGCACCTGTACCCGTACCTGTGCCGACCCGTATTGCTCAGGCGAAACCCGCCTTTATTTCTGAACCGGTTGCGGCGGTAGCTGCAGCGTCGGCAACTTCAGCTCATGTTTTGTCACTTGAAGCTCGTCTGGAACGGCTGGAATCCCTTCGAGCCGCTCTTCCGGATCAGGTGCGGCAGGCTGCGGGACTTGAACATATCAGAGTTCGATTTGATGATGCGGTCAATCGACTGGAGGAAATGAAGTCTGTCAGTCGGGAACTGGCGGTAACATCGCCGTCCTATGGTGTCGTGGGTCAGGTGCGTTTCCGTGAAGGGGACCTGATGCAGGAAGGCGAAATCATGCTGAAGATCCTGCATACAGATCGTCGGTATGTCATTGTCTATGTGCCGACCCGGCGGGTCAATGAATTACAGCCCGGCAATGAGGTTGAACTGATTTTCCCGGGAAAGGAACGATATCGCGGTCAGGTAACCGATCTTCCAATGCTGGCTGATACGCTGGTTCCCGGGACAGAGAGCATGGCGGCTGTGAGAGTAGAGCAGGCTGGCCGGCTTTGGCCCCAGGTACCGATCGGGTCTCAAATCGATGTCGCCATCATTCAGTGACAGACATCGGGAGCATCTTCATGGACGCGGCCGACCTGCCACCATCCTGGCGAACGGCCCTTTGTGCCGATCTAAGCAGTGACTGGTACCTGCGACTCGCGAAATTCGTCGAAAACGAGCGAGATCAGTTTCAGGTGTTTCCTTCGGAACGTGATGTTTTCAACGCTCTGAGACTGACGCCTCTGGATCAGGTTAAGGTTTTCCTTCTGGGGCAGGACCCGTACCATGATGAAGGACAGGCTCACGGACTCAGTTTTTCTGTCCCGTCCGGAATCAGGCTGCCCCCGTCGTTGCGGAACATTTTTCGGGAACTGCACACCGATCTGGGAATTCCGCCTGCCAGTCAGGGCTGCCTGGAATCATGGGCAAAGCAGGGCGTACTGTTACTGAATGCAGTGCTGACAGTGCGGGCTCACGAAGCCAATTCGCATCGCGAACGTGGCTGGGAGCAGCTAACTGCGAAAATCCTGAAATGCGTCAACCAGCGGCCACATGTGGCATTTGTGTTGTGGGGCAGTTATGCCGGGAAGCATTCGAGTCTGATTGACGCTGATCGGCATCTGATCATTCAGAATGCACATCCTTCCCCTCTTTCGGCTCGACGAGGCTTCTTCGGCAGTCGGCCTTTTTCCCGAATAAACGCATTCCTGGAACACCACGGGGAGCAACCAATCCGCTGGCAACTGCCTGAATAGCCGGGTATCAGCCTGGTTCCGCCTGAATGATCTCATCGATACTGAATGGACCCTGAGTATGAAGGGAGCCGGATGGGTCGTAATCCACCAGGATCAGCGTTCCCCGGACGCTTTGACGAGCGTCAGGAAATCCACTGGCAGTTCGTCCATCCTTCAGCCGGATAACAACACGATGGGTCTCATGGACTCCCGGCAAATCGGGGTGGACGAGTGCCGGAAAGCGTTCCCAGGCCCAGGTCCAGAGCGTTGCATTCACATCTACCTTTCCGGCGATATCCAGCCATTCCTGTTCAGCCTTTCGCAGTTCCTTCAGGGGCATCTGGCGACACCATGGACGAAGAATCTGTTCGATCCATAACCTGCGGGATGCCGCCAGGTCTTCAAAAGATGCGGGAACAGGCTTGAGGATAGAGTCGGTCATAACAGCGAACTGCCAAAAAAGTGAAGCCTGACCGCCAGAAAGTCGGTCAGGCTTCATGCAACTTGAATAGGAATTTCATCAGACTGGCGAGAACATATTCTGGCAGAGAAAACGTGATTAGTTCACGCTTTTTCCTTCAAATTTTGTACCGTTTTCTGATGTGCGAACCGGATTCTCTGATCGGCTGGCAGCTGTGGGATTGGACGGAACTGACCGGCCGCTGGAATCCTGATCGGCGACGGACTGATCCGCTTTTGGTGTCCAGTTTGTGACGGCCCAGGTCGGATATTCGTCCGCTACGCTGGCCGCGAGGTCCTGCAGAATTTCCATCATCTTCTTGCTGTCAATTTTTTCGTTCTTCACAATCCTCTGCAGAACGAAGCGTTTGTTGGTTTGGATATAGGCAAAAAACTTGCCATTTCCCAGCCGGTCATTGGCAGCCAGCAGTCTCAGCAGAGCAGTACGAGGAACTTCGCTGGCGGTTTGTGGAATCTGATCCAGCCATGCCATGACCCATACGGATTCACCGTTGCGACTCAGGACGGCCGACATTGAGAACTTCCATTCTTCGCCCCGATAGCTGGTTTTGAACGCAAAATCGTATCGCTGTTCTGTCTTGGTGGGTTTCAGACCGATTGCGGCCAGCATATTTCCCAGGTCGGTTTCTGACATCTGGCCGGGGGCCGGTGTCGTGGCGGCCCCGGCAGCAGGTGCCGCGGCCGCTGAGGATTCCTGAGCAGATCCAGTGGAGGCACTGCCAACCAACAACAGTGCCGGCAGCAATACAGCACTCAGCGCTTTCATTGTTCACTCCCTTGAAACAAATCGGCAATCCATGCCAGTTTTTAGAACGAGCGTTGATTCGCATCAGGCGAACCGATGGCGCCGTTAGCATACAGCCCCGAAGATTTTCAGCCCGGTTCTCTCAGTCTGATATGTCGACCAGATACCTGAGGCAAATCTGCGACCAGCTTTCAAACTGATCGATTTCATGCGCCAAATCTGACGGAGATGCAAAGCCTGGGTTTATCATCGACTTTTCACGCGGCTGAACTTTGGGATTGTCCAGATCGAAAACATGAACAATTCCCAGATGAACTTTTCCAACTTCTGTCTCATCGTCGTTAATCAGCCCTACGCATGATTCAACCCATCCGGTTTCCAGATCCACTTCCTCTTCAATCTCCCTTCTCATTCCTTCCAGATAGGGGCTGCTTTCTCGGTCGCGATCCAGCGTGGACACATGTCCCCCAACGCCGATTGACCGTTTTGCGTGCAGCCGGGTTTCCCCTTGCGCGGTTCCTCGCTGATAATAGAAGACCTTGCCTTCACAACGGAAAACGCAGTAGGGAATCAGCTGTTTGTACGTCGGATCCTGCTCCATCTCGTTCCGTGGACGATAGCTCGCGTGCTCAGGATTCAGAATGACGCTCAGATATCGGTCAATGTCCGGGCAAAAACCCTGAAAATGCCCGACCTGATGAAACACAGGTGTCGGGATAACAAGAACGTGCTCGACGGGAATGTTCATATCGAATTCTGTAAATCAAAAGTAATGATGAACGGGACGGGAACGTTCGGATTGGGTGGGGTCGCGAGTGTCCGATTTGCCTGAAACAACTGGTCCGTCCCGAAGTACCGGGCCGTCCTGGAGAATCATTTGGTGCCGTGCAGCAGAGTATGTACGGCGTCAGAGATATTGTCCTGTTTCATCAGAGTTTCACCTACCAGCACAGCACCAACCCCAGCTTCTTTCAGACGCAAAATATCCTCGTGGCTGCGGATGCCGCTTTCGCTGACCAGAAGAACATCAGACGGAATCAGTTTTTTTAAATGAAACGTGTGATCCAGGCTTGTGTGAAACGACCTGAGATCACGATTGTTAATTCCCATGAGCTTTGTGCCTGTGGCAAGAACTCGATCAACATTCTCGCGATCGTAAAGTTCAATCAGAACATCCATTCCAAGTTCATGGGCATAGTTGTACAGATCCTGAAGTTCATCGTCGGGCAGGCATTCGGCAATCAGCAGGACACAATCGGCGCCGGCGACGCGAGCTTCTGCGATTTGATACCGATCGATGATAAATTCTTTCCTCATGACAGGAATTTCGACTGCCTGTCTGATGGCTCGCAAAAAGTCCAGATGACCCTGGAAGTATTTTTCGTCGGTCAGAACGCTGAGGCACGTGGCGCCCGACGCCTGATAGGTGCAGGCGATCTCAACAGGGGAAAAGTCCGGTCGAATGATTCCGGCTGATGGGGATGCTTTCTTGACTTCTGCAATCAGCCCCGGACGGTTTGCCGCCTGCAGTGCCTTCAGAAACCCGCGAACCGGGGCGGCCTGACCCAGCTTTGCCAGAATTTCTGCAAATGGTATTCGTGCTCTGGCTGCGGCCACTTCTGACCGTTTGTGTTCGATGATTTCGTCCAGAATAGTCGACAATGCAGGCACTCCGAGTTCCGTAGAGGGAGTTGCGGATCGTATTGCCGGATTGCCGCGGTTCAAGTTCAGTCCACCATCCGTTTCGGCGACTCACAAAAATTGTCCGCGGCAGGGCATCGAAACGCCGGATTTTTCCGCCTTTCTCCTGTTTCACCAAATACTTCTCGCAGGCAGAATCTGGTAACATTGGGAGTTGCCCTGTTGGTGTGGATGGGAAATCTGTTCCTGGATTTGTCTGTGTCAGGGCGTGATTTTGACTCGCATGCCAAAGGCCGATCATGCCGTTTGTTAACCTGACTCAGCTCGCCCAGCTCAATCCTGCTGACATTGAGATTACCGCCGGGCAGGCCATTTCCGTCATTCTGGTGCTGATGACGATGGGTCTGAGTCTGATCATTAACGTCAAATGGTTTTTTCGCTGGCAGCGCGACGGGCATATGATTCCGGCAGCCAGGCGAGGGCTTCTGAGAGTGCCTCCCGGGGTGATGGTGGCTGGTCTCGTGCTCGCCTTCCTGATTGTTGCAATGGTCACCGCCAATGCGCTTGTCCCTGCGGACGCTATTCCTGTGGATGCCATGCCGGTGGATGCGATTCCGGTTGTTGCAGAACCAGTGCCGGTGAATGCCGACGTCGGTGAGCAAACTCCGGAGCCGCCAGCCCCTGAATCACCGGACTCCGAGGAATCTGTTGCTGCTGACGCCTCTGATGCCGAAAAGAAACCACAGGCGGATGATGTGAAAGCCGCCAATGATGAGCTTCCTCTGAGCCAGATTCATGACGCACTGCTTCAGACGATCGTTTTTGACATCGCAATGCTGATCGTCTTTGGCGTGCTCGTGTATGCAGCAAATCAGCATGGGCGAGTTTTTCCTGATGAGCAGTCTGACGGAAACCGGCCTGACGGAAACCGGCCTGACGCAGGTCATCGTTTTGATGAATTTCCGGGCGAGTCCTTTCGTCAGCCCGATTTGACTAACCCGGATTTTTCCGACTCGAATTCCTGGGCTGCCCGCGATGCTCTGGTACTTCACGCTTCGCGGAATCCTGACGATGCTGATGTTTTGGAATCCTGGCGATTTCTGACGGAGTTTCGCTGGGCTGTGGAGGTATTTCTTGCTGCCTACCTTCCGACAACAATTCTCAAACTGCTGGTGATGATTTCACTGAAGATCATCACCGGCGATGAGCCTGCTTCCCATCCGTTTCTTGAAATGATGGGGCAGGATGTGGAGTGGGGAATTCTGGCAATGATTGTGATACTGGCCGCCTTCATGGCGCCGGTTGTTGAGGAGCTTTTTTATCGAGTCGTGATTCTGGGAGGGCTGAGTCAGGCCGGACAGCTTAAGGCTGGCCTGATTGTTTCTTCGGTGGTTTTTTGTTTTGCTCATGGTTTTCCTGATTCGCTGGCCCTGCTGCCGCTGGCCTTTATCCTGGGATACACCTACCTGCGTCGCCGAAGTTATCGAACCGTGATGATGGTTCACTTTCTGTTTAACGCTTTCAATCTGCTCGTTGCCGGGCTGGCACTGATTCGTTAGGTGAAATTCATCGCGGAACGTGTGCATCGGCGCCGTCCGCCCGTTAAAACACGGTTTATGTCCGGTGTTTCTGAACTACCGGTCCGGTTCCCGTTTCTGATGATGAGTATCGTTCATTATGCCTGCCGCTTTTGCTGCTGTTGAAGATCAGCTTCGCGTGCTCACGCGAGGTGTGGAGAAAATTGTCCCCGGTGATGAACTGGCCAGGAAACTGCAGCACAGCCGGGATACCGGAATTCCGCTGCGGGTAAAATATGGGATCGACCCCACGGGGATCGACGTGCATCTGGGGCACACAGTGCCGCTGCGCAAGATCCGACAGTTTCAGGATCTTGGTCATCAGGCCGTCATCATCATAGGCAATTATACGGCCATGGTGGGGGATCCCAGCGGACGTGATGAAGCTCGCAGCAAGCGACTTACTGAAGCAGAAGTGGAAGCCAACGCTCGAAACTATCTTGAACAGGTTGGCAAGGTGGTTGACATGAGCCGAGCGGAAGTCCATCGCAACGGTGACTGGTTTGGCCGCATGTCGTTTGCGGAAGTGCTGAATCTTTGCGGCCGAGTGACAGTTGCTCAGCTGCTGACTCGGGAGGATTTTGCCAAACGCTATCGCGAAGAACGCCCGATTTTCCTGCACGAATGCCTCTATCCGGTAATGCAGGCCTGGGACAGTGTGGAAATTCGGTCGGATGTGGAACTTGGCGGCACCGAACAGCTCTACAGCTTCATGCTGGCTCGCGACCTGCAGGCTCAGCAGGGACTGAACCAGCAAATTGGAATGATGTCTCCCATCCTTGTCGGCCTTGACGGCATTCGTCGCATGGGAAAAAGCCTTGGCAACTACATCGGGATTAGTGAGCATCCCTATGAGATGATGAAAAAGTTCATGCAGTTGCCGGACAATGTGATGAAGATGTATTTTGAACTTCTGACAGAAGTTCCACTGGAGCAGGTGGATCAGATTCTTGCCGGGCATCCCAAGGAAGCGAAGGTCAGTCTGGCAAAGAATGTGATTGCCCAGTATTACGATGCTGCTCAGGCAGATGAAGCGGCGGCCCGCTGGCAGGGTGAGATTGGCGGAGGAAGTCTGCCGGCTGATATTCCTGATGTTTCACTTCGACACGATCAGCTTCAGGACGGAGCCTTGCCGGCCTTCCGGCTGCTGACCGAATTGTCGCTGTGTGCATCCGGCAGTGAAGCTCGCCGACTGATTGCTCAGGGCGGAGCAAAATTCGGTCCGGAAAAAACTCCGATTGAATCTCAGGATCAGCTGATTTTGGTACACGACGGCTTACTGATCTGGGCGGGTAAGAAAAAGTACTGCCGCGTCAGACTTGGATAGGAGAAGCATATGAAGCGAGAACTGTTGCTTTCCATCGTGCCTGCGATGGCCATGCTGATGGCAGACGTCTGTGTCGCGGATGAGCCAACAACGGGACAGAAGGCGGTGACGGTCATTGGTGGTCGTCGCGAGCTGTTCGTGGATTCAGCGCTCATTGAGTCGCTCAAAGGCAGTGCTCAGCAGAGGCTGCATCATCCGGAGCCTCGTGAAATCGCGATCGAACATGACGCTCCCTGGGAAGGCACGGGATGCGGATACCACAGCGTCTTTCATGACGGTGAAAAATTCCGCATGTATTATAAGGCCTGGCATCTGGAAGTTGCCAATGGAAAGGTCGGAACGAACTCACATCCTCTTTACTGCTGTTACGCGGAGAGCGAGGATGGCATCCACTGGAAAAAACCTGAACTTGGACTGGTTGAATTCCGAGGATCCAAAGCCAACAACATCGTCATGGAGCCAGGGACGATGGGTGATGTCACTTCTGATCCTGGTCACCCGGCCGTCTTTATGGATGACAATCCTGCCTGTCCGCCGGATGCCAGATATAAGGCCGTCATTCGTGCTTCGAAACCATTCGGATTGCTGGTTTATAAGTCCCCCGATGGTTTGCACTGGTCTCCGCTTCATCCGCAGCCTGTGATTACTGAAGGTGCTTTTGATTCACAGAACCTGGCATTCTATGATCCAAACATTGGCGCGTATCGGGCATACTGGAGGTTTTTTACAGCGGGACAGACGGATGCAGCGGGCTGGAAACCGTCGGGCATTCGAGCGATTCGCACGGCCGTGTCCTCTGATCTGGTCCGCTGGGACGGCTGGAAGGATTTGACCTACGAAGACTCACCGCCCGAGCAGCTGTACACAAACGCTGTCAAGCCCTACCACCGCGCGCCGCATTTGCTGATTGGTTTTCCGGCACGATATGTTGAGAAGCCCCGGTCAGATTCGTTAAAGGCTCTGCCGGAACCGGAGCATCGGGAAGCAAGGTCCAAAGCTGCCGAACGTTATGGTACTGCCGTGACGGACAGTCTGTTGATGTCCAGCCGTGACGGTGTGCGTTTTCATCGCTGGAATGAAGCGTTTCTTCGTCCTGGTGTTGAACGCGAAGGGACATGGAATTACGGCCATCAGTATATTGCATGGCACGTGGTGGAAACGAAATCCGAACTTCCGGATGCCCCGAATGATCTTTCCCTTTACGCGACGGAGAGCTACTGGACTGGTAAAAGCAGTCTGCTCCGTCGATATACGCTGCGAATGGATGGTTTCGTCTCCGTCAATGCTTCTGCCAAAGGTGGAGAAGTGCTGACAAAGCCGATCACTTTCTCTGGCAGCCAGCTTTCGCTGAATTTTTCGACATCGGCTGCAGGAGAGATTCTGGTGGAGCTCCAGGATGTCGCAGGAAACCCGATTCCCGGTTATAGTATTGCCGACTGTTCGCCCGTCTTCGGTGATTCGATCGATCGTAAGGTGACATGGAAGGGCGGCGCGGATGTCTCGTCTCTTGTCGGTCAGACTGTCAGACTGCGTTTTGTTCTGCTGGATGCCGATCTGTTTGCTTATCAGTTTACAACCCCATGATCACAACCCGATGAGTCAGGAATTATGAACACATACATGCGGAGTGCTGTTTTGAGATCAGGGCTGCTGACCCTTGCTGTCATGGCAACAGCGGTCAGCAGCGGTAGCGGTTCCCTTCGAGGTGCGGAACCGGTGACCGCCAAAGTCGATTTGCTGGATGCTATTCGCAATGGCAAGGTGGATTACCACGTTAATCAGGCCATGGATTTTCATGATGATCCGAAGGACATCTGGAAACTTGAAGGCAATCAGCTGCATGTGAGCGGACGGGGTTACGGTTACGTCGCAACAAAGGACAACTATCGGGACTATCATCTGGTTCTGGAATTCAAGTGGGGGCCGAAGACATGGGGCAAACGCGAAAACGCTGCTCGGGATAACGGTATCCTGCTTCATGCTTATGGGCCGCACGGAGCCTATGGCGACACGTGGATGGCCAGCATTGAAGCACAGATTATTGAGGGTGGTACGGGTGACGTGCTGGTCCTGAGCCCGACACTTAAGGACGGGACTGAGCTGAAGACAAGTCTCACCAGTGAGTTCACACTGGATCGTGACAAGGAGAAAATCTGGAAGAAGGGTGAACCTCGTCAGGTCGTCACAACGGGTCGGATTAACTGGGAAAAGCGCGACGTCGACTGGGCCGACAAAAAGGACTTTCGAGGTCGTGATGATGTCGAGAAGCCTGTGGGTGAATGGAATCGGCTTGAAGTGATTGCCAAAGGAGACACTCTGCAGTACTTCCTGAATGGAGTCCTGGTCAACGAAGGCTTTGAAGCAAAACCGAGTGAAGGTAAAGTTCTGCTCCAGACGGAAGGTGCCGAGATGTTTGTTCGTCGATATGAACTCTGGCCACTGGGTCAGTTTAAGGAATAGAGGCCGTTAGTCGACCGGCCGGGGACCAGCAGAACTCCGGCATGTCAGCGGTGCGTGTTTTCCGGAAGATCACCGCGGCGTCAGCTGCGGTGAGTCTTTTTTTAAATGTTGAATTATTGGACTGCGTGGAGATTCCGGCTCATGGAAATGCTGGCCATCGTCGTTGTGTCGGCCGTAATCCTGACGATTGCGTACTTCACCTATGGTCGGCTGTTAAGCCGGCTGTTTCAGCTGAATGATCGCCTGCCGACTCCTGCTGTCACAATGCGCGACGATGTGGATTATGTCCCATGTCACGCGGCACCGCTGCTGAGCCAGCATTTCTCTGCCATTGCTGCTGCCGGACCGATCGTTGGTCCGATTCTGGCAGGCCTGACATTTGGCTGGCTGCCTGCCTTGTTATGGATTCTGATCGGTTCGATTCTGGTGGGTGGTGTGCACGACCTTTCAGCTCTGGTCGCCTCGATCAGGCATCGGGCATCATCAATTGCTGAAGTCGTTCGAGTGCATATCAGCGGTCGTGCTTACCTGCTGTTTCTGAGCTTTGTGTGGCTGGCTCTGGTGTATATTGTTGTTGCATTTACTGACGTTACAGCCAGCATGTTTGTGGGGGCGATTGATCTCGAATCGGGAAAGACGTTTCGATCTGTGACAGATGCCAAAGCAGAATCGGCTGCGGAGAATCTGGTACTTTCCGGAGGAATCGCGACGTCGTCGCTGCTGTATCTGGTGTTGCCGATGATCATGGGCCTGCTGGTGAGGGCCGGTAAGATCACGATGGAGCGGGCCACATGGATCTTCCTTCCGCTGGTCGCTGTTGCCATCTGGATTGGGCAGTATATACCTTTAAACGTCGATGAAATCGTCAGAATCTGGCGTCCAAACCTGACTCCGCAGGAAGCCGCTGTCTGGGCAGTTCGTGTCTGGGACATTTTTCTTCTGGCGTATTGTGCGCTTGCTTCCGTCGCTCCGATGTGGCTGCTGTTGCAGCCGCGGGGACAACTGGGTGGATATTTCCTGTATGCCGCTCTGGGAGCAGGTGCTTTGGGGATCATCCTGGGAGGACAGCCCATTCAGCAGCCCGCATTTAATGGCTGGTCGACAAGCCGTGGGACACTGGCCCCGTTTTTGTTTATTACGATCGCCTGCGGGGCCTGCTCCGGATTTCATTCACTGATCGCATCAGGAACCACATCAAAGCAGCTGCGAACGGAGAGCGATGCAAGGCCGATCGGATATGGGGCTATGCTGCTTGAAGCGATGGTGGCAATCGTGTCACTGTGCTGCGTGATGATGCTTCCAAAAGGTTCCGGCCTGCTGAAGGCTGACCCCAACTTTATCTATGCAAATGGTATTGGAACGTTTCTTGAGACGATTCACATTTCCCGTCATTTGGGTGTTGCCTTTGCCCTCATGGCATTCAACACATTCGTTTACGACACTCTGGATGTGTGCACTCGGCTTGGCCGGTTCATTCTTCAGGAACTGACAGGATGGCGGACTGGTCCGGGGCGCTGGTTTGGAACACTACTTACGGCAGGGGTTCCCGTCTTTTTCGTGATGCAGCAGATGAAGGATTCTTCGGGAAATGCTGTGCCCGTATGGAAGGTGTTCTGGAGTTTGTTTGGTGCAAGCAATCAGTTACTGGCTGCTCTCACACTGCTCGGAGTTACCGTCTGGCTGTGGCGAACACGTAAAGCCATGTGGGTACTGTTTGTTACCGGACTGCCTGCCGTGTTTATGTACGTGATGAGCTCATGGGCTCTGGTTTCGATTGTCCAGGGCCAGTTTGCCAATGGTGTAACAGGCGATCCGGTGGCCTGGATTGCCATCGTTCTGATCGTTCTGGCAGCACTGATGTTACTGGAGGGCATTGCTGCACTTTTGCGACAGGACGATCCGCCAGCCAGCGATCTGGTCCCCGGCCTTATTCGCCAAACGTGAGCATTGTGTCGTGGAACTGATTGATTGACGTCACCCCGGACAGGACTTTATTACGTATGGCCTGTCCGAGCGTCTGCATACCTTCCAGCTGAGCGATTTGACTGAGTTCAGTGGCGGAATCACCTCGCAGAATTCCCTGACGGACTTCCCGGCTGACATCCAGGATTTCATAGATTCCGGTGCGGCCGGAGTAACCTGTATGGAAATTGCAGTCTGACGGAATTCCTCGTACGAGGTTAACAGATTCAGACTGAGCGGGATCCAGATCCAGCATCCGACAGGTGACTTCGTCCGGATGGTAGGTTTCACGTTTCTGATTGCAGACTTTCAGCACCAGTCGCTGCGACATGATACCTCGAAGACAGTCGGCAATAACCATACGTGGAACGCCAAAGTTCTGCAGCACATCAATTGCCGCGGTTGTGTTATTGGCATGCAGCGTACTTAGTACCAGGACTCCGGTCAGAGCAGATCGGCACGCGATCTGAGCAGTTTCTGCATCACGGATTTCTCCAACCATCATGATATCCGGGTCCTGACGCAGTACACAGCGCAGAGCATCAGCAAAATGAAAGTTGATTTTCGGATCGACCTGAATCTGGCAAATATCTTCAACTCGTCGTTCCACCGGGTCTTCGATCGTTACTATGCTCTTCTGAGGATCGTTCAGTTCCCGCAGAAACGAATAGACGGACGTCGACTTTCCGCAGCCCACAGGGCCAACAACCAGAATAAGTCCATAAGGTGCATGCAGGCAGTTTCTGAGAGTACGGATCTGATGTGATTCCAGTCCCAGATCATCAAGTCGCGTAAAGCTGTGTTCGTCCGGCATCAGCCGCAGCACGATTCGTTCGCCGTAAATTGTTGGTCCGCTTCCCACGCGAATATCTCTTGGCTGTTTCAGCACAGCGCGGGAAATGTGGCCGTCCTGCGCGAGCCGCCGCTCGGTAATGTCCATACCGGCCATCAGCTTCAGGCGGGAAATCATTGGAAGTACGGCCGACTGAGGCAGGCGTGCAATTTCGTGGAGCAATCCGTCCACGCGCAGCCGCAGACGAAGGCCATCTGTAGTGGGCTCTATGTGGATGTCTGTCGCATGCAGCTCGAACGCACGTTCAAGAAGTAGGTCCGCCAGCGGGCCGGGACCGATCACATCCAGCAATTCCGTTAATTCATCCCTCAACGCTTCATGACGGAAATTGTCTGCAGAACTCTCGGATACGTTCATCAACTCACTCCGCTTTGGATTGAGGGACTGGGGATGGCGGGTTTTCCGGCGAAGATTCCTGAGCCGGGCTGTCAGCAGGCGCAGGCTGGGGTTCGGGATTAGGGGACGAAGGAAGTGATGGCGAATTCGAACTGGAAGCATCAGCCCCTGGTGTCGCCTGTGGCGAGGGAGGTGCAGACGGTTCAGCCGCCTTCCCTTCGTTTGTGGGCTCAGGTGCAGCAGCCGGGGGGCCGTTGGTCTGGAGTTTCAGAACGTTGTTCTCAGTATTCGCTTTCTTCGTGTCGGCTTCGTCAGGCACTTTTTTGTTGTTATCAATGACGGAATCATCGGACACGGTCACTGAGTCCGGAACACCGACTGTCGGCGTGACTGGCGCTGGTGATTCCTCGGGGCTGACTTGACTGGTTGACATCCAGATGTAGGTTCCCAGCAGACCAATGCTCATCAGAAAAACGGCGATCGACAGAATGCGTTTCAAACGCTGCTCGCGAAACGATGAAATCAGGGACGCCAGAAACGCGAGTCCGCCGAGAGTGTGGATCATCCACTCGGGCGGAATTCCCAGAGGGATGTGTTTGGGCAACAGTTTAGCGGCTACAGCGACCCCCGCACCGATGAGCGCGATGGGGCCGACAAACGTCAGCATCCGACTTTCGCGTTTTTCGACTTTCGCCTCCGGGGAATAACCCAGGGAATGCACGCCGGCCTCAAATGTGTTGACAATCGTCCAGACTTTGGCGAGTCCTGTGGCTTTCAGTACGTCTCTGATTTTTTCATTTGACGCGACGACAACCATCTTTCCATCCTGCGCCTTGACGGTTTTCCAGATCCGGACAATGGATGCAACCAGGGAGCTGCCCATGTAATCCAGAGCGGAAAGGTCTACGATACAGGCGGGATTCTTAACCGTCGCCAGCTGTTCGATAATCTTCAGGCCAGCTTCGCGAACCTCCTCCATATGGGCCATCGACAGTTCCGCCGGAAAGGCAATGACGGAATACCCATCACGGTGGGTGCACCAGAACGCCATTTTTGAACCTGACAAGTGACATTCTCCTGAATGGCCCGGGAATGTGTGAACACACACACTGAGCAATATATCGAGGTTCACGTTTGTGTTGCAGCGTGAGGCAAGACGAAACCGCAATTTTACGACTGATCATGGGAGGAATATTGTGTTTGACGCAGAGGATTTGCCTATAATTCCGGAGTTCACGAGCCAGTCAATCCTGAGACAAACTTCTGAGTACACATCATGAAGGGCTGCATTGCACCAGGAGAAATCCCTGGAATCTCAGCCAGTGAAGCGTCGGTTTTCGGCGAAATCGCTGAAAATATGATTTGCGCTGACTTTATGATGCAGAACGCTGCTGCGGCCCGGGCCATTTTTCAGGATCACCATAATCCGGCTGCCTATCTGTACTTTCTGGCCAAAAACAATCCTCAGTTCACCGAACAGATGCAGCGAGATTTCTATCGTCGTTTGTATTCGGCCGGGCTGATGCGGGTTCCCGATCTGCTCATCCATTCCGCAGAAAAAGCATTCTATGAAATCAAGCCGGAATCTGCGTCCGGTATGAGAAAGGGCATTGAGAAAGTTGGCACACTGAGTGGTGTTTATCGATACTATCGACTGCCCTACATTGCCGGGACAATGTTCCGGCCGCGGAACCACACCGTAGCGCTGGCTGGAACCGCATTACGAGCCACGCTGAATGTCCGCCGATCTGCTCCCGGACTGATCATGTATACGCTCTGCCTTGAAGTGAACGGTGTCATGGAACTGGCGACTCTCGCAGTGATTCTGCGACACATCATTCGTGAGCTGAATCGCCAAAGAGGAAATCGTCAGCTGATTCCCGTTGATCTGTCGCCCATCTTTCAGAAAGACGAGCAGCTTACGGAGATCGCACGAAAACTGGGGCTAACCATGGCCGCTGCCGCCGGCGGGGCCGCCGCGGTCGCGGGCTGGAAACATTTCTGGAAAGCGGTCGCGGTCAGATTTGCCGTTCGAGGAAGTACGGCCGCCGTTCTGTCGGCCGCTGACGGACCGCTTCCGGTCGGAGAACTCATCGCGGCCGGTCTGGCACTCTGGACGGTGGTGGACATCATTCGGCTCAGTGATGAACTGTGGCAGGATGCAGACCGAATCGCCCGCACTGAGATCTGACAGATCAGACAGATCAGACAACTGAATTTTCCTTCTGTGTTCGACGGATTCGATCTGTGATCGTCATGGTTTTAGATCATTCCCCGGTGATCTGCTGACCGTCAGCCGCCCTCTGTCATGTGTTTTATCCGGTGGCGGGATCCGCGATTGCATATTGCAGGGCGATGTCCGGGCGTATCTTTTCGCTTCGCCATCGCATGCGAGAGAGTGGACGCAGCTTTTCGAATCCAAGTGCGGTCGCCCGCCATTCGGCTTCTGCACCAGTCTGCGGTATATCCCAGAAAACCGGCCCGTCGACGTTCTGCAGCAGTGTGCGGATTATCCTGTCAGCCACTTCCGGGGATGATGCGACGACCGGCCCGAGGCAGGCAGCGTTCCGGCCGGGTCTGACCATACCAAATCCTGTGTTCTTTCCGTCATCAATCACCAGCGTATCCAGTGAATCCTGCAGCAGGCGTTTCAGCCACAGACTGCGATCAGTGCCAAACGCCTTTCGATCCAGATCTCGGCAGGCAGCAGACAGAGAGGAAAAAGCATGATTCGCAGGTTGTCCGGCTGAACCCTGAACGCGAGCTGATTGTTCTCGTGTTGCTTCCCCCGAACGATGCCAGCGAAAAAAAGTCCACTCATGCTCAAATTCCAGTCGACGATAGACTGGTTCTCCTGCCGGAGTGGCATCCAGCATGATGCAGCGTATGCCTCGGCCGTTCAAATGCGCCAATGCGTGCTTCATCAGCTGACTGGCGATTCCACGACCTCGCAGATCGGGATGCACCAGCATCATCCCGATCCATGCCAGTTCTGTTCCATAGCAGGTGGTCGTTACTGTGCCTGATATCCGCGGTTCCTCACCGCCATCTGCTTCGGCTGGAAAAGCAGCAAAGCACCCTTCCGGTTCATACTGCAGCAATCTCATCCAGTCTGCAGGTGTTTGATTCCAGCCGGCAGCTGCCCGCAGCTCGTCGGCAACGGGCAGATCAGCGGGGCGCATACTTCGGATTATGACCTGAGCGGGCTTGCCTGTCATCGGACGGCACCTTCATCGAATTTGCATGAAGACCAATTTCGCCGAAGATCGTTTTTGACAACTTCGCTTGTGCGGTCAGGCACGGCAGGGTTCATGAACTACTCAAAGAGTCCGGAAATGCCGGCTGGCAGAGTTCGGACGGCTTCGACTTCATTCTCGCTCAGAGCACGACTGAAGATCGCCAGATCATCAAAATCACCCACATAACTAAGACCCAGCATTATGGCTGTCTTTTCTTCATCCCATTCAAACTTCAGCGGACGTTTCAGGGATCCCTGATGGATCCCGTGCAGGTACAGGGAGACGTGTGCGTCGCTGCCGTCCGTTGCATTCACGTTCTGGTAGGTGAACGCCACATGAGTCCAGAGTCGTCCGTTAAACGCTGGTTTGGTGACTGGTATCATGGGGCGATTCGCGACCGGAAACTGTTCCCAGGGAATATTGTCCGGATTCCACACAGACATTTTCGAAAACATTCCCAGACGAAATGCTCTCGGCGGGTCTTTATCAAAGTCAACCCACATACCGGAGTCGTTCCATGCCTTGTCGGTAATCTGGATTGGATCGCAGTAACCGGGCTTGAGTCCTTTTTCAGGATCGGCTCGCAGCCAGAATGACACCGTTCCCGACCAGTTGTTTTTACTGAAGCCGGCGTTTTGTCCCCTGAAGAAAACGACTTGCTGCGACACATCAGCAAAGCGAACTGCCTGGCCGTATCGGCCATCGGGAATCAGGCTGACGTCTTTGCGGAGATTACCTGGCTGGATGTTCTTTCTTTCGGTCCCGTCGCCGGTGTAAAGCCTGCCGTCAGCTGCTTTGACTGCATCCATGCTGCCATCAAACGGCACATGAAAAATGACGGATTCCGCCAGCGTTTTCGGTTCGGCAGCCTTCATGGCATTGTTTGGCGGACTGATCACTGCACACAGGGCGATCAGCAGAAAGTCGCGTCTTACGGAACCTGACATAAAATACCTCCGGGCGACGCGATGTACGCCGCCAATGCGTCTGGAATTTAAGGATACATCTGGCAGTCCCGCCGACGGTGAGCACTGCAGGTCTGAGGGCTTCTCAGACTTTTTCGATGACCGATAACCTTTTTCGATGACCGATAACCAAGAGGGTATAAATCGCGAATGGAAACGTCCAGTGGCCGTGGCCAATCTGATTATTCTGTTCGCAACGCCAAAACGTAGTATTTTCCCGAACCACTGCTGCCGATTGGGAAAATCTGTCCTGGTTTGCACCGGGCCATACCGAAGAGCTGTAATAATACAGGGACAATGTTGAGGCAGTCAGTGACAGAAATGTCAAAGTGAGAATCGTGTGACGGCATCGGCCAGCTCATCCCGTTGCAGCGAGGCGGCCAGTCGGGGCTCGATTCTGAATGTTACCGCACGGTTCGAGGGGCTTGATGCTCTGCGCGCTGCGGCAATGCTGCTGGGCATCATGGTCCATGCGGCGGTTCCGTACATGCCGACGAGAATGCCCAGTCTTTTGTGGCCCGTACATGATGCCCATCCCGTCGCCTTTTGCGACGCAGTGTTTTGGGCGATTCACGTCTTTCGACTGCCGGTTTACTTTGTTTTGTCAGGTTACTTTGCAGAGCGTCTGTTTCAGCAGCGTGGTGCTCGGGAATTTCTGAAACATCGTCTGCAGCGCCTCGTCAAGCCGTTTGTCGTTAGTCTCTGTACCCTGAATATGCTGACGTTTCTGATTTTTGCATGGGGCTGGTACCTGACAGGTCGCTGCACCATTGAGCAGATCTTTAATCCGTTCGTTTTCTTTACACCGGACATCCAAAGTAATTTCTTTGGCCCGGCACACCTTTGGTTTCTGGCCGATCTGATCTTAATGTCTCTGGTTTTCTGGGCGATTCGTCGCGAATCAGGAGTCACCGTTGTTTCGGATGGAATCCCGCAGGCGCAAGCTCCGGGTATCCTGATGCCCGTACTTTTTGCCCTTCCGACGGCCATGATCCTTTGGGGCAGTGTGGGTGTGGTAGTTGCATTTAACAACTCCTTTATTCCAGATCCTCCGCGACTGCTGTATTTCGGAATCTATTTTGTGTGTGGAGTCATGTTCTGCCGTCACTCAGAATGGTTTCTGGCGGCCACACGTTTTTCCGGGATTCATGTCGCGGCGTCACTTCCACTGACCATGCTCAGTGTGGCTGCCATTCATCGCGAACTTGACAGCCCCTGCACCGGCAATCAGCTGCTGACGGGTTTGAGCGTAAGTCTGGCCGCCTGGTTTTCGATTTTTGGCTGGTTTGGCGTTTTCGTGCATTACTGGCGAAGGTCAACCACGCTGTTGCGCTATCTCTCAGATTCATCCTATTGGATTTACCTGTGTCATCTGCCGCTGGTTGCACTGGCTCAGATTCTGCTTCATTCTGTGCCGCTGTCGGCAATGTTCAAATTCTCCGCCGTCACCGGGTTTGCACTGTTTGGCGGACTGCTCACCTACGCAATGTTCGTGAGACATACCGTCATTGGCCAGACACTGCATGGTCCGCGCGCAGTCGCCAAAAGGGGCCATGCAGCTGACCGCGCTGCAAGTCGACCGTCCAGTCCGGTTTTTGGTCGATATCCGGCAGCTGAAACGCCCGTCAGTCAGAGCGCGGTTCACTAAACTGGCTATGTGGTCGGCAGAGAAGATTGCTGGAAATTTGAAATAATGCGGAACGGGTCAGGATGCTGAATTCATCCACTCCTCAGGAGGATCCGGCTGCTGCCAGCTGCTCATCCCGCCATCAACGTACAACATTTGTCCGTGGATATGCTCGGCGGCATCGCTGAGCAGGAAGACGGCGGCGCCTCCGCAGACTTCCGGACCCGGTACCTGTCCGTTCGGGGTGTGCAGTTCCATCCACCGTCGAAATCGGTCGTTCTTCAGTGCAGGCTCCGTGAGTCTTGTCAGCAGCAGTCCAGGCGCCATCCCATTTACCCGAATTCCCATCGGTGCCAGTGACACGCAAAGCGAACGAATCATTGCATCAACGGCCCCTTTCGAAGTGTCGTACGCCACATGAGTCTGTTCGGATAGTTTTCCATTGATTGAACCGACGAGCAGAATTCGTCCGGAAATCCCTTTTTCGACCCAGCGACGAGCAAAGTATTGAATTAATACATACTGCGAATACACGTTCAGTTTCATTGTCCGGTCGAATGTCGTGAAATCCATTTTCAGGAACGGATCGTCAATAAACGTTCCTGCGTTGCAGACCAGAGTATCGATGTCGGCATTCAGCTGCACGGCCTGTTCAGCAAGTCTCAGAGGAGCTTCCGGCATGGGTTCAGCAAGATCACCGGCAACAACCACGGCAGGACCGCTGTTTGAACGGCATCTTTCTGCTGCCTGAGCAGCCGCTTCGTGATGTCTTGTGCCATGCAGGATTACGGAGGCCCCGGCATCACGAAGTGCGATTGCAATCTCCAGCCCAATTCCCTGAGTACTTCCTGTAATAAATGCATGACGGCCGCTCAGCATTCCCATTTACGTTCTCCCGACGACATGATGACGTTAATCTTAGAGCCCTGTTTTCACGAACAGCGAAATGTCGCCGTCGGCAATTGTTTTGGGTGACGAACTTTCCGTCCTGAACATTTCGTGCACCACGGCGCTCAGTATAAACTAATGGCTGACGGAATTTCGAACCGATCCCCGATTCAAAGCCATTCCGGAATCTTTTGCAGTACGGGAGCACGAATGCAAAGCGAACCTTCAGGAAAAATCGCACAGCGGCGAATGGTAATGGCCGCTTTTTTGTCCTGGATGTTTGCAGGTCTGGAAAATTCGCTGTTCATCCTGATTCATCGCCAGATGATGCTGGAACTGCTGGGCTCCGACACGCCTGAAAAAATTGTTACTCAGTGGTTTGCGTGGAATCAGGCCGGTTTTATGCTGGGAGCAGCGGCTGGTGGCTGGTTGTTTGGGTGGCTCGGTGATCGCTTTGGGCGTACCAGAGCAATGGGCTGGAGTGTTCTCTGTTATTCACTGTTCACCTTAGCTGCCTGGTTTGTAACGGAAGCTCATGTTATGTGGGCCATTCGTTTTCTGGCCTGTCTTGGATTTGGTGGATCCTGGCCAAATGCTGTCGCCCTGGTGTCGGAAGCCTGCCCGTCCGCATCACGTCCGATGATGGCCGGGCTGATGGGTTCGGCGGCGAATTTTGGATTCGTGTTGCTGGGGATCATTGGTTATTGCCTCCCCATCACGAGTTCCGACTGGCGCTGGGTTCTGCTGGTGGGTGCGTCGCCTGCAATCATTGGGATCTGGATTCTGATGGCCGTCCCTGAATCCGCCCGGTGGCTGAAAGCCCGCGAGGATGCTCGGCGTGTTGCAGCAGAAGCAGCTTCCGATCAGACGACCGGTCATCTTCGTCCGAATTCGCCAGGGCAGGGCGGTTCCATCGCTGAAGTTTTCCGCCCGCCACTGCTCTATCGTACTCTGCTGGGGATCAGTCTCGGTTCCATCCCGGTCATTGGCACAGCGGCCAACGCAAACTGGGTTGTGCCATGGACTGACCAGGTGGAAGCTCAGAAAATTTCGGCTGGCGTAGCCTCGACGTCATCTGAATCCATGCCGGAACAATCGCCTGCGGAAGCACCGGCAACTCGAGTGTCAGCGATTCCTCAGTCTGCTGCCGGGGTGGCTCGGACTGACGATTCGGCTGTCACTGGAAGTGCACCGAAGCGATCAAAAGGTGATCCGCGACAGAAGGCGAAAACGCAGATCATTCGCTCGAGCGGTGCGATCTTTGGAAGTCTGCTGGGAGGCGTCCTTGCCAGTTTTGCGGGACGACGGCTTTCGTACTTCCTGATCAGTCTGTGCACATTTGGAGTAAGCAGTCTGCTGTTTACACAGCTGAGCCCGGGGCATCCCTGGTTCGGAGTTTTTACGTTTTTGCTCGGCTTCTTTGGTGTTACGTATTTTGGATGGCTTCCTCTGTTCCTTCCGGAGTTGTTTCCAACACGAGTTCGGTCGACCGGCAGTGGAATATGCTTCAACTCTGGTCGCATCATTGCAGCAATGGTTGTCATTTTTGTGGGATTGCGAATGGACAGTTTTCAGGGTGATTATGCCGTCGTAGGATTCTGGAGCGGAATGATCTATGTCCTGGGAATGATCATCATCTGGCTGGCCCCGAAGAAGCCCGCGGACGTGCTGGAGGATCCAATATGAGCCACGCGGGTCTTGTGGGGCTGGGACTGCTGGGCAGTGCCATGGCCGAAAGGCTGCTTCAGGCGGGTCACACGCTGACGGGATATGACATCAGTGAATCAGCCCGGCAGTCCTTCGAACGAAACGGCGGCAATACGGCTGACTCAGTGCGGCGTGTCTTCGAAGAGTGCAGTGTCGTTGTTATCAGTCTTCCGGACAGTCAGATTGTTCGATCTGTCATGACAGAAGCGATGCCTGCCCTCAGTGGTCAGCTGGTGATCGATACAACAACAGGGGATCCGCAGGATTCGGCGGATCTTGGTCGCATGCTTGCCGAACATGGTTCGCGGTATGTGGACGCGACCGTTCTTGGATCCAGCGAGCAGACACGCCAGGGACAGGTGGTTGTCATGGCGGGTGGCACCGATGAAGCATGGCAGCAGGCACTGCCATGGCTCACTTGTTTCTCTTTCCGGCAGTTTCATACCGGGGGCTGCGGAAGCGGGGCAACTGCAAAGCTCATCGTGAATCTTGTCCTTGGACTGAATCGCGCTGTACTGGCTGAAGGGCTGAACCTTGCAGAACAGTGCGGCGTTAATCTCCCCATGATCCTGGAAATTCTGAAATCCGGGGCTGCCTATTCAAAAGTGATGGACATCAAGGGAGAAAAAATGATTTCCGCCGAATTCTCACCACAGGCACGTCTGAATCAGCATTGGAAGGATGTGCGTCTGATTCTGGATCTGGGCGCTCAGCATGCTGCTCGCCTGCCATTGAGTGAAGTGCACGAAGGTCTGTTGCGGCGAGCATCTGAACTTGGATTCGGGGACATGGATAATAGTGCCATCATTCGTGCTTTTCAGTCCTGATGCTGATCGATCAGTTTGATTCAGCCTCTGGTTTGATTCGTCTGCTCATCGCGTCTCGCAGGAAAGTCTCTGCCGCATGCAAAAAGTATCGCAGGTTGTTCTGGGGCGAACGGGAATTACTGTATCACGTCTGGCTTTCGGGGCCGGACCGGTTTCCGGACTGATGACTGGCGATGATCAGGAACTTCAGGATCAGGCCGTCGCCCGAGCTCTTGCCTGTGGAATCAACTGGTTCGATACGGCACCCGGTTACGGTGCCGGACGCTCAGAGCTCAGTTTGGGTCGCGCACTGAAGAAAGCGTCCGCTGAACAGGCACCTGCGACCTTTCACATTGCGACCAAGGTTCGGCTGCAGCCGGACAGCACCACCGATATTCGAACGCAGATACTGACCGGTGTGGAGCAGAGTCTTGAACGCCTGCAGGTCTCCTCCGTCAGTCTGCTGCAGCTGCACAATGGAATGACCAGGGCAGGAAACGATGAACCGTTCTCAGTGAGCGTTGAGGACATTCTAAAGAAGGATGGAGTGGTTGCCGTGTTTCATGAGCTGAAGACTCAGGGGCTGGTGCGAGCAACCGGCCTGACCGGAACAGGAGATGCGGAGTCAATGCGGCGAGTCATCCTTTCGGGCGAATTCGACACCATCCAGCTTCCGTACAATGTTCTGAATCCCAGTGCCGGTCAGGAAATGCCCTTAGATTTTACCGAGCGCAATTATGGAAACATTCTTGCGGACGCGGGTCGGATGAATATGGGTGCGTTCGCCATTCGAGTCTTTGCGGCAGGTGCCGTTATGGGAGATCCACCGAGTGCACATACTCTGAAGACCCCCTTTTTTCCACTGGATCTGTATGAGAGAGATTCGAAGCAGGCGGCCGAGCTGATGCAGATTCAGCCGAATGAGAATCCACGTAAACGAGCTCTGAGATTTGCTTTGTCGCACCCATGCATTCATTCCGCGATTATCGGATTTGGTCGGGCATCTCATGTTGATGACACCGCTCGGATGGTCACTGAAACCGTGGACGAAGCAGACGACGAACAAACAGGAACCTGAGTGTCAGCAGGAAACGCATTAGATAACGGACACCAGGTTCGTGGCCACAGGAAGATGCTATCATGCACTCACGATCGCGTCCCGGGTTCATCACGCAATCAGTTGCCCGCGAGCTTGTTATCCCGGGCTTCGGAAGGGAGTAGTGGGCAGAAAAATTTTTGGGCAGAAAAATGAATCGCTGTTAAATGGCAGGTGTGGGGCGAGTTCATCTGCCGACGCCCTGAGGAGACTCTGACAGAGACTCCGTGAATTCTGTCCAAATTTTTTTGCCCAAAAATTTTTCTGCCAAAAAGGGTGCTGCTCGATTTGCCAGCGTCAAGCTCAGCAGAGGCTCTCTGACCGTTTCCCACTGACGGAATCACAAATTCAGCGATTTCCGCCATTCCTTTTCCCGAATGACCGACAGCTCAGCAAAAGTCACGAAAAATTTCTGCCCCGTTTTTGACCTCAATTTGGCTGGCTGAGAAATAACGACGGTCCCCGGGCAGGCGAGTGACTGGCAAGATCACCAAACATACCAGCGGTAAGCCGCTGTTTTGTTGGCTCACAGCAAAAATAACGTCTTGCTCTGCAGAAACACATTGGAGTAACTTGAAAGCACGAAACTGAAAGCCAGCTTTTTTATTCGTATCCGGACTTTCCAACCGTAAATCCTGAGTCTGATGGTGATCCAGACACTATGCGAGCACGAAATTTCGGTAAATGTCGACGCACACGACGTTCATTGGCAATGACAGTCGTGGATTCTCTGGAAAGCCGTCTGGTACTGACAATTCAGCCAATGTCGTCTGTTTCAGCTCTGTTGCACGCATCCGTTGCGGAGATTTCAGATTCAGCTCAGTCTGGGGTGGGAGCGACTGATGAAAGGGGCCATTCGATCTCTGAAGATCAGGAAGCCGATGCGCTGGAACGATTGTTCAGCGAACAATCCGGCATGGGAATCAACTCACTGGTGTCGAGCAATTCTGGTCCAGACATATTGACCGGGTTGAACATCAATACTCTGGTTGGGGCTGACCGATTCTATCAGGCTGGTTTCACCGGTTCAGACGCTGTGGTCGGCAATATTGAAGCGGGGCATATCTGGAACGGCCATGAATCGCTGGCGCATGTGACGACTTATGTTCATGATACTCAGAGCCCAGGTCCGCAGACCGGTGAATTTGATCGTCATGCGACGTGGGTTGGGATGATCCTGGGAGGTCGTGAGACATCTGACGGCAATTCATGGCAGCAGGGGATTGCGCCCGGCGCAAGTCTGATATCCGGAGCGATTGGGACGCAGTGGGTTGGGGGACCTTACACTTTGGCGTTCAACTACAACGAATCCACATTCATCACTCCGTATCGGACGATGATGATCAGTGGTGTGGGACCAGCTCAGCAGACAGCAGATGTCATTAACAGTAGCTGGTCAGGGAACGATACGACAGGATCGGCGAATGGGCTGTATTCCCGCGGTGTGGATGCGCTGGTCAGTCAGTCTGGAAAGGCGGTTGTCTTTTCCGCAGGAAATACGGGCGACAGCTCAAATACTGTGGGAGGACCTGCGGCTGGTTATAACGTGATCACTGTTGCGTCGCTTGGACAGGACACAGATTCCGTACCGTATCAGACGGTTTCCTCATTCAGCAGCCGGGGATTGAATGATCTGTTCATTCCGCTTGTCAGTCGCCCTGCGAACGTAAGCGACCCGGCTCAGGGAAGTCTGATTCCGGGTGTTCGGGCCGTCATTGATATTTCTGCCCCGGGGCAGAATCTGACGAGCGCACTTTATGGGGGCCTGACCGGTGGAAATCTGGGAGGCACCGATTCAACGTCAGGCAGTTCCACACAGTACAGCAGCAATATTCAGGGCACGAGTTTTGCTTCTCCTGTCGTTGCAGGCGGATTGACGCTGATGGCCGATGCCGCACGCTCCACCTTTGGGGGCGGTACAATGGCACTGGACGGACGGGTCAGCAAGTCGATACTGCAGACTTCGGCGAGTAAGAATCCGGGCTGGAGCAATCATCAGCTGATGTCAGGCGATGTCATCACCACAACACAGTCGCTGGATGCCGCGAGTGGTGCCGGTATATTGAATCTGGAAAATGCGTTCGACGTTCTGCTCACCGGTACGGCAGACGTTGCGGGGCAGGGTGGGGGAAATATCGGAACCAGAGGATGGGATTTTGGCCGAGTCACACAGAATCAGGCCAGCGACTATTACATTCAAAATGTACTGCCCGCCGGCTCTGAGTTCAGCGCAACGCTCAACTGGTTCGTTGACCGTTCGATTGATGTTGCCGGTGAGACATCCGAAGTCAGTTTTGACGATCTGAATCTGGAGATCTGGCTGGCAAGTGGCGGCAGTGCTGTTCGAAAAGTGGCCGAATCAGTCAGCCTGTACAACACAACCGAGCATCTGCATTTTTCCGTACCGGAAACTGCTGAATACATGATTCGGGTGAGCTGGGCGGGGGAGCACTGGGATTTTGCCAGCGATGCCAACTGGGAAGATTTTGGCTTGTCGTGGTCAGCCACGGGACTGATTGACGGCGGAATCCCGGCAGCCATCAGTGCGGCCTCAGATATCCTGCTGGCATCTGCCGATGATCAGATCATCACGGTTCGTTTTGCCGATGACACTGCGATTGTATGGTCAGATATCGGAACGGGAGATATTCGCATCCACGGTCCGAATGGCTTCAGTGAAACGGCAGTCCTGCATTCCGTAACACCTTCAGTCAACAGTTCTCTGATTGCCGCCACTTATCTGGTTTCAGCACCTTCCGGAGTATGGAATTCGGATGTGGAAGGTGTCTATACAATTGAACTGCTTGCCGATCAGGTACACGATCAGGCCGGAAACGCGGTTCCTGCCGGTATACTCGGCAGTTTTAAGGTAGAGATTGCGGATCCCCTGGGACCTGATGGATTCGGATATGTTGCCGTTCCGGTAACACATGGGTTTGAAGACATCAGTCAGACCGGACTGCCCATCCTGCATGGAGTTGACGACGATGCGGCCCTGATTTCTGATGCTGCGCTGGGCGATTTTCAGTTCTCATTCTATGGCACGACGTACTCATCGCTGTTTGTCAGTACAAATGGCCTGATTACGTTCGGAACACCTGGTACTCTGGCGGGCAACAGCGATCTGACCGCCAGTCCGGTTCAGGCTGCCATTGCCGTTTTATGGGATGATTTGTCGACATACGGATTGGATGCTCGCATTTTCTGGCAGGTGATGGGAAGCGGCCCGACTCAGCGACTCATCATTCAATGGAATCAGATTCAGTATCTGGACGCCGCGGGAGAGATTACCTTTCAGGCAGTTCTCAGTTCGTTTGATGGCAGCATTCAGATTAATTATCGGGACCTTGATGGCGGCGACGCCCAGCAGGATCAGGGGCGATCGGCCACTGTGGGAATTCGCAATTCCGGACCACAGGGAAACCAGCGGCTTCTGGCTGGCTTTAATCAGGGAAATACGCTGTATACCGGCAGCGGACGGAGTATTCGATTTCAGCAGCCCGCCTCACTGAATGTCAGTCTCAGTCTGAATACGGTTCGTGAAAACGCCGGCACGGTTACAGGTATCGTCACCCGACATAATTCTGATCCTGCTGTTCCGCTGATCGTGCGTCTGGCCAGTAATCATGTTTCTGCCACCGTACCGCCTTCGGTCATTATTCCGGCCGGTCAGTTGTCGGCCAGCTTTTCGGTCACACTGCAGGATGACACCGATGTGGATGGATCCCTGGAAATTATCGTCAGTGCTGTGGCAACTGGTATGGATGAGGCAGCGGACGTGCTTCAGGTTCTTGACGATGAGTCGGCAGGGTTACAGATGATTGAAAGTGAGGGGCACACCACGGTCAGTGAAGATCAGACTTCGGACACCGTTTCTCTTAAACTGTCAGCTCGCCCACTCAGTCCGGTCGTTGTCAGGCTCTCAGTTCCGGACAGTAGTGAGGCCATTGTGACGCCGACGACGATGACCTTCACCCCTGACAACTGGAATGTATTGCAGGTCGCAGTGCTGACTGGAATTGACGACACTCTTTATGACGGGCATCAGTCCACATTGCTGAGAGCGACGGTCGACGCCAATGTCTCTGATGAGCGATTCAGGCAAATGCCCCCGGTTCAGGTCATGGTCACCAATCTCGACAATGAGGCCCAGGCGCCGACAGTCAGCGGGCCTGCTGAGGACAATCGAACTGCGTTTCCTCTGATTGTCTGGTCGTCGGTACCTGGAGCTGTGAGTTACGAAGTCTGGCTGAGCCGTATCAGTCCTGATCCCGGGCGAATTGTTCTGCAGACAGTGGTCGGCACGTCACTGATGTCTCCTGTACCGCTGGGACTCGGTCGATACGGTGTCTGGGTTCGCGCCGTTATGCCAGGAGACCAGAGAACTCAGTGGAGCGTTCCAGGAGCGTTTTATGTGAACACCGCTCCGGTTCTTGCGCCAATGGTCCGGCAGCAGGCAACGTATCGGCCGACACTCTCCTGGGCTGCACTTTCCGGGGCTGCGACGTATGAGATCTGGATCGACAATCGAACGACCGGTCAGTCCGCAATTGTGCGACAGGGAGGACTGAGAGGAACCAGTTATCAGGTTGCTGCACCTCTGCCACTGGGATCTTATCGAGTCTGGCTGCGGGGGGCGGACGGCACGGGTCGCCCCGGAGCATGGTCCGTGGCTCGTGAATTTGACGTCTCCGTAGCGCCGCAGATCATCGGTCCGGAATCATCCACGTTTGACAGTACGCCGACATTCCGGTGGAACGAAGTCAACGGTGCTTCTTCGTATCGACTTGTTCTGCAGGAATCAGTTTCACACGTTGTTCGTATCGATCAGATTGTTTTTATTACTTCGATGACTCCGTCCGTCGAACTACCGGCCGGACAGTATGTGTGGTGGGTTCAGGCGCGAGGTTCAATGGGATTGTCAGGACTCTGGAGCGACATGTCCCGTGTGACGATTGGCGGACGTCCGCAGTTGACCAGCCCGTCTGGTCGTCAGACGAGCAGGCCTGTTTTTCGCTGGGATACCGTAGGCGGCGCAGCTGAATACTCGGTCGCCATTCTCCGGCTTGACGCAGCGGGAACCTCGCTTCAGGCCGACCATATCATGACGAATGAGTATCGGGTATCGGGCGCACTCTCTGCAGGGCAGTACCGGGCATGGGTACGGGCGATCAGTCAGAATGGGCAGCTGAGCGTCTGGAGCGCCGGACTGGACTTTGTGGTGGTTGCTTCGACGGAGGCTGAAGTCCTGTTTACTGAGCCACTGGCTGACAACATGCGTGACTTGAACAGGCGACTGCGTTTTGCTGAGGAAGAGCGGATCTCGCAGCATCCTCTGGGGCCGTCTGTAGCTCTGGTTTATGAAGTTCCACCAGAATTCCCCCCAGGCGAAGCAGCTGATGTACCCGTGTAAACCAGAGTTCACGCTGCCAGGTTAATCCTACGTTGTCGCAGGCTGACCGAAGTTCCTGCCGACTGAATGTTCGACATTTCCATGTATGACTTGTCAGCAGTCCGGACAGGGAGTCTTCGGTTGCGAGAAGAAGAACAACACCGCCAGGTTTGAGAACACGAGCGAATTCCGAGAGGCCCGGGAGCGGATCGGGGATATGTTCAAGGACATACCCGCAGGTGATGCAGTCAAATGATGCATCCCTGAAGGGCATCTGCATCATATCGGCTGCAACGAACACTGGGCGGGGGGAATCCAGTCGTTCGCGTGCTCGTCTGAGCATTTCGGCAGACAGGTCAAAACCAACAATTTCTGCTTCCGGCCGGGCTGTTTTCAACAGGTGTCGAATGATTTGGCCGGCTCCGGAACCCACGTCCAGAATTCGGCTGAATCGTGACGCATCGAAACGGCCTGAACGAAAGAGAGCGCCCATGAGCGGTTCGTGCAGCGAGATAATGCTGCTGAATTTCAGCACTGCACCTCGCGGTCCATCGTACAGTTTCCTGACGGAAGACTGATATTGTGTCAGGCTCTGGCGTTTAATTCCTCGAAACTCCGCCAGTTTGCGGACTTGCGCTTTAGCGCCCTTCTTCAGGTTCCTGACCGCGTTTTTCACTCTTGTCTCATCCGAATCAGCGTCGAGGAGAGAATCCGATGGCCGGTGGCAATCGGGCTTGAAAGCAAGATCGACATTTTTGTTGAAGAATAATCAAAACGCAGTCAGAGAATTTGCAGAGTTTCGTGTGCCTGCGCCATAAAAACTGATGCTACCGTGCAAATGGCTAAACGGAAAGCGTTGAAATGCAGGAAAGACTGACAGACCAGAATCCGGTAAAGTTGAGGTCATGAGGAAAAACGCCTTTCAGTGAGGAAGTTGTTGGGCAGATGCCACTCAAACTTGAGATTTATCTGCCAAACCGCCATGATTGTCGTTACCGACCGATGAATACCGATGAATTCTGTGTATGGTCGTTCATCGGTTTTGTGTACTCTTATTTCAATTTGATCGTCACGTGTGGCCCTTTGAAAGTGAGCAGGAGAAAAAGCAGTGAGCGTCGGAACCGAACGTACTGACGCTGTACTGAGAATCCTGTTTGTCTGTACCGGGAATACGTGCCGCAGCCCCATGGCTGAGGCGATTTTTCGACGTTTGGCGGCAGAAAAGCTGAATTGTCGTGAGTGGGAGTTGCGAGAGCGGGGAATTGACGTGTTCTCGGCGGGAGTGGCCGCTGCGGAGAACTTTCCTGCATCCCGGGAAGCAATTGACGTTCTGAGTGAATACAATCTGGATCTGTCGCAGCATCTGAGTCAGCAGGTCACCTCTCGAATGCTGGAGGAATCCGCCTGCGTACTGGCGATGACATCACGACATTTGAACTTGCTTTGCGAAGCCAGGCCAGATCTGGCAGACCGTTTTTTTCTGCTGGATCGGACGGGGAATGACATTTCTGACCCGATCGGCAGTGGCATCGAAACTTATCGTGAATGTGTCCGGGAATTGACCGACAACCTTCGAGTCTGGGTCGATGAATTGTTTCAGAAAGAATCCTGACCGCCATGAAAATTGGTATTGCGAGTGACCACCGGGGTCTTCAAATGAAGAACCGGATGCTGCAGCTGCTGGGGTCTGTTGACAATGTGGAAAGCACTGTCGACTACGGACCGCAGGACGTTCAGAGTGTGGACTACCCGGACTTTGCGGCGATGGTGGCTAAGGGAGTATCGTCGGGAGAGGTTGATCGAGGAATTCTGATCTGCGGGACAGGCATCGGAATGTGCATTACCGCGAATAAGTTTAGCGGAGTGCGTGCCGCCACCTGTCATGACAGTGTCACGGCTGAGTACAGCCGTTTGCACAACGATACGAATGTGTTGTGTTTATCCGCGGATCAGCTGAGTGATCAGCTGGCCGATCAGATCGTTCGCATCTGGCTGAAAACGGAATTTGAACAGGGCCGTCATGCTCGCCGCCTGCAGAAAATCGCTGATCTGGAAAAAGAGATCGCTGCCAGTGCGCACGGAGCGGACGCCGTTCGAAAGTCAGACGGTTGCTAGTGCTCTGTCAAGTCTTAGAATGTAGGTTGGACATTCCTGTCCGACTGCATTTTGACGGGCAGGAATGCCCATCGTACCCCAAAACGAAGTATTGACAGAGCACCAGAGGTTTTGAAGGTTTCGGCTTTTTTTGCGAAACGAGCCCGTAAATCTGAAACCTGGTCGCATGATGTTAACGCTCCGGTGAATTGGCTTTTCTGAGGGTCAGCAATCCATGAATCCCGAAAATCTCCGCTTCACAAAGACACATGAATGGGTATCTGTGGAAGGTGAAACCGCAACAATTGGCATCTCCGATTTTGCTGTAAAGCTTTTAACCGATATCGTTTATCTCGACCTGCCTAAAGTGGGACGCTCGGTCCGCCAGTCGGAATCGGTCGGTGAGATCGAAAGCGTTAAGGCGGTCAGCGATCTTTATGCGCCTGTGGATGGACAGGTCACTGAAGTGAATGCGGGGCTTCCGGACAGTCTGGCGCTGCTGACGGAAAGTCCTTATGAAAAGGCCTGGATCGCCAGAATACGGATGTCAAAGCCGGAGCAGGTTCAACAGCTGCTCAGCCATGCCGACTATTTGAAACATTGTGAAGAGGCAGGTCACTGAGGTCCGGCTGAACCCGGTAACCACGGCAGACGCAGGTGGCAGTGCCGGATGTCGGTCCAACTCATCTGATAATAACTGCTTAGAAGATTAAACAATTTCATCTTTCAGGTTCAGGAGGACCGAGTTGGCATACTTGTTTGATACTCCCGAGCAGCGTAAGCAGATGTTTGAGTCGATTGGCATTCGATCGATTGACGAACTGTTTGAGCAAATTCCGGCGGAGCTGCAGCTGAAGCGGGAGCTCGACCTTCCGGCACCGGTTTCTGAACTCGAGCTGCAGCAGGAGATGGAGCAAGCCCTGGGGGCTCCGGGCGGATCTCCCGTCTGTTTCCTTGGTGGTGGGGCGTATGATCATTTCATTCCTGCCGTCGTTGATGAGCTTACTTCGAGGGGTGAATTTTACACGGCTTATACTCCATATCAGGCTGAGGCGAGTCAGGGGACTTTGCAGTCGTTTTATGAGTTTCAGACACTGATGTGTCAGCTGACCGGCATGGAGGTTTCAAACGCCAGCCTTTATGAGGGCGGGACGGCGGTCAGCGAAGCCGTCTTTATGGCGATGCGGGTCACCGGGCGGCACAACCGCATCGTGATGGCAGGAACGGTGCACCCGGAATACCAGCAGGTGCTGAGGACCTATTTGTCAGGGCTAAATGCAGAGCTGGTTATCATTGAACCGGAAAATGGAGTGGTTTCTCCGGCCCGAGTTTCGGAAGCCGTTGATTCGAATACCTGTGCCGTCGTGCTGCAGCAACCCAATTTTTTCGGATGTCTTGAGCAGGTGGCTGAAATTACGGCGATCGCTCATTCGGCCGGTGCACTGTCAATTTTATCCTTTGATGCGATCAGCCCCGGTTTACTCAAAAAACCTGGAGACTATGGAGTAGATATCGCGGTTGCGGAAGGCCAGCCGCTCGGCACCCCTCTTCAATATGGCGGACCATATCTGGGATTGTTTACGTGTCGAATGGAATACGTCCGGAAGATGCCGGGCCGATTGATTGGTCGGACCGTCGATCGTCACGGGAAGGATTGTTTTGTATTGAATCTGCAGGCTCGGGAGCAGCATATTCGTCGTGACAAAGCGACCAGCAATATTTGTACGAATCAGGGATTGATCGCGTTGCGAGCGACGATTTTCCTGGCAGTGCTGGGGAAGAAGGGGCTTCGGTCGGTCGCTGAATTGTCGCACTCGAAGGCCCGTTATGCGGCGGATCAGCTGACGAAAATCTCGGGCGTCGAGCTTCGATTCGCTCGCTCGTTTTTCCGTGAGTTTGTGATTCGCACTCCTGTCAGGGCCTCCACTGTTCTTTCCCGGCTTGCGGCAGCCGGATACAATGTCGGCCCGGACCTCGGTCGGTTTTGTATCCCCGGTGTGCCTGATGCCGAATACTGTTTCCTGCTGGCTCTGACCGAAAAGAGAACGCGGGACGAGATCGACGGACTCGTTGTGGCACTGCGAGACTCGCTCACCTGACGTGATGCCGTTTGAACTGTTAAACAACAATCGATGGATCGTTGGGTACGATATGCGAAATCAGTCTGCTGTAAGGTCGTTGTTTGAGATGTCATATCCGGGTCGCGGGACCGTCATCTATCCGGAATGTGATGTACCCGATACCGGACGGCAGTGGGCACCGGAGGCCGCTTTTCTGGCTGACGAGATGCCGGAGCTGCCGGAGATTGCAGAACCGGATGTGGTTCGGCATTTTGTGAATCTGTCGACATTGAATATGAGTGTGGACTCCCACTTTTATCCGCTGGGAAGCTGCACGATGAAATACAATCCCAAACGTCATGAGCGGCTGGCTCGGCTGGCTCAGGCCAGTGGCAGTCACCCTTATCAGCCGGAAGATCAGATTCAGGGGTTGTTGAAGATCTTTTTTGAACTGCAGCAGATGCTTGCCGAGATCTCGGGACTGCCAGCGGTATCACTGCATCCTGCGGCAGGCGCTCAGGGAGAGCTTGCAGCGCTTCTGACGGCTTCTGCCTGGTTCCGACATCGCGGCGAGCAGCGAACACGTGTTCTGTTTCCTGCAAGTGCACATGGAACGAACCCAGCGAGTGCCGCACTTGCCGGATTTGAATGTGTGCAGCTGAAGGCCGGTACCAGTGGTTTTGTGGACCTGCATGAACTGTCGCAGCAGGTGGATGAACGAACAGCCGTCTTTATGATTACGAATCCGAACACGCTGGGTTTGTTTGAACGGGACATTGCTCGGATTGCCGACATTCTGCACGCAGCGGGTGGGCTCGTTTACATTGACGGCGCCAACATGAACGCAATTCTTGGCAAGGCACGTCCGGGTGATTTTGGGGGCGATATGATGCACTACAACGTGCATAAGACGTTTACCGGTCCTCACGGGGCAGGGGGGCCTGGAGCAGGCCCGATTGCCGTTCGGGACTTTCTCGGCGACTTTCTGCCATCGCCGGTGGTGAGATTTGACAGCGGTACTAATCGATATGTGCTTCGATCTCCCGCTCATTCAATTGGGCAGGTAAGGACCTTTTTTGGAAACGTCGGCATTTTACTCCGGGGATATTTTTACATTCGGACTCTGGGAGCGAAGGGCCTGAGAGAGGCATCGGAGAATGCTGTTCTCAACGCCAACTATCTGCTCAGCAAAGTCGCTGATGTGCTTGAGATTCCTCATGGCAGACGCTGCATGCATGAATTTGTCGCGAGCGCCCGGCAGATTAAAAACCGACAGGGTGTCACGGCGATGGACATCGCCAAAAGGCTGCTCGACTATGGCTATCATGCTCCAACAGTGTATTTTCCTCTTGTTGTTGAAGAAGCTATGATGATGGAGCCGACTGAAACAGAGTCTCTGCAGACTCTTGAAGCCTTTGCAAATGCGATACGGCTGATTTGCAGCGAACCTGCTGAACTGGTGAAGGGAGCTCCGCATTCAACGCCTGTATGCCGACCGGATGAAGTTGCCGCAGCAAGAAAGCCCGTGCTTTGCTGGTCTGCCCAGCAGCAGGATTGATTTGAGTACAAAAAATGGACGACAACAGCCATTCGGAAGATGTTCGGGGAACAGCGTTGGCCGGTCAGGAGTTTCCTGACTGCACGCAGTATGAGTGTGATCTGTTTGTTGATGGCAGAGCGGGCAGTGGTGAGCACAACATGGCGGTTGACTCTGCGATGCTCAAAAAAGGGCTGACATCAGACCGTTGTGCCGTGCGAATCTATCGATGGTCGGAACCGACAGTGTCTGTTGGCTATTTTCAGAAACCGGAAGTTGGCGGCCTTCAGGATTCTGATGGTGGAGGATCGGAAGACAGGGCGTTTGCTTTGCTTCCGCGAGTACGGCGCGTTACGGGCGGGGGTGCGATTCTGCATGATCAGGAACTCACCTATTCCTGTGTGGTCCCGGCGACTCATCCGATTCGCCATGATCCCTCTGGACTGTATCGGCTGATGCATACTGCCATTGTTGAGCTGCTGGGAGAGTGTGGAGTTCGCTGTTGTATGAGATCGGCCGGTCAAGCTTCGTTATCGATGGGCAGATTTCCGTCGGACGAATCCCGGTCAGCTGGCGAAGCTCGTGCTGCTGAACAGCAGTCGCCTGGACAGCAATCGACAGGGGATGAGCCGTTTTTGTGTTTTTTGCGTGCTGACCCAAACGACATTATTTGTGAAGTTGTGGATGAAATTCGTGAGGTTGTTGTTCAGCATAAAATTGTTGGAAGTGCACAAAGGCGTCGCCGGGGCACGATATTACAGCATGGAAGTATTTTGATTTCAGCGTCACCTCTGACTCCTCAGGTTCCTGGAATCCGTCAGCTGTTTCCGGAGTTTGCAGAGTTGAAATTTGAGGAGCTCCTGCCCGAACGACTGGCAGGAGCTGTCGCAGGTACTGTGGAAAGGCGCGCCTGTGCGACCGCGATTTTTTCAGAGAAGTCGATCTTTGATTCGACTGAGCAGAGAAATGCATCAAAATTTGCGTGACAAAGTTCCTCAAATACGGATGATTGATCAGATCCCTCGTTTATTACGGAAAAGAGCGGGCAACAAAATTCGAGGTCCGGGAAGATGGATCTGAAAAAAATGGTCAGTTGGAATTTGGTTTGCTGGTAAATGCTCGTCTATTCCCAGGGAGATCAGAATCGACGACATTTACTGTTAAGATGGAAAACTTGCACTTTCATCTTCGCAAATCCTGATCTGGTACTGGAACGCTGCGGGCCCTTGAGTTAAATTCTTCCCATTCCGTAAAAAATGGAAATTTTTCGACGAATACGGAATAAGTCCCAACGCGGGGCTGAACGAAAATCTTGCGGAGTTGCTGACTTATGATCGCGGCTGAATTGTCAGTTATTGGAGGCAAGCACGCCGGTCAGGTAATCCCCTTGAACCGACGAAAGTTTCTTATTGGTCGTGAGCAGGATTGTCAGCTGCGCCCCAACAGTGAAATGGTGAGTCGTCACCACTGCGTCTTTAGCCTCGACGATTTCTCTGTTCGGTTGCGGGATTTGGGCAGTACGAATGGCACGTCCGTTAATGGAAATCGAATCCTGAAGGAGACGATTCTGGCTAACGGGGATCACGTGGTTATAGGAAATCTTGAGTTTCTGTTTCGGATACTTCCGGGGGCAGTCACCGATTCGTCGGTAAGTAATTCCGGGGTGGATCTTCGAACGAAGCCGGAAGACACTCAGGTAACTTCGCAGACGGTGCTTGAGATTCCTGTTTCGCAGCCTGCCACAGCTACTGCTGAAACACCGTCTCCACTGACGGCGCAGATTCCTGTTACTCCTCCTCCTGCCGTGCCTGCGCCGGCCGGTGCTGATACTGCGATCATGCCAGCGGGGCAGATGATGCCCGGGCAGTATGGATATCCGCAGATGATGCAGCCGATGCCATATCCGGGCGGAATGTATGGTGGTTATCCATATCAGCAGATGATGCCTCAGTACGGTCAGATGTATCCGCAGATGATGGCTCCTCCGATGCAGGGTTATCCTGGGCAGGCTCCGGTAGCTCCGGCTTCTGCTTCTGCCAGTCCGGAAGTGGCGCTTCCTGATCCCGAAAGCACTGGTGCACGAAACGATGTTGCCAAAGGAAGCACAGGATCAAATCCGAAAGATACGGCCAAGCCAACAGGCGCAGCGGATGCCATCCTTAAGCAGCTTTCCGGGCGTCGTCCTCCTGGTCAGTAGCTGTGTTTGAATGTTGCAGGCATCTGTAGATTTCATGGCTGTGACGGTCGGGCATGTCGGGTATTGAACCCCCTTCTGGCGGCTGGTCCCTGGACAAAGAAGAGTTTGGCTATGGCGGATGCTCCTTCTGACACTCAGAGAAAGTATCGTGAGTTTCTGGAATTGCTCCCATTGACCCTGTCACTGGCTGGTTTGCCGCACAGTGACCACGGTCGTTATTTCACAGCGGAGCAGATTGAATCGCGATTATTTACGATTAAGCATGCTTACAAGGCTGCTCGCCAGGTGGCTCGAGAGTGTATTCAGGGCGGCTCGGGGTCCTGATGGCGGTTTTCCGGGATGGCTGAATTTCAAAATTTAGCTATTTTGCCAATCTGGCGGCTTTCAGGCCTTCGCATCGCAGCAGACTCTATCCGAATGCCGATACAGACCGGCTGAGAAGCTTGACACCTTGCCTGCTGGCCAGTATTTTCTGCCGGTATTGTTTTGTGTTGAGTGTTTTGCGAGCGGTGATGCTTCTCGCGAGAGCTCCAGTTTCCACTGTTGGTTTTATCAATACCGCGTTCGAGGAACCTGAAATGGGCAAGATTTAGGTCTTTCTCCATTTCCCGAATTCTCTTTCCGATGGGCAGTTGGTTTTGTGCGTAAGCGCAGGCGACTGGTTGCGGTGGGGGGGTTTGAGAAAGCAGGTTTTTTGGCAGAATACTGCCAGTCGCGAAAAGTGGGACTTGCTCCCGCTTTTTTTTATAGATACTTCGAGCAACTGAATGACCTGTTATGAATGGACCTGAAATCCTCAGAATCGTCGATGCCATTCATCGCGACAAGGCTATCGATAGTGAGATCGTGTTCGAGGGAATCGAACAGGCGATCCTGTCGGCTGCGCGAAAGCATTTTTCCGAGGAGGAGCATGTTGAGGTTCAGATTGACCGCAAGACTGGTGAGCCTGCCCTGATTTGTGACGGGCGAATGCTGGAGCCTGAATTGCTGGGTGATTTGTTGGGGCGAATTTCAGCTCAGACTGCCAAGCAGGTGATGATTCAGAAAATTCGGGAGGCGGAGAGAGATACCGTCTATGAGGAGTTTCTTGAGCTTCGAAGTCAGGTTGTGTCGGGTTTGGTGACCCGAATTGATCGTGGCACTGTCATCATCAATCTGGGGAAAATTGAAGCCATTCTTCCTCGCAGTGAGCAGATACCGAAAGAGAATTATCGCATTGGGGACCGTGTTCGAGCGATTGTTCTGGATGTGCGGAAGGCCGGTTCCCGGGTGCGTGTGATTCTGTCGCGGACTCATGCGGATTTTGTTCGTCGGCTATTCGAGGTTGAAATTCCGGAGATCAATGATCGCGTTATTGAGGTGCGTTCGATTTCGCGGGAGGCCGGGCATCGTTCTAAGGTCGCTGTTTCGTGTAATGATTCAACGATTGACTGCGTGGGTGCCTGTGTGGGCGTGCGTGGTGCCCGAATTCGTGGGATCGTTGAAGAGCTGAGTGGTGAGCGGATTGATATTGTTCGCTGGAATGACTCGCTCCAGGTGCTCGTCCCCAACGCGCTGCAGCCAGCTGAGGTTGAGGACGTGATTCTGTGTCCGATGCTTGGAAAGGTCATTGTGCTGGTGCGTGATGATCAGCTGTCACTGGCAATTGGGCGGCGGGGGCAGAATGTTCGCCTTGCTTCCAAGCTTGTCGGCTGGGACATTAATGTGATGACTCAGGCGTCCCTGGATGAGCAGCTGGATATTTCAATCGCTGCATTTTCGGTGATTCCTGAGCTGACGCCCGATTTGTCTGAAAACCTCGTTTCTCAGGGGTTTTTCACGTTTGACGATCTTTCCGTCATTGAGCCGGATCAGCTCGCTGAGATTGGGGGGCTGTCTGCGGAGGCTTGTGACAATATAATTCGTTTTGCGGATGCGGAAAGTCTTAAGGCGGAGGAGCGGGATCGGATTGCGGCTGAGCAGCGAAAGCAGAATGACGAGCCGCGAGGTCGTGGGAGAGGTTTCGGGGGTGAGGGTGGTGAAGAGCGGGCTCGTCCGGCTTCGGCTGGCGGGAAAGCGGCGGTCGCGGTTGTTTCTCGCGATGAGGTACCTCCTGTTGCTGCTGCAGGTGCAGGGTTAATGTCTGGCGGGGAGGGTGGTGCTGGCCGCCTTGTGGCGGATGGCGCTGAGATTGCGGCGGGAGATGGTGAGTCGGCGGATAGTACTGTGGATGCAGCATCGGCATCCGAATCAGAAGTTGAGGGTTAGTGCTGAGGAGAGTGTCTTCAATACCTGGAATTTGTAGTCGCGGATCTGGATCGTGTTGCACGGATTAAAGTGCAGTTTGCTTTTTCTTCGCAGAAACTGAAGGATGAAACTGGTCGAAGGACCAGAGTCATTGGATGAAGCCGGCCGGTTTCAGTTTGTTTCTGCATTTGCCAGTCAAGTCTGGTTAATGACTGGTAAAGTTCTGAGCCTGTTTGCAGTGCATCATCCGGATGTTCGACACTGCCAGGCCTAAGGGGTTAAGTTTTGAAAATACGTATCTTTGCCCTTGCGAGAGACCTTGGTCTGGACAGCAAGGTATTGATCGATATTTGCGAGGAAGCGGGCGTAAAACTGCGCAACGCACTGGCCACGATTTCTGAAGAAGAGCGTGATCAGGTTGTCGACTTTATCAAAAGGAGGCAATCGTCCCCGGCATCTGAAGCTGCGAGGGAGGAGCTGACGCCAAGTCGCGAGCCGGTGCCTGATTTGGGAAAGGTGCGTCCGATCAAGTCGATGCCGCCTCGTCCCCAGCATGGTGTCCGCTCGGACGCGGATCATGTCGCGGAGACGGTAGCTCCGGTGGAGCCCGAGGTAGTGATGCCGGTGCAGGCAGAAGAGCCGATTGTCCCGGAGGTAGTTGCGACAATTGCTGTCGCTCCGGTGGCCGCTCCTGCTCCCGCCCCGATTGTCGCACCTGCTGAGATCGAGATTCCCGAGCCAGTTGCCGTGGCCGAAGTGGCTAAGCCGGAGCCGGTTGTTGCTGAGGTTGAGCCGGAACCTGCTGACGAGGCAGATCCTGTTCAGGAGATTGAGACAAGTACAGGAGTTCCGCAAATCGTTCAGGAAACTGTGGCTGAAGTTGTTCGAGAAGTGCAGCCGATCGCTCGTGCTGGTGTGTCCCCCCAGCCTGCAGAGGGAATGCGGCGTCCAAAAATGCAGCCGATGCGGGAAATGCGGCCAATTGGGTCGGTGAAGGATCGTGAGCAGGCTCAGGCGAAGGCTCCGCAGCAAAAGGGTAAGCCTGCTTCAAGGCCCATTGTGGCGGCACCGCCGACTTACACGCCTCCGGTTACGAAGAAACCCAAGGTTCGTGAAGAGAAGGCTCAGAAGCCGGATATGGCGCTGGCCGATATCGTGGATCGTCGGAGTCCGCTGGCCGATCAGATGCGTCAGCTGAAGATGGCGCGTGAGGTTCAGGAGGGTGGCGACCAGCTGACCGATTCTCAGAAGGCTGCGAAGGAGAAAACTCGTCGTGGCTCACTGCTGAAAGAGCTGCGGGAGTCGCGTGAGGCGGAGCGTCAGGCGAAGAAGATGAAGCGAAAGCGGCGTTCTGGTCATGCAGACCTGAAAACCGCTGCTCAGATTTCATTCCCAATCACAGTGCGTGCTCTGTCGGAAGCGATCGGACGTCCTGCCAGAGCGATTCTTAGTATTCTGCTGAAGGCCGGTCGAATGCTGACAATCAACGATGAGCTGACGGAAGAGATCGCGATGGAGGTTGCTCTGGAGCTTGGCGTGGATCTTGAAGTCAAGCACGGGCGTGATATTGAAGCGGAACTGCTTGCGTCTCTGGACCATGAAGATCCGCCGGAGAAAATGGTCAGTCGGCCCCCAATTATTACGATTCTTGGGCACGTCGACCATGGAAAGACAACACTCGTCGACAAGATCCGCAATGCGAATGTGGCGGCTGGAGAAGCGGGCGGGATTACTCAGCATATCGCCGCTTATCAGGTGAATCACGAGGGATACAGTCTGACATTTGTGGATACGCCGGGGCACGCTGCGTTCGGGGAAATGCGTTCTCGCGGTGCCAATGTAACGGATATCATTGTACTTGTGGTGGCCGCCGACGACGGTGTTATGCCTCAGACGATCGAATGCATCAGCCATGCGAAGAATGCAGGCGTGCCGATCGTGGTGGCTCTGAACAAAATTGACCTTCCGGGGATCGATGAGCAGCGTATTCTTCAGCAACTCGCCCAGCATGAATTGCTGCCCGCAGAATGGGGCGGTGAATATGAAGTTGTACGAACTTCCGGTGCCACCGGGAAGGGTGTTGATAAGCTGCTTGAAACCTTGCTGCTGACCGCGGAACTTCATGAACTGCAGGCAAATCCTGAACGTGAGGCTCTGGGTGTCTGTCTGGAAGCATTCCGCGACGAAGGCCGCGGGGTTCTTGCATGGCTCATTGTCCAGAAGGGCACTCTGAAGGTTGGCGATATTGTTCTTTGCGGCAGTTCTTATGGTCGAATTCGTGCGATTTACAACGATCGTGATGAAGAAATTCAGGAAGCCGGACCTTCAATGCCGGTGAAAGTGGCCGGGCTGAATGAAGTGCCAGGCGCCGGCGATCATTTCTTCGTGATGAAAGACGTGGAGGAGGCTCGGGAAACAGCATCCAATCGTCTTCACGAAGGTCGCACCGAAACGCTGTCTCGAAAAGGTCAGCCACGAACTCTGGAAGATATTCTCAATTCAGCTCGTGAAGGTGAGGGAATTCAGGAACTGCCGCTGATTCTGAAAGCGGATACTCCAGGATCTCTCGAAGCACTTCGAGGCGAGATCAACAAGTTTGAACATCCGGAAGTGAAAGTCTCCATCATTCATGAGGGGATCGGAGGCGTTAACGAAAGTGACGTTTACCTCGCGAGTGCCGCGGATGCCATTATTGTCGCGTTCCATGTCATTGCAGAAGATCGTGCCCAGGCACTGGCTGAACGTGAAGGTGTGGATGTTCGACGCTACAACATCATTTACGAGGTGACTGAACATATTCGCCTGGCTCTGCAGGGGCTGCTTCGGCCGGAAAAAGTTCAGGTGGCGACAGGGCGGGCAATTGTGCTGCGGACTTTCCAGATCAGTCGATTTGGTACGATTGCCGGTTGCCGTGTACTGAATGGAACCATTTCCAGAGACAATCGAGTGCATGTCATTCGTGATCAGAAAGTTCTGAACGATTACCGCATCGGGTCGCTGAAACGGGAAAAGGATGACGCTAAAGAAGTCCGTGATGGTATGGAATGTGGGATTCGACTGGACGGCTTCAATGACATCAAGGAAGGTGACCTTCTGGAAGCCTATCGCGTTGATGAAGTGAAGAGGACTCTGAATTAAGTTCTGTCAGCGATGAAACAGTGCCGCAATGTTGCGGCACACGACATCAGGATTGTGTTCAGTTCTCGTTAACTTGTGGAAAAACGTCACAGAAAGCAGACACCATGTCAACTCGCCGCACGGCCCGAGTGGCCTCCGTAGTGCGAGAGGTCGTCAGCACCTCGATCCTTCAGGAATTGCGTGATCCGCGAATCCGAAATGTGACGGTGCTGGGAGCGGACATCAGCCCGGATCTGCGATATGCGACGGTGCGGATATCAGTGATGGGTGATGAAAAGATCGCATCACTGACAATGCACGGTCTGAATTCTGCGAGGGGCTACCTGCAGTCGAAAGTCGCCGAGCGAATTAAGAGCCGATACACTCCGGAACTCCGGTTTCAGCTGGATCAGGGTGTAAGAAAAATTGCTGAAACGTCTCGAATTCTGCGGGAAGTTCTGCCGGATCAGAATCAATCCGGAGCAGATGATGCCGAAATCGATGACACCGAATCAGAAAAACAATGGGTAGCGGAAACTGACAATGCCAACGGCTAAGGCCACGAAAGCCAGCGACAAGGCTCTAATATGCCGCAAACTGGTGACTGCTCTCCAGAAAATGTACGGGAAATCCGTTCCGAGGATCGAGTTGCCGGTTCTGGAAACCTTCCTGTTTGCGATTTGTCTGGAAGACAATGGCTGGGATGCGGCGGAAGCTGGTTATAAGCGTCTCATCAGCTCGTACTTCGATCTGAACGAAATACGTGTCAGTTCTGTCACCGAACTGGAGCGAATTCTGGCTCCTTTGAAACAGGCAGACTGGAAAGGGCTCCGAATCCGTTCGGTTCTCCGCTATGTGTTTGAATCGACCTATTCATTCGACTTCGAAAAATTCCGTCGCCAGACTCAGGAAGTCGCAGTCAAAACGCTGAAAAAGGTCAATGACCTTTCTCCTTTTGTTCGCGACTTTGCCCTCCAGCAACTGCTCGGAAGCCATATCATTTGTCTTGATCAGTCGATGCTCGCAGCCAGCCACTGGCTGGGATTGGTCCCGGAAGAGGACGATGCTGATGCGGCTGGTGAATTTCTGAAGAATGGACTGAAAAAGTCAGAAGTCGCTGAGTTTTGTCACCTTCTGAGGTGTTTGGCGACAGATGATAAATACATCGATCGGTTTAGGGAGTCTGTCGACGCGCCACTGGAAATGAGTGATGTCGTTGAAAGGCTGGCTGAGCTGCAGAACCCTCCAAAGAAGAAGGCTGCAAAGACACCGGAAAAAGCCTCTGAAGCGGCCGCGGCCGTTTCAAAAAATTCAAAAGCAGCTAAACCGGCTGTCAGCAAGGCAGTGCCTGCAGAGGCTCCCGCCAAAACGGTGGAAAAAACTGATCGAAAGTCTGAAAAATCAGCGGTTCGCAAGTCTGCATCGTCTCCTGCTCCTGCTCCTGCCCCGCCGTCGAATTCCCAGAAAACTGCTTCCGCAAAGCCGTCCGCACCGGGCAAAAAAGACCGTCCGGCCGCAAAAAGTGATGCTGGTTCAAAAAAGTCGGCTGCGAATGGTAAACCGGCCGACCGGAAACACGACGTTCCAAAGGCCGGTCAAAAGAAGAAGTGACGGTCTTTTGCAAACGACACGATCACCTCGTGTCCTGTCAAGCCGGGTCTCTGGTGAGTTTTCCCGGGTGAACATGAATCGGATTCGTCATTCCTGACTCCTCTGGCAGTGCTGCTGAACCCGTTGTTCGCGATTATTGTTCGGTGATCACTTGCTGCCGATTTTCAGGCGGAAACCCGGCTGGGCTCGACACTTTGGCAGAATGGACAAATAATATCACCGTTGGGCGTCCTTTTTTGACTATGGTGATTTTGTTTACCCGATGAGCCACTTCCTATGTACCCGAACCAGCATCTTGCTCGCTGCGCGAGCCAATCAGTTTCATGGATGACTGCACTCATCCTGAGTTTCACCATCTGCATTGGTTTTCCGGGAATTCCATCGACTGCAGCGGATGAAAAGCCTGTGGAGAAGGCGACACAGGAGAAACCTGCATTGCCGGGACTGCAGCAGCCAGGGGACGCCAGCACCTTCGAGCTGAAGGATGAAAGCAGCCGCATTGATCCAGCCAACACCACAGCACTGGCTCACTACATGGCCGGATTGATGGCTCAGAAGCGTGGTGAGCTTCAGGCCGCGGCTGATGAGTTTGAAAAAGCTGCTGCTGCGGCACCCAAATCACCGGCGCCGCTGAAGGCGCAGGCCATGGTGTTGCTGAGAATGGGTCGCGAGGAGGGTTTGCAGAAGGCGAAAAAGGCAATTGATCTGGATAAGGACGACTATGAGACTCGCATTCAGCTGACCATTTGGCTCGCCTCAGCCGGACGTGCCGAAGAGGCAACGGAACTGATAAATGCGGCATTGAAATCGAAAACGCTCAAAGAGATGTCTCGGGAGTTCGTGACGATTCACCAGATTCGTGGCAAGCTGATGCTGGCGCAGCAGAATGTTAAGGCGGCCGCAGACAGTTATGAAGTGATGTTCAAAGCACTGGAACGCCCGGAGGATTTTGGACTTAGTTTCCGGGATCATCAGGCGCTGTTGAAAGATCGTGCGTCCGGATATGACGTCACCGGAAGAGTACTTCTGGAGGCGGGGAGAACAGCGACGGCGATCAAAGTGTTTGAAGCGTTAAATCGAGTGGAGAATGGAAAGCCGGCCGATTATCACCTTGTTCAGGCCCGCGCGTATTACATGCAGGATCTGCTGCCAGAGTGCGAAAAGACTCTGGACATTTATTTTCAGACCGGGCGTCGGGATCCGGCGTCCCTCAGTCTGCTTCAGGACTTGTACAACGCCACGTCACGCGCTGACGCTCTTACGGAACGCCTGAATGCTCTGGCGGCTGACGCCGCTGATGCAACATCCGTAAAAATGTTTATTGGTCAGACTTTGCTCGACCAGGGGAAAACCGATGCCGCTGCTGAAGTCTACCAGACGTTGCTGGATGAAAAGGGTGAGGTGGATGCGTACATCGGTCTGATGAAGGTGGAAATTGCACGGAAGGACGCGGTTTCACTGATTGCCACAATGAACCGTGCAATTCGGGCTCGAATTCAGACAGAGGAGCTGATGCCTCTGATCACCAGCATTATTCCGGATGAAGAATTTTCTAAAGCTCTGACAGCAGCATGTGAAAAAATCTGGAAGGAAAAACCAGGCGAACTGAGTGCGCCGGTGGCGTTCTTTTGTGCGACCGTTGCAAGGGAGGTGGAACAGCTGGACACGGAAGGAGTTCTGCTGCAGGCAACTCTGGAGCTGAATCCGGATCGAAATCTCACGATTCGCGCGCTGGACCTTTACGGTATGAACCTGCTGCTTCAGAACAAGTTTAAGCAGGCGGCACGTACCTTTGGACAGCTGGTGGCAGTTCCCGGGCTGAATCTCGGGCAGCGTCTGATGGGTCTGTACCGGCTGTCTCAGGCAGAATCCTTCAACGACAATCACGATGCGGCTCTGTCCGCCATCGTGTCGGCAATTCAGGAAGGCGGGCAGGTACCTTTACTGCATTATCAGCATGGCTGGGTTCTGGTGCAGGCTGAACGGTTTGAAGAAGCAAAAACGGTTTTGGAGGAAGGTTTGAAGCAGTTCGCAGCAGATCCGGAAAACGTGCAGCGAACGAGGCTTTTGCTGGCGGGTTTGGCTGCTCAGATGGCGGACTGGAAAGATGCCATCTCCCAGTACGAAGCGATCATCGGGTCCGAAGGGATTGATCCGGAAACTCTCCGACGCTGTCGGCTTGGTCTGTCCAATGCGCTTGTCCAGAGCGGCGACAACGCAGCGGGTGAGAAAGTTCTCGAAGAAGTCTATGAACAGGACCCGACAGACCCTGGCGTGAATAACGATCTGGGCTATCTATATGCGGATCAGGGCAAGAATCTTGAGCAGGCAGAAAAGATGATTCGAATTGCTGTCAGTTCTCAGCCTGAGAATCCGGCCTATCTGGACAGTCTGGGTTGGGTTCTGTTCAGGCTGGGACGTCTGGACGAAGCTGTCGTGGAACTGAAGAAGGCATGTGCAAACCCTGAATACCAGGATGCCACGATTCTGGAACATCTTGGCGATGTTCAGAAAGCGATGGACCAGACTGATGCCGCCAAAGCATCATGGACGAATGCATTGAAGATCGAAAAAGAATCAAAGAAGAGCGATCAGGCGATCATCAGGCGTCTGTCGGAGAAACTGGGAGTTCCAGTGGTGCCGACTGAGGTACCCGCAAAATAAACTGTTATCTTCATGCTCCGGCAATCAGCGCCTGCCGCCATCAGCGGTTGCAGGTGCATATGTGGAGCGCGCAGAAGCGGAAACTGAGCAATCAATGGCAAGGAAGACGACGATCAGGAGCGATGATCCGGAAGACGATCCGGATTCGGAAAGGGGTTCGTCCGGAAAGGACTTGCCGGATTTTACTTCGAAACGCTCAGGTGGAAACCGGACGGCTGGCGGCGCGTCAGAACCGATTTCAGCGGAGCAGCAGCGGTACGATGAGGAATTGCGTCCGTCCCGGCTGGAAGATGTTGTGGGGCAGAGGGAAGTTGTGGAACGACTTCGTATTCTGCTTGAAGCAACGAAAAAGCGTAAGGAACCACTTGGACATTTGTTGCTGTCCGGGCCGCCAGGTCTTGGCAAGACGACACTTGCTCATGTGGTTCCTCGTGAGCTGGGAACGGAAATTCAGATCACTGCCGGTCCTTCGCTGAGTGCGCCCAAAGATCTTTTGCCTTACCTGACGAATGCCAGCTACGGTTCAGTGCTGTTCATTGATGAAATCCACCGAATGCCTCCCACTGTCGAAGAGTTTATCTATCCGGCAATGGAAGACTTTCGTGTGGACATTACGCTGGGCGACGGACTGAATGCTCGTACGATCAATATGCAGCTGCAGCCTTTCACACTGATTGGTGCGACAACCCGCAGTGGGATGCTGACCGCCCCGCTTCGAGATCGATTTGTTAATCGCGAACATCTCGATTTTTACTCGCTGAGTGATTTGTCCTCGATCATTTCACGAAACGCACGCAAACTTCGTACTGAAATTGCTGCGGAAGCGGCTCATGAAATCGCATTGCGATCCCGCGGGACTCCGCGAAAGGCCAACAACTGGCTGCGATGGACTCGCGACTATGCGGATGCCCGTGCGGATGGCCGAATCACGCTGGAAGTGGCAAAAGCGGCACTCCGTATGAAAGGTGTCGACGATGCGGGGCTGGAAGAGCAGGACCGGAAGTATCTGGATACGATCATCAGCGTGTTTTCCGGAGGCCCGGCCGGAGTGCAGGCGATTGCACATACGATGAATACTCCGGCAGATACTCTGGAAGACGAGGTTGAACCCTTTCTTCTGAGAGAAGGTTTTGTACAGCGAAGCCCGCGGGGCAGGATGGTAACACTGAAGGCGCTCAACCATCTGGGACGGCCGTCGCCTTTTCGTGATCCGCCAAAGGGCGGAAATATCCAGCCTGGCCTTTTTCCCGATCTGTCTGAACCTGTCTGACCGTTACGAATGAGGATTGGCTGCTGGTGTGCAGGGGATCGTTAGCTGCATGAGTTCCCGAACTGTGCGGCAAAGTCCGGCCTGATCGAGCCCCAGGTCAGCCAGCAACTCATCCCGGTCACCATGTTCAACAAAAGCGTCAGTGATGCCAAGGACGCGGAATCGTTCGGTATTGAGAGCCATACGATTTGCGGCTTCAAGGACTGCGCTGCCAAAACCACCCATGACGGCGTTTTCTTCGATGGTGATTACGAAGCCTGAACCGGCGGCCCGGGCGATCAGTTCTTCGTCGACGGGCTTGACGAATCGCGCATTCACAACGCCGACATCGATTCCGTCCAGCTTCAGCTCGCGTGCCGCTTCGATGGCTCGTGAGACCATTGTACCGCAGGCGATGATCTGACCATCGCGACCCCAGGACAGTACTTCTGCTCGCCCCATCTGCACGGGAGCCACTTCGCGGGGGATGGCTTCCACGTTCGCCTTGGGGTAACGAATTGACGCAGGAAATCCGCAGTTAAGCGCAAAGTCCAGCATTGGCTTAACGTCAGCTTCGTCGCCCGGAGCCATCACGACCATATTCGGGAAAATTCTCATGTAGGAATTATCGAATACGCCATGGTGAGTGGGTCCATCAGGACCGCACAGCCCGGCTCGGTCGAGGGTGAAGATCACTGGCAGATTCTGCAGAGCGACTTCCTGGAAGATCTGGTCAAAGCTGCGCTGAAGAAACGTGCTGTAGATGTCCACAATCGGTTTCATACCGGATTTTGCCATCCCGCCCGCGAAGGCCACCGCATGGCTTTCACAGATGCCTGTATCGAAGAACCGGTCGGGGTACTCATCCCGAATTCGTTCGAGTTTGTTGCCGGCGCACATTGCAGCCGTCAGAACACAGACTTTTGGATCTTCGTGCATCGCCTCGAAAATGGCATCCGACATAATTTCCGTGTAGGAAACAACGGTCGATTTTTTAACCGGCACAATCTCATTGTCACCATCCCGGCGAAAGGGCGACGGTGTATGGAATTTTACAGGGTCCTTGCAGGCAGGTTCAAACCCGTGACCTTTTTCAGTAAACACGTGCAGCAGAACAGGACCTTTTACGTCGCGTACCATTTCCAGGTACTGTCGCAGTGAACGCAGGTCGTGGCCATCGACCGGACCAATATATCGGAAGCCCATTTCCTCAAAGAGCATTCCGCCGTGCAGAAAGGACTTTACTGCGTCCTTAAATCCGCTGAGCATCTTTTCGGTGGATTCGCCAACGAGAGGGACTTTGTTCAAAAGCCATGAAACGTCTCGTTTAAGGCCATTATAGAACGGGGCAACACGCGCTTTATCCAGATAACTTGCAACGCCGCCAACGCGGGGACAAATGCCCATCTTATTGTCATTCAGAATGACCAGCAGATCCTTTTTCAGGCCCGCTGCGTTATTCATCGCTTCGAAGACAATGCCGGAGGGCAGGGCACCGTCGCCAATCACCGCCACAGATCTTCGTCCATCTGTAAAAAGCAGATCGTCGGCCGCCTTCATTCCCAGAACGGTCGAGACGCTGCTGCCGGCATGGCCCGTCACAAAAAGGTCATACGGGCTTTCAGCCGGGTTTGGATAGCCCATCAGACCGCCACGATGACGGATGGTGGAGAATTGTGGAAAGCGTCCCGTAATCAGCTTGTGAGGATAAATCTGATGGCCGGTGTCCCAGATCAGGCGGTCGACCGAAAAGTCAAACACCTGATGGAGTGCAATACACAGTTCCACGACACCGAGATTGCTCGCGAAGTGCGCAGCACGATCAGAAACAATCGAAAGAAGTGCCTCGCGAATTTCGGCGGCCAGCAGCTGCAGGTCGGAATCGCTGAGTCCCCGCATATCCTTTGGCGAATGAATTGTGCTCAGGATCTCAAATGACATTTAATGATCTCTTTCAACAATGAATCGGGCTAATTCCTTCAGCCACACACTTTTCTCGCCAAATGAATCCAGTTGCGCACATGCCTGCACGACCAGTTCCAGAGCGCGATGGCGGCTGGCTTCGATACCAATCAGGCCGGGATAGGTCAGTTTTCCCAGATCCGCGTCCCGGCCCGTTTCCTTGCCAAGACGAGTATCATCACCAGTGACATCCAGTAAATCATCTGCGATTTGAAATGCCAAACCAATGCCATAGCCATATTTTTGAAGCTGTTCCCGCTGCAGTTCGGTTGCTCCACCGGAAATTGCACCCAGTTCCAGAGAAGCGGCGATCAGTGCGCCCGTTTTCATTGTATGAATTCGAGTCAGATGATCTACGCGATTCTGGTCTGAACAGTTGGACGGGAATCCGGTTGTACTCTCAGAATTCTGCCCCGCCGACATTCCCGAAACCGCAGAATCTGCCGTTTTCCAACTGGTTTTTCGGACTTCGTCAGTGCTGCCATCAGGTTTTCCCTCTGTCAGACTGCCTCTTTCGGCTTCCAGATCCAGAATCTGACCTCCCACCATGCCACTCCCACCCGCTGCTTTCGCCAGAATTCTCAGCAATTCTGCTTTTTTGACTGCCTCCAGTGGTGAGGCTGCAATTGTTTCGAATGCAGTTGTCAACAAACAGTCACCCGCAAGGATCGCCATCGCCTCGCCAAACACTTTATGGCTGGTCAGACGCCCTCGCCGATAATCATCATCATCCATGGCCGGCAGATCGTCGTGAATCAGCGAATAAGTGTGAATCATCTCAATCGCGCACGCAGCGGGCAATGCATCCTGACTTGTGCCGCCACACAATTCGGCTGACAGCAAAACCAGTACAGGGCGAAGTCGTTTTCCTCCGGCCATCAGGCTGTATTCGACAGCAGTCTTCAGGCTGGACGGCCATTCTGCTCGATTCAGCACGTCCAGCAGGGCCGCTTCGACAAGCGACTTTTGCTCCGCCAGATGCTCATTAAGCGTTGATCGCGACATGATACCCTTAGGGGATATTGGTATTAAAAGACGGCCCCTCGACTGCTCGTATTTTGTTCAATTGAAAACGCGAAAGTAACACTGAGTGTGAGAAGTCTGATGGCGCCCGTACAGGGTTTCAGCCTTTTTCGCATTCCGAGCCTGTCGCCAGCACCAGCGCCATCTGGCAGGCCTGCAAATACTCGGGGATAAACAGCCGTTCGTCAACTGTATGAATCTTATGCTGGCCGCAACCCATTGTGACGGCTGGAAAACCATGTTCAGCCATCCAGTTGGCATCCAGTCCACCGTCGCTGACTCGCACCTCATGCGGAATTCCAAGCCGGTTTGCTGCGGATGCGGCTGCCTGAATCACCGGGCTGGCAGGATCCAGACGGAACGCTGAATACCGGACATCGTCCACAAAGGACAGGCTTCCGGTACGTCCATCGGTGGCGCTGAGACGCCGCACCGCCTTTTCAAATGCTTTGCGAAACTCATCCACGATCCGTTGTCGGAATGTCGAGTCATGACTTCTGGCTTCCGCCTGAACGGTGATCTGTGGCATCACCACGTTTGTCGCGTCGCCTCCATTGACGATTCCGATGTTACTGGTTCCCCGTTTACGTCCTTTTATGACCAGTCCATGCCAGCCGTTCTCCTGCAGGTCGGCAATGGCCATTGATGCTGCGACGGCCGCATTCACGCCCTGTTCCGGATGAACGCCCGCATGACTTGCGATACCGTTAATAGTAATCAGCAGATTACTCGCTCCCACTGCTCCGTTGATCAGGCTGGCGGGCTGACGCCCATCCCAGTTAAAGCACAGTTCCGGCTTCCCAAGCTTTGATGGTACAAGAAACCTTGCTCCTCTCAGCCCTGTTTCTTCCTGAACAGTAAACAGCAGTGTCAGGGGAGGGTAATCGAGTTTCTGTTTCAGAATTTCCAGCACTGCCGTCAGAATGGCGGCACAGCCACCGCGGTTATCTCCACCCAGTGCGGTTGCGGCAGAGCGTGGACGAATCCAGTCGCCGTCGCGTACAGGAACACAGCCAACCGCCAGTGGAACAGTATCCATATGTGCCATCAGCAGACGTCGAGGGCCTTTGCGTGTGCCTTTCAGGCGAACGATCAGATTTCCGGTATCGCCACCGGCAGGGCTCCGTCGATGAGCAGTATCCGTCTGGATCGCTGATTCCGGAACACCCGCGACAACCAGCTGTTCATTCAGAAACTTAGCCACTGATGCTTCGTGTCCGCTGCCTCCTGGTATGGAAATCAGCTGCAAAACACGTTCAATCGCCTGAGTTTCATGAATTGAGTACACAAGACGGTCCTTTAATTCCGGGGTCGGAGTATTCCGGGAGCGGAAAGCGAAAGAAGCCCTGCCAGTGCTGCTGGCCGGACTTCTGGCTGCTGATCATTATAGTATGCGATAGTATGCGGAATAGTGTGCAGACACGATACAGGCTGGTGTTACTGCCGCTGTGAAGTGGTTCCGCGTGGAAGAGCAATGGATTCGACTTTCAGGCCCGAGATCCCTGATTCGGGTTCTGTCTGAAGGTCGCCACCGCTTTTGATCGCAGTGCTCTGTGCTCGATTCGACTGGACATTCACATTTCGCTGGAATGGTGTTGTCGTGGCCATAGCTTTTCGGCCTGGCAGAATCACTTCCGTCATGTCCGAGGCGACAATCTGACCATCCTTCCCGATGAACTCCACCTTTAATGCACAGTTCACGGGATCTTTATGCTGCTGCATATACGGAATAAAGACACTGTAGGAATGGCCCAGTGAACCTTCCGTTCGGTGGACGTCCCAGGACTCTGCATCAAAATCGAACGTATGCAAAGCCTCGTGCTCATCGGCCTCGGGATCAAATCTGTCGTATTGTGTGATGCGGACAGCACCGGTAACCCGTGATGCCGCAGGAGATCCGGGACTGAAGAACATCAGCTGTCCGGCAAATCCGCGAGCCGGTTTTCCTTCAAGACCGGTTCCCTGAGACGGTTCCCAGAGGCACAGAATCCGGTTGACCTGCTGTTGCATTTTGGGCCGTCCGATCAGAGCTCCCGGATCACGCAGCAGGTTTGTTGATGTGCATCCGGCGTTCAGGGCAGCAAAGGTCGTCAGAAGCAAAATGCTGAATCGTCCAGTTTTCATGGAATGTGTACCTCTCGGTCCGTCTCACCGCCAAAGATCAGAATGCCAGTTTCGTGCTACTCGGTCGAGTCTTTGGTGGCACTGATCCCTTCAGTGGCTTGGCTGGCTTTTCTTCCGTCTCAAACTTTGCCGTTGTGTTGGACGCTGCATCAGATTTTACGCCCGTTCGTCGTTCCGCTTTGACGGGCTGAACCTTCTGCTGAACAGGTTCTTCTTTGGCCTTTGGTCCGCTGCTCTGTGAATCAGTGGCAGCTGTGGGATCGAAATCGGGAATCGCATCTGGTACCGGAGTGTTTGCTTTGGACTGAGGCGGAAGTCCGGTATCCAGATCCGTCGACGGATTGAAGTTGAGGTACGGGAGGTGATCCGATGGCTGGCTTGAAGGCGGAACACTGTAAAGTGGACCGTGCATTTCCTCTGCCTCTGATTCGATAAAGTGAAGGCGTTCGGATTCTATCTGTTTAATCAGTTCTGAATCGATATCGCTGGTGATAACCCGAGGTGTCAGAAAGATCAGCAGTTCTGTACGGCTGGTGGTTGTTCCGTCATAACGAAATGCCTTTCCAACGATTGGCAGGTCTCCCAGCCAGGGCACTTTTCTTTCCAGTGTGGAATCTGCCTTGGTGATCATGCCACCGATGACGATTGTCTGACCGTTTGGCACGTTCACCAGAGTCTCGGCAACCGACTGATTGATAATCGGAGACTCGATCGTTGATCCATCTGTGTTGACAAAGACGGGAACGCCTGCTCCTGAAAGAATACTCTTTTCAGCAAAGACCCGCATCGCCACAAGCCCTTCCGGAGACACTCGAGGCGTCACGAGCAGCGTAATCCCGGTATCAATTCGATCAATGTTGGGGTTGGCTGTCCCCAGCTGATTGACGTTGGCACCCGTGACAATTGGCACATTCTGGCCGACGTTCACGCGGGCCGGATTGTTATGTGTGGTGCGAATTTGTGGTCGGCTCAGGATATGGACTGTACGCCGGGCAGCAAGTGCTCGCAGAAGGATGCTGACAGCGTCCGACTGTGCTGAAAAGACAAAGCCACCGAAACCCAGGTCGGTATTTTGTCGACCAAGTGAAAAGTTGCTCAGTCCCTGCGTCGCGACGATGCCATTAGTCGCTGCATTCGCGATATTGTTGCCAAGCGGAAAGCTGGTGTTATTAAAGTTCAGGCCTGGGCTCGCAGTTGTGGACGTTACTCCGCCGGCCGTCGTGGACGTAATATTGCTGCGGCCCAGCAGCAGCGGATCCTGAAAGCCGAGTTCGATCCCGAATTCATCGGTTTCATCCAGTGAGACTTCCACAATCAGGGCAGAAATTACAACTTCGGGAGGCTTTGCATCCAGCGATTCGATGATGTTTCTGATCCGTGAAAAGTACTGTGGTGAGGCGCTGACAATCAGAGAGTTGCTGTTGATGTCCTCGGCGATGATCACTTCCTGACGCAGCCGTTCAATATTGCTGATGAGGTCTTCGCTGCTGTCCTGCAGCGCGGCCTGCTGTTCCAGATAATTCGTGAGTGAGACGGACACCTGCTCGGCAGCCGCGTTTCTCAGCGGAATGACCTCTGTCAGCCGCTGGCGAACATCGGACGTGTCGAGCCTCAGCAGAACAGCTTCCACGACACTCAATGCTTCCGCACCACCAACCGCCATGACAGTATTTGTGCGAATATCAGCAGAGAAGCGAAGGGGGATCAGGCTGCTCGCCTGTCCTTCTGTGCCGGAAATCTGAATTCCCAGCTGATCCTCGTTGTTCTGGTTTTCAAAAAGTGTTTCAAGCAGCGTCACAGACTGTTCTGCGTCCGCGTTTTTCAATGTAAAGACTTTGATTTCCGCGGTTGCCGAAGGTGCCTTGTCCAGCTCGGCGATCAGTGCGGACATCAGGCCCATGCTGGCTTCCGGAGCGGACACGATCAGGCTGTTCGTTCGAGCGTCGGAATTGACTCGCACGTCAGCAAGAATTCCTGATTTGACCAGCTGGCGTGCATTTCCGTCAGACGCCAGAAACTCAAGAGCCACAGATTTGCTGGCGCGGAGCTCCTGAGCACCCTGAGTTCCTCCTCCCAGACCGGCAAGTCCGCCGAACTGGCCGCCGGTCTGCTGAGGCGGATTTGTAACTGCCTGGATTGCAGATGAGATTGTGGTACTAAGTTCTTCTGCCACTGCATTCTTCAGCGGAAAGATCTGTACCCGATGAACAGCGCCCGATTCGTCCTTGTCAATTTTTTCAACCAGCTTGCCAACTTCCTTCAGGTCATTGGCACGCCCCTGAACAATGACGGAGTTGGTCCTGACGTCAGCCACGACACGCGGGCGGGTCCGAAGACCAGTTGGGGTTGTGTAGAGACTTTCAATGGCCGTTACCACCTGAGATGCAATCGCACTTTTCAGTGGAAACACCTGAAATTCGAATTCCGGATCCAGAGGCTGGTCGAGCTCATTGGCCAGCTTAAGGATTTCTTCCAGTTCGCTCTTCGGGCTGAGTATCAAAACAGCATTTGGCTGGACAACAGCAATAAACGCTGACGTCTTGCGTGTGGTTGTCCCGCGCTGGCGAAGCTCTGACAGCCTGTCATACACAGATGTCATCAGCTCGGCCATGGCTTCAGAATTGACATTCTTCAGTGTATGCAAATGGATTTCCGGCAGAGACCCGATACTCATTTGTTCCAGTTGCGCAATGATCTCTGCAACTTTCTTCAGGTCCGGATCATTACCTTTCAACAGCAACAGTCCGAGCTCCGGAATTGCCTGAATATTGACGTCTCCACGCAGGTTCAATGCACTGCCAGGGCCTGAAGGACTTTCGTCCGGTGCCGCTGCTTCGGGCATGGGATCCTGCGCGGCGGGGTCTGACTGCTGTTCCTGCTGCGGAAACAGGCCGCCGCCATTGCCCCGAGCGGCCGCTGCAGCACGCATTGAAACCAGCTGATGAATCTGATCATTCAGATCCTTCGCTGTTTTCTCAGCCAGCCCGTTGCTGGGAAGAATGCGGACTGTTTCAGACGTCGTTCCAGCCGGTTTGTCCAGCTCACCGATCATCGTACGCAGATATTTCAGTCGTGGCTGCGATGCTTCGATCAGCAGACGGTTTTCTGTCTGATCAATCCCAATCCGAAACATGGGCACGCGGGAATCTTCGACTTCTCCTTCAGAGGGAGCGGCGAAGACGGCAAATGTTGGAAGTCCCTCAACTCCGTCACGCTGCAGCTCAGCTCGCTTCTCAAAGGCCAGATAGATCGTCCTGGCAAGATCTGCAGCACGGGTGTTGGAACAGACGACGGCCTGAACTTCCACAGGAGCCGGGCTTTCCACGGAGGACTGTGTTTCGTTGCTCGATTCGTCAGCCTGCTCATCAGTGACTGCAGAATGTGAAGCAGATTTTACAGGTACACCGGACGGCACGGGTCTGGCCGCCTGGGATTTTCGTTCAGTTCTTCGTGAAGCACTCCGAATCAGAGGCTCTGCATTGTCTGCCGTTTCTTCTGCAGCCGAGGCCGCAGTGACTGGATTTGAACTGCCCAGTCGTGGTCGAGCGTATTCGGTTCGGGCTTTATCCAAATCGAGTACGATCAGGTATTCACCCTGCTGCAGCAGTCGAAACCCCTGAGGCTCCAGCTCGCTGTTTAAGATGCGAACGGTCGTCTTCAGATCATAGCGGCGTTTGTCACGGCGAGCGAATCTGCCGGGCGGCGCATTTTCCATGATCAGTGTGAGCTGCTGCTGCTCAGCAACATTACGAAGCACACGATCCCAGGTGGCTTCGAAGTAGTTGAGCTTAATACATTCCGGATCTTCATCAGCCTCCGTGGGATCGCCAGCGCGTGAAAGAGCTTCACGAAACGAACGACTGTTTTCCTCGGATGCATCGAGATCGCTGTATCGATGCAGTACCCACCCTGTGGTAACTGCCGTCCCAAGCAGCATCGCTGCCAGAAAGCCGTGACGTCTCACCGTAGTGATCCTTCGAAAATGCAGGCTTTCGAAAATCCCCCAACCGGTCGCCTGGTCCTTCTCGCTCGGTGCTCGTGGCAGAATTCCAATCGCCGCCGCGGACACTGTGAGGTGCAGGGTTTGTTTTAGAAAACCTCTGCGCAACATAACGAAGTGTACCAATTACTCCGGATCTGCATTCTTATCGGGTTCTGCGGTCTGAATCGATCAGGTAATTTTTTCAGGTTGTGACATCAAATTCTCTGTACGCAGCAAAAAACGCCGATCGACACTGGTCGATCGGCGTTTGAAAAATTCGAATGGTGCAACGGACAGGAATTGTCCTAAGGGCTGACGGGAGGGATCGCTCCGTGGTTAAACGCGTCGACCGGTTCCGTTGAACTGTCGCCACGGCCCAGTGTGGTTGCCAGGGTGATGGCAAGAGCACCGCCGAAGATGCCGAGAGGGACCGCCTGAGCTGCCAGGCCATTCGTTTGTCCACGCACTACCGCCCGCTGATCAATAACAACGGCGACTCGGGATACAGAACTCGGCGGTGCGGAATTTCCGCTCCAGAAACGAACGTTTTGGGTTGTTTCTGAACACTGGATCGTATGCGGCCCTTTCTTCAGGCCCCGAAAAGCGAATTCTCCATTCTCGCTCGTCCGGGCTGTGGCTACCAGAGCACCTTCGTGATAGATCGTCACTGTGGCGTCTGCAATCCTTTGCGATTCCGGACTGATGACCGCCCCCGTTAATGTACCCTGGGTTCCAAGAATCACGTCTGTCGTCCGAATGACCTTGTCATCAGCGGAGGTGACAGTAAAACCCTGCAGCAGCATCCCAAACGCCGACATGATGGCCAGCGACTTAGCAAATCTGAGTCTCATGTTTCCTCCCTGAATATGCGGGCGTCAGTGCCGGCAAAAAATGCGGAACGATTTCCCAGGTGCAGTTCCACTGCATTCCGCAGTCCCTCTGTCAGTCCCGGGTTCGCGGTTCCAGGAAATGGCGATCGATCGCTGCAATTTCAATGATGCAGACGGTCGCGATCCTTTCCGCTTATACTCGTCCCCGTCATAACTGCGCCAAAAGGTATTTTCCTCAGTCTATGCCTGTGACCGCGGGTAACATGTCGAATATAACTCTTCGGCAATCTGGGAGTTTTTTAAGGGGTTTATACCCGGCCCTCCAGGACCGGTTTGAACTGCTCGAAGGGTAAAAATGCGGCTATTCCTGTGTCTTCAGCGGTGGCTGACCAAACTGAAGTCGGTCTCCACCGACTCCCCGGAACTTGCTCTCAAACGTTTCACTGCTCAGCGGCAACGGCTGACATCTGACTTCATGGCCAGAGCTTCATCCGCAGGCAAGCCGCGGGGCCTGAGATGGGTCAGATGCGAATGGCTGGATGAACAACTGCTGCTTCGGGAGAAGTCAACCGGCCTGCTGACGCTGCTGGTGGGTATCAACGTGCATTTCGAGGCCATTGAAGGCGGAGATATGGAGGACGTGGCTGCCGTGGGGACAGTCAGAGACGCATGCGCCGTTTTCCACTATCATCGAGGCCGATGGGGTACCGGCGGCAGAGCGCTGTTCAATATGAATCCTGAAACCGCAGCCGTGAAACTGAAAGACTCCTTTGGACCTCTGTGACTTGATCATGAAGCGAACCGGATCGACCGGAGCGAGCTCTATGTGGCGAGTACGGCGTTCTCCACTTCATCTCTCCAGGTATTGAACCGCATGTATTCCCAGTGACGATACAGCTCGTTGGATCGCACAAGCCGTTCATGAGTGTCATCGGCGACAACTCGACCATCATGGATCAGTATAATGCGATCACATTTCTTCACTGTTGACAGTCGGGAGGGAAGAAAAATCAGAGTTCTGCCGGCTGACAGTCGCTGATATGCGTCGTCCAGCATGGCTTTAGTTTCCGGATCCAGCGGCACCTGCGGTTCTTCTATCAGCAGAAGTGCGGGCTTTCGAGCTGCCGCGCGGGCGAGGCTGAGCCGAAAGACCTGTCCGATATCAAGGCTGGCACCGTATTCGCCAACGACTGTGTCGTACCCCCTGGCCAGATTCCGAATGAAGTGATCGGCGTGAACGAGTTTGCAGGCTTCCTGAACCTGCTGCCGCGTGATGTCCGCCTGACCGCAGGTTACATTTTCAAGTATTGATGCGTTGAAGACCGGATCGCTGCCGCCGACAAACACCACCTCCGCTCGCAGAGACTCCAGTGTGGCCTGTCGAATATCGGTTCCATCGATCAGCACCTGTCCTGAGTCGGAATCGATGAATCGAGGCACCATGCTGGCCAGTGCATAAGCTGGCAGTGGATTCAACGACAAAAACGCAACCGTTTCTCCCGCATTGATCCTCAGGTCAAGATTGTTGAGCAGTCGGGGATGCTGCGGAGTTGACAGTGTGACCTGATCAAACAGCAGCGTACGAGTCATTGGCTCAAGAAACCTTGCGCCAATCGTCTGCCCGACCAGAGGAACTCGGGCCACATAGCTGTTGATCTCTTCCGCCCTTGCGGTCGCTTCTTCAGCTGAAGCTCGGGTATTCTGCAGCCTCAGAAGTGAATAGAACAGAATCAGAGCGCAGTTGGCAATCATGGCTCCGCAGGCAAAGGGCAGGGTGCCTGGCGGCACCGTATGTTTTGCAAGCAGATAACCCGGAATAAAAATACAGGTTAGTACGATCAGTCGATGGATCCAGCGGCCGATTTCCTGCTGACGCCGCAACTGCCGGCAGCGTTTACGGTACAACGCCAGATTCTTTTCGAACTGCTGCTGTTCCAGCTGTTCCATGGAGAATCCAGTGACGATACGCGTCTTTTTCAGCCCCTCTGCAAGTTTCTTTAATCCGCGATCCGCCTGCTCTGAAAGCAGCCGAAAGGATCCTTCATTTCTTTGTGACTCCAGCCGCAGTGCAAACCATCCAAGCACAACGGGAACAGCAATCTGAATCGAAACTCGCCAGTGAATCAGCAGAGCAAGGGAAACGACCGCAATGAGGTCGGGAAGTGCTGTGATCCAGCGTTCTCCCCAGGTAACGGCTGCCGCTTCCATTGCCTCCGACGTCTTTCGGAACAGACGATCAGTTGCTCGAGTCTGATCACCTGTGAGATCGGCCGGCTCAAGCCGAATTGCTTTTCGATGGATGTGCTGCCGCAGTCTCTGCACGACCGCTGTGGCGTTGCTTGAGACCAGGAACTGTGCAAGTGAACTGAGCAACCAGCGAAGTGCAAGCGAAAGGCAAACCGTACCCATCAGGAATGCCAGTGCACTGCTGTTGGAATGCAGGACTGGCAGTGGTGTAATCACTTTGTCGGCGAACCATTGTCCGCGGGTTCCCTGAAGCGACGCAGCCAGCGGCAGCAGACCTCCGCCGACTTTCACAGCTGCCACGGCGGTACTGCTGTCGAGTTCGGCGGGTTCAGTTCCCGGATTCTCTGCTGCAACGGGCGCTGCACGATCTGGCACTGGCCGATGAGTTGCCAGAAAAACCACAGCTCCGGCGGCAAGGATAGAGATCGCCAGAAGAATGCCTGACAGTGCCGCCAGAAACAAAGCGGGCAGCACCCTCAGCTGCAGAAAGGCGCCTGCGGTAACAGTTCGATGAAGAACGGGAGAAGTTGTTTCTGACACCGTACATTGCCTCCGAAAGATCGGATTGAGACATCACTCTGATGAGGTACACCGTATCCTCTCAGTTGCTGTTTCTCAACAACGATACTCAACAATGCAGGCATTCAGTTCGCGTGCCCTCACCCGCCCTGCGGAATTCTACGCAAGGTCCCTGTCTTCGAACAGAATAAAGCCCAGTAGCACAATGGCTGCCGCATAGGCTGCCGCATAGACAAAACACATCGCCAGATAGGCAGGCGGAACCTGCGAACCTGTTGAAACAGCCGCCGAAATATTGAACGACTCAAGCGAGGGAAGAATTGTGGCAAACAGACGTGCAATGAAGGTCACATACTCGTTGCCAATCGCCGTTTCACTTTGCTGAACCATCAGTGGCGTGAGGTTGCCGATGACAAAGATCGCAAAACACACCACCAGATTCACAACCATCGGCATTCGGGTGGCGATCGTTACGCTCATCGCGGCCAGCACACAGACCTGAAGGAATGACAGAGCAATTCCGGGAAGTACCTGGTTGACAACCTTCATTCGATCGGGATGGGGCAGCGGAATTTCCACGCCGGAGGTAATTTCCTTCCATTCGAAGGCTGGAGTAATCTCTTCGGATCTTTCCTTCTGGTCGTAGCCGACCTTGTAGTAAATGCAGCTGGCGAACACGATCGTCAGACTCAGGTAAAGCCAGATCACTGTCTGAACGATTCCCAGATATTTACCAACGATGAACTGCCGACGATTAATTGGTTTCGAAAGCAGGGTCATCGCCGTTTTGCCTTCGATCTCACTTGTGATGCTGGTTCCGGCCGTCCAGACTGCCATCAATGCGCCCGCAATCAGCAGCGTTGCCAGTCCGCATTCCTTCAGCATCTTCACGTCGTCTTCAAGCGTGAAGAACGGCATGATGGTATTCAATGCAAGCACCGCAGCCGAGATCAGCAGCAGCAAAATAAACAACGGCTGTCGAATCGCTTCTTTCGTCGTCGCCCGGGCAATGACTCCCCCGCGAGTGCCATAGGAATAAGCCACGAGGGCAAGCATAATCCCAACAATACCAATCCAGGTCAGCATCCAGTCATACTGAACGGAAATCTGCAGGGGATTTGACTGAGCCAGAACAGAAACGGGATTCAACACTGCAAACATTCCTTCCGGGGGAATGGACCTTTATTTTCCAGAGAAGTCGGCAGAACAGCCAGTTTACGCCCGCCACGGCGTCAATGTTGGGCAGAAGTTGGCGTTTTGCATCACTCTAACAAGGTCTCTGCTGTCGGAAAACGAAAAACGCCCGGAGTTCCAGGCGAGTTGTTCATGACCAATTGCAAAAAACGGAAAAGTCCGCCAATTCCGGCGGTCAGGGGTGCTGCTGCCGATAATGCCAGGAAAAAATCCCGGCTGAAATGGCGACGTTGAGTGAATCTGTGCCATTCCGCATTGGAATCGTGACGTGATGTGGAGAAATCCGGGCTACCTGCGGCGATATTCCCGAAAATTCGTTACCGAAAACCAGTGCTGTGCGTTCCGGAAACTGAAAATCGGTCAGCTGACGGGCTCGTGTATCGAGCATTGTTGCGCAGGCTGTAATGCCAAATCGGTCGGTCAGTTCTGAAAGCGTTCCGGGAAGATCGGCTGTTTCGATCACGGGCATAAACAAAACGTTGCCCATGGAAACACGTAAAACGCGTCTGGAAAATGGGTCTGCCGAGCCGGCACCAAGTAACACACCTGCCGCGCCGAACGCCGAGGCAATGCGAATCAGGGCTCCGACATTCTCCGGATCGACGAGCCGATCGCCAGCCAGAATCAGCGTCGGACCGCTCGTCCCTGCAAAATCTTCCAATGCCCGTGGTGGCTGACGGACTGCACTGGCAAGCACGCCAGAATGGAAACTGAAGCCAATCAGTTCCTCGGCGATCTCCTGCCGAAGCCGATAAACGGGTATGTCTGCTCGCAGCTTTTCGGAGAAACTTTCCCATTTTCGGTCGCTGATGAGCACACTGGACACTTGAAAAGAACTTTGCAGTACCCGTTCAACGACCGTCGGTCCTTCAGCAATAAACAGCTTTTGGTCTCGCACCACATTTCTGGTTTTCAGATCGCGATAGACGTCCAGCCTCGGATCATCCAGTGATTCAATTCGTTCCACAGGCATGCGACGGCAAAGACCTTTTGCAACTCGAGTCAGTTAAAACGATGGGAAGAAATTGACAGAACGATGTATCAGACGATGTTTGCTTTCCTGAGCCCGACAATGTTGACTTTGTCGAGCCCAAAGTTGACGGCGACACCCCACTCCAGACCGACGGAACGCAGGTAGGAGATTGTCCGGTTGACGCAGGAGTAGATGTTTTCTGTCCGGGCTGTGACGACGACAAGGAAACAGTTGTTGACAATGAAGCAATCAAGCTGACTGCGATCCACCAGAATGCCGCGAAACCACGCTTTTGCCTCGGGACGAGCGGCAATACTCATTCCATGCTGCCTCATGGCGCACTCCACGAGTCGGCCGCAGATTCGATCTCCGTACCCGGTGCCATGCAGATCATACACCATTTGAACCGCACTGCGAATCTGCATGCCGATTGTTCGAACCGGACCTTCAATGTCGGACCAGTAAGTCCAGTCCTGTTCAAATGGCACGGAGACAGACTCATACGTAACCCGATGCTGCTCCACCTGATCCTGTCCCATATTTACAAGCAGTCCCATTGGGCACGTACTGGCCTTCATCCAGTCCAGCAATGGATATCGATCGGCCACATCGAGTGAACGCGGTGTGGCCCTCAGGGCGACAGGCAGTGTTTCCCAGACAAGAAAATCAGGAGAAAGAATTTCGGGATGTATCCCGTTCAGGGCAACCGGAGTCGGAGGTCGGCTGACAAAGGGAATTTTCTGGCTTTGAAGCCAGATCTGACAGGCTTTGTGATAAACACCTCTGCGTCGTCCGAGTCCGACCTCGTACAGAATCTCATTGAACATTCCAGCCAGCAAACACGACCAGTCCGCGCAAATGTATGACATTTTCGGTTCCCAGAAGCATGGTGAAAGTCACGATGTTGTCGCTGCAAATGCTGCTGCGCACTCCTGTCGCCGGAGCTCTTGTTGCCGGAGCTCTTGTTGCCGGAGCTCAGGAGTGCGCCATCGCCCAGCATATGCCTGGGTGCGGGAAAATGTCTACCAGATGCGGTGGTTTTTTTGTGAGAGTAGGGACACTGCTATTCGAAGCAGAAACGAAACGCTTCCCGGCAATAAAAATACTCCAGCATTGCATCGGCTGCCTGAGTCGCGTTGCGGGCTGCCAGTCTGATCCGAACCAACCGATCAGTTTTTGGGTTAACCGTTGTGTTGCAGTGGGGTCTGCCATGCACTTTTTAACTCTTCAAGCGACGCCTGGATGTATGTTCGCCCACTGGCACTCATTGTGATGTTCTGATGGCTTGTTGTTCGGCCAATCAGCGACAGGGGAAGATCGGCGAACAGAGCAGTCAGTGTTGCTGCATTCTGCGGATGCACTTCCAGAATAAAGCGAGTGTTGGATTCGCTAAACAGAGAGATGGCCGCCTTATCCTTCAGCCGACCATTTTCTGGCAGAGTGATTTCAACTCCAATTCCGCCGGAAAATGCCATTTCTGCGGCGGCAACCGCAAGACCTCCTTCGCTGAGGTCATGGCAGCTGAGGATCAGGCCCTGCATAATTGCGTGATGCACGGTTCGGAAAATCTTCGGAGCAACTGAGTTATCAATCCGGGGTACAGCACCACCTTTCAGCCCGCTGACAAGATGGAAATGGCTGCCCCCCATTTCTTCCCTGGTTTCGCCAGCCAGAAACAGCAGGCTGTCAGGATTTTTCAGGTCCATCGTCACGCATTGTTCAACATCGTCAACCTGACCAAGTGCAGTGATCAGAAGTGTCGACGGGATGGCTACCGTACGACGTACACCTGAAGCGTCCTCGTAGCTGAATTCATTGTTCAGGCTGTCTTTTCCGCTCACAAACGGAGTGCCATAAGCGACCGCGATGTCGTGGCAGGCCACCGCTGCTCGAACCAGAGTTCCAAGGGTCTCCGGGCGTTCCGTGTTACCCCAGCAAAAGTTATCGAGAATGGCAATGCGATCAGGATTCGCTCCGACTGCGACAGAGTTTCGTACGGCTTCATCAATTGCGGAAGCCGCCATCCAGTACGGGTCCAGATCTCCAAAATGCGGATTGATGCCACAGGAAACTACCAGACCTCGTTTCGACGTGAGATCAGGGCGGACAACCGCAGCATCCGAGGGGCCGTCGCTGCAAATCCCCACCAGAGGCTTGATAACGCTTCCCGCCTGTACTTCATGGTCATACTGTCGAATGATCCATTCCTTGCTCGCTACGTTAAGTGAAGACAGGATCTTTCTAAGATCATCAGTATAACATGGTTTGTTGCAGTAGTCGTTGGCTTCAGTTGCACCCGATCGAATGGCTGCAGTGTCTGTTCCTGCCATCGCAGGATTGTCTGCCGTCTGGTATTCAGTCGGCTTTTTGATTTCATAGGTGGCTTCCCTGATGACTGGGGGACGGCCGTCATGCAGAAATGCCATACTGATTTCCCCGACCTGGTGGTCACCATATTTCAGCACCAGCTGTTTTGTGTCGGTAAATCGGCCGATGGTCGTGGCTTCCACGCCTTCGGATGCACACAGGGCATGAAAGTGTTTCCAGTTCTTTTCCGGAACAGAGAGGACCATGCGTTCCTGTGCTTCTGAAATCCAGATTTCTGTGTAGGACAGGCCGGAATACTTCAGGGGAGCCTTGTCCAGCCAAACTTCAGCGCCGGTATCTTCACCCATTTCCCCGACGGCACTGCTGAAACCTCCGGCGCCGCAGTCCGTAATTGCTGAGTACAGATTCAGGTCACGAGCGGCCAGAATGACATCGGCGACCATCTTCTCCGTCACGGGGTTACCAATTTGAACCGCACCACCGCTGATCGATTCGCTTTCCTCGGTAAGCTCAACTGACGAAAACGTGGCCCCATGAATCCCATCTCGCCCTGTGCGACCGCCGACTGCAACAATCAGGTCACCTGGGCTGACATGCTTTTCGCATTTGTCAACCGGAATCATCGCCACGTTTCCGCAGTAGACGAGGGGGTTTCCCAGATACCGATCATCGAAGCAGACGGCCCCGTTGACGGTCGGAATGCCCATGCGATTCCCATAATCCCGCACCCCGGCAACCACTCCTTCCATAACGGCCTGTGGGTGCAGAACGCCAGGCGGGAGCTGATCGGCCGGATAATCGGGCCGGGCAAAACAGAAAACGTCTGTGCTGCAGACCGGGCGTGCTCCCAGGCCGGTGCCCAGCGGGTCGCGAATCACTCCACCCAGCCCGGTGTTGGCGCCTCCATAAGGTTCAATCGCGGAGGGGTGATTGTGAGTTTCGACTTTGATGCACACATTCTGGCGGTCATCAAATTTGACGATTCCCGCGTTGTCCTTAAATACACTGACACACCAGTCGGCGTCGCCGAGTGATTTGCGAATCTGAACAGTGGCTGCAAAGACTGTTTCCTTCAGCATGCTGTTGAAGTGCTGATCACGGACAATTTTTCCATCACACGATTCGACATAGTGAATGCGGCCGCCGAGCGTCTTGTGTGAGCAGTGTTCGCTCCATGTCTGAGCCACAGTTTCAAGCTCAATATCCGTTGGGTCACGCTGCAGAGTTCGGAAGTAATCCTGGACCGTGCGCATTTCGGTGATGCTGAGGTACAGCTGACCTTTTCGGCTGAGTTCCATCAGAGCGGCGTCGTCCATTTGACGAATCGCCACTGTCGTGACATGAATCCTGTACTCGGATCCCACGGACAGGTCTGAAATCTGAAGTGGCCCCCTCACGACATACTCGATGGCGTCGTTTGCCAGAACCCGGGATGTAATGCGATTGAGTTCGCCTGGTGAGAGATCGCCCGTCAGCCAGTACTTGCGACAGGTTGCTGTTGCAGTCACACGAAAATTCTGATGGGTCAGTGCGCGAGTCGCATTCTCAGCGACGCTGTCTGTGACACCCGGATGAAAGAGAACATTGATGGAAGTCGCTTCGATCTGGTCAGTATGGGACGCCGGCAGCGAATGAATGCGGTACTCTTCCACAACCGTATCACAAAGGATCTGTTCGGCAGCGTTCCGCACATCCTGCAGATTCAGGTCGCCCTGAATCAGAAAGGATCGGGCTGAACGGACCTGCTGCAATCCGCGAATACCCTGACTGCGGGCACTCGCCACGACACGCTGGCCTTCAAAGTCAGGGTTTCCGGAGGATGGCAGTATTTCGACTTCCCACAACATGGACATTCAGTTCCGTTTTTATTATCAGCGAACGCCGGTGACAGCGAAAGCCGGTGTAGCGGTGTTCCGTTTAAAAAACGCATGCGTCAATTTGAAAAGAGAGCATTCTCAGCTGCGTTAATCGTTTTCAGCCGGGAAGTATTTCACGCACGCAGTAAGAGTACAAGAAACCTCGACGGAGTTTTGTGGTCCGGCCAGCTGTTTCTGTTTTTAGCTGTTTCTGATTTTTGGTCGTATCGTTTTCGCGATGATTGAGCTAATGATCAGCTGTTCGCGAACTTCATTGCCTTTATTGCCTTTTGTTGGGAAATCCGACTTCCAATTGTTGGGTTGCTCGAATGGTACGGCAGACGACGTTATAGTTCTCAATTGCGAGCAGGGTATTGTCGGGGTACTCATGCGCCGTCGTATTTGTTTGATCAGCCGAATCCATTGTTTGGCCGTTTCAGCAGATCGACGCAGGTTGTCCACCTCCCGGCTCACGCGTATTTTTTGGTTTTCTCGTCACTCTGGAAATCAGTCGCGGTTCATCGATGAAAATTCACGAGTATCAGGGCAAGCAGTTATTCAGGGCCGCGGGAGTTCCGGTGCCTGAAGGAATCGTTGTGAAATCCCCGGAAGATGCGGCTGCCGCGTTTACCAGGCTGGGTGGAACGATTGCAGTGGTGAAATCTCAGATTCACGCTGGCGGCCGGGGAAAAGGTCGCTTTAAGGAGTATCCCGATCAGGCGGGGGTTGTCCTTGTGCGTTCCGCCGATGAAGCACGTGAAAATGCAAAGCGGATGCTGGGAAGTACTTTGGTGACCATTCAGACTGGGCCTGAAGGCAAACAGGTGAACACTCTGTTTGTTGAGCAGGGTCTGAAGATTTCCAGAGAGCTGTATCTCGGAATTGTCGTTGATCGCGAAGTTGGTGGTCCCGTACTGATTATGTCGTCGGAAGGCGGCATGAACATTGAAGATGTGGCCCATAACTCTCCGGAAAAAATCCTGTCAGAACCATTTGATGCAGCGCTGGGGTTATTTCCCTATCAGGCTCGCAAGCTGGCCTATGCACTGGGGTTTGATGCGACGGCGGTTCGCAGTGCGGAAAAGTTTCTTCCGAGAATCTGTCGCTTTTTCGTCGACTACGACTGCAGCATGACTGAAATTAATCCTCTGGTGCTGACTGAGGATGGTCAGTTGCTGGCCCTTGATGCAAAAGTTGCCTTTGATGATAACGCTCTGTTTCGTCATAAGGATGTCGTTGAGCTGCGGGACCTTTCTGAAGAAGAGCCTGCCGAAGTTCGTGCGGCTGACACCGGGCTGAGCTACGTCAAGCTGGACGGAAATATTGGCTGTCTGGTTAACGGTGCGGGACTGGCGATGAGCACCATGGACCTGATTAAGCTGCATGGTGGCGAACCGGCCAACTTTCTTGACGTGGGCGGCGGGGCAAATGCAGAGCAGGTGACCGAGGCTTTCCGGATTATCCTTTCAGATAAGAACGTGAAAGCTGTGCTTGTCAATATTTTTGGCGGCATTATGCGGTGCGACGTGATCGTTGAAGCTCTGCTTCAGGCGTATGAAACTGTCGGCTTCAATGTTCCGCTGGTGGTTCGGCTGGAAGGCACCAACGTCCAGAAAGCTCGCGAAATGCTGGAAGCGAGTGGTCGAGCCATTATTACCGCCAGCGATCTGACCGACGCGGCCCAGAAAGTGGTCGCATCTCTTTCAGCCTGAATTTGTATCGTCTCCTCGCTGAACGGTGGGTGTCAGCCCGCCGAAGTCTCGTTGTCATTGCGTTCCATCGTCCTGATCAGCTTCGGGCTGCAAGTCACACTCCGTTATCTGCGAATCAGAAATCATGAGCATCCTCGTTTCAAAGTCGACTCGAGTCATTTGTCAGGGTATCACGGGAAAAGCAGGCCTGTTTCACAGTCAGCAATGCCGAGCCTATGCGGCGGAATGCCAGCCAGGCGTCGACGTTTTTGTCGGTGGTGTCACGCCCGGAAAGGGTGGCACAAGTGTGGACGGTTTCCCTGTGTTCGATTCTGTGCATGAGGCAAAACGAAAGACAGGAGCGAATACCTCAATGGTATTTGTTCCTCCCCCGTTCTGTGCCGATGCGATTCTGGAGGCTGCAGACGCTGAACTGGAGCTGATTATCGCCATTACCGAGGGCATTCCCGTAATGGACATGATTAAGGTTCGGCGAGGACTGGAGAAGTCAAAGTCACGACTGATCGGGCCCAACTGTCCTGGTGTGATCACACCGGGTATCGCCAAAATTGGTATCATGCCGGGCTACATTCATTCGCCCGGAACGATCGGGATCATCAGCAAAAGCGGGACTCTGACCTATGAAGCTGCATGGCAGCTGGGGCGAGTTGGTCTGGGACAAAGTACCGCTGTGGGAATTGGCGGGGATCCGATTAACGGCACAAACTATATTGAACTGCTTGAGATGTTCCAGAATGACCCGGGAACAGAAGGAATTCTGCTGATCGGTGAGATCGGCGGAAACGCGGAACAGCAGGCTGCTGAATACATCAAAGCGCATGTGAGCAAACCTGTGGCCGGATTCATTGCCGGTCAGACCGCCCCTACTGGAAAGCGTATGGGACATGCCGGGGCCATTATTTCCGGTGGTGGTGGTACTGCTGCTGAAAAAATGACGGCGCTTCGAGCTGCTGGCGTGGAGGTCTCGGACAGCCCCGGAGGAATGGGCACTGCCATGAAGAAGGCCATGGGGAAATAGGTGACGCACCGCGGATCGTGTTATACTGCCTCCCTTGTCGAAAAGTGTGTCGTGTTTCGGCGTTTCCAGCGGTTCAGATGAGAGGCTGTGTTGCATGTTCAGGATCATGGCAGGCAGTACCCGAAACAGCGAACGGCTCGTCCGTCGCAGTTTTGTTCAGGCCGGATTGCTGGGCGTTGCCGGGCTGACATTACCTCAGTATTTTGAGCTGCGGGCAAAGGCGGCAATACCGGGAGAGAATCCGTCGAAAAACTCGCTTTTGGGCGATCGTTCCGGCAACAGTGTGATTCTGATCTGGATGAGTGGCGGCCCCGGCCACCATGAGACATGGGATCCCAAGCCACAGGCCGTTTCACAGTTTCGTGGCCCTTTTGGTGCGATTTCCACTTCGCTGCCCGGAGTGCAGTTCAGTGAAACATGTCCGGAACAGGCAAAGATTGCTCAGCATGTTTCAATCCTGCGCAGTCTGAAGCACGGAACGGGCGATCATACGAAAGCCAATCACTGGATGCTGACGGGTTTCGAAGGCCCGGACTTCAATAAATCGGATAACCGAATTCAGCGGCGTCCCAGCATGGGGTCGGTTGCTGCAGCTGTCCGAAGTGCTCGCAGAAATCATGCAGTTGTCGACAGTTCAGCTCAGAGCGAAATGCCGCCCTATGTCGCAACACCCCATCTTCGGGGTGGTACGGACAATCTTTTTCATTATGCGACTTATCTTGGCGGTGTGCACAATCCCTTTGTTTTAAATTCAGATCCCAATTCTCCGGACTTTCGAGTTTCTGAACTCGCGCTTTCACGTGACCTCACATTTGACCGGCTGCAAAGTCGGCAGGCGCTGCTGAAGTCGATGGATGAATTCCGTCGAAATGCTGATCAGCAGATGACCGATATGAGCGAACATCAGCAGTCTGCCTTTCAGCTGCTGACCGGTCCGAAGGTTCGTGAGGCGTTTCAGATCGGCAGTGAACCGGAACATGTGAGGGATGCATACGGACGTCACACTTTTGGTCAGAGTGCTCTGCTGGCCCGAAGACTTGTGGAGCGTGGCGTCAGCTTCGTGACAGTCAATACTCAGCCATGGGACCATCATGGAACAGCCAATCGACTGCCTACTGAATCTGGTGCAAAGCAGCTGATTCCGCCCACAGATATGGCGATCGCCGCACTCATTCGTGACCTGATTGATCGCGGACTCTACGAGAAGACTCTGGTGGTGGCGATGGGCGAGTTTGGACGTACGCCTAAAATGAATCCGGAAGGCGGTCGTGATCACTGGGGCCATGCATTCAGTGTTCTCATCGGTGGTGGGGGAATGCCAGCCGGGCAGGTCATCGGCAGTACAGATGAGCATGCTGCGTATGTTACGAACCGTCCTCTGAGTCCACAGGATGTGACCGCCACAGTTTACCATCATCTGGGGATCGACAGCCGGCTAATGACGTTTCCTGACCGCTTTGGACGCCCCATGCATCTGGTGGAAAATGGAAATCCGATCCGTGAACTGACGGGCGAGGTTTAATCCCTGAGCCGTGTCAGTCAGGAAACTCCATCAGTTGATTTGCAGCAGAATTCGAAACGCTCCATGTGTGGGCGAATTGAGCGGATTTCGCAGTCGTCTGGAACTTTGAAGTTCATAGCGAGTGGAAAGAAATCCGCCGCCCCGCATGATGCCCTGACCGAAAGCTGCCTGTTCGTCCGGAATCTGGCACCATTCAAACTCGTTTCCATGCATGTCGTACAGGCCCCACGCATTTGGCTTCTTTCCGGCAACCGGATGTATCTGTCCCTCAGAATTCTCTCTGAACCATGCATACTCACTGAGAAGGTGTTCATCGTTTCCAAATCCCCAGTTTCCCCGACGTCCGCAACGGCATGCATATTCCCATTCGTGTTCTGTTGGCAGCCGTATTGTTTCCATGGCTGATTCGGACACCCACCGGCAAAACGCGATTGCATCGTGCCATGTCATATTTCCCACAGGATGTTGATCGGAGATAAACTGGGCGCCAATATTCCGCCATGAATACAGTGGGGACTGCACCCATTGTCCGGATGTCGGATTAATTCCCCAGCCCGTTCCATCAGTCTCAGCAGTCGTTTTTCTTCCGGGAAAAGCATCGGCAAACCTTCGAAACTGCTGAACTGTGACTTCCGTAGCTGACAAATAATAAGATCGTTCAAGTACAACAGGTGCTGCGTTCTGATCAGTTTCAGGCAGAAAAATACCGGCGGGAATCAGCACAAATTCGATACCATTGACGTTGCGGGTCTCCGGTACACCCAGATGCATGCTCCAATCCGTCCGATACTGTCGGACTTCATCTTCAGACATTGAGGACAGTTGTCGTAAAGCCGGTTGAGTATCCGGAATGCTCGTCCTGTCACGGGCTTCCCCAATGTCGTCTTTGAACGAATTTGCTTTTCCGTCGTCTGCAGACACCGGCTGGTCGTCTGAATTTGTGTTACCCGAATTTTTCACCATCACAAGGACGATTGAGACGGCCAGGAAAGCTGGCAATGCGATCCATGCTGTGGGAAAAGGCTTTTTCGCCGGAATTGTCCTGCCCGGCTTTCCTGTGCGCTGCAGAGGCTGGACGATGGCAGACGGGGCAGAGGTCCCGGACATCGCTGCACGTTCAAGGCTGGATTCAGAAGTCAGCCTGGTCTGCAGCAGCCCGTCAGACTCAGCGAAGAGATCAGCACTCGAAGGGTCACTGTTTTCGTGACTCAGTGATGAGATCGCAAATTCCGGGAGCCCGTCGTCCTTCAGTTTTTCCAGACGCCGGATCAGTTCCGACATTGATGCAGTTCGCTTTGATGGAAGTTTGGCCATCATCTGTTGAAGCAGCAAATCAAGCTTTACAGGAACCTCGTCACACAATTTACGCAATGAAGGGACCGGCTTTTCGGTGTGTGCCAGCAATCGCTCAATTGCTGTGCCCCGGCCAAAGGGCGGTTGTCCGGTCAGCAGGAAATAGAAAGTACAACCGAGGCTGTAGACGTCAGACAGTTCGTTTGCCAGCCGGGTATTTCTGGCCTGCTCGGGCGAGATGTAATCCACGGTCCCCATCAGCATACCAGGGACGGTCAGTTCAGTCGACTGATCGGATGCTTCAGGCATTGGACAACTCAGCCGGGCAAGGCCGACATCCAGAACCTTGACGTTTCCATCATCATCCAGCAGCAGATTCGAGGGTTTGATGTCCCGGTGAATCACTCCCTGTGCATGAGCATACTCGAGGGCCTTCGCAGCCTGCAGAATCACGTCGGTCGCCAGTGGCAGTGAAAGGGGGCCATATTGTTTTACGATTTCCGCCAGGTTTTGTCCGTCGACAAATTCGAAGACCAGATAGTTAATACCCTGTTGTTCACCAGCGTCGTACGCGGTGACGATATTGGGATGGCATAGTTTTGCTGCAACTTCCACTTCACGAAGGAAGCGACGTGCAAGTTCACTGGAATTTGCGAGATCCTGTCGAAGAATCTTGATCGCCACTCGACGTTTCATGCGGCGATGCACTGCCAGATAGACAGTGCCCATGCCTCCGCGTCCCAGTTCCGACTGAAGGCAGTAATCTCCAAGCACCAGAGGCCTGGAATCTCCCCTGAGTAGTTGTTCCGCCTGGAATAAGGTGAGTCGTCCTGCGTCAATCAGCTGTTTGCTGAGATCAGTGGCTGAATGGAGTTCTGCTTTGAGAAACTGTTCTTCGAGCTGCGGCCATTCGGTGTCTGTGAATAATCGGCAGCGTTTCAGCTGCAAAACAAATTCGCTGACCGCGATTTTGCGGTTTCCTTCATTCTGCGAATCGTGTTGCGAACGGCTCGTCACAAATCGCCTGTCACTTTCGGAAAATACTGATGTTCAGGTAACTGTGTCCACCAGGACATGGCAAGTGCCAGCATGGTCAGTCCCTGTCTGCACTGGCGATTTTGACTAACTTACGGAAATCGCTACGTTTTTGAAAAGTGTTTCATTGCCATGTCTTTAATACCGCGAAGATCCAGCTTGCCCGTGCCCAGAAGGGGAATCTGTTCGACCTCCAGGAAACTGTCGTTTCCTGGTATCCACAGGTTCGGCAGTCCGGCTGCCTGAAGTCGGTCTGTGATCTCTCTCGCCGTCCGTTTCATCGGCTTGTGAAGGACAATCAGACGTTCTCCTTTTGCAGCGTCCGGAACGGCTGTGACAGCACACAGGATCTCCGGTTCATCATTTGGATCCTCATCGATAATTCGAGTGATCTCCTGTTCGATTCGGATGTGTGGCACCATTTCTCCGCCAATCTTGGAGAAGCGGCTCTGACGTCCGGTGATTTTGATGAAACCATCATCATCGATCACGGCAAGGTCGCCAGTGGTATACCAGCCATCGACGATGAGCTCAGCCGTTTTCTCCGGGTGATTAAGGTACCCCAGCATTACGTTGGGGCCCTTGATTTTCAACATTCCTTCCTTGTTGGTTCCCAGTTTTTCGTTCGTATCGACGTTAAAGACTGCGGCAGACGAGCCCGGGATCACGCGACCAACGGTGCCGTGTTTGGTCAGCACCTGCCCAACTGCCTGAGCACCGGCTCGGCTTTCGGGAATGTTAAAGGACGCCGCCGGCGACAGTTCCGTTGTTCCATAACCCTCTGTGGGATCGAATCCAAACTTCTCGTGAAATGCAATCCGCAGGTCATCGGGAAGTTTCTCGGCTCCCACAATGACCAGGTTCAGCGACTTTAATTCTTCGACCGTGCAGCGTTTCAGATAAGAACGCAGAAAAGTGGGAGTTGCTGTCAGGATTGTGGCTTTGTATTTTTCAATCAGTTTTCCAACAATTCTTGCATCCAGTGGATTGAAGTGAAAGATGGCCCCGGGATCCGCACACAGTGGCAGCCACATGGTGACGGTAAAACCAAACGAATGGAAGAAGGGGAGTACGCCCAGCAGCATATCGCGGGTATTCAGGTTCAGCAGCTGACGGATGCTTTCCACGTTCGATGCAATATTGTTTTGTGACAACATGACACCCTTCGGTTCACCTGTCGATCCGGAAGTGAAAATGATCGACATCACATCATCCGGGCGAATTCGATCCAGTCCCAGCTGTCGACTGAGCATTCCCAGTGGCATGAGTTTTGCGATCGCCAGAGCACGTGCTTTGTCAAGGCTCGTGATTCTTTCCTTAAGGTCTTCCAGAAAGATGAGCTCGGCATCCAGCTGAAACGGTCGTTTTTCCAGAAATCGTTTGCTTGTCAGAACCTGTTTTACACCAGCTTCACGAATACAGTAATTGATCGTTTCTTCCGTAAGCGTGTAATTCAGATTGACGGCCACTTTCCCGGCAAGCGAGACGGCCGTATTTGCCAGAATGCCCCCGACGGACGGTGGCAGAAGCAGTCCAACCATCGAAACATCCGGCTTCAGTACGGATTTTGTCAACAGTCGATGAAAGGCGAGTGAACCGGTCAGCAGTCGTCCTCCGGTCAGTTCCGTGCCCGCGGAATCAGCCACCTTAAGCCGACTCCAGGCAACTCGACACTGGCGGATGAATCGTTGTGCCGGGATCATCATACGTTCCTTTCTGCGTTCGTGTGACTGCACACCAAGATCAAGGACAGCATGTCGGACTATGTCGACATCTTCCACGCCATGAAGCGGTGCACCAAATGAAATTGAAACCGGATATGGCCAGTGCCTTGGTCTTTTCCAGAAGAATCGACCCCGTTCGTAGCTGAATACACTTCCCCAAAGTTCGTCCAGGTAGACAGGGATTACAGGCGCATCTGTCCCTTTAAGGATTTTGATGAGTCCCCGCTCGAACTTCAACAGCTGGCCGGTCCGCGTTATCTGACCTTCTGCAAAAATGCAGACGAGCTCACCGGCCAGCAGAGCATCCCGAGCAGTATTGAGTGACTGAATCAGGGCGCGTGGGCCGTCACCGCTGCGAATCGGAATGATACCAAAAAGTCGGGCCAGCCAGCCGACAAACGGTCCTTTGACATAGTCCGCGTAAGCCACCATTCGAATCGGACGCGAACTGGCCAGCAGAATCAGGATTCCGTCCAGCCAGCTGACATGATTGGCAACCAGCATCGCCGCGCCCTGGTCCGGCAAATGCTGAATGTCGTAAGTACGAACTCGATAGACGAATCGGCTCAGCAGCCAGACAAAGAATCGAATTGTTGCCTGCGGCAGCAGCCATACCACATAGCAAAGGATTGGCAGGATTCCGATGCCGCAAATCAAAAAGATCTGAGCGGCAGTCAGTTCCAGGGGGCCGCGGAGCACCCAGAAAACGCCGGCTACGGCGGCCATACCCACAGATGTCAGCTGATTTCCAGCTGCAAGGATTGCTCCCAGCTGATTGCGAGGGCTGCGTTCCTGAATATACGCATTTAATGGAACGTTAAATAACCCGCCTCCCAGCCCAATCAGGGCCAGCATGGATCCGGATACCCAGGCCGAGTGGTTATTAAAAAACAACAGGATGCAGGCGATGGCCATCAGCATCGCACCAAACGGGACCATTCCCAGTTCCACACGCCCACCAGACCACCAGCCCGCCAGAACGCTTCCAGCGCCCACACCAAGCGACAGAACGGCAAGAAAAACTCCCACTCGCGCCTGACTCAGTAACAATTCACGCGTGACAAAGGTATCCACATTCATCTGAGCAAGAGAAGCCAGTGACCAGAAGAAAACAATGCCCATCGTGACCCGAAGAATCGGCCGTTCACGTGCCACCAGCTTCAGATCGCGCCACGAACAGGTGATTGGGTTCCACGGAAACGGCAAACCAGGTGCCGCAGGTGTTACTCGGCCAATCGGCAGGCTGAACACCACACCGGCTACAGCAATGCTCAGGAGCGAAATCGCTGAAAAGAACGTCCCGGATGTCACACTCGTCAGTGTCCTCGCCGCAAGCTCGTTTCCGGCAATCGTTCCAAAAATCACTGCAACCAGTGTCACCAGTGCCACAACACCGTTGGCCGCTGAAATCTGACTGCGCGGTACAAGCTCCGGAATAATTCCGTACTTTGCACTGCTTAGCAGAGCACTTTGGGTACCCAGCAGAAACAGGATGCCAAACATCATGGCCATACTGCCGGAATGGATTGCCGCCAGTCCCAGCACCACAAGGAACACCTCGGCGATTTTCAGCCAGATGATTGTTTTGCGTTTGTTGAACCGGTCGGCAATCCAGCCGGACCACGGTGCAAACAGTACAACAGGGATAACGAGACAGGCGAGCCCAAGAGATAACAACAGAGATTCCCGTGACGCAATCTGCTGGTCAGAAAGACGACCATCCAGTCGCAGTTGCTCCTTCGCGATTGGAATGATCAGCCAGCGGAACAGATTGTCGTTCGCAGCGGTCAGAAAGCTCATCAGCAGATAACCGACGAACGAAAACGACCGAAGGCCTGGACTGATCGGTTCTGTCGGTAGCTCCGCATACCCTTTTTGATGTTTAAGGTCGGTGGCTGGTTCCAGCGGCGAAACATCTGAACCACCGGGCGCATGAATTCCCGGCAGCGTCTTTGACGAAGTCAAACGTGGTTCTTCAGTTTCATCAGGGCGTTCAGAAATTGAGCTGTTCCTTCAGGGATTTCGCAGAGCAGGGCATGGGAGTGTATAATCCCATGCCGAAAAATTGGAACGGATCCTTCCTCAGAATCGAATGGATTCAGTCTGGCGGCGAAAATCGGGGATAATCCTGAGCCCACATATCGTGTGCGGAGTAAACTCGCCGCTTCAGATGATAATGCTGCGAATCACTTCTCCGCGGCTCAGAGGAACGGGCCGACTGGTCTGGTCGTGCAGTACATGCTCCGGGGCATATCCCAGACAATGGAAAATCGTGGCTGTGATATCGGCGGGCGATACAGCATCAGACACAGGGAATCCTGCCTGGGCATCCGATTCTCCGTAGACGGTGCCTCCCCTGATTCCTCCACCCGCCATTGCGATCGAGAAACAGTTTCCCCAGTGATCCCGGCCTCCGAGCGAGTTGATCCGCGGAGTATGACCAAACTCGCCAATCCAGACGACCATGGTCTCTTCAAGTAATCCTCTGTCTTTCAGATCCTGCAGAAGTGCGGAGAATGACTGATCGGCCATCGGAAGAAGAAACGACTTCAGACTCTGGCAGTGATCGCGATGAGTGTCCCATGTTCCGTTATTCGCCGCTCCCGCGACTCGCGTCCAGTTGACCTGCACAAGAGAAACACCGGCTTCCACCAGTCGGCGGGCAAGCAGGCATGACTGGCCAAATCGATAACGTCCGTAACGATCACGAGTCTGCTCGGACTCTTCGTGCAGGCTGAATGCACGGCGTGCTGCAGATCCGCTCACAAGATCAAAGGCCTGTCTTGCCTTTTGCTCATACTGACCTGTAACAGTTGTCTGTTCCGGCAGATGCCATCTTAATTGTGATGAGCCCGTCGATAATCCGGAGCCCGGTGGATTCACGTTTTCACGGTGAAGATTCTCCAGAAGCGAACGGCGGGCTGCCAGACGAACCGGGGAAACATCTTCCGGCAACGCCAGATCCGGCAAACTGAAGCCAGCTTCCGAAGGATCACATTTCAATAACCATGGATCGTGTTTTCTGCCAAGAATTCCGGCTCCCTGACCTGGCCAGACAATCTCCCCTTCATTGGCAATATGCCACGGAAGCACAATCGATGACGGCAGTCCGTCCCGATCTGCCCGCAGCGCACGCATCATCGCCGCATGCGACGGTGCCAGATTGGGACTTCGAGAAGTCACATTCTCCTGACTGAGCGGAATGTGTGGCACTCCCGTCAGCATCTGATAACCACTGCTCGAATGAGCCTGGTCCTTCGTCACAACCGCACGCAGTATCGCCATCTGATCGGCGAGCAGCGCGGATTTCGGCATCAGTTCACCAATTTGCGTACCCGGTACCGCAGTGCTGATCGCCCCAAAGTCACCTCGAATTTCCGAAGCGGCGCTGGGCTTGGGGTCCCATGTTTCGTGCTGAGGAGGGCCTCCCAGAAGCCAGAACAGAATGACCGACTTTGCCTTCCCAAATGACTCAGCTGTCGAATGAGAAGCGGGATGAACCGTCTGACCATGCAGCAGCTGGGGAAGAGAAAGTCCGAGCGCCGAAAGACCGCCAATTCGCATGGACTCCCGGCGCGACATGCCATCGCAAAGTCTTACAGACCTGTCAATATTTTCGATCAGACTCAGCATATCCTGAATTCTCACCTTCAAGGGACGTTGAAGGCTATCTTTTCAGGTCATACAGAGCAATGCAAATCCATCAGCGGATATACGCGTCAGCTACCATTCGGATCCATCGCATTCGGCGTCAAGTTTCCGCGTACCTGCTGAAATTTGCATCCTCTGCCGCAAATCCCATCGGGTTATCGCTGATGCACCGGCCGAGCTTCAGGTAAAACCATCGGACTCGGTAGTAGATCGGGCCGGTGGCAGGGTCCGGTTCCCGGCCTGTGTAGCTGCGCTGGGGTGAGTATTCGTTGCCGACGCCTTCCAGGCCCGGGAAGTCGCCGTCATTGGCGGTCCCGGTGCTCGGGTCGTCGACGCTGGTGACGTTGCCATAGGCATCGTATTCCAGATGATTCAGATACCACAGCACCTGGTTGCCGGTGCCGGAACCTTCATCGCAAACACGTAGGCGAGTCTCTCCGAGACTCGCTGTTCCGGCGTCTCTGCGAGACGCCGGACAACCGCTTGACCTGCAAACTTCACCGCCTGATGGCGACTCCGGCCGCTGGGTTGCGAGTCTCGGAGAGACTCGCCTGCGTGTGAATTCCGGAGCAATTGCCGATGGCATTTCCTCCGGATTGCTGGGCGGTCTGACCAGCCAGGAGACCAGATCATCCAGCACCAGCACCACTTCGTCGAATGAGGGATCGCAGCCTGGGATGACAGGGAATCGCAATGCATCACTCGGAGAGTGATGGCTAGTGCGCCTGTGAAGGCGTTTGAACAGCAGGGTGAAAGTCCCTGTCAGGGTGTCGTCACAACCCTGTAAC